>NZ_JBSWWF010000002.1:0-647776 GCF_056159945.1 Alteromonas sp. ABH2_165
CTACGCGCTTCGTTTTTAGTGTCAATCATTTTTTTAATTTAATTTCAAAATGTTGCTTCTAAAAACTGCTTACCGAATTTGCTTGAAAGCCTTATCCTGCAAGCTCTTCGCGGTGTCTGTCAGTGACGTTCCCCGTCGAAGTGGGGCGCATTATAGGGGGTTCAGTTAATAGATCAATGGTTATTTTCAAAAAACTGAAACATTTCGTTCGTTCGCTTAAATCTTGTACTTTCGCGCCTATAAAGCGAGCGATCAGAGGCGTATAGTAGCGTTATTACTATTTAAGAGAGCTTTATAATGCCTGTTAGAGAATACAATTCTATCTCCCCTTCTATTGCAGAACGCTGCTATGTAGATGAATCGAGTGTATTGGTTGGCGACATAACTATCGGTGTGGATTCCAGTGTCTGGCCCCTTGTTGCAGCCCGTGGCGATGTTAACTACATAAAAGTAGGTGTCAGAACGAATATTCAGGATGGTTCTGTTCTCCATGTTACCCGTAAGTCATCCGGCAACCCTGAGGGCAATCCTCTGATTATTGGTGATGATGTCACTGTTGGGCATAAATGCATGCTACATGGCTGCACCCTTGGTAATCGTATCCTTGTGGGTATGGGCGCGATAGTCATGGACGGTGCGGTTGTAGAAGATGATGTGTTTATTGGCGCTGGCACATTAGTGCCTCCAAATAAACGACTTGAGAGTGGTTATTTATATGTAGGCAACCCAATGGTGAAGAAACGCCCGCTCAAAGAAAGTGAACAAGCGTTTCTCAAAATATCAGCGGATAACTATGTGCGCCTTAAAGATGAGTATCTGGCGCAGGACTGAATAGGTGCAAATCTAAGGTCTCAGTTTCTCAATGACACCGGCGGTCTCCGGTGTCTTTCCTGTCCATATAGTGAATGCCGCTGCAGCCTGTTCCACCAGCATACCAAATCCGTCTTTCGCATTACGCGCGCCTTTCTCCTGTGCATATTGCATAAATGAAGTGGGATTAGCGCTGTATACCATGTCATAGGCAAGCTCACAGTGATCGAACAAGCCTTCGGTCACAACAGGAAGCTCACCGGTCAGACTAGCCGACGTACAGTTAATAATAATATCCGGCTGGTTAGTCTCTGCATCCTTAACGCTCACGGCGCAGAATCCATCCAGTTGAATATCCGAAACAATTGCTTCTGCTTTAGACAAGGTACGGTTTGTCATCATCAGTAATTCAGGCTCTGCTCTGAGGATTGGCTGCACCACACCACGGGCTGCCCCACCAGCGCCAATTAACAAAATACGCTTACCTTTTAACTCTGTAGCATTCAGTAAATCCGCCACCAGCCCCATGCCGTCGGTTGTATAACCAAATAGTGCATTCCCCTCACGATGAAGAGTATTTACTGCCTTAGCAGTTTTCGCTTCCGGATTACAGTTTGCTTCACTTAGCACAAACGCCTTTTCCTTAAAGGGAACCGTAACATTACAGCCCACCGCCAGTTCATCTGCGAAGAATGCGTCGACAGCTTGCTCAAAGCCATCTACTGGTGCCTCAATTTTGTCATAATGAATATCTTCACCGGTTAATTCTGCAAACATATGGTGGATGGCCGGTGATAAACTATGAGAAATTGGATTTCCGAATACAGCGAACTTTTTCATGGGCATTTTTAGCTTGTTAAATAAATCAAAGAAGAATACAGGATCCCCTGCCACACCTTATGAGGCGATTGGCGGAGAGGAAACAGTCAGATTAATTGCTAACCGATTCTATGACATCATGGAGCAAGATCCTATTGCTGAGGAGCTTCTCGCTATCCATCCGCAGCCACTAGATAAAATTCGCCATGTATTTTTTCTATATTTAACGATGTGGCTGGGCGGGCCAAATGAATTTGAAAAACAGTTTGGCCACCCACGTTTGCGCGCGCGTCACCTAGGCTTCCCGGTGACACCAACCCTTAAACGTCAGTGGATGTACTGCATGCGAAAAGCCATGCTACAAACGTTAGACAATATGGCTATTGCTGAGAAGCTACTCGACGCACTGGATCAGTTAGCTGAGCACATGATTAACCGCGAGGAATAAAAAAGCCCTCCAATTCAAGAGGGCAAAAGGCAAGTGCGAAAAACGCATGGAAAGCAAAAGCGAGTTATTAGAAAACGTAGCCCACTGATACGGTGTAAACCCAAGGGTCAATGTCAACGTCTACGCTGCCAGCTACACTAGCAACAGTGAAGTCGGCAGTAGTGTCAATAGCGATATAGCGGGCAGAGGCATTAATCAGCCATTTTTCATCAATTTTATAGTCGAAGCCTACCTGCGCAGACCAACCAAATGAATTGTCGAGATCTAGGTCAGAAAAGGTTTGCCCCTCACGATCGCCTGTAAAGTCTTCATCATAGATAAACGTGTAGTTTAAACCCGCACCAATGTAAGGAATAAAAGCTGAGTTGGTATCAAAGAAGTAAACAGCACTAATCGTTGGAGGTAGATGCGTAACTTCAGCAAGTTTACCGTCACCTAAACCGAGAGCATTATCTTCGGTACCAGTCAGTTCAACATCATGGGTAAACGGCGTTGCAGCCAAAATTTCTACGCCCCAGTTTGAATCCAGCATGTAAACCAGGTTTAAACCAAGCTGAGTATCGTTATCGACACCAACCCCCATACCAACATTGCCGCCTAGCGCGTTTACGTTAACATTGCTAGAATCGTCATTTGGCGCAACCGTAGTTACACCCGCGCGAACAATGATATCACCGGCTTCATAAGCCATGGCAGGAGCAGTAAGAGCAGTCAGAATAAGTGCTGCAAGGGTAGTTCTTTTCATGATTTTCTCTCGTGTATTAACGTTGATGTGCGTACTGTACGCCTCGGGAAAATCAGAATGTTGTTCTAGATCAACAGAAAAAATCTGTTTGAGAATGTGCCCGTTGAGGTTGATCTGAATCAACATCAACGAGTCATAGTGCTTTTAAAGAGAAAGCGAATTCACTGAGAACCAGTGGAGTGAATCATTACCAATCGGTGGGTTTAAGCCAGCTTGAGAGCTTGTCTTCAGGACTGCCAGGGGCTGGTTCAAAACCATACTCCCAACGAGCCAGCGGCGGCATCGACATAAGAATGGATTCAGTACGGCCGCCGGTTTGCAAACCAAACAGCGTGCCTCGGTCATACACCAGGTTGAACTCGACATAACGACCACGGCGATAAAGTTGAAACTGACGTTCCCGCTCGCCAAAAGACTGACCTTTACGACGCTCTACAATAGGCACATAAGCATCGAGGTAACTATTCCCTACAGACTGCATAAATGCGAAGCTTTTTTCGAAGCCCCATTCATTTAAGTCATCAAAGAACAAACCGCCGACACCACGGGTTTCATTGCGATGTTTCAGATAGAAGTAATCGTCGCACCATTTTTTATAATTCGGATAAACTTCATCGCCGTATGGCGCGCAACACTTTTTGGCCGTATCGTGCCAGTGCTGTGCATCTTCCTTAAATGGATAAAAAGGCGTGAGGTCGTATCCGCCACCAAACCACCAAATCGGCGCTTCGCCTTCTTTCTCTGCAATAAAGAAGCGCACATTAGCGTGGGATGTTGGAATGTAGGGGTTGTGTGGATGGATCACCAATGACACGCCCATAGCCTGAAAGCTTCGGCCAGCTAACTCTGGACGTGATGCTGTGGCGGAAGCTGGCATAGCATCACCAAACACATGGCTGAAATTAACACCGCCCTGCTCGATTACGCAGCCATTCTTCATTACTCTAGAACGGCCACCACCGCCCTGCTCTCTCTCCCAGGTGTCTTCTTCAAAAGAACCTTTTCCGTCAGCCAATTCCAGGGTCTGGCAAATATTATCTTGTAGAGAGAGTAAAAAAGCTTTTACTCGAGCGATGGCGTCAGCCGTATCCTCAATGTTCATGGTTTGCATATCTAGTCTCTGATTATCTGCCCGGTTTCGCAGTCACGAATCGTACTGGGACGGGTTTTAGCGCCGGTTTCGCCATCGATATAAATAACGCTATCAGCAAAATAAGCGCGCGCTTGCTGTTGATCTTGCGCAGGCGGCTCGCCGGAAGGATTGGCGCTGGTAGATACCAACGGCTTCCCCAAGCGCTCACAGAGCGCTTTAACCACCGGGTGATCAGTAACGCGAACGGCAATTTTTTCGTGTTCGCCCGTTATCCAACGAGGCGCGGTTTTCGATTTGGGTAGTAACCAGGTGTTGTGACCCGGCCAGGAGGAGAAGATTTCTGCTCTGCGATGAGGCGGCACGGCATTATCATTAACAAATGGCAGTAATCTTGAATACGAATCTGCGATCAGGATCATGCCTTTTTCAATTGGACGCTGTTTTAGCTGTAGCAGCTTATGTACTGCCATTTCGTTATCAGGGTCGCAGCCAATCCCCATTACTGCTTCTGTAGGGTAGACAATTAATACCCCCTTTTCGAACGCACCTTTCAGCGTATCGTTTTGTTGTTCGCTCATTCTTTGGACTCAGCCTGATAGTCACATAATGGTTGAGGGCAGCAGAGTGTTCCTTTCTTATCGATAAGCAATTCCCATCCACATTCTGGGCAGCTACCCGACACAGGCGGGAAATTTACCACATATCGACATTTGGGATAATGATTACAGGCGTAAAACCGCTTCCCATATTTATTTGTGCGTTCGATGATATGCCCGGTTTTACATTGTGGACATAAAACCTGTGTATCTTCCTGTTGCTTGATCGGCTCGATATGATGACACTCAGGGAAATTGGTGCAGCCGATAAACATACCATATCGCCCTTTCTTAATAGCCATCACATTTCCACATTCTGGACAGGCCGAGCCGGCAATTTCTTTTAGCGTTGTAGTTTGCTGATCGTGTAGAGGTTTACTGAAATGGCAATCAGGATAGGCAGTACAGCCAAGAAACGGGCCGTTTTTGCTGTTGCGAAGTTGCATACGACTGCCACATTCCGGGCAGTCGCCAAAGGCGTGCTCAAGCGCATGCTCGTGAGCACTAAAAAGGGAATGATCAATTTTTGACATAAAGAATGTCGGAAACGCTCCTACTTAATGTAGCGTACCGTCTGATTCCTCAAACAAAAGATCTTCCATTTGGGCGTACGCATTTTCTTTACCGGGTACATTGAATAACACCATCAATACTACCCACTTAAGATCTTCAAGGCAGAATTCAGGAGAATCGATTTCCATTACTCTGTCTATCACCATCTCACGCGTTGACGCGTCAAGCACACCAACCTGCTCTAAAAACAGCAGGAAGCCCTGACACTCAACATCAAGACGCATTTGCTCTTCTTGCGTATAAATGCGGCTCACGCCAGATGAGATCCCTTTACAAAAATACGGTTTAATATCCGTCTCTTGCAATGCGGCGAGTTTTTCTAACCAGGCCAACGCTTTGTAGATCTCATCGTGATGAAAACCAGCGCGTATTAACTCATCTGTCAGTTCGTCCTGATCGACGCGGATTTCCGTTTCGCTATGAATGAAATTCTCAAACAGATACATGAGGATGTCGAACATGGTTTATTTCCCCCTCAATTTGACGTAACCACCAGGAACAGCGGCTACGAGACCACGCAGCTCATATTCTAATAATGTTGCCATTACTACTGATATAGGCAGAGCGCTACGTTCGGCTATGATGTCAACGCCAGTAACATCTAACTCCACACTATCTAATAATTTATCGGTTGCCAAGTTTTGTTCTTTACTTTTTTGCTGCGATGTTTCGGGCAGACCATGCGCAGTACTGGCTTGCGGACTCAATTCTTCAATAATGTGTTCAGCCGATATAACCAGTTTAGCACCTTGCTGAATAAGTGCATGACACCCACTTGTTTGCGAGTTGCTGATATTACCTGGCACTGCGAACACATCACGCCCCATATTTGCGGCCAAATTCGCAGTTATCAAGGTGCCACTTTTCAACGACGCTTCTACAACCAATGTTCCTGCCGATACAGACGCAATCAGGCGGTTTCGCCGAGGGAAATGAAATCGTTTCGCCGGTGTACCGGGGAAAAACTCAGAGGCAATCAGACCTCCCCCTTCGACAATGTGCCTGGCAAGACTATGGTTACGCCGGGGATAGATGATGTCAGCACCTGTCCCCAAAAAGGCGATAGTTCTGCCTTCAAATGGCATTGCCCCCTTATGCGCCGCACTGTCGATACCGGTGGCTAAGCCACTGGTGATAGTGATACCAGCCTGCGCTAACTGTGTAGCAAACATCTCAGCGTGCTGTAGTCCAGAGAACGTTGCTCGTCGGCTACCAACAACGGCGATTTGTATATCAGATAATCTTGATACGTTGCCAACAGCAAAAAGTACCAACGGGGGCGATGACAACAACGAGAATCCGGTTGGCCAGTGCGCATGCTCACAGGTAAGAATATGGTGCTGCTCACTTTGCTCAAGCCAGTTAATAGCCTGATTTACCGCCTTTACATCGATATGTAGACGTAGGGTAGCCAATGCTGTTCTTACAGGCTCAGGAATAGCGTCAGACGATAACACTTGCTGATTAAACATGATGTCCTCTGCGCTCAGTGAGTATGCAGAAAGCATGCGGTGCCACTTTTGCGGCGACATTTTAGGAACGGTGGCCATGGCAAGCCATGCAGCGAGGGATGAATAATGGGAGGAAAAGTGCATGCCGTAACTCCTTGGTTACGGCATGGCTATTTAGTTAAGGGTTGGCGACAATCGCGCCGGTTTTCACCAGCTCCCTTGCGCGGGTAATAATACCGTAACTCGCTTTTTCAAAGGTTTTGAAGATAACAATTTCGCCAATTTTTATGCCTGGCTGATGCACCGTACTGCCATCGTTAAACACGCTGTAAAGCGCATTATTTTCGCCGGCATATTTGGGGGATTCACCATCAATGATGTCTGGCCCTTGTGCATAAAGCCCCATGACTGTGCCAGGCTGAACCTGTTCTGCGCCCAAGTCGACGATGACTACATCATCTTTTCCAAGCAATTCATGCTGATGCAGGTTACCCACCACGAACCCTCGCTGTTCAGGCTTCGCTGCCTGAAGCATGAGATCTTGTTTACCGGTAAACTCGCCATCGTATAGGCGGTCACCGCGGCGGGCTTCAAAATTAGATTTAGATACCTTAACGAGCCATTGAAACGGTACCGTGTCGTCAATCATATCGGCATCGGCGACGTGATAAACCTGGATGCCGAGGATATCGCCATTCAGGTTTTCAATAGTAGATTGTCTTCTCAGCACGCGATACTGATCGGAAGATCGGCCGTAGCTGCGACTAATCACGATATCATCTGTCACGAAACGGATATCACCCGTTTGGTTACCTAAAATGTGAGGCAGCTTTTCGTACACCTCTTCATCCAGCAATTCGTTCTGATTGATGTAAGGCGCAATCGCGGTCCAGGGCAACATGCCGATAGGATCTGGTTTATTCTGCTTTCTCAGTGATGGCCCGAGGGTTAAATGTTTCTTCTCCCGCTGTACAACAAGTACAGGCTGCCCGTCAACAATTCGGATAACCAGCACGTCGCCGGGGTAAATAAGATGAGGGTTTATGATTTGCGTGTTGTTGCGCCATAACTCTGGCCACAGCCAAGGCTTATCCAGAAAAAGACTCGCAATGTCCCACAACGTGTCGTGACGTTTTACGGTATAGGTTTGTGGTGCACCTTCTTTTAACGTCACCGCCTGGGCCAACCCCGACAAACAACCGACAAGCATACCTAGCAAGACTGCGGCAGTGGTTAAACGCTTCTTTATGAATCCTGTTTTCATGCTGGCACCAGCCACTCCTGTTGAAATTTTCGTCATTGCCTCTATATCGGCGGTGTAACGTATTTTTACAGTCCGAAACGCCTTATTACTTAGCTTTGATTGAAGCAGGCCTCTAGGACTAAAGCATAGCGCCAATGCATCAGGAAACAAAAAAATGCACGGCTGAACCCGTTATACGATAGAATAGTAACTTAAACGAATGTGTAAATAGCGCTGGCTATTGGATCGTATATAAATTCATACACGCAAGCGAAGTAGAACGACAGATGGCAATATTAGACGTTTTAAGTTTTCCCGACGAACGGTTACGCACTGTAGCGAAGCCGGTAAAGTCAGTTAATGATGAAATCAAACAACTTGTTTCGGACATGTTCGAAACCATGCGCGACGAGAAAGGCATTGGCCTGGCAGCAACGCAGGTAGATCGTCATGTTCAGGTGGTGGTGATGGATGTGTCTGAAGATCAGGACACGCCTCGGGTTTTCATTAATCCGGTTATCACCGAAAAAGACGGTTCCACGATCAGTGAAGAAGGCTGCTTATCGGTACCGGGCAATTACGCCAAGGTGGATCGCGCCGAGCGTGTTACCGTTAAGGCCCTCGATGCCGACGGCAAAGAATTTGAGCTTGAAGCTGATGGCCTGTTGGCTATTTGTATTCAGCACGAACTCGATCACCTGAAAGGTAAGCTGTTTATTGATTACCTCTCTCCTCTCAAGCGTCAGCGTATTCGTAAAAAGCTTGAGAAAGAAGCCCGACTGGCTGCGAAAGAAGCATAAGGTACGCTGTGACTTCACCACTACGAATTATCTTTGCAGGTACGCCTGAATTTGCTGCCGATCACTTATGTTCTTTGTTAAAAACAGAGCACGAAGTTATTGCCGCCTATACGCAACCCGATCGCCCGGCAGGACGTGGGAAAAAGCTCACTCCCAGCCCGGTAAAAGTGCTAGCGGAAGAAAGCCAAATTCCGGTTTTCCAACCGGCATCGCTTAAAAATGAAGAAGCGCAGGCAGAACTGGCTGCATTGAATGCCGATGTAATGGTAGTTGTGGCGTACGGTTTACTGCTACCTAAAGCCGTACTCGATATGCCGCGCTATGGTTGCATCAACGTTCACGGTTCTATTTTGCCCAAATGGCGAGGTGCTGCACCTATCCAACGTTCTATTTGGGCAGGCGATGACGAAGCCGGCGTTACCATCATGCAAATGGATGTGGGTTTGGATACCGGCGATATGCTGCATATTGCTAAACTCCCGATTGAAGCTTCAGACACCAGTGCCACTTTGTACAATAAATTGGCTGAGTTAGGTCCGGTTGCTTTGGTAGACGTACTTAATGATCTTGAGCGTTACCTTGGCGCTGCAGAAAAGCAAAATGACGACGAAGCCACCCATGCTAAGAAACTAAGCAAAGAAGAAGCGCTTATTGACTGGCAGGCAACGGCGGAACAGATTGAGCGGAATATTCGTGCGTTTAATCCCTGGCCGGTTGCATGGATGCAGTTAGGAAGCGACAACGTGAAGGTATGGTCTGCATCGGTTAGCGAAGCAACGTCAACACAAACGCCTGGCACCGTAGTCAAAGCGGATAAGCACGGTATTGTGGTTGCCACCGGCAGTAAAGATCTGCAAATCAATCAATTACAAATTCCGGGTAAAAAAGCCCTACCGGCGGCAGATGTTCTTAATGCTCGCCCTCAGTGGTTCGAAACCGGCAAGCCCATCGGCGGCAATTAAGTTATGACAATCCCCTTACCCCGTCAGAAAAACCTGCGCGCCGATACCGCGTGGGTTATTTATCAGATCCTCGAAAATGGTAAATCCAGTCGTGAATGCTTAGCAAAAGTACAGCGTCGATATCAGGGGAAAGATAACGCGTGGATTCAAGAAATGTCGCTGGGAGTGATGCGCCAGTTGCCTTTATTGCAAACTTGGTTACGTCAGCTGCTGGATAAACCGTTAAAAGGCAATAAGAAGGTGCTTGAACATCTGATTTTGCTTGGGCTGTATCAGATTGCATTTAGTCGTGTGTCGTCACATGCCGCTGTCAGTGAAACCGTCAACGCTGCTTCTTATCTTGGCGGCATGCAACTAAAAGGTTTAGTGAATGCCATCCTACGTAATTTCGAGCGACAGGCGCTGGCAACACAACCCGTAGAAGATCCTATCATCGCCAGTGGATTGCCCAAGTGGTTCTATAAACGTGTTGTTACGGCCTACCCTGATCACTACGAATCGGTTGTTGAACAAACCAATGCTCAAGCGCCTATCTGGCTTCGAGTGAATACCTGCCAGGTTTCACGTGAAACGTTTTGTGCAGCATTAACACAACAAGACATTGCGTTTTCGCTGTCAGAACAACACCCGCAGGCAGTGATACTGGTTAAGCGCCAGGATATTACCGCCCTTCCTGGCTATGAGAAAGGTTGGTTCGCCGTGCAAGACGGGGCGGCTCAATTGGCAGCGCAATATTTGGCACCACAGCCAAACGACCGAGTTTTGGATTGCTGTGCGGCGCCCGGTGGAAAAACCGGACATATTTTTGAGATCCAGCCTGCCGTTGGCTCTTGCCTCGCCATCGATAGCGATGCCATTCGTTTAGAGCGGGTTAAAGAAAACATGACTCGCCTACAGCACAAACCAGAAATAAAAACAGGTGATGCGCTTAGACCGGATCAATGGTGGGATGGCCAACTATTCGATCGTATTTTGCTTGATGCCCCCTGCTCTGCAACCGGAGTAATTCGTCGTCATCCAGATATACGCTGGTTACGTAAATCCACTGATATTGCAGCACTCGGCGCACTGCAGTCGGAAATTATGGATGTCATATGGTCATTGCTTAAACCCGGCGGCACACTGCTTTATGCCACCTGCTCCATACTGCCTGAAGAAAATCATCAGCAAGTTGCCGCGTTTTTAGCGCGCACTGAAGATGCAGAATTGTCTTCGCTTACTGAAACCGACTCCACCGAAAAACCTGGTCGCCAGATTTTACCTGGCGAGCAACAAATGGATGGTTTCTACTACGCGAGACTGATAAAGTCTTCTCACTAATAAGATAAAGAGTCTGAAATAAATCAATGAAAATCATCATTCTTGGCGCAGGACAGGTCGGTGGTACGCTGGCAGAAAACCTGGTTGGTGAAAAGAACGAGATAACCGTTATTGATTCAGACCCGACCATCTTACGAGCGCTACAAGACAGGCTCGATCTTCAGGTCGTTGAAGGCGTGGGTTCTCACCCAGATATTCTTAAAAAAGCCGGTGCCGAAGACGCAGACATGCTTATTGCTGTAACCAACAGCGATGAAAGCAACATGTTGGCTTGTCAGGTCGCTTACAGCCTGTTCAAGACCCCAACCAAAATTGCTCGCGTGCGTAGCGAGCAATACATTATTTATCAGGAACAACTGTATAAAGAGCAGAATATTCCTGTCGATCATATTATTGCGCCAGAGCAATTGGTTACCACGGCGATTAAACGCCTAATTGATTACCCTGGCGCACTGCAAGTTGTCGAATTTGCCGAAGGCAAAGCCAGTCTTGTTGCGGTAAAAGCCTATTATGGAGGTTTGCTCGTAGGTCATGCACTTTCAACATTAAAAGAGCACATGCCTAATGTGGAAACCCGGGTAGCCGCTATTTACCGACGTGGTCGCCCTATCCGCCCTCTAGGAACAACGGTTATAGAAGCCGACGATGAAGTGTTCTTCATTGCGGCTACAAAGCATATTCGCGCCGTAATGAGCGAGTTGCAGAAGCTGGAATCCAGTTATAAGCGTATCATGATAGCCGGTGGTGGCTTGATTGGCGCGGGCTTGGCAAAACGTCTTGAGCATAAGCACAACGTTAAACTTATTGAATTTAGTCCTGAGCGCGCGCAGTATCTTTCTGCGAACCTGGATAAAACCATCGTGTTCTGTGGTGATGCTTCTGATCCTGAGCTACTGAATGAAGAAAGTATCGATCAGGTAGATGCCTTCATAGCGGTTACCAACGACGATGAAGCGAATATCATGTCTGCGATGCTGGCCAAGCGAATGGGCGCGCAAAAAGCGATGGTGCTAATTCAGCGCAGCGCGTATGTTGATCTGGTTCAGGGCGGCGAGATTGATATCGCCTTTTCACCACAACAGGCAACGATTTCTGCACTGCTGACGCACATCCGTCGCGGTGACATTGTAAATGTATATTCTTTACGTAGAGGGGCCGCCGAAGCCATCGAGGCGATAGCCCACGGCGATGAGAATACGTCTAAGGTGGTCGGACGCGAAATTGGTAGTATCAAACTACCGCCCGGCACAACCATCGGCGCAATTGTTCGTGAAGACACGGTAATTATCGCTCACAGCGACACCAAAATTGAAGCCAATGACCATGTGATTCTGTTTCTGGTAGACAAGAAATACATCACCGACGTGGAAAAACTGTTCCAGCCTAGCGCTTTCTTCTTTGGCTAATTGATAACTTACAGATGAAGGCGAAGCAGGATCAGCTTCGCCAGAATGTGGGCGAGAATAGCACTAAAAGTGAAAACACCTCCAAACGACCAAACAGCATGGCCAGCACCAACAGCCATTTACCTGCATCGGTGACTTCAGAATAAGTGCCAGCAACACTGCCAAGACCAGGGCCTAAGTTATTCAGCGTTGCCGCTGTTGCCGTAAAGGCTGAAATATTGTCCAGCCCGGTAGCAATCATACCAATCATGATCACCACAAACACGATGGCATAAGCCGAGAAGAACCCCCATACCGCTTCTACAACGCGATCAGGCATTGCCCGCTCACCCAGCTTAACGGAATACACCGCTTTAGGGTGAATAAGCCTATCGACTTCCCGCTTTCCCTGTAGAAATAGCAGTAAGACACGCACCACTTTTAGCCCACCACCGGTAGACGACGCACAGCCGCCGATAAAACTGGAAAAGATTAACAATATTGGCAAGAAGGCCGGCCAGGATGAGAAGTCTGTGGTAGCGAATCCCGCGGTAGTACTAATAGACACCGCTTGAATCATTGCCTGATCGAGGGCTTCTTCTGCAGAACCGTAATAACCCGATAGCGTGAGCACCAGGAAGCAAATCATGATCAACGCAAACTGAATGCAAAGGAAAGCTTTAAATTCTGGATCCCGCAGGTAGCCCTTTATCGATCGAGAGCTGGCAGCCGCGTAGTGTAATGAAAAGTTAAGTGCCGCGATAAGCAGGAAGATGGAGCAAACCGCATTAACCATCGGACTGTCAAAGTAGCCAAGACTCGCATCATGCGTCGAAAACCCGCCAATAGCCACCGTGGCAAAGGAGTGGCAAACCGCATCAAACCAGTCCATACCGGCAATCATGTAAGCACCGGTACAAGCGATTGTCAGCGACAAATAGATATACCAAAGGTGCTTTGCCGTATCGGCAATACGAGGCGTCATTTTTGAATCTTTCACAGGACCGGGGGTCTCCGCTCTGTATAGCTGCATACCCCCTACGCCAAGAATAGGCAGAATCGCAACGGCCAGTACAATGATACCCATGCCGCCTAGCCACTGCAGTTGCTGACGATAAAATTGAATTGAATGAGGAAGGAATTCAATCCCTTCGATAACAGTGGCCCCGGTGGTGGTGAGCCCAGAGAAGGACTCGAAAAAAGCATCTGTGACCGTCATGCTCGGCTGTTCGAGCAAAATAAACGGGATGGCACCGAAGCTGGCCAGTACTGTCCAGAACAGTACGACGATGAGAAACCCCTCTTTCGCCCGGAGTTCTTTACGATGGTAACGGTTTGGGTACCACATTACTGTGCCGGTGGCGACACACATCAGGAAGGCAATAATGAAAGGCAAACCACTGCCGTCTTCAAAAACCAATGATATCAGTGCAGGCGGTATCATTGTGACGCTAAACAGCGCAACCAGTAATCCCAGAATCCTTACGATTGCACGGTAGTGCATATTTCGCTGTGCCTTTTTATATTTCTTCTAATGCAGTAACTGCATTGTTATCACCCCAATCTTGTCATTATGCGGTGACTCAGGCGAAAGGGAAAGCCCATTCGCCTTAACCGACTACGATTAGTTCATCGCCAGTACGGTTTTCACCATTTTATCGATACCGGCCTTGGCCTCCAAAATGTCACCTGCAAGCATGTAAGCAGGTGTGGTGACAAGTTTTGCTTCGGTATCAATAACGATGGCATCAACGGCGCAATCAACATGTGAAGCACCCAACGCATTAATACCTGCCGCCGCTCCCTCGTCGTTGCCGATGGTGACTTTACGTTGATCTTTATAGACCGCTGCAGCAAGGGCTGGTGCAATACAGGCGTAGCCCGCTGGCTTGGCGGCTTCTGCAAATGCTTTGCAGACGGCCATGACATCATTGTTAACTGAACATTCAGGCCCGTCTACCGCAAAGGAGCATAAGTTCTTCGCTGCTCCGAAACCGCCCGGTAACATAATGGCGTCAAAGTCGTCGGGCTTGCACGCGGTAACAGGTTTAATTTCCCCGCGAGCGATGCGGGCAGATTCAACCAGCACATTGCGCGACTCGCCTTCAGCAACTTCGCCTGTAAGATGATTCACTACATGCATTTGCGCCACATCCGGCGCGAAGCATTGATATTGTGCCCCGTTTTCACGAATTGCTAATAAGGTAATAACCGCTTCGTGAATTTCAGCTCCATCAAACACGCCACTTCCACTTAGAATCACTGCTACTTTTTTCACTGAATACTCTCCCATCTCTGCAGGCCAGATAGATCAGGCGTTATGCCTTTTATGATTAAAAAAACAACAAATACTATACAAAAAGTATCAATCTCAGCTGTCACTGATTGTTACCGTTATGCTACATTAACTGCCGAACTTGGTTAAACCATAAATCTCAATACACCAAGTTATCCACATTATCAGGGAAGAATTTATCACAAGGATGATGCCTCTTCGGTTTCCTGCAACACCTTATATACTCAGATCTACGGAATTTGACGCCGTTTTAGATCTACATTAACGATCCCGTTATTCTTAGATTTGATCACAAAGTTATCCACAAGCGATCCGAATATTGCTCAATACGGCTAATATGGCTTTAAGACGCCGCCTGTGGCATCCTGCATGCTTTATTATTGATGCCTGCGATAGCCTTTCTATGTCCCAAAGCAAAAAGCCTCCTTTTATTCTTGTTGATGGATCTTCTTACCTGTTCCGCGCTTTTCATGGTTTGCCCCCTCTGACCAACTCCAAAGGTCAGGATACGGGTGCCATTTACGGTGTGATCAACATGCTCAGAAGCTTGATCCGCCAATACCACCCTACTCACATAGCCGTTGTGTTCGATGCAAAGGGTAAAACCTTTCGTGACGATATGTATGCCGACTATAAGGCTAATCGCCCGCCGATGCCGGAAGAGCTGCGTTCTCAAATAGCCCCACTGCACGATATTATCCGCGCGATGGGTTTACCGATAATTATCGAAGACGGCGTTGAAGCCGATGATGTGATTGGTACGCTCTCCCGACAGGCGACAGAAAAGGGTATCGATACGCTTATCAGTACCGGTGACAAAGATATGGCTCAGCTGGTTAACCAGCATGTCACGTTGATAAACACAATGAACAATCAGATCACCGACATCGCCGGCGTAAACGAGAAGTTTGGTGTACCACCAGAATTGATCATCGACTTCCTGGCCCTAAAAGGGGACAAAGTGGATAACATTCCTGGCGTGCCCGGTGTAGGTGATAAAAGCGCGCAAGCCTTATTGAACGGCATTGGTGGCATTAATGATATCTACAATCATCTTGATGATATTGCTGGCTTGTCATTTCGCGGCAGTAAAACCATGGCAGCGAAAATGGCCGAGTACGAAGAACAAGCTCGCCTTTCCTATGAGCTTGCCACCATTAAGTTAGACGTGGAAATGGACTTTGCCCCAGAAACCCTCACCCCAACAGAGGCAGACAACGGCAAACTTGCTGAACTGTTTGCGGAATATGAATTTAAACGCTGGTTCTCTGAAGTATCTTCCGAATCGGCGGCTGAATCGGCTGAAGCAATCGCTGAGTCTGATGATACCGAAGACGCCCCGGCCTCTCTTTCTGATATTAATCGCGACAACTACGAAACGGTAACGACACAAGAAGTGTTCGATACCTGGCTTAAGAAACTCGAAGACGCCCCGCTGTTCGCGTTTGATACCGAAACCACCAGTCTGGATTATATGGAAGCGGAAATCGTCGGCGTGTCTTTTAGCACCGCCCCCGGCGAGGCGGCTTATGTTCCGGTTGCCCATGATTATCCCGATGCACCAGAACAGCTCGATCGCAATCACGTGTTAAGCGCACTTAAGCCCCTTCTCGAATCGGAGAGCATCAAGAAAGTGGGTCAGCATCTAAAGTACGATAAGAATGTACTGGCGAATTATGATATCAACCTGCAGGGCATTGCTTTCGATACCATGCTAGAGTCGTACGTGTTGAATAGTACCGCCACTCGTCACGACATGGACTCTCTGGCGATGGCATACTTGAATCACAAAACGATTCACTTTGAAGAGATTGCGGGCAAAGGAGCCAAACAGTTAACCTTTAATCAGATCGATCTGAATGAAGCCTCGCCCTATGCCGCAGAAGATGCCGATGTTACGCTTCGCCTTCATAACGAAATTTGGTCCCGTCTGGAAGAACATGACGAGCTAAAAGCGCTCTTATTAGATGTAGAAGTGCCCCTTGCCAGTGTGCTATCCCGCATGGAACAGTTGGGCGTTTTTATCGATTCGCAGAAGTTGAATCAGCAAAGTCAGGATCTCGCCACCAGAATTAAAGAACTGGAAGCCAGCGTGCACGATGCAGCCGGAGAGACTTTTAACCTGGGATCAACCAAACAGCTCCAGCAAATTCTGTTTGAAAAGCTTGAACTGCCTATCATCAAGAAGACACCTAAAGGTGCGCCTTCTACTTCCGAGGAAGTGTTACAGGAACTGGCGCTTGAGTACCCTATTCCAAAAATGATCATGGAATACCGAGGCTTGACCAAGCTGAAGAATACCTACACGGATAAACTCCCGAAGATGATTAATCATCGTACCGGTCGCGTGCATACTTCTTATCATCAAGCAGTCACTGCGACAGGACGTTTGTCTTCAACTGATCCAAACCTGCAGAATATTCCAATTCGTACAGAAGAAGGTCGTCGGGTGCGTCAGGCATTTGTCCCCCGTGATGGCTTTAAAATTGTAGCCGCCGACTACTCGCAAATCGAACTGCGTATTATGGCGCACCTATCTAAAGACAAAGGCTTACTCGATGCCTTCTCTGAAGGAAAGGATATTCACCGCGCAACAGCAGCTGAAGTATTCGATACGCCTTTAGATGACGTTACCGCCGATCAGCGCCGCAGTGCAAAGGCGATTAACTTTGGCTTGATTTACGGTATGTCTGCGTTCGGCTTATCTCGGCAACTGAATATTCCGCGTAACGATGCACAGAGCTATATGGATTTGTATTTTGAACGTTATCCAGGTGTACTTCGCTACATGGATGAAACCCGCGAACACGCGAAAGAGAAAGGCTACGTGGAAACGGTGTTTGGCCGTCGTCTTTATTTACCTGACATTAAAGCCAGCAATGGGGCCCGTCGTAAGGGCGCCGAACGTGCAGCGATCAATGCACCGATGCAAGGTACTGCAGCCGACATCATTAAACTGGCCATGTTAAAAGTGGATGAGTGGATCCAAAAAGAAGCCGGCGATGATGTGTATATGATGATGCAGGTACACGACGAACTGGTATTTGAAATTCGCGAGTCTGTTGTTGACGAAATGAAGGCAAAAATTGTAACCCTGATGGAGCAGGCTGCTGCTTTATCTGTTCCCCTCCAGGTAGAAGCCGGTGTGGGTGAAAATTGGGATGAAGCGCACTAAAACAGAAAGTAGCTTACAGTATTTACTGTATTTATCCTTACAATCGCCTACATTTGGTAATTTTATTACATTTTAACTTGCCTTTTCAGCATTCTGTTGTACCCTATTGCATGTAGGGTACAGAGGTGAGAAAGCTGTTTTCAAACCTTTGCTTTGGCCCCGGTAGTTTTACCGGGGCTTTTTTATGCCTGAAATTCAGTGATAAAGCTTTATCGTAAGACTATGATTTATATAGAGGAAAAAATTAAATAGAAAAAAATCGCGTTTTTTTCTATTTAATTTGAACTAATGGCGGGATGGGGCACTCTATATCTTCGGTTTTTATGTGTTTTCTCTCAGTCCTTTTCCCCGTCCAAATGGATGGGGATTTTTCTTTTCAAGACTGCAAAAATTTATCTCCTACAGCTGCCACCTACTCTTCTTCTTTTTTATTCAGGTCGAACCAATTATTTAATATTGCTTCAGCTTCACCCACGCCAATCTTATTCAACGACGAGAAAGTCTGTACCGTCACATCGCCATTGAAGGCCAGTGCTGCCGTTTTTGCAAACATTAATGCTTCTTTTCGCTTACCTGATTTTAACTTATCAGCTTTCGTCAATAACGCTAATACGGGAAGTCCCGCATCAACAGCCCAGAAAATTAAATCCTGATCGAGATCTTTAAACGGGTGTCGGATATCCATCATCACCACCAGACCACGTAGGCTTTTCCGCTTTTGCAAATACTCACCCAGCGATGCCTGCCATTTCTTTTTCATCTCTAAGGGTACCTGAGCAAAACCGTATCCAGGTAAGTCAACCAGGCGGCGGTTTTCGTCAAGTTCAAAGATATTAATTAACTGTGTGCGACCAGGCGTTTTACTGGTTCTAGCCAGGTTTTTTTGTCTGGTGAGCGTGTTTAATGCGCTGGACTTCCCGGCATTCGAGCGGCCTGCAAACGCCACTTCGATGCCCTCATCCTGTTTAAGATGGCGGATATCCGGCGCACTCATGAGAAACTTTGCTTTTGTGTAATACGACATTGTTAATATCCGTCTATACTTTGGACTTAATTATAAATTGTTTGACACTTATCAGAAAATCGCCATAAAACCATAGTTTTATTATGGAATAAGTTTTTCTGCCGTGTTAAATGTGTAAAGATACATATGATATCACGTATAACGTCGAAGCCGTTTGGTCCTTTGTAGAGATTAGTTATGAAAAAACTGTGTTTAGTTGTTTGTGTGGCATTAGGTTTTACCGGAACTGTTCTGGCAGAAGGAAATGCCGAAGCCGGAAAAGCAAAATCTGTAACCTGTGCAGCTTGCCACGGTCCTGATGGCAACGCCATGATCCCCATGTATCCGAAAATCGCAGGGCAACATGCAGGCTATATCGAAAAACAACTGAAAGAGTTTAAACTGGCGATGCAAACGGGCGGCGCAGAAGGCCGTAATAACGCCGTGATGAATCCAATGGCAGGTGCCCTGTCAGAACAAGACATGGCAGATTTAGCGGCCTATTTCTCTTCACAAGATCCTAAAATCGGACAAACGCCAGAGAATTACGTCGAAGCAGGCCAAGCGCTTTACCGCGGTGGTGACGCATCACGTGGCATTCCCTCCTGCAGTGCTTGCCACGGTCCAGACGGGAATGGCATGGGGTTAGCTGGCTTTCCCGATATTAGTGGTCAATACACTGACTACGTCGCAGCCCAACTAAAAAGCTTCCGGGAAGGCCAACGGGCTAACGACATGAACGGCATGATGCGTGATGTGGCCATGAAGCTTACTGACGAAGACATTGAGATCCTGTCGAACTACCTGGCAGGCCTACACTAAGTACTTGTATTTCAAAGGTTGTTAATTATTTGTAAATAACCACTTGTTTTTTGAACTCAGTTCTGTAGTATAGCTGCTCAAGTTTGGAGCTTTGCCTGAAAGAGCACCAACTGAAATACAACAATAACAAAAATCAACAGACCAGGAATTTGGATAAAGCGTCAGGAAGACCTTAAACAATATAAGCTCTGTAAAAAACAAAAAAAAGGGGAGCACCCTTGCACATAAGTGCAATAACGGGAGAGGTGTCATCAGACACTGATAAACGAGGTGATGGTTTCGACCATCACCTTTTTTTCTTTTTGGCTCCTGTTAAACTTGTTTCCAATCCTCCCCCAACCAATCCGGACGCCTCTGTAAATGAAATACTCTGACACTTGTCCGCTCTGTCTTTCAAAACAAATTAACCACTATCACGAAGATAAAAAGCGTCGATATTTGCGCTGTGAGCAATGTGATTTGGTATTTGTGGCAAGGGAGTTTTTGCCCGATTTAAGTCAGGAGAAAGCCGAATACGACCTTCACGAAAACAGCTTTGATGATCAAGGTTACCGGCAGTTTCTGAACCGAGCGTGCACACCAATAACAGAACAACTCACGCCTCCAGCTACAGGATTAGATTTTGGTTGTGGTCCTGCGCCGGTACTCGCCGATATGCTGAAACAGCATGGTTTTTCGATGCACTGGTACGATCCTATTTATGCCAATGACGAATCAGTTCTTAACCTGAACTACGATTTTATTTCCTGTACCGAAGCTATCGAGCACTTTCACAGACCAATTGAAGAGTTAACGTTGCTTACTTCATTGCTAAAACCAGGCGGCATGATGGCAATCATGACCAAGCGTGTTGAAAGTCCGGAGAAATTCGTCAGTTGGCATTACAAGAATGACATGACACATGTGTCATTTTTCTCAGCGCGTACCTTCGACTATATTGGTCGGGAATTCGGGTTTTCTGTCACTCTTTGCAGCAAAGACGTTGTATTGTTGAAGAAGCATCCATAGATACGCGGTATAATTACACCCAATTATCGTTTAACCAGGAGACAAAGTTATGTCGTCTCGTTCTAAAAAGACCCGTAAAGTCGGGCTAATTGGTGTCAGGAAAGATCCTGACTTCAATAAAAAGAAAAAACAAAATACCACTTCACCTGCAAAATCTAAGAAGCACTCCGGTAACAAAGCGGGTAGCAGAAACGCAGTTGAATCTAAGGCCAAGCAAGAGAAGCGCGCCTCAGGAAATAAAGATCCTCGCCACGGCAGTAAAAAGCCGATTGAGCTGATAAAAGCCCCGGTAACGAAAGCTGTGGTAAAAAAATACGCCACGCCAGCAGACGAATTGGCCGCGTTAGAAGCGGATAACCGATTAGCAACGTTACTCGATAAACTCGACGACGGTATTGCCATTAGTAAGGCAGAACAAGCTTACGTTGACGAGAAAATGGCACGTCACCGTATTATTTGTGATTTACTGGGTATTACTGACAGCGACGATGAAGAAGAGGACGAAGATCCGATGAAGCATCTGGATGCTATCAGTATGGATGAATTCAAAGACTAGGGTGTAAAGTGCTATGTGGTTAACTGTCGCCATTGTCGCAGGTTTACTGATTATTCTAGGTCTTGGATTTTATGCCGGAAAGCTCCTGTTTTTGTTAAAGCAACAGAACGCGAGACAGAAGGCTGCCAGAGATGGCCGGATAGACACAATCACAGAAAGTATTGTTGTTATCAGCAAAGCGATGCAACAGCAACAGTGTGATTTATCAGAAGGCGCCATTCGCATTTGTAAGCTGCTTAATGCCCTGCCATTGGAAGCACCGCCAGAGTATAAAACGAAGTTCCCCCATATCTACGCGCTCTATGTAGAGATCAGTGGCTTTGCGATTTTAGACGAACGCAGAAAACTGCCACTGAAAGAACGAAGAAAGCAAGATGTGGCCAGAGAACAAATTGAATCTGAATACGAGACCAAGGTGTTAGCCGAACTGGATGATATCAGTCGCTGGTGCCAACAACTGAACACCGCTTGAGTGCCAGTCTATCTTCACTGTTACCGCCGTGCCTGTTCACAGCACGATTGGTAACAGTGACATTCCACCGTGTGATCGTTCACCATTCCCACCGCCTGCATGTAGGCATAACAAATCGTTTCCCCCACAAATTTAAAGCCGTCTTTTTTAAGTGTTTTCGACATCTGCTTCGATTCAGGTGAACTGACCGGTGCCTGTTTATAGTCTTGCCATTGGTTAATAATGGTTTTATGTTCCGTGAACTGCCAGATGTAGTCTTTGAAAGTCATGCGCTCAGTAATGTTTAAATAGGCCTGAGCGTTGGTAATGATGCTTTTTATTTTAAGACGATTACGAATAATTCCTGTATTTTGCATAAGTCGCTCAACATCGTCATCGGTCATCTTTGCTACCCGTTCTGGTTCAAAGTTATGGAAAGCGGATTCAAAATTGGCCTGCTTTTTCAGAATCGTAATCCAGGATAAGCCAGCCTGTTGTCCATCGAGGCAAAGTTTGGCAAACAGTGCCTTATCATCCAATTCTGGTCGTCCCCATTGCGTATCATGATAAAGCTGATATTCCGTATCATCCGAGACCCAGCCACAGCGATTTACACCTGTCGTCACTTTCATATCGGTTTCCCTGCTAAATTAAGCGTATTTTAATCAGTTTTCATTGAATTCAGCCTACATTCGGCTGCTGACAAATTGTATACTACTCCACCTTTACATTGGTCAGTTATAAGCAGCAAACATGCAGAAATACGATATTAAAACCTTTCAGGGTTTGATCCTCGCACTGCAGGATTACTGGGCACGCCAAGGTTGCGTGATTATCCAGCCTCTTGATATGGAAGTAGGTGCCGGTACTTTCCACCCGATGACGTTCTTAAGATCGTTAGGGCCAGAGCCTATCAGCAGTGCTTATGTACAACCTTGCCGACGCCCTACCGATGGTCGTTATGGCGACAACCCCAATCGTCTGCAGCACTATTATCAGTTTCAGGTTATGTTGAAGCCTTCTCCTGACAACATCCAGGAGCTATACCTTGGCTCGTTGAAAGAGCTGGGTTTCGATCCGCTGGTTCACGATATTCGTTTCGTAGAAGACAACTGGGAATCACCTACCCTGGGTGCCTGGGGTCTTGGTTGGGAAGTCTGGTTGAACGGTATGGAAGTAACTCAATTTACTTACTTCCAGCAAGTAGGTGGCCTTGAGTGTAAACCGGTTACTGGTGAAATCACTTATGGTTTAGAGCGCCTGGCCATGTACGTTCAGGGCGTCGACAGCATTTACGATCTGGTGTGGACAGATGGCCCAATGGGTAAAGTGACCTACGGTGATGTGTTCCATCAAAACGAAGTTGAGCAGTCGGCGTATAACTTCGAGCACGCTGATGTGGATTTCCTGTTCAAAACATTCGATGAATGCGAAGCCGCCAGCCAATCGTTAATTGAAAAGAATTTACCTCTGCCCGCTTACGAGCAGGTTATGAAGGCGTCTCATGCTTTTAACTTGCTCGATGCCCGTCATGCGATTTCAGTCACCGAAAGACAACGTTATATCTTGCGCGTACGAACACTTGCTAAGGCCTGTGCTGAAAGCTATTACCAGGCGCGTGAAGCTCTCGGTTTCCCAATGTGTAAGAAGGAGCAGTAATCGTGCGCACAGAGAATTTATTAGTAGAAATTGGCACTGAAGAACTCCCTCCTAAAGCGCTGAAGGCGTTGGGGCAAAGTTTCGCCGACAATTTACAAACGGCTTTGGATAATGCTGAACTCGCTTATTCTGGAATTCACTGGTTTGCAGCACCGCGTCGTCTAGCAGTATCGGTTTCCGACCTTGCAGAATCACAACAGGATAAAGTGGTAGAGAAGCGCGGCCCTGCGGTTTCTGCTGCGTTTGATGCAGATGGCAATCCAACGAAAGCCGCCATGGGCTGGGCCCGCGGTAATGGTATCGACGTTTCTGAAGCAGAACGCATGGTTACCGATAAAGGGGAATGGTTACTTCATCGCGCCAGTGTTGAAGGTCAGCACATTAGCGCACTCATTGAAGGCCTGGTTAATCAAGCGATCGGTAAATTGCCTATTCCTAAAGCCATGCGCTGGGGTAATTCTACAACCCAGTTTATTCGTCCGGTGCATACGGTTACTGCCCTTTACGGCGCAGAATTGTTGCCTTTAACCGTACTGGGTAAAGCCAGTAGCCGTGTTGTTCAAGGGCATCGATTCCATGGCGAAGCCACCTTTGAGCTTGATCACGCTGATAACTACGCCGCCGCTATGAAGTCGCATTATGTTTATGCCGACTTTTCAGAGCGTACCGAGTACATTCGAAACGAACTGGAAAAGGCAGCGTCTGAGCTTGGTTTAAAAGCTGACTATGACGAGAGTTTACTGGAAGAAATTGCGTCACTGGTTGAATGGCCGGTTGTAATGCAGGCATCGTTCGAAGCCGCTTTCCTGGAAGTGCCAAAAGAAGCCCTCATTTACACCATGAAAGATGACCAGAAATACGTCCCGCTGCTGACCTCAGAAGGCGCGCTGGACAACCGTTTCCTGTTCGTCAGTAACATTGAGTCTCAAGATCCCATTCAGGTGATCTCCGGGAACGAAAAAGTCATCCGCCCTCGCCTTGCTGACGCAGAATTCTTCTTTAACACAGATAAGAAGTCTACGTTAGAAAGTCGTCTTGCCAGCCTGGAGACGGTGCTGTTCCAAAAGCAGCTCGGTACACTGAAAGATAAATCTGACCGTATTGCAGCCCTCTCTGGTTTTATTGCAGGCCAAATTGGTGCCGACGCGGAATCCGCTTCGCGTGCAGGTTTACTCGCGAAAACCGACTTAATGTCGCAAATGGTCATGGAATTCCCTGACGTACAGGGCGTGATGGGCAAATACTATGCGCTGAACGACGGCGAATCTGCTGACGTTGCCAATGCGCTTTATGAACAATACATGCCGCGTTTCTCTGGCGATGCGCTCCCTGCATCTGGCGTGAGTGCTGCTGTTTCTTTGGCAGACAAGCTGGATACGCTGGTGGGTATCTTTGGTATTGGTCAGTTGCCAAAAGGCGATAAAGACCCATTCGCACTGCGTCGTGCTGCCATTGGTGTGCTTCGTATTATTGTTGAGAAAGATCTCGCGCTTGATTTAGATACGCTGGTTGCGAAAGCGGTAGACGTTTATGGTGATAAACTGACTAACGCAGAAACACAGGCGCAGGTTGTAGACTTCGTGCTTGGACGTTTTGTCGCGTTACTGCAAGACCAAGGTGTTAGCATTGATGTTATTCAAGCGGTGGCTGCCCGTCGTCCTACTCGTCCAGCCGATTATGCTGCACGTGTAGAAGCGGTGTCGGCGTTTAAAGCCCGTGAAGAAGCTGAAGCACTCGCGGCTAGTAATAAGCGTGTTGCCAATATCCTTGCTAAGCAAGATGGCGATATTTCTGACGCTGTCGATGCATCCTTGTTACAGGAAGCAGCCGAAATCGCCCTGTACAAAGCGCTGGAGAGTGTTAAAGCTGAAGTTGAGTCTGGTGTTGAGTCATCTGATTACAATGCGGTATTAAGCGCTCTGGCTACGTTACGCGACGCCGTAGATAGCTTCTTCGATAACGTGATGGTTATGGCCGAAGACGACGCTGTACGGAACAACCGTCTGGCGCTGTTGTCTGTATTAAGACAGCAATTTCTTAAAGCAGCAGATATTTCGCTTCTCGCCAAATAGCCTGCTGTATTGCACACAATAACGCGCATTGCCCGGCAAGTTGTGTCGGGCATTTTTTTAATGGAGTTACAGTGATTAAAAAGTTCGCTTTTTTATTATTCGTCGCCCTTCTCTCTGGCTGTAGTAGCCGCAGCGTTGTAAGCCTGCCTGGCCTAATGGATCCGCCTGAGATTAAATTTGAAGATCTCTATTTACGCGGTGTTTTTAACTGGTGGGAAGCCAACGCTAAATATCAGTTAACCGATGGCCCTCAAGGCTGGTATGTTGATGTTGATTTAATTGCTGATGGTCAACCGTATGATTTCCGTCTGTCTGACGGTTTCTGGACACCAGACCAAACCTGTGGCGCCCGTTATCGTGGTCAGGTTGTACTTAACCAAGAACCGCTCTACATGGTTTGTGGTACAGATTCAGAGAATCTGCAGTTCACGCCACAAAAGACCGGTGTGTATCGATTTACCTTCACTCCCGCAAGCGGTGGTGAGGTAATGCTACTGGTGACGCCAAGAGCCTAATCCACCATTTATCTGAGCGCCGATAAATGTGAAAAGTCAGCTTATTGAGCTGGCTTTTTTTCGTCTAGCAGATGTCAGCGCAAAAATCGGGTCATCGTTTCGAACAATTTATTTCGGTTGCGTTGGATGGTTGAGATGCTTCAATGGGCGTTGCAATACCAATAAGGCAAACTAAAGTGAAAGTGATTTTTCTAAGCATGGCAATGTCCTTATTTACATCTGACACGTCCCTTTTTCTTTTTGAAAAAATTACCACGATTTTCTAAGCAATACCTCTCTTTGAGGTAGTTGTTTCCCATACAAAAAAAGGCGACTCATTGAGTCGCCTTTCACAAATTATTTTATTGTAATCAACTACACATCCAGGTTTTCAACTTTCAGTGCGTTCGCTTCGATGAAGGCACGACGCGGTTCAACCTGGTCTCCCATCAGCGTAGTAAACAGCTGGTCACAGTTAATCGCATCTTCAACTGTAACCTGAAGCATACGACGGCTATCAGGGTCCATGGTAGTTTCCCAAAGCTGGTCTGGGTTCATCTCACCCAGTCCTTTATAGCGTTGAATATACTGACCGCGTTTTGCTTCGTTCATCAACCATTCCAGTGCTTCCTTGAATGACTCCACCGGTTGCTTCTTCTCGCCACGTTGCACGAATGCCGAGTCGTTCATCATATCGTTAATTGACTCATTGAGGTCACGGATTTTCGCGTACTCAGCAGAGTCGATAAACTCCTGGCTTAGCTTATAGTTATAGTCGATACCGTGCATACGCATAGTAATTTGAATGAAGAATTCACTGCCTTCTTCTTCCTTCAAGATATCGTAGCTATACGTGGCACCATCATTCTCTTTCTCGTTAAGACTGTTTACGAAGCTCTCAGCAACGCTATCGAGTGTCGATTCACTCATAAGGTCTTCGTGTCTTAATGTTGGAGAATAAATGAGACGATATAAAATCGCAGGCGGCATCAGACGATGCATACGCTTAATCATTTTCTCAACTGACTGGTACTGCTTAACCAGATTTTCCAGAGCCACACCAGAAATTCCGGGGGCATCTTCGCTGGTAAATAACGCCGAACCATCTACAGCAATGTTCGTCAGATAATTAGTTAGAGCATCTTCATCTTTCAAATATTGCTCTTGCTTACCCTTCTTCACTTTGTAAAGCGGTGGTTGAGCAATATAAACGTAACCACGCTCGATGATTTCAGGCATCTGACGATAGAAGAACGTGAGTAGCAATGTACGAATGTGTGATCCGTCTACGTCCGCATCGGTCATGATAATGATACTGTGATAACGCAGTTTCTCCGGGTCGTATTCGTCACGCCCAATACCACAACCCAACGCAGTGATAAGCGTGGCGACTTCCTGAGAAGATAGCATCTTATCGAAACGGGCTTTTTCTACGTTCAGGATTTTACCCTTCAACGGCAGAATAGCCTGATTTTTTCTGTTACGCCCCTGCTTGGCGGAACCACCTGCAGAGTCACCCTCCACGATGTACAGTTCAGACAGTGCAGGATCTTTTTCCTGACAGTCAGCAAGTTTGCCAGGAAGACCAGCCAAGTCGAGCGCGCCTTTACGACGGGTCATTTCACGGGCTCTTCGTGCAGCTTCACGGGCACGGGCTGCATCGATAATCTTTGAAGCAATAATCTTACTTTCGTTAGGGTTTTCAAGCAGGAAGTCAGCCAGTTTTTCGTTCATTGTAGACTCAACGGCATTCTTCACTTCTGAAGAAACCAGTTTATCTTTAGTCTGTGATGAGAACTTAGGGTCTGGAACTTTTACCGAAATAACAGCAGTCAAACCTTCGCGGGCATCATCACCACTCGCGTTGGTTTTGGCCTTTTTGTTCAGGCCTTCTTTTTCCATATAGTTATTCAGCGTACGCGTCAACGCACCACGGAAACCCGCTAAGTGTGTTCCGCCGTCCCGTTGAGGTATGTTGTTGGTAAAGCAGAATATGCTTTCCTGGAAACCATCATTCCACTGCATCGCCACTTCAACAGAAATGCCGTCTTCACGCTCTGTGCTGAAATGAAATACTTTCTGATGCACGGGTGTTTTATTCTGGTTCAGGTACTGAACGAAAGCCTGAATCCCGCCCTCGTACATGAAGTGATCTTCTTTACCATCACGCTCATCTTTGAGACGGATAGATACGCCAGAGTTAAGAAATGACAGTTCACGGAGACGTTTAGCCAGAATGTCGTAGTGGAACAACGTATCGGTGAAGGTATCGGTACTGGGCCAAAAACGTACTGAGGTACCGGTTTTGTCTGTATCGCCAGTCACTGCCAGCGGCTCCTGAGGAACACCATGTTGATATTCCTGCTCGTGAACTTTGCCTTCACGTCGGATTTTCAGCTTCAGTTTGCTGGACAGTGCGTTTACTACAGAAACACCTACACCGTGTAAACCACCAGAAACTTTATAAGAGTTATCGTCAAACTTACCGCCGGCATGCAGTACGGTCATAATAACTTCTGCTGCAGACACGCCCTCTTCCGGGTGCATAGCAGTAGGAATACCACGGCCGTTATCTGATACAGAAACGGAACCATCAGAATGAATCTGAATAACGATTTCGGAGCAGTGACCTGCCAGTGCTTCGTCAATGGAGTTATCTACAACTTCGAAAACCATGTGGTGCAAGCCGGTTCCATCGTCTGTATCACCAATATACATACCCGGGCGTTTACGTACGGCGTCCAAGCCCTTAAGTACTTTAATACTGGACGAGTCGTAGTTATTTTGCTCTGACATAGTCTAACCTTTACTCCTCTTTCACGTGGCCATGTTCCACGTGAAACATTTTTTTGTCTTCATATTTGTCTATAAATTCGAGTTGCTCGCGTTCAATTGCTGTAACAAACAATTGTGTATCCATTGCGATCAACCCATCTATAAACCGCTCTCGCTTATCTATATCTAATTCTGCGCCGACATCATCAAGAAGGAAAATACTCTTTCTTTGCGTTTCCTGTTGAAACAGCTTTGTCTGCGATAACTGTAATGCTGCGACAGCCATTCTAAGTTGGCCTCTTGATAGAATTTCTTGTGCAAGGTTTCCATCTACCTTAAAGCGTAGATCAGATTTATGTGGTCCGGATGTGGTATATCCTACCTTGCTATCGTAATCACGTTTGCGGAGCAAACTATCTGTCAAAGAGGCGCCTTTTTCCCACCCCTTATAATACGAGATTTCGAGAGAAAACTCAGGTAGAAATTCACTACAAATAGCATTAAATATTGGCTGTAAGCGGCCTACATAGTCTTTTCGTTGGGTATTGAGGTGCTCCCCTACAATAACAAATTGCTGCTCCCAGTATGCATTCTCGGGCGAATCCAAATTAGCTTGCTTTTTAAGTAGCGTATTACGGGTTTTAAGCAGTTTTTGAAAGGTCTGAAACATCAAATTGAATTGATGTTCCACGTGGAACAACCCCCAGTCGATGAAACGTCGTCGCTCACCAGGAGAACCAATTATCAAATCTGTGCTCTGCGGTGTGAACAGTTGAACTGGGATCAGGCTAACTAAATCAGCTAAACGGTGGGAATGATTGCCATCAATCGAACAAACAAATTGTTCATGGCGACTACGTTGCAACCCAACAGAAGACTGCTCTCCTTCATCGTCTATACAACGCGTAAAAATACTGAAACGCTCGGCAGTGTGCTGAATTGCTGATTCGTGCTTGTTGGTTCGAAATGAGCGACCATAGCCAAGATAATAAAGCGCTTCAATAAGAGACGACTTACCACTGCCGTTTTTGCCACTGATTAGTGACAGCGAACGTGAGGGGTTGAAATCTGCGCTTTTGATATTTCGAAAATCAGTCAGCTGGACACGGTCCAGTTTCATAGAATAAATCCGGAAGGGAAAATATCCGGTGCAGTATCCGCACCGGAAGAATGTCTACAGACGCATAGGCATAATGACATAAAGAGCTGAGTCATCACCCGCGTTTTGAATAAGTGCGCTCGAATTGGAATCAGATAATGTAAGCTGCACCTCTTCAGTAGTAAGGGCATTTAAAACATCGATAAGATACGCAACATTAAAACCGATTTCTAAATCATCACCGCTATAGTTAACGTCAACGATTTCTTCGGCCTCTTCCTGCTCTGGGTTATTAGCAGTAATTTTTAGCTCACCGTTAGAAAGGTTCAACCGCACACCGCGGAATTTCTCATTAGACAGAATCGCTGCCCGGGCAAATGCATCTTTCAGCACTGCCTTGCTTGCAGTGATATTCTTATCGCCATCACGTGGAAGTACACGACGGTAATCAGGAAAACGGCCATCTACCAATTTACTGGTAAAGATAAAATCTGCTGAAAAAAGACGGATGTGATTAGCACCAATTTGTACTTTAATAGATTTGTCTTCATCACCAATTAAACGCGAGATCTCAAGAACACCTTTACGCGGAATAATTACCTGACGCGCTGGCAGCGATGCTGCGCCGTATTCTAAACGACACAATGCAAGACGGTGCCCGTCTGTCGCAACAGTGCGAATAATATTTTCTTCGGTCTCGAGGGACATCCCGTTCAGATAATAACGTACATCCTGCTGCGCCATGGAGAAATGGGTACTGTTTATCAGGCGTTTAATGTCTGAAGAAGACACTTCAAATTCAACTTCACCTTCCCAATCTTCCAAATTCGGATAATCGCCAGCCGACAAGGTTGATAAGGTGTAGCGACCACGACCTGCACGAATAAGTGCTTTGCTTGTATCAAGGGTAAAAGTAATCGAGGTGCCATCCGCAATGCCGCGAATAATATCAAAGAGCTTTTTAGCTGGAACGGTGATTTCGCCTTCTTCGAAATCCCCTTCAAGTTGCGTGCTGGCAATCAGCTCGACTTCTAGATCTGTACCAGTCAGCCAGAGTGCGCCTTCACTAACTTTAATTAACACATTAGAGAGAATGGGTAAGGTGTGTCGACGCTCAACAGCGCCAGATACCAACTGCAAAGGTTGAAGAAACTTTTCTCGACTGATGGTAAATTTCATTGATTTACTTTCCTGCCTGGAATGTCAAAGATTTATGAGGACAAGGTCCTTATCAGGTTCTTGTAGTCCTCTTTTATATCATGACTTTCCTCTCTAAGCTGCTCTATTTTTCGGCATGCGTGCAGAACCGTTGTATGGTCGCGACCACCAAAAGCATTTCCCAATTCCGGCAAGCTATGGTTGGTCAATTCCTTCGCTAAGGCCATAGCAACCTGACGTGGTCTGGCTACGCTTCGACTTCTGCGTTTAGAGAGAATGTCAGCTACCTTAATCTTATAATAATCCGCGACAGTTTTCTGGATGTTATCAACAGTTACCAATTTTTCCTGTAAAGCTAACAGGTCACGTAGTGCTTCGCGCACAAAGTCGATAGTGATGGGTCGACCCGTAAAATTCGCATTAGCAATTACACGGTTCAATGCACCTTCAAGCTCACGCACATTAGACCGTAAACGCTTAGCAATAAAGAATGCGACTTCATCCGGCAGGTGGATTTTATTTTCAGCAGCTTTACGCATCAAAATTGCAACGCGCGTTTCCAGCTCTGGCGGTTCAATAGCAATAGTTAAGCCCCAGCCAAAACGGGATTTAAGTCTATCCTCCACACCATCGATTTCTTTCGGATAGCGATCAGATGTGAGAATAATTTGCTGATTACCTTCCAACAACGCGTTGAAGGTGTGAAAGAACTCTTCTTGTGAGCGCTCTTTATTCGCAAAAAATTGAATATCGTCAATGAGCAGTGCATCAACAGAGCGATAAAAACGCTTAAAATCTTCAATGGCATTATTCTGTAGTGCTTTTACCATATCTTGTACAAAACGCTCAGAATGCATGTACACGATTTTTGCACCGGGACGATTAGCAATAATGCCGTTCCCCACTGCATGCAATAAGTGCGTTTTACCTAAACCGGTACCGCCATAGATAAACAACGGGTTGTAAGAGCCGCCAGGATTATTGGCCACCTGGGTGGCCGCGGCGCGAGCCAGTTGGTTCGACTTACCCTCAACAAAGTTATCAAATTGATAGGTCGGATTAATATTACTTTTGTGCTTCATCGCCTCAGGAATAGGCACCACATTTGGGCCCGCCCGTTGCGGTTGAGCCGAACTGGAATAATCGCGATTTTGTTGAGGCTTAGGTTCTGCCATCACTGCTGATGGACTTGCAGCCTGACTCCCCTGATGATGATGAGAAGATACATTCGCTGTTGCATCGCCCTGTTGGTGTGAAAACTGACCAGGGGCTTGAAATGCAGGTGGCTGCGTTGGCGTACGCGCAGGTTGTTGGTTCGACGTTGGCGGTCGAGAAGCAACAGAAGGCGCTGGTCTTACAGAACGCGTAGCAACATCAAGATGCAACTGAGGTGCATCAGCGCCACGAAATTCGTTGAACAATTCAGTTATCTTGTCTCTGTACTTATCTCTTACCCAATCCAGCACAAAACGGTTTGGGGCAAATAAAGTCAGCACGCCAGCTTCTTCTTGCGCAGTAAGTGGACGAATCCACATGCTGAACTGCTGAGTCGGCAATTCCTGGCGTAAGCGCTCTAGGCACATATTCCACAGAGACATAATAAAAACGGACTCCAAAAGGTGCTGCAGACGCCAGGTAGCGAAAAAAGACGAAAAGAATAGCTATTCCTTATCTGAAAATAAGAAATTAAGCTATGTAGTCTGGGTAACAGCGGTGTTTATCGTATTGTAATTGTGATCGCTGTGGATTATCTGATCTTCTGTGGGTAAAGTAAATCTTGATCTTTTTCGATCTCTACGATCTAACATTTAAATTATTGTTATTATTTGTTTATTTTATTTATTCATGAATTTAGTAAATTTATAAATAAAAACACTGTACGCTTGATCAGGTTGAAGGATCACGCAACAAAACTTACTGATCCGGCGCGATCAATGCTTGACTTGTGGATAAAATTATAGTTCCGACAAGGTTATTCACAACTTTAACTCGTCGGTCAAGTGTGAAAACGATTGATTGAACAAAATTTCTCCTTTGATAGCGAAAAAATATCCACTATCATCGCGTTTTCAATTGACATCAGCCCGCGAGATCTCTAGAATTCAGCGTCCTTTTTGGATGGGCGGCGTAACAACCTTACTGACAAACTCCACGTTTCGTTATTAAGTGCGTTATTTTGAACGTCTGATAATTTAACTAGAAAAGTGAGACTTTGGTCATGAAAAGAACATTTCAACCGAGCAACTTAAAGCGCAAGCGTTCTCACGGTTTTCGTGCTCGTATGGCGACTAAAAATGGTCGTAAAGTACTAGCAGCTCGCCGTGCTAAAGGTCGCGCTCGCCTTTCTGCTTAAGAGTACTACCCTAAAGTGGGTGAAAATAATTTCTCCAGGGAGTTACGTCTGTTAACTCCCTCCCACTTTACTCATGTGTTTAATGACGCAACCCCTGCTGTATCTCCCGCTTTTACATTACTTGCCAGACATAATCAGTTAGCACATCCACGTGTTGGAATTACTATTGCCAAAAAACGTGTGCGTAAAGCGCATGACCGAAATCGGCTGAAAAGATTAATCAGAGAAAGTTTCCGGCATCAACGCCACAAACTTCCTGCAGTTGATATTGTCGTTGTCGGAAAATCTGGCGCTGATAAGTTAACCAATGAAGAAATTGTTTCAATGTTGGACAAGCAATGGAAAAAACTGGCAAAGCGCTGCGCAAAATAACCATCGCCCTTCCCTTGCTACTGGTAAAATTCTATCAGTGGTTTATTTCACCCATGCTCGGGCAACGCTGCAGGTTCCATCCAACCTGCTCATATTATGCAATTGAAGCATTAAATTCGCACGGATTGCTAATTGGCGGTTGGTTATCGATTAAACGCATATTAAAATGCCACCCTTTCAATCCGGGCGGAGTAGATCCCGTGCCGGAATCACGGAATAATAAACACTCAGAATAAAGAGACCTATATGGAATCGCAACGTAGTTTTCTGCTAATCGGCCTTGCCCTCGTAAGCTTCTTGCTTTGGGATCAATGGCAAAAAGATTATGGACCCCAACCCGTTCAGCCCGCCGCGACTGAACAAGCCAGCGTAGAAGCCGGTAATGAGGGTGTACCTTCATCCGTGCCAATGAGCGACGATATTCCCGCCTCTTCCAACGAAGATGTACCGGGTGTGACACCAGAAGCAAAGCCGAACGCAGCTCGCATGATTCACGTTCTGACCGACACACTGGATTTACAAATTGATCTGGTCGGTGGCGATGTTATCAAAGCGAACCTGGTAAAATTTCCGCTAACGCAGGAATCAACCGAAACTTATAGTCTGCTACGCCCTGCAGACGGTCTCTATGTTGCGCAAAGCGGGCTAGTTGGTCGTGATGGTCCTGACGCTAACCGTTCTGGACGTCCTCGCTACGATGCAGAACAACAAGAGTTTGTCATGCAAGGTGATACGTTATCTGTACCATTAACTTGGCAAAATGCAGATGGCGTTGCGGTAACGAAAACTTACAACTTCACTAAAGGCAGCCACGACATTGCCTTAACCTACACTATTGCGAACAATTCATCGCAAACGACCACTTTCCAACAGTACGCGCAATTAAAGCAAACCACGCAAGTGCCTGACGGTGGCAATATGTTTATGCCGACATACCGCGGTGCAGCGTATGGTACTGATGAAGACCGTTACGAAAAATATCCGTTTGATGATATCGAAGACAAAAACCTGAAAGTCTCTACGGCTGGCGGTTGGGTCAGTATGCTTGAGCACTACTTTGTTGCTGCATGGGTACCGCCTCAGTCACAAACGAATAATCTGTATTCCAAACTGGTTCAAAATCAGTACGCCATCATAGGTTTTACCGGCACACCGGTTAACGTTAATGCGGGTGACACTGTGACCGTTGGTTCCGAACTGTATTTAGGACCAAAAGATCAAGATACCCTGGAAAGTCTGGCTAACGGTTTGGATCTGACAGTGGACTACGGCATTCTGTGGTGGCTGTCTAAACCACTTTTCGCCCTGCTGCAATTCCTGCACAGCTTGGTTGGTAACTGGGGTGTAGCAATCATTCTGATCACCGTTGTGGTGAAAGGTGCAATGTACCCGCTGACTAAGAAGCAGTACGAATCTATGGCGCGCATGCGTAATCTTGCACCTAAAATGCAGCAGCTGAAAGACCGCTTCGGTGACGATCGCCAGAAGATGTCTCAGGCAATGATGGAACTGTACCGCAAAGAGAAAGTAAACCCGATGGGCGGCTGTCTGCCAATTATCCTGCAGATGCCTATCTTCCTGGCACTGTACTGGGTACTACTGGAAAGTGTGGAACTGCGCCACGCAGATTTCTTCTTGTGGATCACTGACCTGTCTGTGAAAGACCCGTACTTTGTACTGCCAGTACTCACCGGTGCCAGCATGTGGTTACTGCAAAAACTGCAACCAACCACGGTGACCGACCCAATGCAGCAGAAGATCATGCAATTCATGCCAGTGGCAATGAGTGTATTCTTCTTATGGTTCCCAGCTGGTCTGGTGCTGTACTGGCTGGTCAGTAACATCATTACTCTTGTCCAGGCGAAATTGATTTACGCCGCCATGGAAAAGAAAGGGCTGAAATCCAAGTAATTCATCTAATCTTAAACAGCCCGCTTCTGCGGGCTGTTTCATATATAAAGAGGTCAAACATGCCATCTTTCGATATCGTATCCGAAATCAACATTGAAGAAGTCCGTAATGCCACGGAAAACACTACCCGTGAACTTGCTACCCGTTTCGATTTTCGTGGCGTAGAAGCCAGCATCGAATTTAAAGAAAAAACGGTTGTGATGAAGGCAGAGGGTGAATTTCAGCTGCAACAGCTAGAGTCAATGTTCCGTAACGCCTGTTCTAAGCGCAATCTGGATACCAGCATCCTCGACGTCAAAGATTACGACCAGCGCGGAAAAACCTGTACCCAAGTCATCGCGTTTAAAGAAGGTATAGAACAGGCTACCGCAAAGAAAATTGTAAAACTCATCAAAGATGCCAAGATCAAAGTACAAACGGCTATCCAGGGCGACCAGCTTCGTGTTACCGGGAAGAAGCGCGACGACTTACAACAGGTAATCTCGCTGGTTCGTGGCGCTGACTTAGGCCAGCCATTTCAGTTCAAGAACATGAAAGACTAATAATGAATTCACTCACCACCTCTCAGGATACTATCGTAGCTCAAGCCACCGCGCCCGGTCGTGGCGGCGTGGGCATTGTACGGGTATCCGGCCCGGCCGCCCTTGATGTAGCTAAAGCGCTGGTTCCTTCTCCGCTTAAGCCTCGTGTAGCCAGCTATACCCCTTTTGTGGGGCAAGATGACACGGTTATCGATCAAGGTATCGCGCTGTTCTTTAAGGGGCCTAATTCGTTTACTGGCGAAGATGTACTGGAAATCCAAGGACATGGCGGTCAGGTGGTGATGGATATGCTCATTGATGCGGTACTCAATGCGGCCAATGTGCGCCTGGCAAGACCGGGAGAATTCAGTGAACAGGCATTCTTAAACGACAAACTCGATCTGGCGCAAGCAGAAGCCATCGCCGATCTCATTGATGCCAGCTCTAAACAGGCAGCAAAAAGTGCGCTGCGTTCACTTCAGGGTGAATTTTCACAAACCATCACTCAGTTATCAGAAGAGATCATCCACTTAAGAATGTATGTGGAAGCCGCCATTGATTTTCCTGATGAAGAAATCGATTTTCTGTCTGACGGAAAGGTAGCCGGCGATCTTCGTCAAATTATCGAGTCATTGTATCAGGTGCAGCAAAAAGCTAAGCAAGGTTCCCTACTGAGAGAGGGCATGCAAGTAGTCATTGCAGGTCGACCTAACGCCGGTAAATCCAGTTTGCTAAATGCATTGGCAGGACGCGACAGTGCAATTGTTACCGATATTGCCGGCACCACAAGAGATGTGCTCAAAGAGCATATAGATATTAACGGTATGCCGGTGCATATTATTGATACCGCGGGCTTACGTGAAAGTCCGGACAAAGTAGAACAAATTGGTATCGAACGGGCTTGGAAAGCCATTGACGAGGCCGATCGAGTTCTTTTCGTAGTCGACAGTACTGACACGGCTGTTATTGATCCTTACGAAATCTGGCCAGAATTTATGGCTCGTCTGCCTGAAAACATTCCAACCACCGTTATTCGGAATAAAGCAGATTTGTCGTCAGAAACGGTAGGTATCCAACAGTTAAACACGCAGCATGGAGAAGTGAGTGTCATTGGTTTATCAGCAAACACCGGTGATGGCGTAGACTTACTCCGGCAACACCTTGCAGACACCATGGGTCTGGACACCACCACCGAAGGCCAATTTATTGCACGACGTCGGCACCTTGATGCCCTCGCCAAAGCAGCCGAACACGTAGACAATGGTGAGCAACAATTACTCTCAAACCTAGCAGGGGAACTCCTCGCAGAAGAATTGCGATTAGCCCACCAAGCGCTCACTGAAATTACCGGCGAATTCACCTCCGACGATCTGCTAGGTCGGATTTTCTCTTCTTTTTGTATTGGTAAATAACGCATGTCTCAGCATTTATCTATTGTGGTCGGTTCCGTTCTCGGTGCCTCAGAATATGTCGCAGAAGCCCTTGAGCAAGTTGCACAGAAAGCGGGTTTCACAACCACACTGCAATTTGAGCCAGACCTCTCAGGGCTAAAATGTGAAGGCAAATGGCTCATCTGTACGTCTACACATGGTGCGGGCGAATTACCTGAAAATATTCAAGCTTTTGCCAAATCACTGGAAGAGGCCGATCTTTCGGGGGTGCACGCCTACATCGTAGGACTAGGCGATAGCAGCTATGACACCTATTGTTTTGGCGCCATCGAAATGGAGAAGCGCTTAAAAGCTGCTGGCGCGAAAATCATCGCTGAACCACTGCACATTGATGTGCTCAATCATCCCATTCCAGAAGATGTCGCGATAAAATGGTTTGAACAGCAATTGAACTCCTGAACAACGCATGTTTACTGAAGCCGAATTTCACGCGCTTACTGCCTCGTTGTCAAATGACAGCCGGGTACTCTACTGTCTCGGTTTACGACCCACCGTTGATGTGCCTTCTGCATTGTCGGAACCTGTAAATTATAAATATCTGATCAACTTAGTTAACGGCAACAACACTGAAGACGGTGACTATTCTCGCGGCCAACAAATCAATGCCCTACTCGGGGAACTCGAACAGGCTGGCCTGATTGCCCTTCAGGATGACAACACGCTGGAAACGTCGTTAAGCGGACAACGTCTTTTACTGCCATTATGTAATGGTAACCAAGACAACTTTACGCACCTGCATCGTCAATACACCGCGATCCACGGACGCTGGCGACCCGATCCCGCTCTCTTTGAAGAAATGGCCAATCTCATCGGACTCATCGATCGCAAGTTTGATGACGAAGATATCGGCGAGTTTGTCTCGTATTGGTTAGGCCGTCCAGATGCGGTTTTCAGCCATTTTCAATGGACCCAGAAATTCGCCTATGCAGTAAAACGTAAGCGATTAGCTGTAGGCCATACCACAACGCGAAAGGTGGGTACACAGACCGTTCCAGTTGCAGCCGGTATTGAAGCCGACGATAATGCCAGAAAGCTGGTGGAAAAATACGCATCACAGAAAAAGAGCTGATCCAATGCAATCATTAAAAGACAAACTGAATTCCCTTGCCCGCGCCATGGGTAAACCAGAGGTGCAGGATGGCTATCAGGATTACGAAACGCTGCGAAAAGAGTACGAACGCAAAGCTAACGATGAAATTCGACAGTTGCAACAAGACAGCAAGATTAAACGTATCCGCGACTTACACGGGCGTTCTGATCTGAATCCGAGATGGACCTTTGCTAACCTGGTAGAAGACAGTGACGATGTGATAGAAGCCGTTAGCATCGCCCACTCCTTTATTGCCGCTCACAGCGATAGAGAATGGCGTCAGGCAGGATCACACATGATGCTGTTCTACGGTGACTATGGCCGCGGTAAATCACACATTGCTGGTGCCATTGCCCATGAACTCATTGAGCAATACGAGATCACCGTGTTGTACCGACAGCTATCTACACTCATGGAAATGCGTCATTTTTCTTTTGATTTTGGCTCCCAGGACAACATCGGACAGCGTTTCCGTGAAGCCCATCAAGAGCTTCTAGAGGTCGATCTGCTGATCTTAGATGAAGTGTGCGTGAATGAAACCATGCTAAAGAAAAATCAACAGAGCTGGCTAGGAAACTTACTTAGACAACGTTTGGTGAATAAGAAGAACTGTATTTTGATCACCAATCACAATCTCACAGAGCTCGAACTGGCGTTAGGCAAGTACTGCTTTGAATCAATAAAAGAATACGACACCTATAAAGTACGCTTTTCAGGGCCTAGTCGTCGTGACGGATTGGTTAATGATGAGAACCCGGCAGACAATCCCCAGCCGCGTTATCAACCTAATCAGGTACGCTAAATAACAAAATTTCCGTGAAAAAAATCAAAGCCGGTGTCCATCACACCGGCTTTTTTTCGTTTGGCCACAAATAATGTATTTATCAACATAAACGTTTTTGGATCGAAAAAAGCGATCATGTGGAAAAGATCTAATCACAGGAAGATCACCCGATCAGCCCCCGAAAACACTACGATCATACGATCATAAAGTGATCGTTCTCGACAACTTATCCCCAACACGATCACATCTTGATCACCCTTGTGGATAGGATCCCCTAAACCTTTGTGCATAAGCTCTGATCGTAAAATGCATAAGTTTTCAGCCACTTCCCGCTGTGGATAATATACCCGGTTATACACATGATCACAGAGTACTTATGATCCCCTCTGTACCACGGTTATTAATTCTGTAAGATCATGATCTCATGATCAAAAAGTGACTTACTAACAGATCTTCGCGATCCTAATAAATATAAAAATAAAGATCTTAAAAGAGATCTTATTTTCTTTAAGCCACCAGGCAGACCCAAACTAAAAACAGATTGCAGAAAATTTAACCATTTTCATTAGCCAATAAGTCAGCTAAAATACGCGCCCTTTTTCTGACAGACTAACCAATGTTAGAACAAACCAGATTAATTACATTCCCCGTGTTATGTGAGGTTCAACATGTTTTATCAAGACGCATTTGATGTCATTGTGGTTGGCGGTGGGCATGCCGGAACAGAGGCTGCTCTGGCATCTGCTCGCATGGGCGCAAAAACATTGCTGCTAACCCATAACATGGAAACGATTGGCCAGATGTCTTGTAATCCCGCCATTGGTGGGATCGGAAAAGGCCACCTGGTGAAAGAAATTGATGCCCTCGGTGGTGCCATGGCATTGGCTATCGATCACGGTGGAATCCAATTTAGAACACTGAATTCAAGTAAAGGCCCTGCTGTACGTGCAACCCGCGCGCAAGCTGACCGTAGTCTGTATCGCCAAGCTATTCGTCAAATTGTAGAGAATCAGCCTAATCTGTCTGTATTCCAGCAATCCTGTGATGATTTGATCGTAGAAAATGATCGTGTCGCGGGTGTTGTCACGCAAATGGGCCTGAAATTCAAAGCCCAAAGTGTGGTACTCACGGTTGGCACATTCTTAGGCGGTACCATTCACATCGGCCTTGAAAACTACCGTGGAGGCCGTGCTGGTGATCCTCCGTCCATCGCGTTAGCCGAACGTTTGCGAGATCTCCCTTTCCGTGTTGATCGCTTGAAAACCGGTACGCCTGCGCGTCTCGATGCGCGCACACTGGATTTCAACGTGATGCAAGCCCAGCCGGGTGACACACCAACGCCGGTATTTTCTTTCATGGGCAACCGTGAAATGCATCCTGAACAGATCAGCTGCTACATCACGCATACCAATGAGAAAACCCACGATATTATTCGTGGCGGTTTGGATCGCTCGCCCATGTTCACCGGTGTCATTGAAGGTGTTGGTCCGCGTTACTGTCCGAGTATCGAAGATAAGATCACCCGCTTTGCTGACAAGAATTCACACCAGATCTTCGTTGAGCCTGAAGGTTTGAACAGCATCGAAGTGTATCCAAACGGCATTTCAACCAGTCTGCCTTTCGATGTACAGCAGGCGCTCATCCACTCAATTCGTGGTTTTGAGAACGCGCATATTATCCGTCCGGGCTACGCTATCGAATATGATTTCTTTGATCCGCGGGATCTGAAGCAAACGTTGGAAACCAAATTCATCGGTGGTCTGTTCTTTGCCGGTCAGATTAACGGTACAACCGGTTATGAAGAGGCTGGTGCGCAGGGTCTGATGGCGGGCGCGAACGCGGCGCTGCAGGTACAGCAGAAAGATCCTATGATTTTACGTCGCGATCAGGCTTACATGGGTGTGCTAGTTGATGATTTGGCCACCATGGGCACCAAAGAACCGTATCGTATGTTCACAAGCCGTGCTGAATACCGCCTGTTGCTGCGAGAAGATAACGCTGATTATCGTTTAACGGCATTAGGCCGTGAGGTTGGTCTGGTTGATGACGCCCGTTGGCAGTCGTTTAACACCAAAATGGAAGTCGTTGAACAAGAACTTCAGCGCCTGCGCGGCCAGTGGGTTCATCCTGATCACGCTGCGGTTGAAGCACTTAACCCGTTACTGAAAAATCCGGTAAGCCGAGAGCATTCTTACGAAGAACTGATCCGCCGTCCTGAAATGACTTACAACGCATTGATGGCCATCGAAGGGATCGGGCCGGGTATCGACAATCCTATCGCTGCAGAACAGGTGGAAATTCAAATCAAGTATGCCGGTTACATTGCCCGTCAACTTGACGAAATTGCAAAAACTCAGCGTCACGAAAATACCTTGCTGCCAATGGACTTCGATTACAGTAAAATATCCGGTCTTTCTAACGAAGTGGTTGCTAAGCTAACTGAAGCTCGTCCAGAGACCATTGGTAAAGCATCACGTATCTCGGGTATTACCCCTGCCGCAATCTCGCTTCTACTGGTATATCTCAAGAAGCACGGCATGTTACGTAAACAGGAATTAAAAACCGCGTGAGCAGAATCGACACCGCAAAACTCAACGATATTTTAATGCAGGGCAGCGATGCGCTGTCTCTGGCTGTGTCAGCACAGCAAGCTGAGAAGCTGATTGGGTATGTGGAACGTATTGATAAGTGGAACAAAGCGTATAACCTGACATCGGTTCGTGAACCTGAGCAGATGATGGTAAAACACATTCTCGATTCAATCGCCGTTGCGCCGTTCATCGAAGGTAAACGCATCATCGATGTGGGAACCGGGCCAGGTTTGCCTGGCATACCATTGTCAGTGATGTTGCCAGAATCTTCGTTCACGTTGTTAGATAGTTTGGGCAAACGCGTGCGTTTTATGAAACAATGCGCTTTCGAACTCGATTTGAAAAATGTCACCCCCGTCCATAGTCGTGTGGAAGACCATAAGCCTGATCACCCATACGATATCGTATTAAGCCGCGCATTTGCGTCCCTGAAAGATATGTTGCACTGGTGCGAGCATCTGGTAGATTCATCAGGAGTCTTTGTTGCTCTTAAAGGTCAGTTTCCTCAGAGCGAAATAGATGAAGTAAGTGATCACTTCCGAATCGAGTCCGTAAAGGCGTTATCTGTCCCGGATCTTGAGGGCGAGCGTCATTTAGTCAATATTCGAAAAGTCTAACGGGTGCACAGTGGCGAAGGTAATCGCAATAGCGAATCAGAAAGGTGGTGTGGGTAAAACCACAACGGCAGTGAACGTGGCGGCATCAATGGCTGCAACGAAACGTAAAGTGCTGCTGATTGATTTGGATCCTCAGGGTAACGCCACCATGGCGAGTGGTGTCGACAAATACGAAGCCGATGCGACCAGTTTTGAATTGCTGATCGAAGAAAAACCGGTGGATGACGTTATCATCAAGAATACCACTGCCAAATACGACCTCATTGCCGCAAATGGCGATGTGACCGCAGCAGAAATCAAACTGATGGAAATGTTTGCTCGCGAAGTCCGTTTGCGTAATGCGCTACAACCGGTGAAGGATTATTACGATTTTATTTTTATCGACTGCCCGCCATCACTGAACCAACTCACCGTTAACGCGTTGGCCGCGGCCGATTCTGTGCTTGTCCCGATGCAGTGTGAATATTACGCCCTGGAAGGGTTAACCGCACTGATGGATACCATTCAGAAACTGGCATCTGTGGTAAACCCGGAACTGAAAATTGAAGGTGTGTTACGTACCATGTACGATCCACGTAACCGTTTGGCCAATGATGTTTCAGAACAGCTAAAACGTCATTTTGGTGAACAGGTTTATCGTACTGTCATCCCCCGTAACGTCCGTTTGGCTGAAGCACCGAGTTTCAGCATGCCGGCCATGTATTACGACAAATCGTCTGCCGGTGCTAAAGCGTATCTTGCGCTGGCCGGAGAAATACTGCGTCGACGCGAAAAGACATTGCAGCCCGCAAAAGCCAGTTAATCTGGTAAACTAACAAAAATTACTACACTGTCAGTTTAAATCGCTTGAGTCATTGAGGAAAAACATGTCTGCAAAGAAAAGAGGACTCGGACGTGGCCTGGACGCGCTACTTGCCACCAGTCAGACATCCGCTGCCCGCCGTGAACAGGAATCGGAAACGGTTGCTTCAGCCCAAAGCGAGCTGAAGAAACTGCCTGTTGAGTTTTTAAAACCTGGCAAATATCAGCCGCGTAAAGACATGTCTCCAGAGGCACTCGAAGAATTGGCCTCTTCCATTCGCTCTCAAGGTGTAATTCAGCCAATCGTGGTGCGCAACGTTGGCGAAGACGAGTATGAAATTATTGCCGGTGAGCGCCGCTGGCGTGCATCGCAACTGGCGCAGCTCGATGTTGTACCCTGTTTAATCAAGAACGTTCCCGATGAAGCGGCGGTGGCTATTGCACTTATCGAGAACATCCAGCGTGAAGACTTAAACGCGATGGAAGAAGCGCAGGCACTGGAACGCCTGATGAACGAGTTCGAGCTGACGCATGCACAAACGGCCGAAGCGGTAGGTAAATCCCGCGCGACTGTCACGAATTTGTTACGCCTGAATAATCTTAATGACGATGTAAAACTGCTGCTTGAACATGGTGACATTGAAATGGGCCATGCCCGCGCCCTGCTTGGACTTGAAGGTGAGCAGCAAACCGAGGTGGCGCAGGTGGTTTCGGGTAAGGGCCTGACGGTGAGAGATACCGAAAAGCTCGTTCGTAAATGTTTGGAGCCAGCAAAGCCAAAACCTGAGAAAACCGTCGACCCTGACGTGGCCAGTTTAATGAATCGTCTTTCTGAGAATCTTGGTGCTGCGGTATCCATCGATCATAACGCCAAGGGGAAAGGGAAAATTACCATTAATTTTAATGATTTAGAACAACTGGACGGCATCCTTTCCAAGATACACTAATCCTCTCTACGACCATAGTTGCAGATCGCTTTACTGTGGTCGTTATTCCTGTACTTTTCGCGTACAATGCGTGGCGACCTGATATTCGACACGAAAATTTTCAGAATAACTTTCAAAACGCGATGTTTAGTTGAAAATTATCGTTAAAACAGTATACTTCTGACGCTTTTTATTTGGGCTGAGAAATAAGCGGAATAATGGCCAGAGAAGAATTGGCTGCGGCCGGAAAGCGGCTTGCGAGAAAAGCCCTCTACATGCAAGCGATTGTCATGTGTATTTTAGTCGCCATCAGTGGTGCAGGAATGTCATTCAATGCTGCGAAATCAGCAGCGATTGGCGCGCTCATCAGCATCCTGCCCAATCTTGTGTTTGCGACATTCGCGTTTAAATACGCCGGCGCCAGTAAGAATCAACTGGTTGTCAAAAGCTTCAGTCAGGGCGCGAAACTGCGCATGGCAATAGCAATAATTTTATTCGTAGTGGCCTTTAAGCTGTTGCACGCAATACCGGAGGTGGTATTTGCCAGCTTCGCCATTACGACGGTTAGCTACTGGCTGACCATGTTTCGTCAACAACAATAATAAATAATAACGAAGTTGACCGGTACCTTGGTAGCACGACTACTGTGGTACAGACGAAACGCTGAAAAGTTTTTACACTTTAATTTTTTTTAGGTTGAAACATGGCATCTGAGATTACAACACAAGAGTATATTCTCCACCATTTGACCAATGCCACCATGTGCGTCACTGACGACGGGGTGAAATTTAGTCACGGTGAAGAACTTCATAACGTTGCAGAAGTATGTGCGGAAGCAGGCTTCTGGGTTTGGAACATCGATACGATGGGCTGGTCTATCGGTCTGGGTATTCTGTTCCTATGGTTGTTCCGTCGCGTTGCAAAGTCAGCAACATCTGGCGTACCGGGCAAAACACAGGCGTTTATCGAGCTGGTTGTTGAGTTCGTAAACGACAACGTACGTGATACTTTCCACGGTAAAAATAATCTCATTGCGCCACTGTCATTAACCATCTTCGTCTGGGTTTTCCTGATGAACCTGATGGACTTGATTCCAGTAGACTTCCTGCCTACCGCAGCGGGTCAAATTGCTAACGCTGCAACCGGTGTCGATCCACACCATGTGTACATGAAAGTGGTACCTACCACCGACCTGAACATGACGTTGGCACTGGCATTAGGCGTCTTTTTCCTGATTCTTTTCTATTCCATCAAAGTCAAAGGCATTGGTGGCTTCATGAAAGAGCTGACGTTCCAGCCTTTCAATCACTGGGCTTTCATTCCGGTTAACTTTGTACTGGAATCCGTTACCCTGCTGGCTCGCCCGTTCTCACTGGCGCTGCGACTGTTCGGTAACCTGTATGCCGGTGAACTTATCTTCATTCTTATTGCGACCCTGGGTGTCTGGCAGCTGCCTCTGCACTTCCCGTGGGCGGTATTCCATATTCTGGTAATCGTGCTCCAGGCCTTCATCTTTATGATGCTGACCATTGTATATCTGAGCCTGGCTCACGAAGACCATTAATGTAGTCCGGAGAGCCTGCATAACCCTGGAAAATGCAGGCAATTCAAACTGTTTTACTTTTTACACTTTAATTTTAAATTTAACTTAAATCGGAGACGTACATGTTATACATCGCTGTTGCACTACTGATTGGTCTGGGTGCCCTGGGTACCGCTATTGGTTTCGGTCTGCTGGGTGGTAAATTCCTTGAATCTGCTGCTCGCCAACCAGAACTGGCTCCTCAACTGCAAGTTAAGATGTTTATCGTAGCGGGTCTTATCGACGCGATCGCAATGATCGGTGTTGGTATCGCGCTATACCTTCTGTTCGCTGTTGGTGCTTAATTTTTTAAACCCATTTTTTAGCGAACATATGAGGAGGAGCGGTCGTGAACATTAACGCCACTCTAATTGGTCAATTAATCGCATTCATCGTATTCGTGTGGTTCTGCATGAAGTACGTATGGCCACCATTGCTGGGTGCGATTGAAGAACGTCAGAAGAAGATTGCCGATGGCCTTGAAGCTTCTGAACGTGCTGAAAAAGACCTGGAACTGGCTCAGGAAAAAGCTACTGAGCAGTTGAAAGATGCGAAAGCGCAAGCAGCTGAAATTGTCGAGCAAGCCAAAAAGCGTGCTAGTCAACTTGAAGAAAGTGAAAAGCAAAAAGCTTACTCAGAGCGTGAGAAAATCATCGCTTCTGGTTATGCCGAAATTGAAGCTGAACGCAATCGTGCCAAGGAAGAATTACGCGCCCAGGTAGCAGCCTTAGCTGTTGCTGGTGCACAACAAATTCTTCAACGTGAAATCGACGCAAACGCACAAAACGACATTGTTGAAAAACTTGTCGCTGAGCTATAAGAGGGAGATGAGCCATGTCTGAATTGACAACCGTTGCTCGTCCCTACGCTAAAGCTGCTTTCGATTTTGCTGTCGAGCAAAACGCCGTTGCCAAATGGCAAGACATGTTGGTATTTGCCGGCGAAGTTGCAAACAACGACGACATGCATCAGTTAATGACTGGTGCTGTTGCCGCAGAGCAACTCGCTGAAATATTCATCCATGTGTGTGGTGAACAGCTCGACGAACATGGTCAGAACTTCATTAGGGTTCTGGCTGAGAATAAACGTTTAGTTGCACTGCCAGCCATTTCGGAGCTATTTAATGCTTTGAAAGCGGATTACGACAAAGAAATCGAAGTTGTATTAACTTCTGCTTCTGCACTGTCTGATTCGCAAACTGCTGAAATCAGCGCATCGTTAGAAAAACGTTTGGCACGTAAAGTGAAGCTTAATTGTAACGTGGACCCTGCCCTGGTCGCAGGCTTTGTAGTCAAAGCCGGTGATACAGTTATTGATGGTTCCGTGAAGTCGAAATTGAACCGTCTCGCAGACGCGTTGCAAGCATAACGGGGATAAGAGTATGCAACTTAATTCCACTGAAATTGCAGAACTGATCAAAAAGCGAATTGAACAGTTTAATGTAACCAGTGAAGCTCGCACCGAAGGGACTATCGTCGCAGTAACTGACGGTATTATCCGCATTCACGGCTTAGCCGATGTAATGCAAGGTGAAATGATCGAACTTCCTGGCAGTCGCTACGCTATTGCACTGAACCTTGAACGAGATTCAGTTGGTGCAGTAGTTATGGGTCCGTATGCGGACCTGCAAGAAGGCACAAAAGTACAATCTACCGGCCGTATCCTTGAAGTACCTGTAGGCCCTGGCCTGCTGGGTCGTGTTGTAAACACCCTGGGTGAGCCAATCGACGGTAAAGGCGCTGTTGAAGCTGCCGGCTTCGAACCAGTAGAAAAAATCGCACCAGGCGTAATCGACCGTCAATCAGTTGATGAACCTGTACAGACTGGCTACAAGTCAGTTGACGCGATGATTCCTGTTGGTCGTGGACAGCGTGAGCTGATCATCGGTGACCGTCAGTGTGGTAAAACAGCCATGGCTGTTGATGCCATCATCAAACAGAAAGATTCAGGCATTAAATGTGTTTACGTAGCAGTTGGCCAGAAGGCTTCTACTATTGCTAACGTAGTACGCAAACTGGAAGAACACGGCGCGCTGGCTCACACCATCGTTGTTGCGGCTTCTGCCTCTGAATCTGCTGCCCTGCAGTACCTGGCACCTTACTCTGGTTGTACCATGGGTGAGTACTTCCGTGACCGCGGTGAAGATGCACTGATCGTATATGATGACCTGTCTAAGCAAGCTGTTGCTTACCGTCAGATCTCTCTGCTTCTGAAGCGTCCTCCTGGTCGTGAAGCATACCCTGGTGACGTTTTCTACCTCCACAGCCGTCTGCTGGAGCGTGCTGCTCGTGTAAACGACAAGTACGTAGAGCGTTTCACTAACGGTGAAGTTAAAGGTCAAACGGGTTCACTGACGGCTCTGCCTATCATTGAAACTCAGGCCGGTGACGTTTCAGCGTTCGTACCTACTAACGTTATCTCTATCACCGATGGTCAGATCTTCTTAGAAACTGACCTGTTTAACGCAGGTATTCGTCCTGCTGTTAACGCCGGTATCTCTGTATCACGTGTTGGTGGTGCTGCTCAAACCAAGATCATTAAGAAATTGGGTGGTGGTATCCGTCTTGCGCTTGCACAGTATCGTGAATTGGCTGCGTTCTCTCAGTTCGCATCTGACCTTGACGAAGCAACGCGTGCACAGCTTGAACACGGTGAGCGCGTTACCGAACTGATGAAGCAGAAGCAATATGCTCCTCTGTCAATCGCTGATATGGGTGTGTCTCTGTATGCCGTTGAGAAAGGCTTCTTAAAAGATGTAGCGCTGGACAAAATCCTTGATTTTGAATCTGCACTGCACGCTTACATGAACAGCGAACACGCTGAGCTGATGAAGACTATCAATGCAACCGGCAACTACAACGACGATATTGATTCACAGTTGAAAGACGCTTTAACGAAGTTCAAAGCAACTCAAACTTGGTAATCAATGGTGCTGGCTTTCGTGGTCAGCACATTTCGTTGAGTAATCGGAGAGATAATCATGGCCAGCGGTAAAGAGATTAAAGGTAAAATTGGGAGTATCAAAAATACTCAAAAGATTACCAGTGCGATGGAAATGGTTGCTGCGTCGAAGATGAAAAAGGCGCAGGAACGTATGGCCCACGGCCGTCCATACGCGCAAAGCATGCTAAAAGTGATTGGTCACATTGCTAACGGTAACCTTGAGTACCGTCACCCTTACTTAGAAGAGCGTGATGAGAAACGGGTTGGCTTTATCGTGATTTCTACCGACCGCGGTTTATGCGGTGGCTTGAATACTAACGAATTCAAGCTGGTCACCCAGAAAGTGCGTGAATACCACGACAAGGGTGTTGAAGTAGATTTTGCGGCATTAGGCTCGAAGGCTTGTGCATTCTTTAACCGTTTTGGTGGTAAGCTACTTGCCGCAGAAACTGGTTTAGGCGATGCCCCTTCAGTCAGCGATGTAGTTGGTGTGGTTCGTGTAATGTTACGCGCCTACGACGAAGGTTCACTGGATAAGATTTATCTGGTTTACAACGACTTCGTTAACACCATGACGCAGAAGCCTGTGATGAATCAATTATTGCCTTTGCCAAAGTCAGAAGATGAAACACTGAAGCATCGTTGGGATTACATCTACGAGCCGGATCCAAGAGAAATTCTGGAATCCTTAATGGTTCGTTACATTGAATCCCAGGTATATCAGGGTGTTGTGGAAAACGCAGCATCAGAACAAGCAGCGCGAATGGTAGCAATGAAAGCGGCAACAGATAACGCCGGCAACCTTATCGATGATCTGCAACTGGTATACAACAAGGCTCGTCAGGCTGCAATCACACAGGAAATCAGTGAGATTGTATCCGGCGCCGCAGCGGTGTAGGCAAAGGTTTAGAAGAGATAACGAGGACAAATTATGAGTCAAGGTAAGGTCGTCCAAATCATTGGCGCCGTTGTGGACATCGAGTTTCCACAAGATGCGGTACCAAGAGTATATGACGCACTGAAAGTTACCGAAGGTGACTTATCCGGGCTAACCCTGGAAGTGCAACAGCAATTAGGCGGTGGCGTAGTTCGTTCCATCGCTCTGGGTACCACAGACGGTCTGCGTCGTGGCCTGGCAGTAGAAAACACTGAAGCACCTATCATGGTTCCGGTTGGTACATCCACTCTGGGTCGTATCATGGACGTGTTAGGTAATCCAATAGACGAAGCGGGCCCAATCGGTGAAGAAGAGCGTATGTCTATTCACCGCGCAGCGCCAAGCTACGAAGACCAGTCAAGTGCAGTTGAGCTGCTTGAGACAGGCATCAAGGTTATCGACCTGGTATGTCCGTTCGCGAAAGGTGGTAAAGTTGGTCTGTTCGGTGGTGCCGGTGTAGGTAAAACCGTAAACATGATGGAGCTTATCCGTAACATTGCAATCGAGCACAGTGGTTTCTCTGTATTCGCTGGTGTTGGTGAGCGTACTCGTGAGGGTAACGACTTCTATCACGAAATGAACGAATCTAACGTACTGGACAAAGTATCGCTGGTATACGGTCAGATGAACGAGCCACCGGGTAACCGTCTGCGTGTTGCTCTTACTGGTCTGACGATGGCAGAGAAGTTCCGTGACGAAGGTCGTGACGTTCTGTTCTTCGTAGATAACATCTACCGTTATACCCTGGCAGGTACTGAGGTATCAGCACTGTTAGGTCGTATGCCTTCAGCAGTAGGTTATCAGCCTACCCTGGCTGAAGAGATGGGTGTTCTACAGGAACGTATCGCATCAACCAAAACGGGTTCAATCACGTCTATCCAGGCGGTATACGTACCAGCCGATGACTTGACTGACCCGTCACCAGCAACCACCTTTGCTCACTTAGATGCAACGGTAGTACTGTCTCGTGATATCGCGTCTTTAGGTATCTACCCTGCGGTAGACCCACTGGATTCGACTTCACGTCAGCTGGATCCTCTGGTAATCGGTCAGGAACACTACGACACAGCGCGTGGCGTTCAAACCGTACTTCAGCGCTATAAAGAGCTGAAAGATATCATCGCGATCCTGGGTATGGACGAACTGTCTGATGAAGACAAGCTTGTGGTAACACGTGCTCGTAAAATTCAGCGTTTCCTGTCTCAGCCATTCTTCGTAGCAGAAGTATTCACCGGTTCTCCTGGTAAGTACGTTTCTCTGAAAGACACTATCAGTGGCTTTAAAGGCATTCTGGAAGGTGAATACGATCACCTGCCAGAACAGGCTTTCTACATGGTTGGTTCTATCGACGAAGCGTTGGAAAAAGCCAAGAAATAAGAGTGAAGCCGGGCGGGTGGTAACCCCCCTCGCCCGTGCTTGATTCACGTTCCTTACTAAGGAGTTTACAATGGCAGCTATGACCGTTCATCTGGATGTAGTAAGCGCAGAAAAAGAGATTTTCTCTGGTCTGGTTGAAACATTACAGGTAACAGGAAGTGAAGGTGAATTGGGTATCCACCCAGGTCACGCGCCACTTATTACTGCAATTAAACCTGGTATGGTGCGTTTGGTTAAGCAGCACGGCGAAGAAGAGTTGATTTATGTTGCTGGTGGCGTACTTGAAGTACAACCCGGCACTGTGACTGTTCTCGCTGACGCAGCGGTACGTGCAGATGATCTGGACGAACAGGCAGCGGAAGAAGCGAAACGTCGTGCTGAAGAGCACATCGCCAACCCAGGCGCTGATTTCAACTATGCAGAAGCGGCACAGGAGCTGGCAGAAGCCATTGCTCAATTACGCCTGATTCAGAAACTGCGTAAGTAATTATTCAGCTACTTTTAAAAAACCCGGCTTATGCCGGGTTTTTTGTTTTCTGTGGCTTGCCAATACGACGCAAATAGCGTTACTGTATATTTAACCAGCAAGGAATCCCCGGAGAACCGATATGTCAAAATCAGGAAGTTGTCTGTGCGGTGAAGTCGAAGTTCATGCTTCACAGGTTGAAGAAGGCGTCGGCGCCTGTCATTGTTCAATGTGTCGTAAATGGGGCGGAGGACCGTTCTATGGCGCTCACTGTGGTACATCAGTTACATTCAAAGGCGAAGATGCAATAACACGGTTTGCGTCATCTGCGTGGGCTGAGCGCGGATTCTGCCATCGTTGCGGCACGCACCTGTTTTATCAGTACATGGAAACCGGAGAATACTTTGTGCCGGCTGGGATTTTCAGTGATGACTCCCTCACTTTGGCAAGCGAAATCTTTGTTGATGAAAAAGGCAGTTATTATCAGCTCGACGCAAACAGTAAAAAAATGACCGGTGCAGAAGTACTGGCATCGTTCTCTCAGGAAGATAAATCGTGAAAAGTAAGTCGTTGCAATATCTCGAATACCCTACTCGCTCTATCCCTAAAACCAAGGCATTCTTCAGCACTGTATTTGGCTGGGAATTCATAGATTATGGCGACATGTACTGCGCCTTTTCATTGGACAATGTCGATGGTGGCTTCTTTCAAAGTGATGTAATCAGCGATACCGGAAATGGCGCTGCTTTAACGGTTTTCTTTAGCGATGATCTCGAAGCGATTCAAAGCGAAATTACACAAGCTGGCGGCTTTATTAAACAAGAAATCTTTGCGTTTCCGGGTGGTCACCGTTTTCACTTTAGCGAGCCAGGTGGTAGTGAATTTGCCGTTTGGTCAGATTGTTATAAAGAAAAGTAATATACAAATTAAGGGATAGCATTGTGCGAGTGTTGCATTAAGCTGCTGGTCATTTAAACTACGCCAAAAATAATAATAAGTAATACTAACAACGCAGTGGGAAGGACTTTACTGATTGGTTTCGTGAAGGCCCTATGACAACACACTACAACTATCCTTCTTCCTCTGCCTCGTCGTTCTGGCGAATGCCGCTTAGCTACTTTTTCATTTGCTGCGTCATTAACTATTTCACCGGTGCACTGGATTTACAAACAATAAGCGACGCGCGAGGCCAGCGAGATTTTAACGCGGCCATCGGCATGCCGTTGTTAACCAGTTTCTTTTGGATCAGCCTTCGGGTTCAGCAGCAACAAATGGCCAGTGCTATCATGAGCTACTTGCTGGATAAGAACGCGCTGAGCCTATTTGCACAACATCGAGCCAGGCTAGCTTCTAAGTTACGCCAGCAAATTATTACATCCGCTACGCTGGCCGTTTCGGTAACGGTTGTTTATATCATTTCCGAAGAGTTGGTAGCGTTCGATCTTAATGCCCAAGTGCTGGTACTCGATCTCATTGCTGTGCCATTCTGGTTCTTTTTCTGGTTATTCTTATTTCAAATGGTGTCATCGACGCAATATATAACACGACACTTCATTACTAAGACCATCACCACCAGCGGTGAGCTAAAAGCACTTAAACGTATCTCATCTCTTTCAGTGGAAAATACACTCTTTGGCCTTATTGCGCTGGTTATCATTCCTGTATTCTGGTTTAACACGCAAATTCCAGCCATAGACATGTTCATCGTCACCATCTTCTCGTTGTCACTGATTGCCTATTTGTTCATGCCCGCCTACCGAATTGTGGGTTTAATTAGTACGCAAAAGCAGCAGGTTATCGATAAACTCACAGTTGGCTTAGTCGCCATCCATAAAGTAGAGCAGCACAATAAGCTTGAAGCAGAACGTCGTCATACACTGGAAAGGGAAATTGAAGAGGTAGAAAATATCTCAGCGTCGCCTGTTCCTTTCGAGCTGGCTAAGCGACTAATCAGTGTGGTGATGTTGGTACCTGCCTCGTGGATGGCGTTACTGTACCTTGAGCACCTTGTTGGCTGAAACCTTGCTGTTACGGCGATGTGCCTGGGGACTTTGCCAAAACGACTGAAATTTTTGCTGAAGTCGATGTAACGGTGCAGCAGAGCTATCGCATGTGTTAGTCAGGGTGTATGCGACGGCCTCCAGCGTTGAAAGACTTTTATCAAATTTAGTGTGTCTTATTTCGTACTCACTCGGCGGTGCACTATCAAAATGATACTGTGGCAGTGTATGTAACTGCTGCAGTGTTTTCCACATACCAAAAGCCTGCTTCCAGCTCCCATCGAGCAATATGAACAAATCGTGTTCGCGCACCGGCTTTGTCTCTAGGGATTCAATCGCTACACTGCCTTCAGACGGATAAATAACTGCAGGTGATTGATACTGTTGCAGATAATCGGTAACTTTTTGATTTGATTGCTCGGTGCCGGAGACAATAATTTTAGTATCAGGTAGTGTAAGACACACTAATCGTGCGGTATTCTTTGCGTGAATTGCTTCTTTCTTATGCTGAATGATGAGAAAATGAACATCTGAGTGAAGCGTTTCTACTGCTTGGCAAACACAGGTTTTACTAGGATAGCCACAGTCTGAACAATAGGAACGCATGAGTAACTCAGGATTGCCGAAGAAGGGGTTATTATGGCTGAAATTGATAAAACGAGGCAAATTCTCGAAACTGTCATGGTCATTCCTGTAGGGAAAGTAGCGACATACGGACAAATTGCCGATCTTGCGGGTTTGCCCGGTAGAGCCCGGCTAGTCGGCAGTTCGCTAAGAAGTGAGTTCGATGGTGCTGAAGTGCCGTGGCAAAGGGTGCTCAGGGCAGATGGAAAAATTGCGTTTCCCAGCGGTTCCCCCAAAGCCGAAGAACAGCGACAAATATTAATCGCCGAAGGCGTGTGCGTTAAAAATAACCGCGTTTCGCTGGCGGATTACCGATGGCAACCTGATATGGCAACTATACTTAGTGCATTGAAATATTGAATACAAACTTGCAGAGTTAACGTGTCAATGTGTGCCAAAACCAATATTATGCGTAGAACCTGGTGTAAATTGAAGTGACCAATACCGTGATAAAAACAATTACAATCAACGAATTAACCCCCGGTATGTTTGTTCATGAAATTACTGAGCAGTCAGGCAAGGTAAAAATTAAAAGTCAGGGGCGAGTAGCCAGTGAAGCCGTGGTCGATTCGTTACGTGCCAGAGGGGTACTCAAGCTCCGTATTGATTTATCAAAACAGTTCGATCCGCGAAACGGCACCCCTATTCCTGCAGCTACGCCAGAAGCCCCTGCCAATACGCGAAAAGCCACTAAGACAAGTTTTACCAGTGAATTGATCAATGCCGAAAGTCTGTATAAGCAAGGTAAGAAAATTCAGCACACGTTGCTTCAGGCTGTTGAGAAAGGACTGCCATTCGATGATCGTATCCCCAGCGAGTTCTCTCACAAACTGGTTGCGTCTGTCGAGCGTAACCCTGATGCGCTGCTTTGCCTTACCCGTATTCGCGAGAAAGATGATTATCTTCTCGAGCACTCATTGAATGTGGCGATTATTCTGGCCAACTTTGCCCGATTCGTTGGCATGAATGACGACGAAGTCCAAGAGCTGGCCTACGCCGGTTTTCTTCACGATATGGGAAAAATTCGAATTCCTGATGACATACTTCATAAGCCTGGCAGGTTGACCGACCAGGAAATGGATGTGATGAAGAAACATGTGCAGTTTGGTGTTGAGGCATTAGAAGAAGTCAATCTTAATGCGGCGCTCATTCGGACTGTCAGCGAACACCATGAACGTCTCGATGGCGGTGGTTATCCTGCCGGCACTGCCAGTGACGGTATCAGTCATGCCGGGCGGATGTTGGCTATAGCCGATATGTACGATGCGCTCACCGCTGATCGTTGTTATAAAGCGGGCATGCCGAGCCAGCGTGCTTTTCAAATTCTTATCAGTGAGAGCCCTCATAAACTGGATAAAGGATTGGTTCAACAGTTCATCAAGTGTATGGGGGTTTATCCGGTAGGTAGTTTGGTGCTGTTGTCGAACGACAAACTCGCCATGGTGTTGGCCCAAAACGATTCGCCGTTAACGCCGAAAGTAAAACAGTTCTATTCCACGAAAGGTGGGCACTACATCACACCAAAAGATGTCGATCTGGAAGCTGATACAAGAATCACGATTGTTAAAGCAGTGAGAGCGAGTGACTACAAAATTAACTTTAACGAGTTCTTTAACCAGAGCATCGCCCCGTAACGCTGAGTCCTCCTGGAACCGAATCCCCCTAGCACCGTTGCCTATTTCATACACTTACCGGGAAATATTTACCGGCTAGAAGTGATCTTCAATATTTAATTTCACTTGTTAACTTTATCGTATTGCCGCGCTGTTCAGCGTGTATTCATCCGCTTAGTACTAATCTGCCCACATATTAGCGACTGGAACAGGAATTGCTGTTTTATCCGTTGTAATCACTGCTAAACACGAAGCAGACCCGATACAGAAGTAGAACCTTAAGAGGGACATGATGAAAAAAGTATTCGCAGTAGGATTAATTAGCGCCGCACTCGCGGTTGGCGGTTGTGCAACCAGTCCAAACAACACACAAAAAGGTGCTGGTATTGGCGCGGTAGTCGGTGCTTTGCTGGGTAAGGCCACGGGCGATAATGATAAAAGTCGTTACGCCTGGGGAGCCGTGGTAGGCGCCATTGCGGGTGGTGCAATCGGTAACTACATGGATCGTCAGGAAGAAGAAATGCGCGAACAACTGGCTGACACCGGCGTTCAGGTAGTACGTGAAGGTGATAACCTACGCCTTATCATGCCGGGTGACATTACGTTTGCCACCAACAGCGCGTCTATCAGTCCAAACTTCAACCCTGTTTTGCAGGACGTTGCCAAGGTTGTAAACAATTACGAGAAAACGGTATTGATGATCGAAGGTCACACCGACGATACCGGTGCTGACTCTTATAATCAGACCTTGTCTGAGCGTCGCGCACAGTCAGTGAAAAACCTACTGGTAACGTTTAATGTAAATCCGACCCGGGTAACCACCGTTGGACTGGGCGAATATCAGCCCAAAGTGCCAAATACATCTGCTGAAAATCGTCAGATGAACCGCCGTGTAGAATTGAAAATCCAACCGCTGACCAACTAATCTGTCTGCTAGTCAAGAAAGGGAGCAAATCTGCTCCCTTTTTAATGCTGCTAATGCTGCGCGGTTGCTTGAATTTGCTTTACCACGTCATCTACCAATTCATTGGGGAGTGGAATGGTAAGATGATACTGTGTTACCAGCCATTTACCGTTTCTTTTCTCAAGTACTCCCGTTCCTCGAGTCACGCCGTAACTCTGGCTATCCAACATTTCATCAAACCAGGCGACATCCCCCGATTGTGAAAAATACACATGACGCGCTGTGGGCGTATATGTCCAGCCCTTGCCCTGATCGAAATAAGGCTTTGCGTACGCTTTGAATTCACTCACCGTCCAGGTTTCAGAGGCATCGGTACCGATGAAAACGCCGTCAGTCGCGAAGGTGCTGAAATAGTCTTCATAGCTGGCTGAAGCTGCTGATTGATGAAGTTTATCAAGAACTATTGCTACTGCCTTCTCGCTAGGTGTGGATGCAATAGCGGATGAGCAGAAGACGATTAAACTGCATAGTAGAAGTTGTTTCATAACTTTCCCTGTAACCCGTTAAAGCATCATCTTAACCTTAGAAGCGCATTTTTGATATTCTCGTATTGGTTGATTGCATATGCACAGTGCAAGCAGGAAAATGCAGCGATTACTCTGTAACTACGAGAAGGGACAACAATGAAAATCGGCCGAAACGATCCTTGTCATTGCGGTAGCGGGAAAAATTTTAAACGTTGTTGTATGGACAGTACTTCAAAGCAGCATGCTCAAGTTATGGATGACGTTGAATCTATGTTGGCAATGAATCCTAATTTGACCCTCGATGAACTTAATACGGTTTTGCAAAAAAAGATGTTGGATCGAAATAACCAACCTAACGCTGATTTTTGTGGAGTAACACCAACGCAGATGGCTAATTGGCTTTATGCGCCTTTTGATGAGTTGCAGTGGGTAACAATTAATACGCCAGATGATCTTTCCACCAGCCCGGTAATGCGCTATTTAGCGCTCATTCTCGATGAAGCTATGGCGCAAGAAGGGTCCTTCAAAGCAACAAGCAAAGGCAATTTGCCGACCAAATTAGTCAAGCAGGCCAGTGAATTATTGGCTGAGTTCCCTGTTGCGCAATTCGAACATCATATAAGCATCAGTGAATTTGCAGGTAGTAACGAAGACAAGTTTAATGCCCTGCACTACACTCGGGTGCTTGCTGAAATTAGCGGTATTATTTATCGACGCAGTGGCCGCTATCATGTGAAAAAATCAGCGCAGAAACAGTTTCAGACGTTAGGCATACAAGCATTTTTTAAACCCATGTTAGAAGCTGCCATTTACAAATATAACTGGGGATATTTGGACGGTTTTGAGTTTGATGTCGACTTGCGAACATTTTGAGTGTTTATGCTGTGGCGTATTCAAAACCACAAGCGTGTGGATCGGTTGATTGAAGAAGTCCTGACAGCATTCCCAGATTTACTACTGGCATTACCTGCGGACAATTATTTTTCGCCAGAAGAAAATATAAGCAGACTTATCGAGACTCGATTTCTGGAGCGATTTTTACAGTTTTGGGGATTTGTAACCATTGATTCGAGACGTTATATAAATGCCGATCCCGTAGCCAGAGTGGTTAATGTGCAACCTTTACTCACACAAACTTTTCAGTTCTCTGTAAGTCCATAGCAAAGTCATCTGGCATTGCTGTTTCACCCACTCGTTATTACCTACATTCGAGAGAGTTCGTATTTCGTTTAAATCAGGCCAACGATAAGTATATTCACCGTTAGTGGTGATTTTAGATATATTCGTTACCTGTGAACCAATAAATCACCTATATGGGTGATTTATTGTGCGGGATTATAAGGACGGGGATAATTTGTAGGTTTTTCCAGTCTATTGAGCCCGCGGCTTAAATTTTCTAGTCATATACTTGAAGCCTTGATTTATAAAGATGACGTTAGAGAAAGTTGTAAACCGGCGGAATGCATACTTTTAATGGAGTAAGTAGGCTGAGGCAGGCTCAGCCATGTTTTTACTCAATATTCTGGATCTGCTCTCTCATCTGCTCAATCAGCACCTTCAATTCAACCGCAGACTGGGTGATTTCGGAGTTAATCGACTTTGACCCTAATGTATTCGATTCACGGTTAAATTCCTGCATCATAAAATCGAGACGACGGCCGCAGGCGCCACCTTTTTTGAGAATATTTCGGGTTTCTTTCACGTGGGCATTGAGGCGATCAAGCTCTTCGGCAACATCAACTTTTTGTGCCAGCATCACCATTTCTTGTTCAATACGAGTTGGATCCAACTCTACCTTGGCTTCTTCGAAGCGAGATAGAATTTTCTCACGTTGCCACTCCACAATAGCAGGCATCTTTTCGCTCACTGTAGCGGCTTCAGACTCAATGGCATCAAGACGTTGTTCAATCATTGTTTTAAGGGCATCACCTTCGCTGGCGCGGGCTTCTATGAACTGAGTCAGCGTAGTATCAAACGCGGCAAGAATGTCTGCCTGAATGGCGTCCATATCGGCTTCTTCTGCGGCAATGACACCGGGCCAGCGTAATATATCCAAAGGATTGACGCCGGTAGACTGACCATGGGACTGCACCCAATCTGCTGCATGCATCACTTCTTTTGCCAGTGCTTCGTTGAGGTTGAGCTTAGTGACGGCCGCATCGTTTGCATTGAAACGCAGAGCACACTCTACTTTGCCGCGCTGAAGACGTTTACGGAAGCGCTCTCTGAGCACTGGCTCCAATGCGCGAAACTGCTCTGGTAAGCGAAAATATGTTTCCAGAAAACGCTGGTTAACCGAACGGATCTCCCATACTGCAGTACCCCAGTCTTTTTTGATTTCAGAACGGGCAAAAGCGGTCATGCTGTAAATCATAAAAATGCACTCTCCCAGAGGCTCACTATTGTTTGTGTAAACGATCATACGCGACTTTTGGACAGTATGCCCAATTATCAACATGACGCATAATAGCATTGTTAATATGTAAACACTGTTTCTGGCCACAACAGAGTCATGCGCTAAACAATGTATCTAAATGGTATCTAAATGTTTCGTAAATTGATTTTACAACGCAGCTACACTAATCTTTTACACTGTTTAGACAAACGAAATTCAAAAAAGTTAAATACAAGGAAAGTATTAGTATGCGCAGTTTACTTTTTGCCTTTTGCTTAGCCATATCATTTAGCAGCTCTGCTAAATTCACCCTCGAAGAAATAGCTCAGGCTCCTCAATATCGTGACGCCGATATATCCCCAGACGGCAAACACCTCGCCGTCGTTTACATTAAAGATGGAAAACGGAATCTTGCTGTATTAGCCATGAAAGATTTTTCGGTAGTGGGTGGCACTAATCTCGGTCAGGATGCCGAGATTGGTACGGTTTACTGGGCGAATGAAGAACGCTTGGTAATGACGCTTCTGCGTACTGAAGAAAAGCAAGCTGAGTCAATGAGTCATGGTGAAATTTACGCACTGAACTACGACGGTTCCGACGGGAAAATTATCTTCGGATATACCAAGGCCCGGCGAGGCGGTATTAAAGCCCGGCAAACAAACGCGGATATGGCTGGTGGAAGGATCATCAATTTATTACCGGATGATCACGATAATATTCTTGTTTCATCACAACCATTCTCCCGGGATGGCGGCAGTCTTGCAGAAGTTCACAAGCTTAACGTTTATACCGGCAAACTAAGTCCGAGAGTAATACGTGCACCTACAAAGCTCGCATCAGTTTATACAGATAAAGCCGGTAATGTTCTGATGGCATCGGGCGTCGATGACAATGGTAATTCGCAAATATTCAGAAAAGCAAAAGATTCAAATGACTGGGAAGAAGTGTCTAGTAATTACGGCACTGAATTTGGCATTGTTGGCTTAAGTGAAGATGGCAAGAGTGCGGTCTTTTTTGATAACTACCAGCAGGACAAAATTGGTCTGTTCAGCCTGAATCTCGACACCTTTGAAAGAAAGAGCATTTACACCGACCCTACTGTCGATCTGAGTGATGTTTCTCTTACTTCGGATGGGACTGCGGTTTACGCGGTGAGAGTTGAAAGTGGCTACCCGTCTTATGTGGTGTTCGGTGATGCGGGTGAAGAAGCACAACTATTTAAATCCTTATTACAGGCCCTGCCTGGCTACCGATTGAACATCACCAGTAGCACAAAAGACAACAAGAAGTGGGTAATTCATGCGAGTAGCGATATTGATGCTGGTACCTGGTATATGTTTGACGCTGCGAAAAACAGTCTCACTCAGCTTCTTGCCAACATGTCACATATTGCTGTAGATGATTTGTCTGAAATGAAACCCGTCACTTTCGCTGCAAGAGATGGTGAAAAGATCCCGGCTTACGTGACCTATCCGATTACCATGAAAAAAGGTGAAAAGGTGCCACTGGTTACGCTGGTACATGGTGGCCCCCACGGTCCTCGCGATGCCTGGGCATTCTATCAGGAAGTGCAGATGCTCGCTGGTCAGGGGTATGCGGTTTTGCAGGTAAATTTCCGGGGCTCGGGTGGCTATGGCAGAGCTTACATGGAGAGCGGCTACCAGCACTGGGGCGATTTGATTATGCACGACATCATCGACGGCACACAATGGTTAGTGGACCAGGGTAATATCGATGCCGACAATATTTGTATCATGGGTACCAGCTTTGGTGGCTATTCTGCAGTCATGGCCGCAGAACTTGCTCCGGATTTGTTTAAATGTTCGGTGGCTACAGCTGGCGTCTACGACATGAATTTAATGTTTACTGAAGGTGACACAACCGATGTCTTCTTTGGCACTGATACTCTGGAGAAATTCCTTGGTACGGACCGTGAGCAGCGGATAAAGTTTTCTCCAAATTATCACGTCGATAAATTGAAAGGGCCGGTATTAATTGCCCACGGCAAGAAGGACCGCCGTGCACCCTATGAACACGCAGTACGATTAAGAAATGCAATGGATAAAGCCGGTAAGCCTTATCGCTGGTTTATTAAAGAGGATGAGACGCACGGATTTTATGATGATAAGAACCGTGCGGAATATTTCAATGTCGTTGCCAGTTTCCTGGCGGAGAACCTCAAATAACATTCAGTGAACCATAAAGTGTAAAGTGACCCCCATCCATTGGATATGCCAATGACTGGGGGTCTTTTGTTTTATAGGGGAAATTTAAACAAACTCGACTTTGAATCATCAACAAAGCCTAAACTCCCGTTCAACTTACCCTGTTAAGTAAGCTATAATCCCCGCTTATTTATTGCGTCTAAAGCCTATATCAGGAGATCCCTATGCGTCCAAGCGGCAGAACCGCCAGTCAGATCCGTCCCGTTACCATTACCCGCAACTATACCTGCCATGCGGAAGGCTCGGTGCTGGTGGAATTCGGCAACACCAAAGTGCTGTGTACCGCTACTGTGGAAGAAGGGGTTCCTCGTTTCATGAAGGGTCAGGGAAAAGGCTGGGTAACGGCTGAATACAGCATGCTGCCTCGTGCTACGCATACCCGTAGTCAGCGTGAAGCGGCTCGCGGTAAGCAAGGTGGTAGAACGTTGGAAATCCAGCGTCTTATCGCGCGTTCTTTGCGTGCAGCACTGGATCTGAAACTGCTGGGCGAAAATACCATTACGCTGGACTGTGATGTTATTCAGGCTGACGGCGGTACCCGTACTGCGTCGATTACCGGTGCCTGTGTGGCACTGGTAGATGCTCTGACCTATATGCGCGCCAAGGGCATTATCAAAACCAACCCATTGAAATTTATGGTGGCTGCACTGTCTGTGGGTATTTATGAAGGTACGCCGATTGCCGATCTGGAGTACACTGAAGATTCAGCGGCAGAAACCGATATGAACGTTGTCATGACCGAAACCGGTAAGCTGATTGAAATTCAGGGCACTGCTGAGGGCGAACCGTTCTCCTTCGAAGAGATGCACGAAATGCTGGATATTGCTAAGCATGGTCTGCGTGAACTCTTCGACGTGCAAAAAGCAGTACTGGCGTAAGGAGATATCATGAAAGCGTTTAAGCGTGAATTTATTGAATTTGCCATTGCCCGTGGCGTACTGAAATTTGGCGAGTTCACTTTAAAATCGGGCCGCACCAGCCCGTATTTCTTTAACGCCGGTTTGTTTAACAAAGGTGGCGATCTGGCAAAGCTGGGTCGTTACTATGCCGCAGCGTTGGCAGATTCCAACATTGCTTTTGATGTGCTGTTTGGTCCGGCTTACAAAGGCATTCCTATTGCCACAACCACCGCGGTTGCACTGGCTGATCATCACGACATGGACGTGCCTTACTGCTTTAACCGAAAAGAAGCCAAAGATCACGGCGAAGGTGGCAACCTGGTAGGTAGCCCGCTTGAAGGCCGTATTATGCTGGTAGACGATGTGATCACCGCGGGTACGGCTATTCGTGAATCTATGGAGCTGATTGCCAAAAATGGCGCAACGCTGGCTGGCGTGCTGATTGCCTTGGACCGTCAGGAACGGGGTAAAGGCGAACTGTCTGCCATTCAGGAAGTCGAGCGTGACTTCGGTACTGCTGTGGTGTCTATCGTTTCTCTTGGCGACGTGATCGCGTATCTGGAAGAAACCGGTGAGCATGCAGAACACATGGACTCTATTCGTAAATACCGTGAGACTTATGGCATCTGATAACCCGTCTTTTGTCAACGCTGATCATGAACTGGATGCACTGGGCTTACGTTGTCCTGAGCCAGTCATGATGGTGCGCCTGAAAGTACGTAAAATGACAGACGGTGAAACGGTGTTGATAACGGCTGATGATCCGGCAACGGAGCGGGATATTCCTGGCTTCTGCCGCTTCATGCAGCATACGTTGGTGGCAAGTCAGACAGAAACCCTTCCCTATCAGTTTCTGATCCGTAAAGGTGTGTGAGTAGAAAGACTACGAAAATTGAAGAAGCCGGCACCTGCCGGCTTTTTTGTGACTGTAAATGTTGAGCGATTAGCTTGGTTCAGCGATTTCCCGGTGTGGTGCGGTAAACGGTTTCAAAGCCACAAAATATTCCGAACATAGCAATTCCTGCCCCGATAGCCGCGAGTTCATATTGTCCGTAGCGTTGGTTAAGGATGGTATTGAACGCTTCTCGGATACCGCCTGCTTCCGAAGGATCTAACTCAATGCCTGCCTGAACAAAAAAAGCGCCTACCAGAATGTATACAATACCTCGAGCCAGATAACCGAGGCGGCCGACAACACGACTCAGGTGCACCTCATTATCGTGCATGTGATGGGTGTTGAATTTTCCCATAAAGTCAGCCTTAAAAGCATGTTTGAGCTGAATAAACGAGAACACGAGAATACCTACGCCGATTGCCGCTACCAGCCACTCCCCCCAGATTTGCTGCATGAGTTCCTGCGAAACCTGCTGGCTGCCGCCACCGTCTGAACTACCAGCACCTGTCAGTACTTTTATGGCACCCCATGCACCAACGCCGTAAATGATGGCTGATAAAACGAAAAAAGCCCGGGTGATGACATCGCCAGCTTTAGACATGTCAAGATCTTCTGTATTCAGAAAAGCCTGAATCAGACGCCACAACATGTAGCACACCAGTCCGCACACTACACCTGCCAGTAGATACCAGCCAAAAGGCTGTTCCATCAGCGTACGAAAAACATGTTCCTGGGAAGGTTCTTCTGATTTAAGGAATGAGAGCGCGGTGGTCACAACAAATATTCCCAGTAAAACATAGACCACGGTTTTTGCCCCGTAGCCCGCGCGGGCGATATAGCTGATGACGTTTGATTTGTTCACAGATTTTCCTTTCAGCCGTGATATCCGGAACGATGACACCATGTCGGCTTGTCCGTATTATTTATGTGTACGGTAGGAAGGGATAGATAAGATTTATCTGATGTAAAATTTAATCTATTTCCGATATAGCCTGCAGCAATAATTGCTTAAGACGTAACTTATCCTGTTGTCTGCAGCAACGGATATCACTTATATGCAGCGTATGCTGTTGCAGCAGCCGTTTGAGCTGATGGATGTCCAACTCGAGGGTGATAGTATCTGCTGCAGCATGAAGCCGCCCCTGCGTCATTAGTGCAGTACCCGGGAAGAAAGCGTCTGACGCTGATAAAACGCCTGTCCCTGTTGCAGCGAGAAGCTGATTTGTCTGAGATGAGAAAGCATATCGGGCTCTGTAGCAAATAGAGGCGCCAGAGCATGAATTTGTTGTGCTGCGCTATCAAGGCACACGACCGCTTCGTTAATATTGCCTGACGCGGCATGAGTACGGGCCAGTTGAATAGCGGAAGCGCCATAGGCCAATAAGTCATTGTGTTTTGCATTGGTGTGACTGTCTGAAACCTGAATAGACAACATCACTGCCTGGGCCATCTCAAAAGCTTCTCCCGCTGTCTGACAGGCCGTTTCCATTTCCCCTGAGCGAGCTTTCTCCAGAGCGGTCTGACTGGTTTGCGTAAAGTGTTCCCTGGCGTGCTCGGGATGCATCTGAAGCCATTTCCAGTAAACCGGACAAAGATAGTTTGTTTTCATTGTCGCACCTCCTTTCTATTTAAAGTAATGCAAATGAGAACTATTATCAAATAAAAAGTTCACTACTATTTTTGTTTGCTTGGCTCAGCACTGATTCAGAACAATGTTGTGACATACCAAATCAGCACGACCAATAGGGTTAACGCAATAATTGCTTTGGTTTTGTATCGTCTGATCAGCGACTCGGCTTTATCGCCCGCGAAGTACACAACAGCAGCCAGCCCAAAATAACGTAGTGAGCGAGCGATCACTGTTGCCAATAAAAAGAGTAGCAGTGAATATTTGGTTGCGCCCGCTGCTAACATGGCTATCTGAAACGGTATTGGCGCAATGCCCAGTGTCATGACGAACCAGAACCCTTGGCTTTCCATTTTGCTGGAAACGCTGTCAAATTGTTCGGGGCTGGATAACGTTTGAATAACCCAGTCGCCCACCAAATCAAACAGGTAATAGCCAAGTGCATATCCAAACAGGGCGCCAAAAACACAGCCTAGAGTCGAGACTAGTGCTATGGCCCACAGTTTTTCTCTGCGGGCCTGCATCAGCGGGATCAGGATAGCTTCAAGAGGAATAGGAACGATGGTGGATTCAAGAAAGGATGCCAGGGTGATCCCTTTCAGCATGTGTTTCGAATTCACCATCTTTTTGGTGCTGTGTTTTAACTTTTTGGTTATGGGCATTATCTTCTTCTATTGTTTGAAGATTGCCCCATCCTTCATGACGAAAACAACCTTCCCCATCACCTGAATATTCTCAAGTGGGTTACCTTCAACGGCAATGATATCTGCCAGCTTGACCTTTTCGATAGAGCCAGACTGGTCGTTGATCCCCAACATTTTTGCCGGTGCGATCGTTGCGCTCTTCAACGCTTCTGCTGCTGGCATACCGGCCTCAACCATAAGCGCGAACTCCTGCGCATTATCACCGTGGGCAGATACACCGCTGTCATTGCCAAAAGCGATGTTTACACCTGCTTTATACGCACGACCGAAGGTCTTTTGGATCAATGGGCCGATAACGGTTGCAGTACAAACAGTGCAGGCAGGCACATTAAACGTTTTTTCATCGTTATTATCTTTCGTTAAGTTTGTCCAAAGGCCGTTTGGCATGATTAAAACGGATTGAATCTACTGTAAAGAGTTGTGACCGGTGACGCCATTGATCAACTGACCACCTGCTTCAATGCACAAAAAAACGCGGTGCCCTTTCGGAAACCGCGTTTTTCAAATCAGTGAAGGGTGTTATTAAAAGCCGTCGTCTACCAGCAGCGACTTCAATTCACGTAGCTTCGCTTTTATGCGACGCATGTTGTCAGGCCCGGTACGTAACAGTTGTTTTTGCGGCGTACTTAACTCTTCCAACTGGGAATCAGCATATTTGTATGCGACCGAATCTGAATACACTTCCACAGGAACGGGCACTTCTGGTGTATCCAGCAGTTGATCAATCGCTTCTACCAATACTGATTCAAAAGGTTGACCTGGCTGACCAATCTCATCGTATTTTGACTGAATTTCGCCCTCATAACGCTTCATTAACTGAAGCAGTGCTTCGTTATCAAAGCTTTCCATCATTGTGACGTAAGGGGTATATCGCTTGTAGCTGGCAGCATCGATCCACTCTTTGTCGGCTTGGCGATAAACCTTGAACGATTGCTCCGGCGCCGTCAGCGGAATTTGCTGGCTAGCAGGCATCTCATCGTTGGCAAGGTTTGTCACGGTAACAACAAAGCGCTGGATCAAGCCTTCATTCACAATCAGACTGTTCGCTTCTTCAGAATCGGAAATTTCATTCAGCGCTTCTTCTACGCCTTTATCCGATACATCAAGTGGCTCTGGCTCGGGTTCTTCTACCGGCTCAGGCATCGGCTCAACCTCGTCAGTTGGCTCAATTTCCATTGGCTCTGGCGGTGGTGCTGGAGAGAAATCTACGGGCTCATTAGGCTCGATGGGTGTGTCTACCACCGGCTCCTCTGCTACCGGAGCGGGTTTCTCTTCTGTGGGCCAGAGCACAACTGCAATAATTACCACAACAATGGCTGCGATAATCAAAAAGTGCGGGGCCAGTGTTTTCTTCTCTGAATCGTCACTCATAACTTTTCACCCTGTAATGTTACCTCTGGATCTCAATACTACCAGAGATGTGTCCACTGTTTTGAGAATCAATGGATCAATTTGTTCCCTGCAAAAAGCAAATTCCTCTTTTCTAACACTTTTCTACACTAAAACGTCACTTTTTGATCGAAATATTCTGTTTATACTCGCAAAAAGTGCAGGAAATATTACATCATCTTAATGTAAAACCGGCGTCAGCGGGCTGGTCACTATAACAACTCATTCATACACTAACTGAGTGTAAATCAGTCAGAGGTTTGTCATGAGTAAGTTCTATTTTCGCGATATCGAACATGCCCCTATGGTGATAGATTATCTTGAAGTGCAGTCATATGAAATGAACGTCTATCTTGTTCATCTGTGCGTTGGTCTTCGTTCCGGGCTCGTCTACGATGAAAAGAACAATCCAATGCGGTTCTACAGTGCCGGGCAGATCCGCGAATTGTTTGCGCATTGTGAGGTGGAAAAAGCCGTGATGAAACACGATACCCCCTACGATGAAATGATCGGTAACCCGCCTAAAGCCGCTTACTCTATGGCGCTTCCGTTCACTATGACGTTACCGTATTAATATAAGGGTCAAAGCCAGGGTGCGGCGATAGCGCGAAGATTCATCTGTGCATTCAGTCGTTTTGCGAGCAAAAACAGGCCTCCCAGTTTCCGGTGAATAAACAATGCGTCTACAGGAGGCACATGCCAGAAATCCTGGTCGTATGTGAGTGCGGTGCCCAAAGTATGAATGCGTGCGATGAGGTCGCTGGTGCCGAAATCGTATTCTGTATCGTGGTGGATAGCTTCACACGCTGTCATCCCCAATTCTACCACCCGTGCTTTTTGTTCATCTGAGTGGGACGATAACAACAGGCCAATAGACAAAGCGGCTTGCTCCATCATGGTGTTGTCTTGGGTAGCGGCTGCTTTCAATAACTGTTGGTAACCTTTTGCGATATAGTCAGGAATTTCCCGGGTTGCCCCGAAGTCGAGCAAGATCACTTTGCCGGATTGAGGATGAAAGCGGTAATTTGCAAGATTTGGATCGCTTTGGATAAGTTTGAAATCAAAGACTTCTTTGAAGAATAAGCGCATCAAGGCACTCATGATGTGATTGCGTTGTGCTTGCGATAGCCCAAGTACCTGCTGAATATCTTCGCCACTTTCAAAACTCATGGCCAACACATTTTTTATGCAGAGCGCTGGAAAACTTCTCGGTACAATAAAGTCCTGGTCGTTGTTGAGCAACTGATGATAGCGGTCGAGCATCTGCGCTTCGCGCAAATAATCAGCTTCTTGCTTAAGCTGCGTTTTGGCCTCTTCCAATACAGTGGCAATGTCCAACTCTTTTGGAATTAAGCCACTCATTCGAATTAAAGTGGCAACATTATTCACATCACTGTCTATGCTCTCCCGTACACCAGGATACTGTACTTTCACCGCAAGCATGGTTCCGTCCATAGTGATGACTTTATGTACCTGTCCAATGGATGCGGCCGCCTCCGGGGTAGAGGTAAAATATAAAAGGTCGCTTTGCCAGTTGTCGCCCCAAGCTTCAGCGAGTACTTCATCCAGTTGTGCTTTCGGCATAGGCTCAGCATCATCACGAAGGCGGGCAAGAATATCTGCCAATTCCCGGGGCAGGAAATCACCACCATCCATACTAATGAGCTGGCCAACTTTCATGGCCGCGCCGCGCATTGTGGCGAGCTTATCGGCAATGCGTGTTATGTTCGCAGGAGTGAGCAGCAAATCGGACATGGCAGGCCGCTGGCCTTTAAGCAGTTGACTGGCGCCTGATGTCACCACGTTCCCTGCTATTCGCCCTGCTAATGACCCTAACCCGAATACCCGGGAAAGGCGACCAGATGGAACGGCCTTACCTCGGGGAGGTTGACTATTGTGATCGTCGCTCATCGACGTTCACACGAACATAACGGACAGCATTTGAATGAGCATGCCTATCACGCTGCCGACAATAAACCCGATCCAGCCATTTTTATTGATGTAACGAAACACGGTAGCTAAGAATATGCCGCACCAAAGCATAGCGGCGTAGACAGAGAGTGTGCTATTGGCATCGCTGCCGCCGGGAGTAAACAGCAGTACAATAAACATCGCAGCCATTGCGCCAGAGAGCAGCACCCACATAATGTTCTTTTTATCGGTAAAGCTGTTGGGTTGAGTATTGGTTTCAGACATAAGACTTGCCCGTAGACATTCACAATATTTTAACTATGAAGCATTACGGGCAAGTGGGTCAATGTGCAGATATAAGACTTTAGTGTTGCGCGTCGTTGTGACCAGTGAACTCAACGCTAAGTAGTTCCACATTATCACGGAATGTTAGCGTTTTAATGTCGCCCTGACCTTCCACATTCAATGTGTTGACCTGGGATGGCCAAATATCACGTAACGCATCATGACGAATGCGCAAACCTTCTAAGGCGGGTGGTTGTTCCGTTTCCTGGTATACCCAGAAAAATTTTCCTTCCGTTTCATAACCTACGGTTTTCAATGCGAGGGATTTGTCCTCGGCATTCAGTAGATAAAACCGTGAAGTTACATAGTCTGCAAAGGCTTTCTGCGTCGATTCGTCATCAAGAATATCGGCGTGTTTGTCGAACAGTACTTTTACCGCATGTTCGGCATCGTGCAGATTAAAACGGTGCATAACCTCAATGTTCTCAGTGCGCTGATTGAACAACACTGTGGTAATGGCCGCCTTTATCTGGTGTGCCGCAGTAACCTGACTGATAACCAGCAGCAGAGCCGCTAGGCTCCACTGCTGTAAACGGCGAGACTTAGTTGTCATCGCCTTCTTCATCATCGTCGGTCTTCAGCTCGGTTTTCATATCCTGCATCAGGTCCATTGAAGTGCGTGCTTCGCTCTTCTTAGACTTGTACGCTTCGATACGTGAAGGAATGATACGACGCGGGTAGTAGTTATTTTCTACGTCTACGTCTGCCGTTTCCCAACGGGGATCAACCGTTACGCTTACCAGCTCTTTATCTTTGTCAGTCACAATCAGCTTAGATACCGCCTTAGGTGTACGACGCCAGATTTCAGCAGGAATACGCATGGTTTGTTTTGTGCCATCAGCAAATTCCATTTCCAGCAGTATTGGCATTACCAGACCGCCCAGGTTGCTGAAGTCCATTACGTAATAGTTCTTGTCTTCACGAACGGCACGTTCAAAGGTTTCACGTTCCCATGGCTCCAGTTTTTTCAGGAAATCACGGTACTTGTTACGGTCTTTGTTGGTTGGTGTGTACTGGTCGTTGTCATCATAGAAATCTTTGATGTCATCGAAACGTTCAACCCACAACTTACGGCCTTCTTCGCGGTTACGCTCGTCGGTGAGCGACAGCGGCTTGTCCATTTCAGCTTCACGCTGGCGAGCCAGATCGATGTCAGGATCTTTGGTATCTAAACGCAGCTTGTACACGCGGTCGATAGAGATATCTACGTGATCCGTGGTGTAGAACCAACCGCGGAAGAACCAGTCCAGATCTACACCAGACGCTTCTTCCATCGTGCGGAAGAAATCAGACGGTGTAGGACGCTTAAACATCCAGCGTTGTGCATATTCTTTAAACGCAAAATCGAACAACTCACGGCCAAGAATGGTTTCACGCAGAATATTCAGCGCAACGGCAGGCTTGGTGTAAGCGTTAGGGCCTAAGTGCAGAACTGAGTCAGACTGGGTCATGATTGGCACCTGAGATGAGCCTTTCATATAGCCTGTTACATCGCGTGGCTCAACACCCCAAGGAATGTTTGGATCCCATTCACGACCGGCAACGCCATCGAGGAAGCTGTTTAAACCTTCGTCCATCCAGGTCCACTGACGTTCGTCAGAGTTCACGATCATCGGGAAGTAGTTGTGACCCACTTCGTGGATAACTACGCCAATCAGGAAGCGCTTTTCAGACAATGAATATGTCCGTGAACCGTCATCTTGGAGCTCGGTGCGCGGGCCGTTGAAGGAAATCATCGGATATTCCATTCCGCCAACCGGACCGTTTACAGACTGTGCAGTCGGGTATGGGTAAGAGAACGTGAAACGGTTGTATACGTCCAGGGTGTGTACTACAGATTCTGTAGAGTATTTCTTCCACAGATCGCCACCTTCTTTCGGATAGAAAGACATGGCCATGACGTGCTTCTGCGGACCATCCTGTTCAATACCTTTTGCATCCCACATAAACTTACGTGAAGACGCCCAGGCAAAGTCACGCACGTTGTCGGCTTTAAAGTGCCAGGTTTTGGTTTTGCTGGTACCTGCTTTCTCGTTTTCCAGTGCTTCATCTGCGGTTACGATGAAAACAGGGCGCTCAGCGGTTTTAGCTTCTTCTAAACGCTTACGCTGGGTGCTGGTAAGCACATCTTTCGGGTTTTGCAGAACACCAGTAGAAGAAACGATGTGGTCGGCCGGTACAGTCATAGATACATCGTAGTTACCGAATTCCAGGGTGAACTCACCGCGGCCGATAAACTCTTTGTTGGTCCAGGCTTCGTAATCAGTGTATGCCGCCAGACGCGGGAACCACTGTGCCAGCAGGAAGATGTCGTTACCGCCTTCGCGCTCGTCATCCGGGAAGTGCTCGTAACCAGAACGGGCTGATACGGCATCTTCTTCAACGATGTTATAGGCAAAATCGATATCAAACTTGACTGATTTACCCGGCTTAAGCGGGGTTGCCAGGTCAACACGCATTAGGGTGCCAACGATAACTTTATGCAAGTCTTTGCCACCGGCTTTGACTGCATCAATCTGATAGCCTAATTCGTGGTCTGCCACAAATTGGTCACGACGCAGGGCGCCCATGCTCAGTTTTGCCGGGCTGTCGCCGCTGGCTGATTGTGTTGCTGGACCACGGTTGCCAATACCGCCAAAGGTGGTGGTCAATGCAGACAGTGAATCATCACGGAATTTGTTCTGATCGAGCTGAATCCACAAGTACTTCAGTGTATCTGGCGAATTGTTGTGATAAGTGATGGTTTCAGTGGCTTCAATGCGGCGCTTTTCTTCATCCAGTTCAGCTTTGATGACGTAGTCAACTTGTTGCTGCCAGTACTGGTGGCCGGCTTCACCTGCTGCGTTACGGTAAACGTTAGGTGTAGGGAGTACTTCGTCGAGTTGTCTGAATTTATCTTCGAAGTCGCCTTTTGTTTGTTTTATCGCTGCGGTGGCTACAGGAGCCTGAACCAGTAAACCCAGTACAGGAGCCAACCAAAGCAGACGCTTTTGTCGCGTGCTCATTCAATTTCCTTCTTATTATAAAAAGACAGAAAGTCTAAAATGTTATGTTATAGCTTTTTTACATATCGATGCCAGTTTTTAACCGTAGATAGCTCCTGTCTCACCGCAAATCAGCGCAATTTCACTGGTTGTTTTTATGCTGATGGTCTAAGTCTGCAAAATCCGATCTAAAGGATTACCGCTTACACATTTTTTTCTGCCGGTGTTTGCAGTATTCTCGAAGATCTCTTTGCTTATCACTAATTTTCATGAGTAATTTCACCTGGCAACGTGCTGTTATTAAAGTAGGCAGCGCACTCATTGCGCCAGACGGTAATAACGTCAGCGCAAAATACCTGCTTCCTCTCGCTCGATTCATCACCGAGAGCCGTGCGGCAGGAAAGGAAGTCATTGTTGTTTCGTCTGGAAGCGTAGCGGCCGGACGGGGCCGGGTGGTAATAAACCACCCCGCATCCATTGCTGAAAAACAGGCCATGGCAGCCATTGGCCAGATGCAGATGATGGCGAACTGGCAGCGATTTTTCGACTGTCCCTGTGCGCAGGTTCTACTTACTGCCGAAGACCTGCGTGATCGAACCCGCTACGTGAATATTAAAAATACCCTTCGTGAACTGCTTATTCATGAAGCGCTGCCTATCGTCAATGAGAACGACACCGTGGCAGTGGCGGAACTGAAGGTGGGTGATAACGATAATCTTGGCGCTTACACGGCGCTGGTGGCGCAGGCCGACACGTTAATTATCTGTTCTGACATCGACGGCCTTTACACCGCCGACCCACGCAAAAATCCAGATGCCACTTTAATTCCTGTGGTGGAATCCATAACACCGGAAATTTATGGTTTGGCGGGTGGTGCCGGAACGGCAATGGGCACCGGCGGCATGCGAACAAAAATCGAAGCGGCAGATAAATGTGCCCAAAGTGGTATTCAGACACTGATTGTTAATGGCCGCGACGGCAAGGTATTTGACGCATTGCTTAAAGGGCATTGTCCGGGTACGGTATTTTCAGCTCAGCAATCACGCCAAACGGCAAGGTCACTGTGGCTTACTCATACATTGAAAACGCGCGGTGTGGTGGATATCGACGCCGGCGCCAAACGGGCGATCACCGAGCGAGGTGCATCGCTCTTGCCTTCGGGTGTTATCGGAGTAAATGGTAAGTTTGCTGCCGGCGATGCCATTGAACTGCGTTGCGACGGGCAAGTGTTAGCCAAGGGGCTGGCACTGTACGACGCCAAAGATCTGCTGCAGATAAAAGGGCAGAAGAGCAGTCAGATCCAACACATTCTGGGTTATGACTATGGTGAAGTGATCGTTCACCGTGATGACTTGGTACTGTTACCATAAACTGAATTTTTGCGTGTCCTTGGCCGGCGCGCTTCGCAAGGAGAGTAAAGATGACGGATTTCGCCCCCGCATTAAGCGACTATCCCTATCAGGTAAAACTGACATCCCGTCAGGAAGACAACGACGAAAACGGCTTCATCAATAACGTGGCGTTTTACAGCTTTTTCAATACCGGCGTTAACATGTTCCTGCAGAATCACTGTCCGCAAGCGTTCGAGCATGAGGGCATTACGGCGTATGTCGTGAGCTCTCAGTGCCAGTACATGTCGCCTGCCTCCTTCCCTGACGATATTTTTGTTGGTCTTCGTGTGGCAAAAGTCGGGCGCAGCTCGGTAACCTACGGGTTGTCGGTGTATGCCGGTGAAACCAAACGTCGTGTCGCTCATGGTTTGTTCGTGCATGTTTATGTAGAGCGCCATACCGATAATGCAGTGCCTATTCCGGCGGATGTCAAAGATGCACTGTTAACGTTCTCTGAGGAGTTTTAATGAAAGCGGTATTGCTGGACGCCGATACACTTAAACCTGAAGAGTTAGACTTAACCGGTCTTACTGCATTGCCAATTTCGCTCACCCAATATGCAACTACCACCGCGGATGAGCGTATTGCGCGGATAAAAGACGCCGAAATTATTTTGGTGAACAAAGTGGTACTCGATGCCGAAGTGCTGGCTCACGCCAGTGCTTGCAAATATATCGGTGTGTTGGCCACTGGCACCAATAATATCGATAAGGCGTATTGTCAGGAGCAGGGTATTCACGTAGCGAATGTAGAGGGGTACGGTACTGATGCGGTGGCGCAGCATGCGCTTATGCTGATGCTAAATATTGCTACGTCTTGTCCAGCCTATGCTGCCGATGTGGATGCGGGTAAATGGGCTGCTGGTCCGCACTTTTGCTTGCTTGATCATCCGGTCATGGAGCTGGCGGGAAAAAATCTGGTTATTGTCGGTTATGGTGAGCTTGGACAACGCTTTGCTGCCATGGCAAAGGCTCTGGGGATGAGTGTACAGGTTGCTGCCCGCCCGGGAAAAAGTGACGACGAAAGGCCTTCGTTAGATGCGCTGTTACCCGATGCGGATGTGGTTTCGTTGCATTGCCTGCTTTCCGAAGATTCAAAGCACCTGATCAACGCTGAGCGGCTTAAAGTAATGAAGCCAACGGCGTTATTGGTGAATACCGCCCGAGGGGCGCTTATTGATGAATCTGCACTGCTAAGTGCGCTTAAAAACGGCGAAATTTTGGGTGCAGGGCTAGACGGGCTTTCACAAGAGCCGCCTCCGGCTGATCACCCGTTACTAAATACCGGCCTCAAAAACTTACTGATTACGCCACACTCTGCTTGGTTGGCGAAAGAGGCGCGCCAGCGCTTAGTCAACATCGCTACGGGCCACTTAAAAGCCTTTTTATCGGCATAACCCTTCATCGATTTGTTAGATAACATTTCACTTTGTTTAAGAAGTGGAATGTTATTTAACAGCGTGCTGAACCCTTGTCGTCCATTTATTCCCTCTGGCTGCTTCTAACCTACTGCCCTTATTGAATTTTCTCATGTGAGCTTGTTTGCCCTCTATTGGCATTGCCTTTGCTAACTACACTAAATAAAAGCACCGCTAAAACGGTTTGCAAATAACTCGTTCAATAATAAATAAAAGGGTTTCACCATGAAATTATTTGCCAAGGTCAGCTTACTGGCCGCACTTGCTGCTCTGGTTCCTTCTGTTGCGTTTGCGCATACCGGCACGGGTTTTCATTCCCATGGCCTTATGGCGGGTCTGGCTCACCCAGTGATGGGCTGGGACCATCTGGTGGGATTGCTGGCCGTAGGTTTCTGGAGTATGACGCTGGTTAAAAGCCAGCAGACAAAAGTTATCACCACCTTTTTTGCAATGCTGATGTTAGGTTTTGTTGCCGGAGCATCGGGTATTGCGTCGTCTGCCGTAGAAAGTGGAATCGCTGCGTCAGTGCTGCTCGCAGGCTTGCTATTAATACGTAATCGCCAATTTGCAATGCCTGCGGCAGCGTTTTTTGCCACTTTCTTCGCCGTGTTTCACGGTATCGCTCACGGCGCTGAGGCATCCGTTGGCGCGTCTTTCGAATTCGCCGTTGGCTTCATGTTAAGCAGTGCCATGCTGTTTGCGTGTGGTGCATTGTTTCAGATGGTATTTGCACAGCGTTTCGCTGCAGTGCGTTATATTGCGGGAGCCGGCGTTGCCTGTGCCGGTTTAGGAATGATGGCGTTCTGATAGTAAGACAAGTCGCGGGCCCACCGCTGATCCGGTGGCCACCCGCGGCGATTTCGTTAGCAAATTCGCGGCAGTTGTTCTCCTACCAGCATATCCATAATGCGTTCGCCGCCGAAAAACGTTTTTACCACAACTCTACCCGCTTTACCTTCCGCTACTTCTCCAATAATGGCTGCGTCCTTTCCCGCAGGATGCGCACGCATAGCCGACAGCACGGTATCGGCAGATCCTGCTGGTACGGCAGCCACAAGCTTTCCTTCGTTGGCGAAGTACAACGCTTCGAGGCCAAGAATTTCACAAACACCGCGAACTTCTTCACGAATGGGCACCGCTTCATCATCCAGACGAATACTTACCTGAGATGACTCTGCAAACTCACAGAGCACAGTAGCGACACCACCACGGGACGCATCGCGAATTGCATGGATATCGGGACACACTGCCAGCATAGCTTGAACTAAGCCATGTAGAGGCTGACAGTCGGTTTTTAGCTCGACGTCCAGCGCCAGATCGCCACGGGCGTTTAAAATAGCCGCACCATGATCGCCAATGAAGCCATTCACGATGATTTTATCTCCGGTCTGGCAGCGCTTCGCTGAGATATTTACGCCGTCAGGGATCACGCCGATACCCGTGGTGTTGATAAAGCATTTATCGCCTTTACCTTTCGGTACCACTTTGGTGTCGCCGGTGACAATCATCACACCGGCTTCATCTGCAGCCTGCTTCATTGAGGTAACGATACGCCGTAACTGTTCCACTGGCATGCCTTCTTCGAGGATCATGCCGCACGACAGATATTTAGGCATTGCGCCAGACACGGCTAAATCGTTTACTGTGCCATTTACTGCCAGCGTACCGATGTTACCTCCGGGGAACTCAATTGGATCTACAACGTAGGAATCGGTAGTGAATGCTAACTTCGCTCCTTGTTGTTGGAGCGCGGCTAAGTCGAAACGCGCCTGATCTTCCAATCCGTTTAAATGTTCGTTATCGAAGGTGCCGACAAAGACATCGTCGATAAGATCGCGCATGGCTTTGCCGCCAGCACCATGCGCCATGGTAATGGTGGCGGCTTTTAAAGTATGTTTTGACATTGCAACTACCCTGCTTGATGTACGTCTATCTTGCCGTAACTGTAGTAGGCAGAACAGGCGCCCTCGGTGGATACCATCAGCGCGCCGACGGGCGTTTCTGGGGTACAGTCTTCGCCGAACGCAGTGCAATCCCACGGCTTCAGTGCGCCTTTGAGTACTTCGCCGCACTGACAGGATTTAGGATCTTCAACTTGCAGCGTGGCCACTGAGAATGCTCGTTCTGCATCGAATTCTTTAAACGCTTGGCGGATCTTCACGCCAGACTCAGCAATAGAACCCAAGCCCCGCCATTCAAAGTGCTCACGTACCTCAAACACCTCGTTCACCGCCGCCATGGCGTTCAGGTTGCCTTGTTCCGGCACAATCCGAGCGTACTGGTTTTCAACTTCGGCACGTCCATCGCGTAATTGCTCCACCACCATTAATAGCGACTGTAAAATATCCAGTGGTTCAAACCCGGCAACCACCAACGGGCGGTTGTAGTGAGAGGCGATGAAATTATAAGGTTGTTTACCAATCACCATGCTTACGTGTCCCGGCCCGAGAAAACCGTCGATAGACATGCCCGGCTCATCCAGAATCGCCTTCATGGTTGGAATAATGGTGATGTGGTTGCAGAAAAGATAAAAGTTGTTCAGTCCTTCACGCTTCGCCTGCATCACGGTAAGCGCGGTGCTGGGCATAGTGGTTTCAAAACCGAGGCCAAAAAACACCACCCGCTTGTGCGGGTTTTCCCGGGCGATAGCCAGCGCATCCATCGGAGAGTACACCATACGCACATCACAGCCTTCGGCGCTGGCCTGCTGCAGGCTCTTCTTCGAGCCCGGTACCCGCATGGCATCACCAAAGGTGGTGAAAATCACATCCGGCTGTTCGGCAATGGCGATACAGTCGTCCACCCGGCCCATTGGGAGCACGCAGACCGGGCAGCCCGGGCCGTGCACCATCTCAATGCCTTTGGGCAGCAATCCTTCCAGGCCATAACGAAAGATAGAGTGAGTGTGGCCACCGCAGACTTCCATAATTTGCAGCGGACGCTCCTTAGCACGTGGAATGTCTGCCACTACCTCGTGGAGTTTTTTCAGTACCTTGCGGGCAAGGGCCGGATCGCGGAATTCATCAACGTATTTCATTATGCTCTGCTCCCCGATTGCGTCATGGCGTCCATTTCTTCCTGCAGCTCGCCAATTTCTTTCAATATCTCCAGCGTGCGCTGTGCTTCGTCTTCATCAATGAGGCTCATGGCGAAACCCACGTGAATGAGCGCCCAGCTGCCGATAACGTCAGATTCGGGCTGATCCGGGGTGTAAACGCAGCTCAGATTCACTTCACGCTTTACACCAAGAATACTGGCGACGCCAAACTGGCCGCCTTCTCTGACCTCAACGATCTGGCCCGGAATACCTAAACACATAATGACTCCTAATGTTTGGGGCGATCGGTGATGTCGCCCTTATCGAGGTCGTAGCGTTCCAGTTTGGAGCGTAAACCGACCCGGGACAGGCCCAGTTCCAGAGAGGCGCTGCTTTTGTTCCAGCGATGGCGGATGAGGGTTTCCCGCAGAATGCGTTTTTCCAGCATCTCCACACGTTCTTTCAGTGTACCGTCCAGATTCGCCAGCAGTTCCAGTTCTCCGCGTTCGGATTCCGGTGAAGCGCGCAGGATACGGCTTTGTAGCAGGTCGGCAGTTAGTAAATTACCCTCTGCCATCACCAGCATGCGGCGGACTTCGTTCTGTAATTCGCGTACGTTACCCGGCCAGTGGTAGCGAGCCATACAGGCCAGCGCTTCATCGCTGAAGCCGTTAACCTGCTTGTCGAACTGCGACATCGCGGTATCGAGAAAATGGTTCGCCAGAACAGGTATATCAATTTTGCGACGCGACAGCGCAGGGAGTTCCATGGGGACTTCGGCCAGTCGGAAATAGAGATCCTGACGGAAGCGCCCGGCGCGGACTTCTTCTTCCAGATCACGGTTAGTAGAGGCTACCACCCGCACATTAATTTTGCGGCGTTGCTGATCGCCCAAACGACGTATCTCCCGCTCCTGTAAAACTCGCAGCAGCTTTACCTGAAAGGCCGGGCTTATTTCGCCAATTTCATCAAGGAAAATGGTACCGCCATCGGCTTGTTCAAACAGACCTACGTGATCGGTGATCGCGCCGGTGAAGGAGCCCCGCTTGTGGCCGAACAGCTCTGAAGCCAGCAGTTCATCGGGCATGGCACCGCAGTTTTCCACCACAAAGGGTTTGTCGGCGCGCAAGCTGTTGTAATGCAATGCGCGAGCGAACAGCTCTTTACCGGCACCGGACGGACCGCTGATCAACACTGACACATCAAAAGGCGCTATTTTCTCTACCTGCGCGCACACGGCATTCAGTGGACTGTTCTCGTGGCGCTTGATCCCTTCCAGACGGAAGCTTTGTTGCAACTTGCTGCGTTTGTGTTGAACTCGCGACTCTGACTCCATTTCTGTGAGTCGCATTTCCATATTCAGCAAATCGTTTTCCTGCTGAAACGACACCATGTTACAAGCGCTACGCACGGTGGAAATCAGATTATCCGGGTGCCAGGGCTTGGTAATGTACTGGAAAATCCCGGCGTCATTCAGGCCACGAATAATATCTTCTGACTCGGTGTAACCCGACAGAATAAGACGGCCCACCTGAGGCCAGCGCTCTCGCACTTCTGTAAGTAAATCTACGCCGGTACGCTCGGGCATACGTTGGTCGCAAAGAATCACATGAACCGACTCGCTTTCCAGTACTGACAGCGCTTCCGACGCATTTGCTGCGGTGAATACATCAAAATCGTCATCCAGTGTCCGTTCAAGGGTTTCCAGTGAACGCAACTCATCATCAACGCAGAGTACCGCTGGGCGGCTGGCAACGGCGGTCATAGCAGATCCCGAAGGCTGGCTGCTTCCGCCTCAAGTTTCTCTAAACGCTGTCTGATGTGTTTAGAACGGTGCGCATTCAACCAGGACAGCCAGGTTTCCATGCCTTCACCACTACGTGCTGAGATCTGGATGATTTCAATGTCTGGATTTACCTGACGGGCGTAATCGATGCACTTGTCTACATCAAAATCCAGATGTGGCAGCAGATCGGTTTTGTTCAGCAGCATCAGCTTAGCGGCATGGAACATATCCGGGTATTTCAGCGGTTTATCTTCCCCTTCGGTAACCGACAAAATGGCGACCTTGGCGGCTTCGCCCAAATCGAAAGCCGACGGGCACACCAGGTTGCCTACGTTCTCAATAAACAACACGCCGCCAGACAGATTGTCGAAGTTTTCCATGGCATGACCCACCATGTGGGCATCGAGGTGGCAACCTTTACCGGTATTGATTTGGATAGCGGGCACACCGGTTTCGCGAATGCGGTCAGCGTCGTTGGCGGTTTGTTGATCGCCTTCAATTACGGCCATCGGGAACTGTTCGTCGAGGGCTTTGATCGTTTCTGTGAGCAGTGTGGTTTTACCGGAACCCGGACTCGATACCAGGTTCAGCGCCAGCACCGAGTCGCGTGCAAATGCGGCACGGTTGCGGGCGGCGTACTGATCGTTTTTACCCAGAATATCCTGCTCAATTTGAATCATCCGCGACTGGCTTAAACCTGGTACATGGGCGTGGGCCGGGCCTTTACCAAAGTGAATGTTGTGACCTTCTGCATGCACATGATTGTGATCATGATTGTGGTCATTCCCATGATCATGTGTGTGACCGTGGTTGTGCTCATGAGCGTGAGCATGGCCATCATGCGCGTGCGCATGATGATGGTGACCATCGTCATGCTGGTGGTGATGACCTTCGATTTTTACTTCACCTTCGGAACAACCGCATACAGTACACATATCAGGCTACCTCTAATTCTTTAATTCGCATTTCATCACCCTGGGTTACTTGCAACTGGTAACTGCCGCAATGACTACAGCTGTCATAACGTTGGGTAATAGAGACTGTTTCGCTGCACTGCAGGCAGTAAGCCACACCAGGGAGCGAGATGATAGTGAGTTTGGCACCTTCTGCCAGACTGCCTTTCATAACCACGTCGAAGCAGAATGTCAGGGCATTTGCATCGATATTGGCCAGTGGGCCGATTTCCAGCCACACTGCTTTTACTTTTTCGTACTGCTGAGTCGCGGCCTGATCTTCTAAGACCTGAAGAATGCCTTCAGCAATGGACATTTCATGCATGGCTTACCTCACTTTTCCAGCTCACGCAGGGATCTATCATTTTTATCATTGTGTCCACCACAGTGGTGGCATTGTCTGCGTCGACTTTCATACCATTACACACAGAGTACAAGGATCCTCGAGGATGAAAATTCCATTCTGTGGGGGCCACAATAGCATAATCCTCTATGACCCACTGTTCACCAAGCTGTCGCAGCTCCACTTTATGCAGCAAGGTACCTCGGGCAGTTTCTGCTAAGCCTATGCCATGGCGTTGAATTCCGGCGTCGGGCAGAAGGCGACGCATGTTTCTGGGTATGGTGGCAAAGTCGTTGATCAAGGCCGACAACCGATTAACGAATACGTTGTCATCTTGATTGCCTGCCCGGGCGAAACAACCGGATTCCCGCGGTTTGCCATTGATCGACGGGAGCTTACAAAATGCCGCCCTGTCGCCGTTATCAAGTTCGTCTAAAACACTATCGAGGTCTGTCTGTACCGAAAGATCCAGTGTGTCTGCCCCTGCACCAAAGGATAAGTTACTGAATAAGGCGGCTGTCTCGGCGTGATGGTTTACTACCCATTCTCTAAGCAAGTCCGGATTTTTAAGTTCGCCCAATGGCGCGCTGAACATTGCTATGATTAAGGTTTCTAAGGCGGCAACGTGGCTGTTGTAGTCCTGGGTGTCTTCTTTTGCTACGGCGTTAAGTTGTAGTGACCAGCGAGCCTTTTGATGACACTGGGCAAACCAAGCGGTAAGCCTGCCCATAATCACGTCTTTACCGGCCACCCAATGTTGCAGCAGGCTAATGCCCAGTTCTCTTGCCGATTCAGCCATGACCAGAAATGCCCTGGCTCGGCGGGTGGGCTCTGATACGGTGATAGACTGCGCCGACTCCATCGCTTTTAAAGACGCTACGGTTTGCGCGACGGCACAAACATTAAAGATCAGCGGTAATGCCCCAACAACCTGTTCCACGGGCTTATCACGAAACCAGGCAGTGAGATGTCGGGGGCGACTGTTGATGATGTCTACAATGGTCAGTTGGCCCTGTTTCCACAAGGCATTTACCTGGATTTCCCCGGCGCTGAACGACGTCACAGCTCCACCTCGTTGTCTAATCCGGTAACGGTTGCAGAAAATTTGCCACGCATGAATGCTCTGCGACTGACACCGGGGTCGTCTGATGTCGTCAACTCGGACGCGGCCAGCGCTTTTGCTTCCGTTTGCGCCGCGTCTTCCCTCGACGCCTCTTCATTGATAATCTCAGTGCGGCGCTGATGCTCGTCTTTTAGCAGCTGCCGCTCTGACACGCTATTTTCGTCTTCCTGCATAATGAAACTTAGCGCACTTATCGCGACATCTTCTGCAACGGACTGGGCTTCAAATTCCCACATGGGTGAGAACAATGAACAAATTCCGTAGCGACCCAGGGCACTATCTTCTGACGCGGTAAATTCAAACATGCCGGAAGGCAAGACCAACGCAAAGGTTTCACCACAGTCAGGCAGCGCAGGATGCAGCAACAGTAAGTTCATGCACCACGGCGTTACCACAGCAAACAGCGAATGCTGACAAGGTGTCGCCACCGCGTCACTGCAAAATACAGACAATGCGGGATTGTACACCGGCAGATCGCACATTTTGCTATCGGCTTGCTGATAGAACGCCATGATGTCAGAGCGTGTTATCATCAGTCTTTTCCGGTCACCATGAACTGATCTTTATCACCATCGCACTGAGGGCAGCGCCAGTGTTCGGGCAGTTGCGTAAATGGCGTGCCCGGTGGGATCTGCTCAATATCATCACCCTCGGCGGGGTCGTAAACATACCAGCAAATCTTGCATTCCAGACAGGCGTCATCGCTGATACGGCTGGCATCACCCATAAAACTGCCTTCAAAGCCCTGATAGTTCATGCTTTCCTCACACCAGTACGTCACGAATTTCGTGCAGGCGTTCAGCCGAATCTTCCAGATCTTCCGGTGCCGCACAGCCCACCGCTGGAATATCTACTATCTCGAGGGTATCGAGAATTAACTGATCGGTGCTGTTGTAGTACTGCACACGCCACAGGTTTTCCACGTTGGTGGCGGTGATGCGGCAGTTGCCATAACCTCGCGACAGCATGGTGACAGGACCTGTGCCAGTGAAGTAGGTTAAACAACCATGATCTTCAGGAGAAAATGGCAGCAGCGACAGATTGATGACATGGGGGATTGCCGTTTTGTCCTGGCTGTATTTCTCTGACACTTCTGCAATTTCTACCAGTACCGACGGCGCGTTTAGCAGGTTAGTTGGCAAGCTGGCAAGTTTGGGGGTAAGCGGCTCTGCTTGACTAAATGCCAGTTCGCGGACTGCCACAGGAATATCGGCAACTTCAATGATGTCTGAGGAAAGTTCCTCACCAATCCACGAGCGAACACGCCAAACACCTGCCATCACCGTTTCCTGAATTTGATAGGCTTCGGTACCCTCAATACGGATACTGACTTCTCCTTCTCCCAGCAGGTTATTCAGCAGGGAAAGATCTGGCGCAGGCAGCGACTTAATACTGAAGCGGCTTGAAGGCTGGTCCACCTCGTAGTGGTCTAGCGCATGTTGTAGCTGCTCCAGCACGGCAACGGCATGCGGACAGGACTGTACGTCTTCTGCTTCTGGCAAAATAGGCATGTCATAAGTGTGCATTGCGCCCGGCATTTTCATGTAGTCGAGCACCATATCGCCCTCGTCCTGACTACCCGGACCAATGGGTACTGCACCGACATTACGAATTGGAATTTGATTATCCATAGTGATCTCCTTGTAAGCGCCGCCTAGTGGCCGCAGCTGGCTGGGCCAGGGTTAAACACAACCGGGGTACCAATGCCCGGATCACAAGTAGGCTCTTTTGAAAGCAGGTCGGAAATCATCGACATGTATTCGTCCCAGTTGCGAACTTTGGTAATGTCGCCGAGGTATTTCCCTTGTTTCAGAAATACCAATGCCGGGTAGGCGCGAAAATTATAGCGACCGCGTAGCTCGCGCTCATAATTGGTAGACACCACGGCTGGCGTTAGTTTGGGAAAAGCTTTAATCAGTTCTGGCAGAATCACTGCCACGTCATTCGATTCGGGGAACTGTTTGGGTTGCTCAGTGAGAAACAGTACTGAGAATTCTTCTTCCTGAATGAAGGACTCAAAATTTTCTTCCGACAAGTGCGGGTAATTCAGTTCTTCTATCAGTCTTTCTACTAATGGTGAGGGCATGGGCTGACTTCTTATTTAGCGTGTTGTTGAGTTAACCGGGTTTAATTGAGACTTCAGATGTTCTGGCAGTTCCGGCTCGCGATCATTAAGATCAGCGAACAGCGACTGGTCATAGTCGAGGGTGCCATTCATTACCTGAGTGAGTGCTTTTAATGCATCGGCGATATTCTTTGCGCGATTGGCAGACACGACTTCCCGGGCGGCACCAAGAAAAACCAGCACCCAAGTGCCTTCTTTCTGCGGGCCAACTAACTGCATGTCTACCCATTGCTCATCCTGACTATCACCACACAGGGCGCGTAGGCCGTCGTTCTGAATAACCTGAAGCGGAATGCCGGTACACATCAGTGCGCCTCCTGTTCACCTTGAGCTGGCGGGAAAAAGCGAATATCACCGGTGCGGCAAGCCGAGGCTTCATCCGGTCGGCCTTGTTCGTAATCGCTCAGATTCAGCTGTTCGGGCGACAAGGCATGGTTATTGGTTTGTTGCTTCTGCGCGGTAATGCCGAAGTCTGTTAAATAGTTCAGGGCGGTATCGATGGCGGGCTCGATTTGCGCTTTGACCACATCTCGCAGACTGCCGCCGAAATCTTCCAGTTCTTCCGGCTGACAGCCAACAAGCAGTAAGGCTGACGGGTAGTTGCCTGTGAACTCGGCCATGGCCAGTACTTCCTGGAACCCGGTTTGGTGAAGACTCATTTTCTTTGCGCCCATGAATTTAGGCACATCATCGTTATATACCACTTTCAGCGTGCCTGGCGCTAAACCATAGTCGATGGCATCAAACACCACTAAAACATCGGCTTCCTGAACGTGCTGCACCAGGTAAATACCCTGGGTGCCACCGTCCATCAGCTTTACATCGCCTTCAAACACATAGTCCTGATTAAGTGCTTCGATGCAGCGTACGCCAAAACCTTCATCGGCCCAGAGCACGTTGCCAATGCCTAAAATTAATACTTTCTTACTGTTCATACCCGCCTGCTTATCTTGTTATTCGTTAAAGGGCTGTAAAGTAATGTTTAAAATTTTTGTTGTTTAGTCTTTCAGGTATTACAAACTCTGTGCCAATCGAGGAAAAAGGCAGAAAGCCAGTATTGGCGGGGTGTAACGGGGAGCGTTACAGAACGTGATAAATTTTGATTGGAAATTAACTTATCAATTTTATGCTATATCGGAAAGTTTCTTTTCTTTTGCGGCTTGTTGCGCTTGATAGAGATCCCAGCGTTGTTGCTTTTCGAGCCAGAACATGGCGGGCGTCTTCAAAAACATGCCGAGACGTAATGCAGTATCCGCTGAAATAGCGCGGCGGCCCTGAACGATTTCATTCACCCGGCGACGGGAAATTTTCAGTTCTGCCGCCAGACGAGACTGGGTAATTTTCATGGGGGTGAGATAACACCGGGCCAGAAATGCGCCGGGATGCTCGGCTTTTTTACAGCCAGGGTTGCAGGGTGAGGAAATGGAAGTAATGTCACACATAGGCAGGGAATACGCGCCTGCAAAGGCGCGTATATTCTCGGTTAGTCCGGCTTGTCATCTTTGAACATCCGCCAGCCGCTTACCATGGTGGAGATCAGGCTTTGGCGTGACATGATGTCTTCACGGATGGCCACGTACACGTGGATCATGATGAAGGTGATGATCCACCACATGCCCACACGGTGCCAGGTGTGTACACCCTGACTCTGACCAAATAGCGGGATGACCCAGCCAAACATCACGTCGGCCCAGCTGCCCTGCCCAAGGCCCTCGCTATACAGTGCGAAGCCAGTCACGATCATAAAAATAATGCCGAGCACAAAAAGTACAAACATACCCAGTTGTGCCAGCGGGTTATGACCCACGTATTTCTTCGGCGTTTTCTCCATAAACGAGTACCAGCGGATCTCGTGCCACACTTCTTTCCACCAGGCTTTACGGAAAACCTTGGGATAGAAAAGCTCTCTGGCGTGACTATTGCCCACAATCGCCCAGTAAATCCGACCGATAAAGGCAATAGTCACCACGTAGCCCGCGGCAAAGTGCGCGAAACGGATATAGCCCATCAGGAAGTTCTCACTGGCCTCACCCGGCTGCGTTGGCAAAGGCACACCAATGAAGTACCCGGTCACGCATAGTGTGAGCACGCTCAGTACCGTTACCCAGTGCCATAGCCTTACGGGTGCCTGGTATACATAAACGGCGGTTTGTTTGCGTACCAGTTCCTTTTCTTTGCCATCACGATGATTATCCACCAGCTCTTTTTTTTCTACGGTTGATGTCATGACGTTCTCCTGCGTTAGCGCAATGCCTTAGCGAACCTTAACTTTTGTCAGTTCCTGACCATCTTCGGCCATTACGTGGGTAGAACACGCCAGACAGGGGTCGAAACTATGCAGGGTACGCAGAATCTCAACCGGTTCATCAGGACGTTCCATGGGGGTGTTAAGCAGCGAGGCTTCAAAGGCACCAATGTTGCCGTTGGCATCGCGAGGGGAGCCGTTCCATGTAGTTGGTACCACCGCCTGATAGTTCTCTATTTTACCGTCTTTAATTTTGATCCAGTGACCCAGCGCGCCGCGCGGTGCTTCGTTTATGCCCACACCTTTGGCCTCTTTTGGCCAAGTGCTCGGGTCCCATTTCTCAACGTTAGCCGTTGATGAATCGCCGCCTTTGATGTTGGCAACTAACTGATGCCAATCGTCCAGCATAGAATCCACACAGAGTTCAGAGTCCAGCGCTCTGGCGAGGGTACGACCTAAGGTAGAAGGCAGGAATTGTTTCAAGCCGAGATCCATTCCGGTAGCAGAGTTGAATGCGTGCAGTGAGCGGTCAACCTGCTCTTTGATGTATTCCTTACCGGACGCATAGCCGATGATATAACGGGACAGCGGACCCACTTCCATGGCATGACCTTTCCAGCGTGGCGACTTGATCCAGCTGTACTTGGCGCTTTCATCCAGTTCTTTAATGTTGGTTTTGGTGCCCTTGAAGTTCGGGCCCAGTTCGAATTTTGCTTCGGTTTCACCATCCCATGGGTGCAGACCTTTCGCACCATTGGCGTACTGATACCAGCTGTGGTCAACGAACTCCTGAATTTCATCTGGGTTACGCACATCTACAGGGTGAATCTCGTCCCAGTTGCCGCCGATAATTGCGCCTGCCGGTACCAGGTCTGTGCTGCGATCGCCGGGCACCACCGTGTGTGTGCCGTAGCTCATCACGTTGTGGGCTGCCAGACCGCCGCCGTACAGCCAGTCTTTGTACAGCGTGGCAATGGCGATAACGTCAGGGATGTACACGTTCTTGATGAAGGCTTCGGCTTCGCGGATACGCTCCAGCACGAAGTTCAGGCTGGTCATGTTCACCGGTGCGCCGGACGAGCCGGTGCCATCCAGGTTAATCGCACAGGCCACGCCGCCTACCATGTAGTTCGGGTGCGGGTTCTTACCGCCGAAAATGGTGTGGATCTTGACGATTTCCTTCTGCATATCTAGCGCTTCCAGATAGTGCGCTACCGCCATCAAATCCGCTTCCGGTGGCAGTTTGTATGCAGGGTTGGTCCAGTAACCGTTAGCGAACAGACCTAATTGGCCGCTTTCAACGAATTTCTTGATACGGGTTTGCACATCTTTGAAGTAGCCTGGGCTGGATTTCGGATGGGCAATGGACACTTTTTTCTGTAAATCGGAGGTTTTCACCGGATCGGCTTTCAGCGCGTTAACCGGGTTAACCCAATCCAGCGCGTGCAAGTGATAAAAGTGCACCACGTGATCGTGAATATTCAAAGTTTTATCCATCAGGTGCCGGATGATGTGTGCGTTCAGCGGGATATCGATGCCTAATGCATCTTCTACCGCTCGGACACTGGTCAGCGCGTGACAGCCGGTACAAACACCACAGATACGTTCTACGAACGCCCACGCGTCGCGCGGGTCACGGCCTTTCAGGATCACTTCCAAACCACGCCACATGGTACCGGTGGATACCGCGTTACGAATAATATTGTCTTTATCGACGTTCACTTCGCAGCGCATATGACCTTCAATGCGGGTCACCGGATCGACCACAATCCGACGGCCACTGTTGTCCAGGCTGCTTGAATTTAAATCATTCATTATTCTTGTTCTCCTTTATGCTGTGCGCGCTTCACAGCACTCGCTGCGGCGTGGGCAGCAATGGCGGCACCAACGCCACCAGCAACAGTCATACCGATTTCATCGGCGTTTTTCTCAATACCAAATTGTTTGATGTCGGTGAGGCGATCGTAGAACGAGCCTTTGTCCCAGAAGCCGTCTTCGGAACAACCGATACAGCCGTGACCGGCCTGGATGGGGAACGAGGTACCTTCGTTCCAGCGTACCGTAGAGCAGGCGTTATAAGTGGTTGGCCCTTTACAGCCCACTTTGTACAGGCAGTAACCCTTACGCGCGCCTTCGTCATCCCATTGCTCTACAAACTGGCCTGCATCGAAGTGCGGACGACGGTAGCATTTGTCGTGAATACGTTGGCTGTAGAACATCTTTGGACGACCCTGACGGTCAAGCTCCGGCACGCGGCCGAATGTGAGCATGTAGGTAATAACGCCGGTCATGACTTCGGCAATAGGTGGACAACCCGGTACTTTGATGATGGGCTTGTCTTTAATGACTTTGTGGATAGGCACGGCCTGGGTCGGATTAGGCTTAGCAGCCTGCACGCAGCCCCACGATGCACAGGAACCCCAGGCAATAATCGCGGCGGCATCTTTGGCCGCGTGTTTCAGCTGGTCGAGGAACGGTTTACCACCCACGATACAGAACATACCGTCTTCATTCAGCGGCGGGTTACCTTCTACGGCGAGAATGTATTTACCTTTGTATTTCTGGATGGTTTCCTCAAGGATTGCTTCCGCTTGGTGTCCGGCAGATGCCATCAGGGTATCGTCGTAATCCAGTGAAATCATCGACAGCACCACGTCTTTTACCAGCGGGTGGGCTGAACGGATGAAAGATTCTGAACAACAGGTACATTCCAAACCGTGTAACCACAGAACGGGCGTCCGCTCTTTGGTTTCCATGGCATGGGCAATGCGAGGTGCGAATGCCGGGCCAAGGCCCAACGCTGCCGCAGTCAGGCTGCAGTACTTAAGAAAACTTCGACGGGTAATTCCCTGCCGACGCATGACGTTATAAAAAGTTTCCAATTGGGACATGGTGGGTCCTCCGCATACTTCTGCTGAAGACGAAATAATCTCGCGTGTACCGTGCCTGTTCGATGATTGGGTATTAAGCAAGTTATCCGGCTATTCAGCGGATTTTTGTTTTTTTGTTTGGTGCAACAATTTCTTTAATGCAACCAGACAGATAGCAAACACCAGACCAGATCGGAATTGCTTTTAATAACAGTAAGTTAACAATTTTAGAGGCGGGAATTGGTTTGTTAGCTTTCCACTGGAGAACGAAACTGGAAAGTCGGTTATCAGTAAAAACAGAGGTGTTCAGGCAGGTGTTGTGCGGGCCAGCGTGATCAGCGCCTGACCAAAGGCAATACCGGCATCGTTAGCGGGAATGCGCTGATGGCTGAGTACGGTGAACCCAGCTTGCTGCAACTGCTGTTGAAGCAAGCCCTGCAGTAAACTGTTCTGCATGACACCACCGGAGAGAACCACAGTACGGAAGTGTTTCTGCTTTTGGATATTCTGCGCTAAGCAGGTGAAAGCCGTTGCCATTGATACATGGAATCCCTTGGCAATATTGGACTTATCTTCGCCCTGTCCGAGCGCGTCTATCATTTCCAGTAGCATGGGGCCGGGATCAATACGTCCTTCCGTATCGGGTGTCAGAGTAAATGGCTTCGCAGGAAGCTGCCCGTTCTCAGCCAGCTTTTGCAGGGCAACGGCTGACTGACCTTCGTAGCTGATCTGATTGTCGTAACAACCAAGCAGGGCAGCAACGGCATCGAATAAACGCCCGGCAGAGCTGCTAAGCGGGCAATTGAGCTGCTTATCTATCATCTTCGACAGCGTGGCTGCCGTGGGGGATGCCAGTGTTTTTGGTAATCCGGGAACCGCGATCACGCGTTCTCTAATGTCTTGCTCACTCAGTAAGAGATATAACTGGCCAAACAGACAACGCCAGGGCGCGAGAATTGCCTGTGTGCCGCCGGGTAGTGGTGCGGGTTTGAGTCCGCCCAGTCGTTCTGCTTGCTGATAGTTGCCAAACAGCACTTCGCCGCCCCAAAGCGTACCATCGGTGCCAAGACCCGTGCCGTCAAGGCAAATGCCGAGGAGGTTTTCACTGCTCAGTGGAACGTCATTGTCTCCCATACAGGCTGCCATATGGGCATGGTGATGCTGAGTTTTACTTATCGGCGAATCAACATAAAACGAAGAATCTTCTTCATCGGCACAGCGCTGCGCGTAGCCACTGGAAAGGTAATCGGGATGCAGATCGCAACTTATTTGTGACGGGGAAAACTGATATAAGTCGCGGTACAGTGCGAGTGTCTGCTCCCAGGCATCGAAGGTACGGGCATCACTGAGATCGCCCATGTGCTGTGAGATTACAGCGTTGGGCCCCTGGGTCATGCAGAAGGTGTTTTTCAACTCCGCCCCCAGGGCCAGAATGCTGTGCTCTGTTGAAAAGCCTTCCGGTAGCGGTAGCACCAGCGGTGTATAGCCGCGGGCTAGTCGTAGTGGCTGTAACCGGGAGCCCGTTTCATTTGGTAGCACCTGCATGACGGAGTCATCTACCCGGTTGTGGATAGGCCGGTTATGCATCACAAATACGTCGGCAATATCACATAGCTGGCTTCTGGCATCCTCGTTGTCGATGGCTTGGGGCTGCCCAGAGGCGTTGCCGCTGGTCATTACCAGCGGGAAATCCACCGCGTCCATTAGTAACAGGTGAATGGGCGTGTAAGGCAACATAATGCCAAGGCGATTGGTATCGGGTGCTATCGTGTCAGCCAATGGCTTACCTGTAAGCAGCTTACCCGATGGGCTATGGGGCGTTGAAGACGCTTTAGCACAATCTTCTTTAGGCGGGACAAGTACTACCGGAGCCTGGGGCGACTTCAGCAGCGCGATTTCCTCATTGCCCAGGTGGGTATAGTCACTGGCCTGTTCGATGTTTCTCATCATCAGGGCAAACGCCTTGTGCGGGCGTCGTTTACGTTCGCGCAGCGTGTTTACGGCCTGCTGGTTCGTTGCATCGCAGACCAAATGAAATCCACCCAGCCCCTTCAGCGCAATAATCTTCCCCTCGCGAAGCGCGGCGGCAATATCGGTAAATGGCGAACTGGAAACTAACTTTTCACCCTGGCTATCTTCCAGCCACAGCGTTGGCCCGCAGTCAGGGCAAGCTACCGGCTGAGCGTGAAAGAGCCGGTCTGCAGGGTTCTGATACTCAGCTGCACAAGCATCACAAAGCGGAAAATCCGCCATCGTCGTGCTTGCCCGGTCGTAAGGCAGGGTTTTAATGATGGATAGCCGGGGCCCGCAATTCGTGCAGTTCAGGAACGGATATTGGAAGCGACGATCTGCGGGATCGAAAAGCTCGTTTCGGCAGTCTTCACAGGTGGCAGCATCGGGCGGACAACCGGTGTTAACCGCGTTGCTCACAGATTCGGTGATGGTGAACGATGTCGGCCCTACGTTGATAAAAATCGGAGTCAGAATAACGCTGTTGATGCGTGATAAGGGCGGTGCGTTATCACGAATCGACGCCACAAAAGTGTTGGCTTCGGCTTCTTCGCACTGCACTTCAATCAGCACGCCCTCGCCGTCATTAAAAATATGTCCGCACAGGGATAATTCATTAGCCAATCGCCAGACAAATGGCCGAAAGCCCACACCCTGTACCAGACCAGTAATGCGGATATGAAAACCGTTGGTTTCAGACGTTGTCATGGCGTATGAATAATCAGGCTAGTGCACCGTGCAGGCCATGCACGGATCAAAAGAACGGACGATGTGCTGTACGGCCACCGGCTCAGTCTCGCCCGGACGTACCGGCGCGCCTTCTAATGCCTGCTCCAATGCACCTGGAATACCGAAGCTGTCTCTGGGGGAAAAGTTCCAGCTGGTGGGGGCCACAATCTGATATTGCGAAATTTTACCCTTTTTAATTTCTATCCAGTGTCCCAGTGAGCCACGGGCGGCTTCCACCAAACCAATGCCTCGCGCACTGTCGGGTAGCTTGGTTTCGTGGCGAAATGGCGCAGAAGGGTCAATGGCTTTAGCCCATGCTTGCATGGCGGGGATCACGCTTGCCAGTTCCAGCAGGCGGGCGACGATTCGAGAATGTACATTCGCGCCGTTAGCAGCAACTAATGCTTCAATCAGCGGGTTTCGATTCAGCATTTGACGGGCAATAGCGCCGGTTTCCATCACGTGATTATCCAGCCTGGGTGATTTACACCAGCTATACGCGTTGTCGTTATCCAGATCGGGCGTGGTTTCGCCCTGCATTGGATTTACCGGTGCAGACAGGGGCGTTAACCAGCTGTGAGCATGATCTTCCGTGACTGCGGAAATGGTCACGTCTGTGCGTTTACCTTTAATCAACTGGCCCGGTGCAAACAGGTGTCCTTCGGTCAGTGGGTACGCGCCATAACTTAAAAAGTTGCCAGGGCCCCTACCGAGTTTATGTAGCTCCAACTCCTCGCTGATGTGCAGAAAACGGCTAAAATCGCTGTGATCCCAGCTTTTCGATGCCTGCCACGCTTTGAGTTCATCTATTGAAGACAACTTGTTGATGGTATCGAGATTGTCGCCAAACAATTCAGATTCTAAAAATTTGCGGAACGCAGAAATAATGGTTACCACACGAATGCGTTCGGCACGGTCGATGGCACGTGCGGAGCCGTCCGGCTGAATGGTGAGGGTGTGCGGCCACTTGCCTGCCATTAACCCCATCAGATGCAGGAAGGCCGCGCGAGCGGGCAGCATGACTGCAGTGGCGCTGCCGGATGTCGCTTTAAAGCGGTTGGTTATTTCTGCAAACCAGGGCTTGTCGGCATACAGGTCGCGGGCAAAATCTGGCATGAAGAATAGATAGAAATGGGTGAGCAGATCGGTCATGTTCTCATTGGCGAGAATCAAGTTGGTGGCTAACTGGCCGTTACGAGGCATCTCAATACCCATGCAATCAGCCAGTGCCCGGGCGGCAGCAACCGATTGGGTTACTGAACAAATGCCGCAAATCCGTGGCGTGTACACCAGTGCATCTAATGGGGCTTTGCCCAGCATGATTTGCTCGAAACCCCGATAAAGGGTTGAGTTCACTTCGGCGCTGTCGACCTGTCCGTTCTGGATATCCAGGGCAATTTCTAAATCCCCCTCAACGCGGTTAAACGGGCCTGCAACGATTCTGCTCATAGGGTTGCTCTCATTTGTCCCGCTTGTAGATAGTCGGCGGATAAATTAACTGATCGGATACCGCGTTCTGTTTCAGGCGGTTGGGGGTAGCGGCTTTCGACAGTGAAGCCAGCGCCACGAACCAAGCTTTGGGCATATCGGTGGGCAAACCAACAGGAATGCCTGCCACTTTCGGAGTGCGGGTGAAGGTGTGTCCCGGTTCTTCAAATTCAGGGGCAGTACAGTTGATACAGGGGTAACCGCCATTGGTACAAGAGCCCTGCCCGTTCCACGGTCTAATATTGCAGTCGGCGTGCGCTTGCGTGCCTTTACAGCCGGTGTTTTCCATCATACAACCGCGATCACCTAACGATTCAGCGCTGGCTTTGTATTCGTAAAATTCATTGCGATTGCAGCCGTGATGAACAAGGTGATCGGCATACATGCGTGGGCGAGCCAGCGCATCTAAATCGTCATCGGTATGTTCACTCATGGCAATGCTAGTGAGAGTTTCGGTTACCCAGTCTGGATGCGTCGGACATCCTGCGATATTCACTACTTTATTGCCAGACTGTGAGCGGTAGTCTTCACCAAGCAAGCCGCCAGTTTGCTCGCCTTCGAACTGCAAGCCGGTAGCCTCGGTAAGGTTATCGGCAGCGGCGGTTATGCCGCCATACGCGGCGCAGGAACCGACTGCCACGGTATGACGACTCTTGGCTGCTAACTCTGACACCCATTCAATCATTGGCTTGCCGGTACCGCCCATCACGTGAAAACGACCGGTGCCGTTTGGGCCGGTCATCATCGAGCCTTCGATGCACAGAATATCCAGCGACAAGCGATCGTTCAGGATATCATCCAGGATGGCAAGGAATTCGCGGCCACTGGCTTCGCTTAACGAGGGGTGCCACAGCAAATTAATGTCGGCAGCCTCAAACAGCGCGATGACGTCTGGCGATTCGGCATTCAACAGTGACATGGAACAGCCACCACACCCCCCAGATTGTAACCAGAGTAGATTATGCATCGTCTTCTCCCGGCCCCGGCAACCAGAGTCGAGCCAGTGCGCCACCTTGTTCATGATTGATGATACTGAGTTCGCCGTGGTGTTCAGCGATGATGCCGTAGCTAATGGAAAGTCCTAGGCCCGTGCCTTTTCCTACTGGTTTGGTGGTGAAAAAGGGTTCAAATAAATTCGGTGCATCGGCTTCGCTAATGCCTGGTCCGCTATCTTTTAATGTAACCAGTACCCCTTGATGACAAGGCTCTGCACTCAGAATAAGCGACCTTGTTTCACTGTCGGCCATGGCGTCAAACGCATTCTGCACCAGATTTACCACTACCTGATGAATTTGCCCAGCGTGTCCCCAGGCATCTAATTTTGGCGGCAGCTGATAAGTAATATCAACCGCGAATTTGCTCTCTTTCACAATCCAGTGTGCCGCTGTGCGGATGACATGAACAATGTCGAATGCGGCTTTTGCAGATGCCTGCGTGGATGAAAACTGGCGCAGATCATCAACAATTTCTTTCACCCTAACCGCGCCCTCCATGGTGCCTTCCACCAGTGAATCGAGATCTTTAATCGCTTTATCCAGACGCATTTGCGAGCGCATGTCGCGGAGGTCTTCCCGGGTGGCACCCTCGCTCACCGCATCGAAATAGGTGCGCAGCTTATTGGTGTAGCGCTGTAATACGTGCATATTGCCGTATACAAAGCTGATAGGATTATTCAGTTCATGGGCAACCCCGGCGACCAGTCGACCCAGAGAAGCCATTTTTTCAGACTGTACCAACCGTTGCTGTGCCAGTTGTAGTTCGGCATGGGCTTCGTTGAGTTCTTTGTAAGCCCGCTGTAATTCGCCCACCGGACGGCCTACCAGCACCACGCCCACTTTACGGCCACGGTGGTTAATACGGGGTGAGCAATTCACCGATAACGGCACATCTCCGAAGCTGCCGTGCAGTACCACATCCACGTCTCGTTCTATGTGTTTGCTGTCGACTTGTTTGAGGAGCGGTAAAAGTGGAACACCGGGGCAACTGATGAGATCTTCTACCGGCGTACCTAGCAGACTGGGGCTATCTTCGTCTGTGAATTCGCTGAGCGCACGGTTTACACCATCAATTTTGCCGTGGTTATCGCAAACAATCAGCACGTCGTTCATCGAGCTCTGCACGCTGTCAAAGTAACGCTGTGCTTCTTCCAGCTCAACATTTTTACTTTCTAACTCAACCTGCGAGCGAACCAGATCGGCATAGGCCTCATCCATTTTGTGGATGACATCAACCCACGCAACATCGGCCTGGATGGCCTGTTCGTTATCGACTTCGTGCTCGTTGGTCATTTCAGACCACTAAAATGAGACATTTCATAGCGTAAAACTATACCGAAGATCACGGCGGTTCAAGTACCTGCTCGGTAGGTGCCATAAAAATTTATTCACGATGACTGTAATTTTTTTCAAAATGCCCTGACTATGGGGTAACAAACACACTTTCAGGGCATGAACCCTAAGGACCCGGGAACACCCTTGGCTACCGATTTTGCTGCCATACTCAAGGAATACAACGGACTGCTCAGCCGCGTTGCCAGTGGCTATGAGGCCAATGAAGCATTGCGACAGGAATTGCTGCAAGAGATCGCGCTGGCCGTGTGGCAAGGGTTGCAGCGTTTTGAGCGTAAAAGCAGTCTGAAAACCTACATCCTTAAGATTGCTCACAACCGGGCGGTAACGCACGTGGCGACCAATGCGCGTATTCCACGGGCTGAGTCTTTTGACGACCACGAAGCGTCTAATCCGTGTTTCACCCTCAATCCTGAGGACAATGCTGCGCAAGACAAACAGTTGCAGGCGTTACTTAATATCGTGCGCGAACTACCGCTGCCGGGACGTCAGGTGCTAACGCTGTCGCTGGAAGGACTGTCTTACGATGAAATAGCCGACGTGTGTGGTTTAACTACCAGCCACGTGGGTGTACTGCTGAAGCGAACCAAAGCCGCTGTTGTAGAGAGGTTAAACGATGACAAATAATACTGATGATCTGGCCGCGCTTTGGCAAACTCAGGAAGTGCAGCCAATCGATGTGGAAAAAATTCAACGTGAATTGCACATGCAGCGCTGGAAGCAGCGTTTTTACATGCTGGTAGATGTGCTTGGGCCGGTACCGCTGGCGCTCATTCTTTACTATCAGTCAGACAAATTACCGCTGTCTGCATTAATCGTTACCTGGGCCACGCTAATTATCACCGTACCTTTCGTCATTTATTTTCTCTGGCTGCGTCGCCACGCTGCCTTCACCACGGCCGTCGATACCCAATCGCACGTAAATGTGCTTTATCGTCAGGTGGCGAACAATGTGAAAATTGCGTTTTACACCAAACATTCCTGCTGGGTGTCGTGCGTGATGCTGTTGCTGTTCTTCGGCGGAGAAATTTTTAAAACCTTGTCTGCCAGTGAGGAAGGATTATCTTTAGTCAGGATTGCGGTTTGGCTGGGGCTAGGACTGGTGATCAGCTTTGGTTGTTTTATCTGGGCCCGCGGACGGGAACGAAAGTTCAGAGCGAGAATGGAAGAGCTGGCCGGGATAAGAAGCCAGCTCGACTAACGGTTCAAGCTGCCCAGTTCTGTTTTTGCATTACTGAAGCCATGTCGCCCACGTGACGGATGGCGTTGAGACACTTGTCCTGATCGGTGATCGGAAACGAGAAAATCATCTCATCTACTCCGGTGGCCTCAATAAATTGACTGATCTGACGTTCCGCCTGTGCTGGTGTACCGACAATGGCAAAGCGCAGGGTATTGTTAATGGCGGCGACTTCATATTCTGAAAGTACCGCATCAATATTGTCGACGGGGGCTGGCATTGGGTCGTTTGCCTGACGGCGCAGATTAGCGAACTGCTGCTGAACCGAAGTAAACAAACGCGCTGCTTCTGCTTCATCATCGGCCACCACACTCATTACACCGGCTGATACATACGGTTTGTCTAACTGTGCCGAAGGACGGAAACTGTCACGGTACACACTAATAGCATCCAGCAGCATGTCTGGCGCAAAGTGTGAGGCGAAGGAATACGGTAGACCAAGCTGTCCGGCGAGCTTCGCAGAATACAGACTGGAGCCCAGTAGCCACAGTGGTACCTTTGTGCCTGCACCGGGAATCGCGAGAACGCGGTTATCGCCTTTGTCGTCAGACAGGTATTCTTGCAGCGCCATCACATCAGCGGGGTAATCCTCAACGCTGGCATTCATGTTGCGGCGAAGTGCTCTGGCAGTGGCCATGTCTGTACCTGGTGCGCGACCCAGACCCAAATCGACCCGGCCCGGAAACAGGGTAGCCAACGTACCAAACTGTTCGGCAATCACTAGCGGCGAGTGATTGGGTAGCATAATGCCACCCGACCCAATGCGAATCTTGCTGGTGGCCTGGCCCACTGCTGCTAGCAATACCGCTGTTGCTGCACTGGCAACTCCGCGCATACCGTGATGTTCTGCTAACCAAACACGTTGATAGCCTTGCTTTTCCGCTTCTGCGGCTATGGCTTTGCTCTTTTCGAACGCGTTAGCCGCGCTCTGACCCTCACCAATATGCGCCAAATCAAGTATAGAAAATGGAATACTCATGGTTTCTCCTCGCTGGTTGTCTGATTGCTCTGACTGCGGGATGGCGTAGATTCCCCCAGGAAGAATTCATAATAAAAATCGACGGCGAATACCGACTGCTCCTCAATGGTGGTTTGCACGCCTTCAACAAATAAGCGTGGAAGCAAACGATATCGCAGGGCTAAATCAGGCGGTTCCTGGCGACGGCGTAAAGTGCCAGTGGTGTTATTATCACTGCTTAAACCCACGTCCAGGTTGTACTGCACGGTAAGCCGTTCGTTTATCTGACCGTTAATAGACAGCTTGGTAGAGCCACCGTTAGGATTAGATGTGGTGCCAACCGTGAATTCATCAATACCTAAAGCACTGCCCACTTTGTTTTGCAGATTTTCTGTATTAGATAATCCGAAGCCCAGCAGCAAGCTGCCGTAATCACTGCTCGACGATGACGATGAACCCAATCCTTGACCAGTAAGCAGGTAAGACAGGGTGTTACTCTGATTCATACTGGGCTCAGAGTACAAGGCAATGTTCGGACTGTCTGCCGCGCCGTCGATGCGGACACCTGCCACCACGCCGTCTGCGGTTTTATTCGGGTCGCGTACGGCTTCTACCAACAGCGATGGTTGGTCAATTGGACCATTGAATTGCACTTCACCGGTACGGATAACCAGATCCTGACCATAGGCCTGATATCGCCCGTTGAGAATTTGTAGGCTACCAAATGCCACCATGGATGGCTGAGTATCCACTTCGATATTACCGTGTAGATTGGCCGTTAAACCAAAGGCTTCCAGCTTCACCTCGCCGAGTTTTTCCTCATCGATATTCACCGTGATATTGGCATTAACCATGTCGAGAGGATCTTCCGTTGGGGGTTCACCACGTAAATGCACATCCTTTGACGGCGACACAGCGCTTGGCGGTAATTCTTCGATTTCGATACGAGCCCAGGGAATATCGACAGAGCCAGAAACGTTGACTTCTCCGGGCTTCACGCTAGCAGAAATATCTGGCGATACGTCTATGCTGATATCAGGCTGATTCACGCGGAAGCGATCGCCTTTTAGCTTGATATTGGTTTCAAAACCATCGCTCCAGGCCAGGTCGCCACTTAACGTGCCTGGCCCGTTACCGAGTAAAAATTTACCGTCAAAGTCTGCGCTCTGACCATTGAACGTGATTGACTGTTCCCAGTCACCAATACTGACCGGCATATCTTCAATGTCGACATTACCGTTGCCTAGTTTCAGTTGGCCGGTGACTGAAGGCGCCGTCGCTGAGCCTTCTAATTGCAAATCGCCATTCAGGTTACCAGCGAGTTGTCGTATGGCTGGCGACATCGGCTTGAATGGCGCAATCCTGATGTTATCGATATTCACCTTGCCGGTTAGCGGCATGTCATCCTTGGTGGGCTGCATTTCAAGGTCGGCGGTAATGTTGCCTAACTGCTCGCTCATTAATTTAAGCGTGGATGTAAGTGTATCGTTTTTGTAGTTACCCTGCGCTTGCAATGTGTCTACGTTCAGTTTCAACTGTTGTTCCGGGCCCATGGTCCAGGTAGACGGGGTAACGGACACATCAAAATTTGCTGTCATCGGGGCGTTAACACCAAACTCGCCCGTCGTCTTTAAAGACAACTGCGCGTCGGATGTGGCAGTGAATGTATCAGGCAACAATTCGTGCGCCCACAGTCCCACCGGAACTGAGTTCGCATTTACAATCCATTTGGTGCGCTCATCTTTGTAAAGCACATCTTCAATACAAAGCTCGCCTTCATTGCGAGATTCCCAGCAGTTCCGGTGTACTTTCATACTGAACGGCTCTGGTCGCACCGCCACCCGGAATGGCTGATTAAGCTGCCAACGCGTGGTGAGCAGCCCGATTTGACTATCACTGATATCTGCGGTGTAACGATCGTCTTTCCATGCGCCTTTCATGGCAAGTTGCAGTTTGTGTTCAGGGAGTGAAAGGTCTACACCAAAGCTGTGATCGGAGAAAGTACCTTTGGCATTCACCGTACCGTTCACTTTGCCCTGTTCAGCGGCGATAGGACTCAATGTTGCCGAAGCCATCACATCAGTAAGGGTGATGTCGGCGTCGATAATCGGGTCGGTCCATTCGCCCTTCGCCTTAATTTTGCCGTTAACCTTACCAAATACCTGCGGATACAGTTCATCTATGGCGGCAACATTTAAATCGATATCTGCGTTTAAATAACGCTCTTTGAAGATTTGAACCATCGCGCGCACGGTGCTTTCCGCCTGGCTTACATTCAGGTTGGCCACGAGAATATCGTTGCCTTGCGAATAGATAAGACCACCGTTTACCTCTACCGGTACGCCATGACGCATGCCTTTTACCGACAGGTTTCTGATATTAGCTTCTACCCCTTTGTCGGTAAGTCGCATCAGACTATCCAAGCTGCCGTTAATCTGGGTGGGCGCAAAAGGTGATAGTTGGGTAGCTGAAATATCACTGACCGTGGTATTACCCGACCAGCTCACAGACTCATTCAGATACAAAGTGCCCGTATTCACTACCTGCCCTTCGAGGATCTTCACGTTCAGCGCATTAACCGTAATGTCGTTCTGGTTCAGGACCACATCGGCAGTGACCGGTATTGCGCCTATTTCGGCAATATCTGCACCTGAATCAGCGGCAAAGCGGTATGCCCCCATTTCGCCTTGTAGCAGCATGTCGCCTTGCCACAGCTTGCTGTTTTCAACCTGAGGAATGGCCTGTTCCGGCCAGTTGATTTTGAGATCCAGCGGTAGTGTATCGTCGAGAATATTTGCGTGACCGGCTATCTGGGCCGAATACGTGCCGTCCACCGCCACATCCAGATTCAAATCGCGCAGTGAACCATCGGTGGAGAGTGTTACCGTTTCTTCTATACCTTCCAGTGTGATGCCGGCAGTGGCATCAAGGTTCAGCGGATAGTCTTTTGCCAGCGTAACCGAGGCCGACGCGTCGACATTGGCCATGGCATGTTCCACGTGGAGCTTATCTAATGTGACATCGCTCTTTTCGAGGGTGAGTGAATTAAAGGCTACAACGGGGATCTCTTGTAGTGTCGCACCGCCCTGTTTGACTGAAATGTCTTTCAGCTCGAAAGATTCCACCGTTACGGGAATGGGAATAATAACCTCAGGCAACGTGGGTGCGGTGTAGCTAAGCGCATAACTGGCGGGCTTGTCTGTGGGCTCTGACTCTTGTGGTGCTTCTGGCAATGTTACCACCAGACCTTCCGCTTTTAGCGGCGATAGGCTAACGGTTTTCCAGGCCGTCCCTTGGGTGGACAGCGACTTAAGCGCAACCTGTTGGGCTAGCAAGTCAATGGATATATCGGTAAGTGTGAGTGCATTCAGCTTTACAGAAACAGGAAGTTCAAATTCGGTAAGCGGTTCGCTGTCGGGCTCTTCTTCTACGTCACTAACAGCGAGCTGTTTGAGAGTAAAACCGTCTACAGTAAGGAAGTCCACACACACTTTGGTGGTGATTAAACAGCCGAGTACAAGGTTCGTTTCCGCTTTCTCAACCGAGACCGACCATTGCTCATTTTCCCAGCTCACGCCCCTGACGCTAATATCGCTGAGTATTGTGCCGTCGATGTCGTCAATGTGCAGCCCGTCTACTGCGGCGTTAGCAACGTAGCGGATAACCGGCGCACCTAACGGACTGACGATGTACGCGATCAGCACGCCAATGAGCAAAAATGGCGCAACGACCCAGAGGCTAATCGTACGTTTTCTCATAGCTCTGGCCCCAGGATGAAGTGCAGACGCCAGGTATTTTCATAGTCCGACATGCCTCGTGCAACATAAACCCGCACTGGGCCTATGGGAGACTTCCAGTGAAAGCCCGTGCCCACACCGTAGGCTAAGCCGGGACTACAATCTCCAATCTCGTCATCTGAAGATGAGCCCGTAGAATCATCACAATTATTGCTGACTGAAAACGTGTTTGCAGCGGTACCTGCATCAAAGAAAACAGCGGCCCGCCAGTTAGGAACAACTTCATAAGCATATTCAATACTGCCTGTTGCCAGGTATTTACCGCCAATCGAAACGTTATTAATTTCTCCGGTTTCAGGGTCGAGCACATCATCCTTTGGCGAAATATCACGGAAGGCAAAGCCTCGCACGCTCTGGTCACCACCGGCAAAGAAACGCAATGAGGCCGGTACTTTCGAAAAGTTGTTGGTTTCAATCGCGCCGCCTTCTGCCCGAAGCATAAGCCAATGCCGGTTATAAGTACGCACAATACCCGCTTCTACCACGGCTTTTTGGAAGTCGATGTCAGAGCCATAGCCGTCACGCCCAATTTGATAAAAAGCAGAAAAATACGTGCCTTTTGTGATGTTAAGCGAGTCATCTCGGTTTAGATATCGCACGCCATAGCCTGGCATAACTAATTGGGTGGTTTGCGCTGGGTCTGCACCTTGGGTGTAATTTTCCCGAAGATAAGTTAACGACGCATCGAATTGCCAGGGAGAGCCACTTTCCTGCCAATAACGATGTCCGGCCACCGTGAGGGTTTCTGCTTCGGTGTTGGTATTGCTGTAATCAATAAACTGATAGCCGCCTTCAATGCTGATGTAGTCATTGGTGATATCGCCTTGTGGAATGCGATAATCCATGGTGAATGACTGTTCAGGCTGCGATAAAAATACCTCTGAACTCACTGAATGTCCGCGGGAGTTGACCCAAGGGCGTTCCCACTTCAAACGCAGCCTTGCGCCGGTATCAGTGGCAGCGCCAAGACCCACATTAAAAGCGTCCCGGGGTTTGTGAACCAGTGTAATTTCAACCGGTACTTCTTTGCCCTGCGCTTCGGTAACCACCGGGCGTGCAATAACCCGAGAAAAATAGCTAGACTGGTTTAGCCTACGATTAAATTCTGTCAGCTTGGCAGAGGTGTAGTATTCCCCTTTCTCGAAGGGTTGTAGGCGCTTAATGATTGCCATGGCTTTGTCGTCACCAACAATTTTGATGTCGCCAAATTGATAGCGCTGACCGCTATCTGCAATCATCAAAATATTGGCTTCGCGATCTTCTCGCACTAAGTCAAGGCGGGTCGCGCGCCAATTGAAATCAAAATAACCCCGGGACAACGCATAATTAAACGTGGATGATTTGAAGTTTTCATAAACCGGTTGATTCAGCACGTCGCCCTTTTTCAACGCGAAACTGTTAAAGCGCTTGCTGAAGTCTTCATCGGTGCGGGCATCGCCGAATACTTCGGCAAAAACATTTGCGACTTTTAGTGGCGTATTCAATGTGATATGCAGGATCACGTCGTCGTCTTTCAACTCAACCACAGCCTCACTGTTGTAGTAACCAAAAGGCTCTACTGCGGTGGATACCGTTTTACTTATCTGATCTTGCCAGAACGGATCGCCAAGCACCTCGGGACTCACATCAAGGCTGTTGAGGTGCAGACGAATATTGTCTTCCAGTTTACTGTCTTCAACGCCTTCAATTTCGACATCAAGGGCTGACGCCTGGAACGCAGTAAAAAACAGAAGGCACGGTAAAACCAGGCGACACCTGAGCGACGCACTGAAAGGACGAATCATAGAGTTGAATGATTCCCTGAAAAATAATGAGTGGTGGAGCATCTTAGAGTTACCGTAAAACAATTAGTTCACGGTACGACAGACACCAGAAAAACGCGCTGATGGAGAGTACCTCGATAAAATACCATGCAATGATAATGGTATTCGTTAAAACGATGCAAAACGATCATCCTGCACCTGCTATAAACGACCGGTTTTCATCGTTCAAAAACAACAAAGCCCTTAGAGCAAAGATATTATTCCACTTACTAACCGCATAAGATGTGCTGCATTGCCAAATAAAGCCGGTCAAATGGCGATTAATCATATTACATTAAGCTATAATACGCCGCCTATATATTGATTATTTACAAAGCAGATACCAAATTCATGAAAGCACCCCGCACTCCTGTTCCACCAACGCTTGGCTTGTTCGAATTCGTCGCGTTGATGGCACTGATGACATCGCTGGTGGCATTGAGTATTGATGCCATGTTGCCTGCGCTCATACAGATAGGTGAGGCGCTGCATGCAAAAGACCCTCACGAGGCTCACCTGATAGTCTCGATTTTCTTTGGCGGCATGGCGTTCGGGCAGCTTTTCTTTGGGCCCTATTCAGATACCCGCGGGCGAAGAGAAACCATTCTGCTAGGCATCACTATTTTTGTGATCGGTACCGTGGTTTGTATGATGGCCAACGATATGACCAGCATGCTTATCGGCAGGTTGATACAGGCTTTCGGAGTGTCTGGCCCCCGCGTTGCAGCCATGGCGGTTATTCGTGATTTATATGTGGGTGATGCCATGGCCAGAGTGATGTCCTTCATCATGATGGTCTTTATTCTGGTGCCAATGCTGGCGCCTATGGTGGGACAGGCGGTACTGACATTCTTCCATTGGCAGCATATTTTCACCCTGTTTTTGATTGTTTCAATTATTACCGGCGCGTGGTTCATGTATCGGCAACCTGAAACCTTACCCGCCGATCGCCGCCGGAAATTCACCTGGCTGAGATTCTTTGTATCGACAAAGTTCATTCTCACTAACGTGAATGTGATGGGTTATACCGTTGCTATGGGTTTCATATTTGGTGCATTCCTGGGCTACCTCAGTGCTTCGCAGACTATTTTCCAGGAATACTACGGCTTAGGCACCCTGTTCCCCTTTGTATTTGCGTTACTGGCATTTTCCATCGGACTCGCTTCGTTCTTTAACGGCACCATGGTTGTACGCTACGGCATGCGCAAACTGGTAAATATCGCGCTATATGGCGCGGTAGGTTTTGCCGCCGTGATGGTGGTCACGCTGTTCCTGTTTGGTGGACTACCGCCCATTAAGGTTCTAATACCCGTCATGTTTGTGGGCTTTTTCTTTGTGGGTATCCTGTTCGGTAACCTGAACGCATTGGCCATGCAGCCATTAGGTGAAATGGCGGGCCTGGGCGCCGCCATCATCGGTTCGCTTTCAAGCTTGTTTGCAGTGCCTATCGCGTTGTTCATCGACAGTTTCCTCGATGGAAATCTATACCCCATTGGATTTGGATTCCTGGCGTTCTTCTCACTGGCGTTTGTTAGTGTGCGGTTTGCAGATAAAGACGCTCACTAACCGTGAAGTTGCATTAGTTTTCGTTGATATTGTTCCGGGTCATTAATGTTCAGCTTATCGTCGAAGTGAACAAAGTCGGGCGTGCCGAAGTGGCCGCCCCAGCGCAAGCCTTGTCTGCAAACTGCACAAATAAACTGTGTGATGTTGTCCGGAATTTGGGTGCTGCCTTTAAAAGCCCGTGATCCGTAGCAGATGGTTTTATACATAAAGTTGACGTCGACGGCGTGACCCACATGGTGATTTGACACGCTTGCCGGTTTCACAATGGCATTGCCGACGGGCGAAAGCGGTGAACGCAGACTGCTGGTCACAAGTAGCTTTAGCTCGTGATTTTTGGCTTCCTCTTCCATAATCAGCAGTGACTTCTCAAAGTCTTTGTGAATGCGAATCGGTTGTTCGCTGGTGATGCAGTCATTCCGGGACCGATATTGAATGATGCCGTTATCAAAAAGGAAAGGAACAACTTTTTCTGGTGTAATTCGCGGTTTATAAGGCTCCAGATAGTCTTTCAATACGTAGCCCACCTTCCCCAATGGAGTGATAACTTTCACCCAGGTTTGCTCATCAACAGCCGTGAGTTTGGTGTCATCAGGGAGTATTTCCAGCGTGTCTCCGTCAAACGGTGAGTTTCGCAAACGTAAACCATTGTCAGAGCGGGTTCTGAAGTACTTTTTCATGCTCATCACCCAACTGCGTTGTTTTCGTCGTCATCCATGCTGACGTACTCTGGCTGTTCACGCTCAATGTCAAAGAAGTCGGCCGAGCGGATAATCGTTGCTGCTCCGGCTTTTTCTCTCACGGTAAGTTCCTGGCCGGCTATATTGGTCAGCACAAATTTATCCCCTGTTTTATGAAGACCGACTGGTTTGATTAGTATTATGGTATCGTTCACATAGGCACGACCGGATTTTAAATCAATGAAGGCCGCTGCTTTTGCTTCCGGAGTGACGGAACGATAAGGCACTGTTTTGGGCTTGGCGCCACCCAGACGGTCACTGATGCTTCTGACCATCATCAAGATCCATTCGGACGAAAACCCTGCCGCAAAGGCGATAGATATGCCCGTGAACTGACTTTCAAAGTCATCGTTAAGATAGCCGTATGCAATCACAGCAAGTATGGGCGCTGAGGCTACCTGGATAATCTGAAACAATACCAGTTCGGGAAGCTCACAATAGCCAATTGGCGCATAGGAATCGCCACGGAATACTTTTTCGCTGGTATCTTGCTCAGTGCGTTTCAGGCGGGCCTGGAATTCCGGCAGCTTTCTCGCCATGGCAATCATTGCACCGATCAATGCACAGAAAATAAAGTAGGCCGGTACAATAATGCCACCAATAATCAAATTGCCGGTTACATGATTATCAATCACGTAATGGGCATCGAGCGCCTTTTTCTGTTCAATTCGGCCTTCAACCAAGGCCTGGAGCGCAATTAGCTTCGCAATATTTTTAAAATCTGATTCGTCACCGGGGTTAGCACTTAATGCGTAAGTGCGGATTGTATTGTTGTCGTCGGCAACCTTGCCTGCTTTTTTGATTCGAGAGTCAAGGCGTTTAAGCAGTTCTACGGATGCACAGGGGTTGGGGTTATCTTTACTGAGCAGACTATCGATATCTGCGCTGCAGTTTTTCTGGTCGTGATAGAAGTCATTTGCACCGGGTATCGCATTAATGGCTGTTTCAGAATAGGCGGGTGTAATCGCTTTCCCTGCTTTAGCAATCTCTGGTGCATCGACAACGGAGCAATTATTCGTGAGGCTGCATTGGGTTGTTATGCCACCTATCACAAGCATTCTTTGCGGCTCTGTCTGTCCACAGTATTTCAGGTTTGCAGGAATGGTGACTCGCAGTACAGCCTTTAGCTCTGCTGCGTTTTCAGTTTCTTTTGTTTCAGATTGCTTTGGTTCGGCTGGTGCTTGATATTCACAGCCGTAGACGAGTATAGGCAGGAAGGTAGGAATTGTGTTTTCGTTCTTTGTTTTATCATAATCGATAAACATTAGCGCAAACGCAAGGCAGGCAATAGCAATCAGAAACATATAGCCTATTACCAGCACACCTCTGGCGATCCGTCTTTCGCGGTTTGGGTCGTCGTCACTGACTATCAGTTCTGCAGTGAATAAGCTAATAGCGCAGGCTATTGATATGGAAACACCCAAAATAAGGAGGAACTGGGAATAGGAATCGCCGACGCCAAAGAATGTTGTGATTATCCAGAATAGAGCGCCGGTCAATATAAGTACCAAAACAACCGGGCCAGCCCATTTGCGAAACCCTTTATCTGCCGAACTGAAGGAGCTATTCATCAGTATCACTCCCTGCCAGCGAGAGTGCTGTTGCATAAGCGCTCATCCGCGCTTTTGCAGACTGGCGGAGCTTTTCAACTTTTCTCACGTCGGCATCATCCGGCAGTGCATTGATTTCAGCCAGTAGCTGGGCGAGTTCTGATTTGAGGTTGCGTATCACCGTTTTCTGATAATCGATGTCCAGTGCCAGAGCTTCATTCTTTCCGGCCTCGAAGGGTTGCTCGTCATCTGCTTTGTCTTTACCGAAGTCGACTTTGCCAAGGCCAGATAACCCGCCAACTACATTCAGTGCCGCTTCAGTTACAGCGGAGCTTATAGCAATTTGATTTTGTGCAAGTACCGTAGGATTGTTCTTCGCCTGTGCCGTGCGGAAACGGGTTGGCGTGTCCCGAATAACTACCACAGATGTGTTTCCATCGCCTTTGAAGTGCTGTTTATTGATTGTATTCCACTGATTAGCGAACATCGGGTTGACGATGGTTCGCCACACCGGATCACCCGCGTTCTGCAGGCGGTCAATGAGGTCGTTAAGGTTGCTTTTGCTTTTTACCAGGCCTTCTAGTGCAGCTTGCGAGGATGCAGATTCGGGTAAATCGTTGCGCAGCGCTTCCAGTTCGTTGGCCAGATTCAGACTGGCTCTTTGAAAGCTGGTGTCATCGAAACTTCGGGAAATGGTTCGCTGGCCAGTAGCGGGCTGGACTCCAGCTTCTTCATTGAGCGCCACCAGCTTTTTTTGCAATTGACGTGCAAAGTTTTTCCACAGCGGTGCCGACCCGGGACGCACCTCGATGTATTTATTTATCAGAAACTCGATATTGCCCCAGTTGAAGTAAATAGCGGGATGGCTGAGTTGTTTGTAGGCTGCAATAACTTTTGAAACAGTGTTCAGGGTGTCCACTTCAAGATCGACGAAGGATTGTTCACATGTTGAGTTATATTTATCTGTACATAAGGTGACCTCAGTATCAGATTGTTTTACATAAAGTTCTCTAAACTTGGCTGAAGTAGTAATTTTGTCGAACAGATAATTATGTTTTGCCAGTACTTTAACTTCTTTAGTTTTACGAGTTCGGCGAGGTTTTGAGGTGGTTTTCGATACTGTTTCTATTTCAGTGTCTAGATATTCAATAAAAGTTTCCGGGTTATCACATACTTTATTCGTCAGTTCTTCTTTTGTGCTATTAATCAAGAGTTCGCATTGCTTTCTTGCAACAGTAGAATAGGCAATTTTGTATACTCTCAGATAGGAAAGTAGCTTGTTGGTGGCTTCCTTGCGGGCCTTATTAAATCGCTCGTATCGATTTTCTAAACAAGTTTGATAAGACTTTAATGGTGTGGCTGAATGAAGCTCTTCTTTAGAGAGTTCAATATCCACTTTTACTTTGACGTCTAGGGCATTATTCAATTCTACATCGGATGGATTTACCTTATCGTGACGAGAAGCTTCAACCTTTTCTTCATCCGTAAGTTTGGGGCAGCTTACCGTCGCCCGGTATGGGGTCTTTCCGTCTGAAAATTGGCCGCTATCCAGTATAACTTTAAGCGCATCGTCATATAACGCTGATGTACCTGTAGCAAGCTTGATCCTGGTCGCCAACGTCTCATCCGCATTTTCCTGCAGCTTTGCCAGATCCTGAAGCATGGCCTCTACCTTGCGGTCAGATAGCGGCAAGTCCACGGCTGGGTTCTTTTCGAAAATGTCTACGGTCACGTCCAGTGTCGCCGTCGCGCAGCCTGTTAGCGTCATCACGCCTGCCAGGGTAAATAGAAATGGAAGCCGATGTTTCATAGTGAAGACTCCGTGAGTATTACCAGAGACTCAACCTCAGTTCTCAGCTCATCAAGCTGCTGCGCTGCCAGTTTCTTTTCATCGTCGCTTTCTGTTTTTTCTTCAAGGAGCCCTGCGGTGCTTGTCAGCCGAGCACTCAACAGTGAAGCAAAGCGTTCAATATTTTGTTTCTCTTTTGCCAGACGAACGTTTTCTGCATCTTCCTGACCTTTCGCCAGTTGCGATAGTTTCAGGATAGCCCGACTGGTTTCGTTATTTTGAGCTGTCGTTTTTATGCCATTCAACACTTCGTCAGGGTTGGAAGAAAAAGCGATGACAAACTTCTCTCCAGAGTGCATTAATGTGAGGTTAGAAACGGGGTCATACTCAATCTCTTTTGCACCGTCAGGAAGGGGGGTGCCATCACCTGGTACCGCGCGAACCCGTTTTAAAACAAGAAGGTGTTTGGCGATTTCTTCATCTGTGCTGGCAGGATTTTGCGCTGCCTTCATATAAGCGTCATAAGCTGCAACATAGGCATCATCAAAAGCGTTTTTGATCTTTTCATTAGCAAGCTCGGACTTAACGCTTTCAATGTTTCCCGCGCCGTATAGCCTGTCAACTGCTGCGCTGGGAAACCAGCCAGACTCGTAGGCTGCAACCCCTAACACGCTTTTGCCTTTTACGGTGACGCGAAAGTAGTTGGTGTTTTCGCCGCTGGCGACGGCTACGTAGAATACTTCTTCGACATCCATGCTTGCCGTTTGGGAGTTGGCGCACCCTGTAGAAAGTAGAGTGAAATAAGTAATGCAAAGAAAAGAAGCAAGGCTTCTCATCTTCCTTGTGAGAATGGTCATTGCGAAATCCGTTTCGAGCAAAATTGCTTATAAGTTGAACAATATATTAAGAGGAGAGCAAAAAGTAAACGTCTTGAGTGTAAAAAATGTACAGCTTGCTTAGGTGGGGATCGAAAAAATACCCGCTTTTTAATCGAAGTCGGAAGGAAAGTCGTCGTGCAATAGGCTAGATAGTAGTTTGAGTACGAGTGCGTTACAGTACCACCCATTGTCTTTAATACACTTTGTATAACAGAGGGAGTTGGCATGCGTTACCTGCTTATCTCGTTGGTAGTGCTGCTTATAGCTTGCCAACCCAAAGAATCACGATCGGACGAGGAGTCTATGAAATCATCATCAACCGATACTGTCGAATATGGTGGCTGGTCGTCGCCAGTAACCGCTGAATCCATTGTGCAGGGCAGTCGCGGACTTTCCTCGCTGGCTGTGGATAACGGTTATGTTTACTGGGTAGAGTCCCGACCGCTTGAAGGTGGTCGCAGCACCATAATGCGTAAGAAAGAGGGTCAAGGTGATACGGCGGCTGAAGAGTTGCTGGCAGCGCCCTGGAATGTGCGTACTCGTGTGCATGAATATGGCGGACGATCCATTCTGGTCAGCAACGGTGTTGTCTGGTTTACCCATTTTAACGATCAGCGCATTTACCGCATGGTCATTGGTGAAGCGCCGGAGGCGATTACGCCGGAAGATAAGATCCGCTTTGGTGCCTGCGAGCTGGACGCTCCCCGTGATCGCCTGATTTGTATTCGTGAAGATCACCGCTCAGTGGGCGAACCGCAGAATACGCTGGTGGCACTGCCTGCAAACGGCATGTCGGAAGGTGAAGTATTGTTTGAAGGTTCAAGCTTTGTATCTGCGCCGAGCTTGTCATTGGATGGGAAGTCCATCGCGTTCATTGCGTGGAATCATCCGAATATGCCGTGGGACAATACCACATTGTGGTCGGCAAACTTCGATACTGACGGCAAACTGGAAGGGCTAACAGAGCACAACCCGGATACTGGTGAATCGGCTATCGACCCTCAGTGGGATGTTGAAGGTAACCTGTATGTATTAAGCGACCGCAATAACTGGTGGTCACTGTATCAGGTATCCGGCACCGAGTTTACCCTGCTGTCGCCGCAACCGGAAAACTCAGAGATAGGCGGTCCGGCCTGGCAGGTGGGCAAACATTACTACCGTATTCGTCAGGATGGTTCTATTCTCGCGCAAGTGGTTCAAGGTGCTATTGGCCAGCTTTATTTGCTCGACAGAAAATCCGATGCAATGCATGTGTTGACGCCGGAAAGTGCCGCCATTGAAGATTTTGTTGAATCGGACTCTGCACTCTATGTGATTCAGGACCCGCAAACTCGCCCCGGTGAGCTCATTGCACTGTCTGATTTATCGGCTGATTCTCCAAAAGTGAATGCTGTTGCGACATCCAGCGATTCTGCGCTGGATCCATCCTGGGTGCCAACCATTCAGGAAGTGAGCTTTCCGGTGGGTGATAGCGCGAAAGCATACGGCACCTACTTCCCGCCAACGAACCCGGATGTGACTGCGCCTGAAGGTAGCGCGCCGCCACTGATTGTTATGATCCACGGTGGCCCTACGTCGAAAGCATCGCCCACCTATTCGGTGAGTAAGTATTTCTGGACTAGCCGCGGCTTCGGTATTCTCGATCTGAATTATCGTGGCAGTACAGGCTATGGCCGTGAATATCGTCATGCACTTTACGGTGAATGGGGCGTGACCGATGTAGAAGATGCGGTTGCCGGTGCACAGTGGCTGGCAGATCAGGGGTTGGCAGATGCCGATAAACTCATTATCCGCGGCGGGAGTGCCGGCGGCTATACCACCCTAGCAGCACTGGCTTTCAGTAATGTGTTTAAAGCCGGTGCGAGCCACTACGGCGTTAGCGATCTCGAAGCGCTGGCCGGCGATACTCACAAGTTTGAATCCCGCTATCTGGATCAGGTGATTGGCCCGTACCCGGAACGCAAGGATTTATATATCGAACGCTCTCCTATTCATCATCTCGATGGGTTCAATGTACCATTGCTGCTGTTACAAGGACTAGATGATAAGGTAGTGCCACCCAATCAGTCTGAAATGATCTTTGAAGCACTGAAAGACAAAGGCATTCCTACCGCTTATGTGGCCTTTGAAGGTGAGGGGCACGGCTTTAGGAAGTCTGAGAATATTGTAACGGCACTGAATGCTGAGCTGTATTTCTACTCAAAGGTGCTGGGCTTTAAATTAGCAGAGCCATTACCTGAAATTGATATCATGGGGCTTGAAAAGTAATCCGCGAAGCGGCTCTGAACACCAATGCAAACGCCAGCATCTTGCTGGCGTTTTTGTTTGTTGCTATCGAATTCCAGGCATAAAAAAGCCCGACCAAAATGGTCGGGCAAGAGGGCTTGGTTAAGCACCTAACGACAGAAATCGTTACACACCAATGATGGCTTTCATGTCCGTCATGTAGCCGCGTAATTCTTTACCGATAGCTTCTACACCGGTATTACGGATGGCATCGTTCACTTCAACCAGACGGCGGTTATCAACCTGGTTAGAGGTTTCGTTTAACCCTTTACCGATAACGCTGGTATCAATTGACGGCATTAACTTCTCGCGCAGTAATGGAATGGCTGCATTAGCGAACAGGTAGTTACCGTACTCAGCAGTATCGGAGATTACCACGTTCATTTCATACAGACGCTTACGAGCGATAGTGTTAGAAATCAATGGTGTTTCATGCAGTGATTCATAGTAAGCAGACTCAGGCAGGATACCCGCTTCAACCATTACGTCGAAGGCTACTTCTACACCGCACTTGATCATGGCAACTAACAAGATGCCGTGGTCAAAAAATTCTTGCTCAGTGATTTTACCATCGTACTGAGGTGCGTTCTCAAAACCAGATTCACCGGTCTCTTCACGCCATTTCAGCAGATTCGCATCACCGTTCGCCCAGTCTTCCATCATAGTGCGAGAAAATTCTCCGCTGATGATGTCATCCTGATGCTTTTCAAACAGTGGACGTAACATGTCAGTCAGTTGCTCAGACAGGTCAAATGCCTTGATCTTCGCAGGGTTAGACAGTCTGTCCATCATGTTAGTCACACCACCGATCTTCAGTGCTTCGGTGATGGTTTCCAGACCGAACTGGATTAACGCAGCTGCGTAACCCGCGTCCATGCCATCTGCTGTCATTTTTTCATATGCCAGGATAGCAGCGGCTTGTTGCATACCACACAGAATGGTTTGCTCGCCCATCAGGTCTGATTTAACTTCTGCAACGAAAGACGATTCCAGAACACCTGCACGGTCACCACCAGTGGCGCTTGCCAGTGCTTTCGCGATATCCCAACCTTCACCTTTTGGATCGTTCTCAGGGTGAACCGCAATCAGTGTAGGTACACCGAAACCACGCTTATATTCTTCACGTACTTCAGTACCAGGACACTTAGGTGCACACATCACAACAGTGATGTCTTTACGGATTTGCTGACCTTCTTCAACGATGTTGAAACCGTGAGAATAGCCCAGCGCAGAACCTTCTTTCATCAGCGGCATAACCGCCTCAACTACGCTTGCGTGTTGCTTGTCAGGTGTGAGGTTGTATACCAGATCTGCTTCAGGGATCAGTTCCTGATAGGTGCCAACTTTAAATCCGTTGCTTGATGCACGCTGGAACGAGTCGCGTTTTTCATCAATTGCTGCCTGACGCAGTGCGTAAGCAACATCTAACCCTGAATCGCGCATGTTAAGGCCTTGGTTCAGACCTTGTGCGCCACAGCCCACGATAACCACTTTTTTGCCTTTCAGGAATTCACAACCATCGGTGAACTCACTGCGAGCCATGAAACGACAGCGACCTAATTGGTCCAATTGCTGACGCAGAGACAGAGTATTAAAATAATTAGCCATAATAAATTCCGAACATCATAATCTAGTCATTATCAACGGCTCAAAGCCAGTCGATGACCTCGTCGATGACGACTTGCTGCGAAGATTACTTGAACACTTTTGTTTTGGAAAATGATATATTCGCAAAACAGTGTTTCATATTTTGCAATATTATGGATTTTCGTTCTCTACAGCTGTTTAATCATCTTGCTACCAGCCTGCATTTCGGTGTTACGGCTGAAGCCATGTATGTATCTCCTTCTACGCTAAGCCGCGCCATTCAAAGGCTGGAAGAAGAATGCGGAGCTGTGTTACTAAAGCGCAGTAACCGCAGCGTGGAACTTACCCATGCCGGGCATAAGATGCTGGCATTCAGCACCGACATGCTAAAAGAATGGCAATCTTTATTGCACGAACTGCGGGATGACAGCGAAACCCTGCAAGGTGAACTTAGCTTATTCTGCTCAGTGACTGCCGCACAAAGTCACCTTCCAGCGTTACTCAAACAGTTCCGTAATCGCTATCCTGGCGTAGATATCCGCCTTATTACTGGCGATCCTGCGTTGGCGAATGAAAAAGTGAAACAGAAAGAATGTGATGTAGCGATAGCCATTCATACCCCTGACTTCCCTACCGACATGGCATTTTCAGCACTGGATGATGTTCCGCTAGTATTGATTGCACCGCGGGACTGGCGTTTAACGGAGCTGTCGCAGGTAGACTGGCGCCGTCATCAGGTGATCATGCCTGAACATGGCCCCACCCGGCGCATTGCTTATCACTGGTTTGCTGAACACGGCATCCGACCCAATGTGTATGCGTCGGTTGGCGGAAACGAGGCCATTGTGAGCATGGTGGCGTTAGAATGCGGTGTGGGCTTCGTGCCCGAAGTGGTGCTGGAGCACTCTTCAATGGCAGGAAGCGTGAGTAAAATATACGTGGCCGATATTGAAGCCTATGAGCTCGGCATTGCCTGTTTGAATGCCCGGCGCAGCGACCCGCTGATTGATGCCTTATTTAGTTTAGGCTGAGCTAAGCTGTTTAATCACATTGTCCAGCGCCCGGTAGCCAAGGGCTTCGGCCAGATGCTGACGACCCACAGCCGTTTCCTGTTCAAGGTCAGCAATGGTGCGGGCTACGCGCAACGCCCGGTGAAAAGCGCGCATGGAAAGCTGAAGTTTTTTGGCTGCCTGCTGAATAAAATTGAGATTTTCATCACTGAGTAAGCAGTGTTCTGCAAGGCTGTTTACTGGCAAGGCGCCGTTTAGCACACCTTGTCTGCTTATCTGTAACTCTCTGGCTTGTATCACTTTTTGGCGTGGCGACTGCAATGTTACCGGTTCATTGTTTTCCAGGGTCAGAGTAAGTTGATAATCGGGCAAGCGTGGCACTTCCACTTGAATATCAATACGGTCTAATAGTGGGCCAGATACTCGACTTAAATAGCGCAGTACCTGATCTGGTGGTGTTCTGCCATCCTGTACATCCCCTGTGGGACTGGGGTTCATCGCCGCAATGAGTTGGAAGCGAGCGGGAAATACAGCGTGCCCGGATGCGCGGGAAATGTGCACCTCTCCGGTTTCCAGAGGTTCGCGCAGTATATCCAATGCCCGACGGCCAAATTCCGGCAATTCATCAAGAAATAGAACACCATGATGGGCCAGAGAAATTTCTCCCGGCGTAGGTGTCGAGCCGCCGCCTGTCAGGGCTACAGCTGAACTGGTATGATGGGGAGAACGAAAGGGCCGGGTGCCGGTATTTTTTGTCCCGGAGCCAGTGTGACTAATGGAATAGAGCGTGGCGACTTCAAGTGCTTGCTCGGCTGTGAGTGGCGGTAACAATTGCAGAAAACGGCTGGCTAGCAAGCTTTTACCCGTACCTTGCGGACCTGTAAAAAGAAGATTATGCGCGCCTGCTGCGGCTATCATAAGCGCTCGCTTTGCTTGATGCTGTCCATGAATGCCATCCCATACAGGGTTTTGATGCTCACTTTCTAACTGCAAAGGTTGATGAGGATCTTCACTTAATCGTTCCAGGTCGGCCAGATGAAGAAACACAGATAATAGTGATTCTGCAGCATAGCGCCGGGCCCCTTCCACCAAAGCCGCTTCGTTTCTATTCGCAGAGGGATGGAACAGTCTGTGATTATGATCGCGACAGGCTAATACTGCTGGAATGATCCCTGATACGGCCATTAGCTCTCCGGTGAGCGCCAGTTCGCCAACAAATTCATAATCATCAGCAATACTTTCGGGCAGCTGCCCGGCAGCGATAAGAATACCGATAGCAATGGCTAAATCGTAGCGACCGCCCTGTTTAGGAATGCTGGCGGGAGAGAGGTTCACGGTAATACGACGGGCGGGAAATTCAAAGCCACTGTTGATCATGGCGCTGCGTACCCTGTCCCTGGCTTCCTTTACTGAAGTTTCTGCCATACCGACGAGCTGAAAAGCCGGTAGTCCATTGGCCAGATGTACTTCCACTCGAACCAGGGGCGCGTTGATGCCGCTACCCGCCCGGGTTTTTACCACTGCCATGCCCATACACAATCTCCGTTACACATCTGGGCTAAGTGTATCGGTGCTCAGGCACGGGAATAACTGGCCTGGCGGGCAGTTTTAATTAGGCTTACTCGTTCTTGAATACCGGCAACTGCCAATGCCAACGCATGGCGGCCAGGCGCATTAGCACGGTAACCAAAAGTGCAAACCAAGGGCAGTAGTGCTGATCGAACCCAGCATACAAGAGCGCGGCGTAACTCAGACCACCGGTAATACAAGTGATGGCATAGAGTTCACCATTGAGGACCAGCGGCACTTCACGGCAAATCACATCCCGCAGCAAACCGCCGAATACACCGGTGATGGTGCCCATGGCGATGGCTACCGACATGGGCGCGTCGTTGATCAGTGCTTTCTCCATTCCCACCACGTTAAAGAGTGCCAACCCGAATGCGTCGGCTACCAGTAAATAGTGATAAGGAAAGCGAGGACTAATTCTCAGCCAGGCTATCGTCAACAATGCGGCGCCTAACGTGGTATACAGGTAGTCGGTGTCTTTGATCCAGAAAACCGGTAAATCGAGCATGATATCGCGCAGGGTACCGCCGCCGATAGCGGTCACCGATGCGAGCACCACCACCCCAAAGCCGTCCATCTTTTTCTGATAGGCCATTAATGTGCCGGAAATCGCGCAAACTGCGACGCCCGCCAGATTTAGCCAGTGAAACCAATCTGTCATTGCATTACTCTGTGTTGTTGTTTTATGTACACCCTCATTCAGGCTTAATTTGGGCGTCAGGGCGCAAAATACTTGATTCTGGCGCGGGTTTCATGCTATTTCTTCGCCCTCAAGCAATGTGTGGTCAGCCAGCCACCTGCTACGGCGCATTTTTAATGCTCCGGTAGAAATTCTGAACAATTCTATAACCCAGTCATAAAAAGTCCGCGCTAACGGGCTATCCTTTTCTATGTCGGCCAACAGGCGAACCTAGATGAGCGTGTCGTTCTGCGTGCAAGTCAGCACCAACGACAAATCAATTCGCATTTAATACATTTTTTAAGACCAAAACGGGAAAGCATTATGCCCAAGTTACGTTCTGCAACCTCCACCCAGGGAAGAAATATGGCCGGCGCACGCGCGCTGTGGCGTGCAACCGGTATGAAAGATACTGATTTCGGCAAGCCGATTATTGCGATTGCCAACTCCTTCACGCAGTTCGTGCCGGGACACGTGCACTTAAAAGATCTCGGTCAGTTAGTGGCGCGCAGCGTTGAAGAGGCAGGCGGTGTGGCCAAAGAGTTTAACACCATCGCGGTAGATGACGGTATCGCCATGGGTCATAGCGGTATGCTGTACAGCCTGCCGTCACGTGAAATCATCGCCGATTCCGTGGAGTACATGGTAAACGCGCACTGTGCAGACGCCATCGTATGTATCTCTAACTGTGACAAGATCACCCCGGGAATGCTAATGGCCTCTATGCGCCTGAACATTCCGGTAGTATTTGTATCCGGTGGTCCGATGGAAGCCGGTAAAACCAAACTGTCTGACCAACTGATCAAACTTGACCTGGTTGATGCCATGGTTGCCGCTGCCGATGACCGCGTGAGCGATGAAGATACAGACAACATTGAACGTTCTGCCTGCCCCACCTGTGGTTCGTGCTCCGGTATGTTTACCGCCAATTCAATGAACTGCCTGACCGAAGCGCTGGGTCTGTCCCTGCCGGGTAACGGTTCTATGCTGGCGACCCACGCCGATCGCGAAAAGCTGTTTAAGCAAGCCGGTAAACTGGTGGTTGAGCTGTGTGAGCGCTATTACAAAAATGATGACGAAACTGCCTTGCCGCGCAACATTGCATCGTTCAAAGCGTTCGAAAATGCCATGAGTCTGGATATTGCCATGGGCGGTTCCACCAATACGATTCTGCACTTATTGGCGGCGGCGATGGAAGGTGAAGTGCCTTTCACTATGGCTGATATCGACCGTCTGTCTCGTAAAGTACCGCACTTGTGTAAGGTGGCGCCGTCCACGCCTAAGTACCATATGGAAGACGTTCACCGTGCCGGTGGTGTTCTGGGTATTCTGGGCGAGCTAAATAAAGCTGGCCTACTGAATCAGGACGTACACCACGTTCTTGGCAAAAAGCTGCCAGACGTGATCAGCGACTGGGATATCACTAACCCTGAAAACAAAGACGCCGATACTTTCTTCCGTGCGGGCCCTGCGGGTATCCGTACTACTCAGGCATTCAGTCAGGATTGTCGCTGGGATGAAGCCGATGCTGACCGCAGTGAAGGCTGTATCCGTGATTTAGAGCATGCCTACAGTAAAGACGGCGGTCTGGCGGTACTTTACGGTAACCTGGCGGTTGATGGTTGTATCGTTAAAACTGCGGGCGTGGATGAATCTATCCTCAAATTCACTGGTTCTGCAAAAATCTACGAAAGCCAGGACGATGCGGTAGCAGGCATTCTGGGTGACGAAGTGAAAGCAGGCGATGTGGTTATCATTCGCTACGAAGGCCCGAAAGGCGGCCCGGGTATGCAGGAAATGCTGTATCCCACGTCTTACCTGAAATCCAAAGGCCTGGGCAAAGCCTGTGCGCTTATCACCGACGGTCGTTTCTCCGGTGGTACCAGCGGTCTGTCTATTGGTCACTGCTCGCCTGAAGCGGCAAGCGGCGGCGGCATTGGTCTGGTGGAAGACGGCGATAAGATTGAGATCGACATTCCTAACCGTACGATCAACATTGTGATTTCCGACGAAGAAATGGCTCATCGTCGCGCGGCGATGGAAGCCAGCGACAAGCCTTGGAAACCGAAGAATCGTGAGCGCAAAGTGTCTCTGTCTTTGAAAAACTTTGCGATGCTGGCAACCAGTGCGGACAAAGGCGCGGTGCGTGATGCGTCTAAATTGGAAGATATATGAGTGTTACCGACCACGAATACCTGAAAAAGGTTCTACTCGCGCCGGTTTATGAAGTTGCCGTCAACAGTGAGTTGTCGGCCATGTCTCGTCTGTCTCAGCTAATCGGTAACGAGGTTTACCTGAAGCGTGAAGATCAGCAGCCGGTGAAGTCATTTAAGTTGCGCGGTGCATATACGCGCCTTAGCGCACTGAGCCAGGAACAATTGACTGCGGGTGTGATTGCGGCCTCAGCCGGTAACCATGCGCAAGGTTTGGCTTATGGCGCGAAGAAGAAAGGTGTTCATGCCACTATCGTGATGCCTGAAACCACACCGGATATTAAAGTGGATGCGGTGCGTCGTTTCGGTGGCAACTACGCCAATATCGTGTTGCACGGTACCAACTTCGATTCTGCCAGCAAGCATGCACAGGAACTGGCGAAAACCCACGGCTACACGTTTATTCCGCCGTTTGACGATCCGGATGTGATTGCTGGTCAGGGTACGGTTGCCCGGGAACTGCTGGAGCAAAATCCGAATCTGGATATTCTGTTTGTGGCTATCGGCGGTGGCGGTCTGGCGGCGGGTATCGCGGTATACCTCAAACAACTGAAGCCAGACATCAAAATCATTGGTGTGGAATCGGAAGAATCCGCCTGCTTTAAAGCGGCCATGGAAGCCGGTGAAATCGTAACCCTGCCCTCCGTGGGAATTTTCGCCGATGGTGTGGCGGTGAAAACCATGGGCACGGAAACCTTCCGTTTATGTGAGCGCCTGCTTGATGGCGTGATCACCGTGAGCAACGACGAAATCTGTGCGGCCATCAAAGATATCTTCGATGACACCCGCGTGATTGCAGAGCCCGCCGGCGCCATGTCCATCGCGGCCATTAAGAAGTATGTGGCCGAGCACGATATTCGTGGCAAGAAGCTGGGCGGCATTCTGTGTGGTGCGAACATTAATTTCCATACACTGCGTTATGTGTCTGAGCGCTGTGAACTGGGTGAGCAGAAAGAAGCGGTGTTTGCGGTGAAAATCCCTGAACGTCGCGGCGCGTTCAAGCAATTTTGCGAAACCCTGGGCGGTAAGGCCATTACCGAGTTTAACTACCGTTTCGCGAATGAGAAAGACGCGCACATCTTTGTGGGTGTGAACCTCAAAGGCGGTATGAAAGAATTCGCTGACCTGAATACGTCACTCACGGCGCAGGGCTACGACTGTTTTGACATGAGCGGTAACGAGCTGGCTAAGCTGCACGTCCGTCACATGGTGGGTGGACGTCCGCCCACACTGCTGAACGAAGCGGTTTTCACCTTTGAATTTCCGGAGCATCCTGGTGCGCTGCTGAAATTCCTGGCGACCCTGGGCGAGCGTTGGAACATTACCTTGTTCCACTATCGCAATCACGGTGCGGCGGAAGGTTTGGTACTGGCCGGGTTTGAAATCCCGCCTGAAAGCCGTGCCGAGTTCGATGCCCATGTGGATCAGCTCGACTACGAGTTTAAAGAAGTTACAGAAGATCCCGCTTACAAGTTTTTCTTGTCTTAGCGCTATTCAGAGCCTGCCAGTCGGCAGGCTCTATTGTTTATACTGTTCGATTTATACTGTTCGACAGCCCTGCATCAAACAAGACACCTTTTCAGCATCCAGTTGCCCATTCGACAGCAGCGAAGAAAAGCAATGTAAGGCAAAGGGCGCCTTACGGCCAATCTGGCTCTCCTGCATATTTGCTGTTAACGCATTTATTAGTGTTGGCGCATTATTCGGTGTGACACCGCCCCCTATTATCAGCTCAACCTGATTTTCAGCGTGCTGTAAAAAATGTTGGAGTCGTTCAATACCATCCACGGCCCCTTTGCCTGAGCCCCAGTCTGTCCCTGACGACAGCACTCTATCAATACCAAGTGTAAGCACCTGCGACAGCGCTTCTGAAGGAAAAGAAGTGGCGTCGAAAGCGCGATGGAATGTGGTTTTCAGGTTCAGCGAACGAGCGGCATCGACAAGTGTGCGATTTGCCTGCATATCCAGTGCGCCAGTATTATCAAGCACACCAAATACTACACCATCGGCGCCACAACCTGCTGCCATTGACATGGACGATACCATTTCAGCCAGTTCCTCAGCGGTGTAACTGAAACTCCGATCATGCGGGCGAACCATCACTAATAGTTCGCCATGGGGAAAGGCATCTCTGGCAGCGTTAATAGTTGCCAACGACGGCGTTAATCCCTGACGGTCCATATCAGCGCAAAGCTCAACGCGATGAACGCCAAGTGCTGTAGCAAGCTTTAGGTTTGCTACCAGGAAAGGTGAATCAGCGTCAGCGCACAGTTCAATGTCTGTCATTGTGATACCTTTGATTCACCCTTTAATGATGGTAGATAGGTTGCTGCAACAGGCTTATCCTTAAAGCAAACTTTTACCGTCGATTAACTGTGTGCCTGATTTGTCCTGCACCGCATAGTTAAACCCTGGCTGAATGCAGTGAGCACCGTATTCGCCATTTTTATTCAGCGCCAGGAAACCAACCTGAAAAGCTTTGAAATCGCCTAACTTACGGGCGATGCGTTGAACGGCTTCTTCACAAGCCTCAGCCGGTGCTGCGCCCTGACGCATGAGTTCAACCACAAGGTGACAACCTACGGTTTTAATCACCAGTTCGCCCATGCCGGTTGCGGTTGCGGCACCCACTTCGTTGTCGACATAAAGACCAGAACCGATAATCGGAGAGTCGCCTACTCGCCCCTGCATTTTGTAAGCCGCACCAGACGTGGTGCAAGCACCAGAAAGATTGCCCTGACTGTCCAGCGCAAGCATGCCGATGGTGTCATGATTTTCGATGTTGATCTGTTTGATTTCTCGGGTTTTCAACCACTGTTGCCAGTCTGCTTTTGAAGCGTCGGTAAGCAGGTTTTCTTCAATAAAACCCTGTTCGAGGGCGAATTTCTTTGCGCCTTCACCCACCAGCATCACGTGAGGCGTTTTATCCATTACCAGACGTGCGACAGAAATAGGATGTTTGATGTTTTGCAGGAAAGCCACAGAGCCACAATTCATGTTTTCATCCATGATGCAGGCATCAAGCGTCACGTTGCCATCACGATCAGGATAACCCCCAAAACCAACGGTTCTGACTTCCGGATCTGCTTCCGGCACTCTTACACCTTGTTCAACGGCGTCAATGGCCCGACCACCCTCTTCGAGTACCTGCCAGGCTGCCGCATTGGCGGGGATGCCATGTTCCCATGTGGAGATAACAATGGGTTTTCTTTGCACTGGCGGCTTTTTTGCGAAAGCACTGGTTGCCAGGCCTACCGCCCCTGTTAATGTAGAAAGCTGTAGAAAGCGGCGTCGTGAAGTCATGGTCTTTCCTTGTTGTTTTGGTATTTATTATTGTTGAGCGGCTTGCCTCGCAAACATAATTGCGCCTTCCTGTGGAGAAGCCTTTGCCGCGTATATTGTTGATTGGGTTTCAGCCGACATAAATGGCAACAATGCGTTCGCAACGCTGCCAATTAACGTTACTCTGGGAGCGCCAAAGTCAGAGAGCTTTTCGATCACGGATTCTGCAAACTGGGTTGCCTGGCGTAACAGGTTTTGTGCAACTTCGTCGTTTTGCGAGGCTGCCTCGAATACGGCTGGTGCGTACTGGCCAAACGTGGTGGCGTTAGCGTTCACGGTATGTTGTGCAAGCACGGTTTTGTTTTCACCCGCAAGTAGCAGGTTCTGAAGTATTGTTTGGGGCGCTAACTGATCTTCTGCCAGAAGCACAGCTTTTACTGCTTCTAGTCCAAGCCACGAACCACTGCCATTTGCATTAATCGGAAATCCCATGCCACCAATAGCGAGTCGCTGCTGACCACAAACGGCAAGAGCACTAAACCCGGTTCCGAGTATGAGTACGCCACCATCGTGGCCAAGATGTGCGCCAAGTACTGCGGCATGAAGGTCGGTAGTGAGTGCCAGAGATTTAAATGGATGGTCCCAATTCATCATAACTTGCTGCATAGCACCAAGATGCAGGCCGGCGAGGCCAGCGCCAACAGTAATTTCGCCCACGCATTCTCTGCTGAGGCCGGCATTATCCAGCGCCTGAAAGCATGCTTCAAGGATTGAATTCTGAGACTGGCTTACGCCATTAACCGGATTCGCTGGACCGCCTATCCCTTGGCTTATTGTACGTCCATTTTCATCTTGCAATATTGCCTTACAAGATGTGCCACCGCCATCAATCCCTATAAACACTTATTTCCCCACTGCTTTACGCAGTTGCTTAGCATCAAACACTTGAATAGCATCCAGGACTGGGCCTGATGTGCCTTGGGTTCCACCGATCAGATAGACTGAGTCGTTAAAGGTGACTGCGCTGCTGTGTCGCACGCCGGTAATTTCAAGTTCACTATGATGCCACTGCTCGGCTTTGAAATCGTAGGTCCATACTGCGTCCAAATCGTCATAGTTACCGAAAACGATCAGGTAATCACGCCAAACGGTAGCGCTATGTGCACTGATTTTTTCGGGTAGCGGCGGCATCGACTGCCATTTACCCGTAGCAGGGTCGAATTGTTCAAAAACATCTTGCGACTCACCGCTAGCATAACCACCAATGGCGTAAATTTTTCCATCATACGTTACCGTGGCGGTTTCCTTTTCGGTAGGCATAGGCGGCCCCAGTGACCAAACACCCGTTTGGGTGTCGAAAATCGCCATTATCGCAGTGGTTTTGTGTTTGCGGGTATCCCAGTCAAGGTGTGAGCCGCCCAGAACATATATTTTCCCGTTCAGATAGACTGCTGAATTCATTCGCGTTGGGTAAGGTAGCGGGGCTGCTTCGACGACCTTGCGGGTAACGGTATTAAAAATCTCGACCTTGCTTTCGTAGCGCACTTTTTTGCCATCTTGCGCAATGCCACCAATGAGATAGACGTTTTCACTACCATCATAAACGGCAGAAAAATAGCGGCGAGGAATAATATGATTTTTCAGTACTTGGATATTTTTAGTGGTGGGATCAATAATTTCAACATCACCCAGAAACCCTGCCTTGTAGCTGCCACCGAAAACGAATATCCGTTTATCGTCGGTGGCGGATTTGGCCCCCAGTCGCGGCATTTCCAGCTTAAAGGTATTCCCCTTTTGAAATTTGCTAATGTCTGGAATTGATGAACAGGCAGCAATTAACACTAAGCCTACCAGCAAGGTAAGTAATCGGATTGTCCTGACGTACATAACGTTCCTGTTTTTCTGTCGTTTATTATAATTATTGGTTTTGAATTTCGACGCTTTGTAGATGCTGGGTGATTTCCGGCCACACCAGTGTCAATACGTCCTGTCTAAGCGCGTCACTTTCTTCTGAGTATTTCAAACTTCCATCTTCAGAGGAGTCGAGCCAATGGTTTTCCCGCAATGCGGAAATGAAAGACGAAAGCACGTTCTTATCGTAAAACTCAGGCGAATTCATACCGTAAAGCGTCGACAGACGCTCTGCAACCTGTCTGCTACAACGTTCCAGACTGTTGCGACTAATTACCCGTTCGCGTTCGATGATCGTCAGTACGACGGCATAACGCTGGAAAGTTTCCTGCATGCAACGACTTAACAACCAGGCTGGATGGAACGCGCGATCGGAAGAGGTGGGTGGGTGCAGCAGACCCTGCTCCATCTCGATAACCATACCCTGTTCGATAAACGCAGTGATTAACTTATCGGTGTATGCCAGCGCTTCATCCTGTGTCATATAGATGAAAAGCTCTCGCTGAAGTAGCGGATACAGTGCCGCCATTAAGCGCAGGATTTCATGACGATGAATACCTGGGCGGGCGAAAACCGAGGACATGATAATGCCGGGCAGTGCAAATAAGTGCAGTATGTTGTTGCGGTAATACGTGAGAAAGACCGCAGAATCTTCCTGCGGCGCGATCATCGTACCGAAGCCGTCCTGACTGATATCAAACCGCTTAAGTGCCAACGTTTCTTCCAGCATCTTACGGGCACTAATATCTGGAATGGTGGCATCGTCGCTAAAGGGGGCGCTACGCAGCAGCGACAGATAGCTATCCATGGCACGAACCAGCTCTTTTTCAGACATAGTGCGCGTCTTGGAGGATAACAGGCACAATGAAATCAATGCCATACCATTGATTGCTGCATTGCTATTAATGCGTAGCATGACTTCATGGGCTAAATCATTAACCAGCGGGGTGAGCCAGCCTGGCTTTTTCTCAGGATCAGCAGGCAATGTTTCACGCCAGTCAGGCACGCCTTGTTCGAGAAACTGATTCAGGTGAATGGGCTCGCCAAAATTAACATAGCCATGGCCGTAGTTTTTAAGCTTACGGATAGCAGAAAAAACCTGCAGGTTAGATTCTTTCTTCTTGCCACTGCCTTTCAGTTCGCTCAGGTAGCTTTTCACTTCCATCACGTTTTCATAGCCAATGTACACAGGCACAATGCTTACCGGGCGCTGAACACCTTTCAGAATCGCTTGCATGGTCATGGCGAGCATGCCCGTTTTGGGTGGGATCAAACGGCCTGTACGGCTTCGCCCGCCCTCAGGGTAATATTTTACTGAATAGCCTTTATTAAACAGCAACTCCAGGTATTCACGGAAAACGGCTGTGTACAGTTTGTTTCCGGCAAAACTGCGACGCAGGAAGAACGCACCGCTACGACGGAAAATAGGTCCGGCGGGCCAGAAGTTCAGATTAATACCCGCGGCGATATGGGGTGTCACCATGCCTTCGTGATAAATCACATAGGTAAGCAGCATGTAATCCATATGGCTGCGGTGGCAAGGCACGTAAATAATTTCATGACCATTGGCTGCCAGTTCGCGAATACGCTCACTGTGACCAACACTGATACCGTTGTAAATTTTGTTCCAGATGCGGGTGAGAATACGATCGCCAAAGCGGATCAAGCCTTCCCGGTAGTCTGCGGCAATCTCGTCGACATATTCTTTCGCCGTAATCCGCGGATCTTTCTTCTTTGCCTTTTTGCCGCCTTTTTCTTCGCCCATGGCACGCTTCACAGACTCAGAGCCAAGAATGGCGTTGTACAGTTCCTGTCGCTCCAATAGCGTTGGACCTGTCATAGACTGGCGCTTACGATGAAAGTGAGTACTTGCTACCCGAACGAGTTTGTGAGCGATAGAATCGTCGGTACCGTGCTGTTCTGACATTTCACGTGCAGATACCGCCTTGCTGAAATTGATAAAGTTATCGCGACCTAAAAACATCACGATAAAGAATTTACGCAGCCAACTGGGTGAAGCGTGGTGCGCGATGAGATCGCCTAAACCCGGCTTTCCTCTACCTGGCGCACGGCCCCAGGACACAAATACTGGCACAACCTGCACATCAACATCGTCGTGATCGCGGTGCAAATGGAACAAGCTGGAGAAGATGGTTTCCACATCTGTGTGGCTACTGCGGCCAATAAGCGGTTCGGTTTTGCGCAGAAAGACGCTACCCGGATACGATTTCCCTGCAAGCTCAATTTGTTCGGTAGGGCTGGGTAAGCCTAACCGTTGCGTAGACATTTTTAACGCCAACTGATCGGTAACCGAATTTGTTGGCAATAAATAAATGATTGGCTTGGATCTATCAATACCGAGTTCAGACTCGACATTGGCCGGAATGTTGTGGTCTTTGACCAACAGTTTAACGGGATAATGAAACACCGATAAAAGCGTTCTGCGCATCCACGACATGAAATTGGGATCCTGTATTAAGAAAACGGGCGCAGTCTACCACAATTTCACTGCAAACCAGATGACATCAGATGGGAATTCCATCATAGGGATTCTTTTACGCTACGTCACCTCTGGCGCGCTGATTTTATGCTGAATTTTCCTCGCCACCCAGCCTCCACACGTGGCGATGATGCCCGTTGCTGTGGTGCCCCAAATCCAGTCGACGAAGGTCATGGTAAGAGGCCAGTCGTCAATAATGGAGTAGCAGGTTAGATTATAGGTGCCATAAGCCGCTGCCCCGAGTGCAAAGCCAGCAAGTGATTGTGATAACAGGTTTTGTGCAGCATAAGGACGTATTGTTAAATACACCACAGCGGCGCAATAAAGTAGATAGAATGCAAGCCATGGCCACGTGATGAACTGTTCGCGCAATAGCGTGTCGAAGGCCGACTGATAAAGGGGCATAGCAATAACGCCCAGCCACACACCATCGAGGCAAGCGAAAGCAATGAGCACGGCGATGTAGGCGCCAATAAGGGCTTTAACGGAATAGTTCATAAAATGATAAACGGCATAGCCGGATGAAAAGTTCACTGTGAATACTTATCAGGAACTTTCACATTAATGAGCCATACTTACAATATCTACCCTGTGGCGTTGATAGTCAGTCTGACCGTTAACCCGACAACAATAGGACAGGCGCGGGGATACAATGAAAATAAAATTATTCGAATTTGGTGACTTGTTCTGGGTGCCAGAATTTTATCACGCGTTTCTGCGCCGCTTCATGGGTGCACTGTATAAGGTATTTGGCTATCACAAAATGTGGCTGCCAGAACTGAATGCTTTTATTGATAAAGCCGGTGGTACCGTGCTCGATCCGTGCGCTGGAAGTGGTTTCGTTAACGAACTTCTGATCCGCGAGATGGGCAAAAAAGACATCCGTTTTAATCTTTCTGACTTCATGATCGATAAAAACCCGGAATTTCGCGAACGCATTAATCGCTTAGGTGATGATCGCATTCATTACCTTGAGCAACCCATCGATGTGCTCAAAGACAATCCGGATTTTCGCTGCCCGAAAATATTTATTAATTCCTTTCACCATTTCGACCACGAACAAGTGAGTCAGATTTTTAAACTGAATCTCCCTCACGGCGACGATGTGCTGGTGTTGGAGTACTGCGATAATTCATTTATGGCCTATGTCTCTATGCTGCTCGGGCCGCTAGTGGCGATGATCATGCTGCCGTTCATTACCGAACGCCGCCTGTTGTTAGTAACCGCCATATTCACTTACCTGATTCCTATCGTACCGCTGATGTTGCTGTGGGATGGCATTGTGTCGAGCATGCGATGTTATTCAAATCGGGAATTGAAGCAGGTGTTAGCCAGCGCCGGATTTGAAAACGTGAAGGTAACCACCACGTTCCGTCGAAACTTGCTGTATCCCGCTGGTGTAACGGCCCATCATATTGAAGCGCCTAAGGCTGAATAAGCGGCTTTAGCTGCTGATAAAGGCTGTCATTGGGGTAAGCATTACCCAGCGCGACGGCAGCCTTTTTCAGCATGGCAGTGTTCTTACTCATATAAGCGTATTTTGCCCAGGTAGACAGTAAATCATAATCGGCAGGCCAGCGCGCTGCGGCATTTGCCAATACCTCAACAGCTTCATTCTGACGCTGTAATTGCCAGAGTGACACCCCATACACAAACGCAAATCGCGGAATCGCATCATCGGCCTGATAGGCCAGCTCAAGGTGTAGTGCGGCTTCGTCGTATTGCTTTTCACGCACTAGCATGAGTCCGTAGGCAAATTGCACGGCACCTGAATCTGGCGCTGTCGCAAGTGCGGCTTTCAACTCGCGTTTCTCTCCCCGAGCATTCCCCATTTCCTTTAGAAAATCGGCAAATGCCATGCGTGCTGACAAGAAAGCCGGGTCGATGGTCAGTGCACGCTCATAAAATTGCTTCGCAGCCACAATGTCATTTCGGCGTCGGGCAAGTTGAGCGAGTCCTACATTCGAACCGGGATGATCTGCCGACTGTTGCAACCATTTTGCGTATTCGTCTAATAAGGGCGCGATGGTCGCTTCCGGTAAAATATGGTCTACCGGTGCGTTTAACAGCGCCGCCGCAACTTCACTACGAACGGAGGCAGCCTCGTCATTCATGAGGTGCTTGGCTATTTTAGCTTGCTGTTGTGGCGGTAAAGCGCGCGCTGCACGGGCGGCGCCACGACGACGAATGGTTGAATCTGACTGAGTATCACGCCAAATCAATTCAGCTGCCTCTGCGGGTGACTGTGTCACCAATTTTTCAGTGAGTGCAACAGCCAGCAGATCCGGCAGGTTTACCGTTTCATCTGCAAGGAAGCGGCTTGAATCTGCGATCGCATCGGCGTTCCAGGTGAGCATCGCCTGATTGAATGCCGCCCATTGCCCTAACGTGTCAGCAGATGCACCTTCCCGCCTTGGCCAGTGCATGATGGCGTCTTTGAACCAGCTTTCAGATTTGTCTTCATGACAACTCTGGCAAGGACTCATGCTATTTGCGTTCAGTGCTGACGGGCGATGAAAACGGTGATCTCGTCTGTCGTCCACGCCCATGTAGGTGCGGGCGGGCATATGGCAGTCGAGGCAGTTTGCATCTTTATGTCCATTGGTATGTTCCGGTGCGGCAAACACATCCGCTCGGTGGCAGGTGGCACATATCTGTTCGCCGGGAAGCTTTGTTTTACCTGAGTGTGGGTCATGACAATTGGTACAGGTGACCCCAGCTTGTGCCATTTTGCTTTGCAGGAATGAACCCAGTACAAACACTTCATCACGAATTTGTCCGTCGCTGAAGTACAGTGGTTCGTTTACACCATCGAGTTGAAACTGCTGATGATACGGTTGGGTTAAATCTGGCTCTCCCAGTTCAGCCCGGCGGCTGTGGCATCCGCCACACGTGTCGGTAGCCAGTGCCAGTGGTGAAGCGGAAGAAGACTGCGGGCGGGCAATAGGATCATTGCCGGAAAAATGAAACGCAATGGCTTTGCCTAGAGATTTCAGGCCGGTCTTGTTTGCTGAAATCTTGTTGGTTTTAGCCAGTTTAACGTGCTCTGAGCCAGGGCCATGACAGCTTTCACATGCCACGTTGACGTCGGAATACGTGGTATTGAAGGCATTATTGACTGGATCGTAATGCTTCTCCAGGTTGGTAGAGTGGCAAGAGGCACAGCGACTGTTCCAGTTTTGGTAGTAGCCAGTCCAGAAGAATGGATGTTCCGGGTCGGTTACGCTGTCATCTTGTAACTGATACCATCGTTGTCCACCTTCGCCCAGCGGCCTACTGTCCCAGGCTACGTCGAAGGCCTGCAATCTGCCGCCATCGGTACGCAAAAGATATTGCTGCAGAGGGTTATAGCCAAAAGTGTAAGCTACTTCAAAGGTTTGCGGCTTGCCATTATTCCCTAAGGTTTCGACCAGGTACCTACCATCGCGGATGAAAAAGCGTGAGGTGCGTTTGCCGGCCGTGAAACTGGCTTCATTAAAGTCGCCAAGTACAGACTTTTCATTCGCAGGCAGCATGCTGTGATAGTGATCAGATTGTTGCCAGTCAGCAGTTTGCTCTGCATGACAATCGGCGCACACGCTAGCCCCCACATAACCTTCGTCGGCATGGGCGGCAGTGCGCATCACGAGCAAAAAAAGCAGGGCTGTCAGACAGCCCTTATTCAGTAAATACAAAAGTCAGGGTCCGGTTTACTTACAAAGTCGCGAGCCTTTTTGACACTTATCCAACTGGTTTTCAACTGGTTTAATGCTCGCCGCGTGGTCTTCACGCAGTTTGGTGAGTCTCGCAATGACTTCTGGATGACTTTGTGCGATATCATATTTCTCTGAAGGATCAGCATTCAAGTCAAATAACAGCGGACTTGCCAGCACTTCACCAGGGTTGCCGCCGTAGCCTTCTTTAAGAATAAAGTGCGCTTTATAGCGGCCTTCCCGCACAGCAAAAACCTTTGCGCCGCGATAGTAGAAATAGACGTCACGGGCGCTGTCTTCACCATTCAGCAACGTGGATTTTACTGAATAGCCGTCGGTGTCAGCGGGTATTTCTCCACCTGCAAGATCAACCAGAGTGGGCAGTAAATCTATGGTGGAGCCGATATCGTGACGGATGCCGGATTTAATGTGTCCCGGCCACCAGAAAATACCGGGTACGCGCATGCCGCCCTCAAACACATCAGACTTTCCGCCGCGCAACAATCCGGCACTGCCGCCTAATGTTTCAAACCAGGTCCAAGGTCCATTATCGGAACTGAAAATTACCAGGGTGTTTTCATCGATGCCTTCATCTTTTAGTGTTTGCAGAATTTCACCTACCGACCAGTCGAGCTCTTCAATCACATCGCCATACAGGCCTTGCGTGCTTCGACCTTCAAATTCTTTCGAAGCGAACAGCGGTACATGAGGCATAGCGTGGGCGATATACAGGAAGAACGGATTTTCTTTATGGGATTTAATGTAGTTCTTTGCCCGGGTGGTGTAGGTTTTCGTGATCTCATGCTGATTCGGTGCACGCTCGATAATTTCTTCCCCCTGCATGAGTGGCACACGAAAATACTCGGATTTCGGGTTGGTCCACTGCTTACCCTTGTTCCAGGTTTTTACACTCCAGTCTGGGCCGTTAAGCTTTTGAATTTTTTCAAAATCCTGATCCATGTCGTTGGAATAAGGAATGCCGAACCAGCTGTCGAAGCCGTGGTTCTCTGGCAAGAATTCAGGGAGGTGGCCAATGTGCCATTTCCCAATCATGGCGGTGTCGTACCCTTGTGCTTTTAGCGCTTCTGGAATGGTAGTGGCGGACGTCGGCATACCGCCTAGCGAGTCTTCACGGAAAACCTGACGCATTGGCGTGGAAGAAGCCAGGCCAGCCCGGACCGGGTATTGGCCTAGCATCAAACCCGCACGACTGGGCGAGCACACGGGCGCGGCTACGTAAAAGTTCGTCCACTTTTGCCCTTCCGCCGCCATCGAATCCAGATTCGGGGTTTTTAGCGTAGGATGACCATTGTTGCTCATATCGCCATATCCCATATCATCAGCAAAAATAATGATTACGTTGGGTTTCTCGGCGTTGTCTTCGGCAGCGAGTGTTGGGGAAGACATTATCCCGGCAATACACAGCAAGCTGCCAAGCAGCGCGGCCAGGGGGAATTTAGTCATGATGGTATTGCTCCACTTTGCTTTCCTGATAGCCGTAACGCACGGCTTTTGCTTCAATTAAACTATTAGGTAACACCGACACAGGGCCAGTATAGAGTTGCCAGTTATCACCGGCGGCAAGACGATAGGTGATAGAGGCATTGTCACTGGCAGAGTCCATGCTTATGCACATCTGTCCGTTGCAGTCGGTAATGCTTCTATCTCAGCCGGAGTGATCATTTCGTAACCGGTGCTGCCATTGGGCAGCAGCAACTGCGACGTACGCATTTGGTGAGTGCCCATGGAAATCGGGTACATGCCGGATATCAGCGCAGAGCGGTTTGGTGCACAGACCCCAGCAGCGGCATAAACGTTGGTAAAGCGAATGCCTTGCTCAGCAAGGGCATCAATAGTGGGCGTATCAGCCACTGCATCACCGAAAGCACCGACGCGGGGGCTCAGGTCTTCGGCAACAATGAGCAAGATGTTAGGCTGCTTTCCCCAAGCGGTCAGGGAAAAACCAGTAACAACAGTGAAAAGCATCCAACGAAACATTCGCATTACCCAACTCCTTAGTGACCTGAACTGCCGTTTGCTTCCATCCACGGAAAGTACATTTCACCTTTGCGCTGCATCTCCAGCTTCATTGGTGTATCCGGGAACAGGCCCATGTACATGTCTTTACGATTCGGTTCTACCAGCCACCAGTCTGGGAATGGCGCTGCCTTCAGACCATCTTTCTTGCGCAGATTCATGCCTTCGGCCAGTCGTGCGTTGAAGGGCACAGATGGTTTACTGCCGTTGGCAGGATTCAGGGATGCATACAGTGCTTTACGTAATGGCAGTAGCTCTTTTGCATACTGCGGATCGCGGATCAGGTTGTGCATTTCTTCAGGGTCTTTCTCCAGGTCGTAAAGTTCTTCGATATCCCATACGCCGTGGTATTGAATGTACTTGAGGTTGTCGCGGCGGATGGCAAACGTGGTTGGAGTCATCGGGAACGACCACTCCCAGTAGTATTCGTAAACGAAATCAGGTGATTCCCATTTATCCTGGGCGACTTTTCCTGAAGCAACAGGCAGGAAGCTTTTACCTTCAAACTGCGCAGGCTGTTTTGCGCCGGCCAGTTCAAGGAAGGTGGGCGCCATATCCAGATTACGCACCAGTGCTTCGTTGGTTTCGCCCTGTGGCAGCAGACCTGGCGCACTGATCACCAGTGGAACACGCACAGAACCCTCATAAGCATTGCGCTTGTCGATAAGGCCGTGATCACCAATCAGGAAGCCATTATCCGAATAAAACACGACCATGGTATTATCGTATAAATCGTTTTCTTTCAGGTAGGCAAGCACTTCGCCCAAGCTGTCATCCACCGCTGAGAGCGTGGCATAATACTGCTTGAGGTATGCTTCCATGGTGCGGTCACTGGCGTAGAAGAAATCGGTACCGTGCCAGCTGTTGCGCTGGTTATGAACCCACATCGGCTTGTTCTTCGCGGCTTCTTCCGTCACTACAGCTGAGTCCGGCAACTTAAAGTCGACATCGTCGTACTGACCTTCATGGCGCTTAGCTGGCGTGGCGTCAGAGTGAACGGCTTTGTGGCTCAAGTAAAGGAAGAATGGCTGGGAATCGCCCACGTCATTTTTCAGCCAGTCCAGCGCGTAATCAGTGAGTTCGTCGGTAATGTAGCCTTTCTGATCTACATGCTTACCATCAATATTCAGCTGATTGATCTTGCCCTTTTCAAGCATAGGTTTTGGAATGCCATCTGTCGGGTAATAAGCTCCCTGGCCAGGAAAACTCACCCACTTGTCAAAACCATCGCGAGGCATATCTGAATGGCTGCCCATGTGCCATTTACCAAAAAATCCGGTCTTGTAGCCGGCCTGCTGCAGGTATTTGGGGAAAAACGTTAGGCCTTCCTCGCTGGAGTTATTGTTATCCACGATCTTGTGATTACGGGCAGTCATGCCGGTAAGAATGGTGGCCCGGCTGGGGGAACAGAGTGATGAAGTGACCACTGCGTTGGGGAAATACACGCCGGTATCGGCCAGTTTATCGATGTTCGGGGTTTGTAGTTCTTCCTGCAAGAACCCCATACCGTCGTAGCGTAGGTCGTCCATCAGCACAAAAATCACATTGCGCTGTGTGTCTGACGCTTGCACGTTTAGTGACGTGCCGAGTACAAGAACACTGGCCAGCGTCATTAATCGTTTTGAGAGGTGAAGTTTCATGAAATCTCTTCCGGTTAAAGTAAAAAAGCGGCGGACACAGGAGATTGCACTGCCCCGGGCCGCCGTACTGTTGAACCCGTGCGCTAGTAAGCGCCGAATCGATAGGTGAATTCCACGCCCATGTAGCGTTGGAAATCACGGGTTAACTGCGCGTTGATGTTGCTTTGATCGAAGATGGCGGTGCCAATTTGGGCAACGTAATTGTCATCCAACGCGTTCTTTGCAAACACACTGGCCACCCACTGACCATCATCGGCCTGAATGCCTACAGTGAGGTCGAGCACACCGTAGCTGGGCAGGATCAGATAGGGCGCCTGGTTCTGGTTCATCTGCACTTCGTCCTGCCAGCGATAATTGGCACTGACGAACATGTCCATATCGCCATCTAGATAAATGTTGTACTTACCGGAAAGGGTGATTTTGGTATCTGGTGAATTGGGAACATCGCCACCAGAGATTGACTGGAAGCCATCGATACAGCCTTCAGCTTCGGTTTGATTGAAGTAGCACTGCTGATCCATGAATTCACCATAGGTGGCATCAATGAATGCCACACCACCGCTGATTAGCAGTTCAGGTACCGGTTTGGCATTAAACTCCAATTCCAGACCCTTTGTGATAACTTCACCGGCACTGGTCAGCGAAAAGGTCACTGTTTCCGGGTTGTAAGCCTGACCCTGGAAATTCTCGAAAGTGGTATGGAACGCGGTAGCAGACAAGCGCAGGCGACGGTCGAACATTTCTGAGCGTACGCCCCCTTCCCAAGCTACGTTAGTTTCGGCCGGAACGGGGGCGGTGCGGCTTTCGTTCAGCGAGAAAATTAAATCGAAGGCTGGCGATTTATAACCCTGAGCGTAGCTACCAAATAGCATGGTGGTGTCGTTTAAATCGTAGGAAAGTGCAAAACGACCGGTTAGCGCATCGTCTTCGGTTTCGTTGCTGAAATCGCCTTCGGCACCCGGCAGGGCTGGCAGGCCCGAGAACGGCCCGGTAATTTCAGCCGCGCTGCGGTAAAAATCGAAGGAAATTTCGTCTTTGGTGTAGCGTAAGCCCAAAGAGGCTGTGAGTTCGTCTGTGACATCCCAGTCGGCTTGTCCGAATATCGCATAGTTGCGGGTGTCTACCGATGAGTCCATCGCCGCGAAACCAATACCCGACCCTTCCTCCGAACAAGCTACCGTACCGACTACCGGATCGTAGGCATCAGCACAGCGCATGACTTCACGTTCGAAATAACGGTCAACTGTTTGCTCCCAGTAGAACGCGCCCACTGTGACAAACATATCGTCAGTAAGACGTCCAGCTAGACGGAGTTCTTGTGAGAACTGTGACTGCTGTTGGTCGCCGCCACCGGATGCGCCGTTTTTAGTAAACAACACATGGCCTGTCACCGGCGTGAGGTAAGGCACGATGTCGGCATCTTGTGCGGTTTCGAGGGTAAAACCGCGGTAGCCAGTAATCGACGTTAGCGTAAACTCTTCGAAGCTGTGGTTGTATTCAACGGAGATCCCGCCGGTTTCTGTGTTCGAGTACGCTGGGCTGGCAATTTTAACTTCATTGTTGCCCCAGGACACATCCACATCAGCATAGTCTTCTCCAAGCTGGTGGAGGTCAGCCAGTGAACCGCGGCCAATACTTTGTAGCGTTGGTGTACAGCAATCCCGTGTCTGCTTGGAATAATCCGCAATGATATAGAGGTTGTCATCCATGCCAAGATCGATATCCAGCTTACCGCGCATCCCCTTACTTTCGTCACCGTTGATCATCTCGCCAGTGGTGAGGTTTTTTACAAAACCATCGAAGTCACGATTGTAGAACGACAAGCGTCCACGCATATTATCGTTGAGGGGGCCGGTAACCTGACCCATCAATCCCCAGGCGTCATCGTCGGTGAGCGTCATACGGACTTCACCGAAAAAAGAATCTTCCGGGCGTTTGGTAAAGACGCTAACTACACCACCTGAGGCATTTTTACCGAACAGTGTGCCCTGTGGACCGCGCAGTACTTCCACCCGGTCGATGTCAGCCAGATCTGACAGGAATTGCACGGTACGGCCTAGCGGAATGCCATCGATTACTGTACTTACGGTGGGCTCTACGGCTGTCTGGAAGGCGGTAGTACCAATACCACGAATGTTAACGCCGGAACCTCGCATATCACCAGACTGATTAAACGTAACAGACGGGCTTACCTGCACCAGATCCTGAAATTCTGTAGCTTGCGCTGCATCCAGAATTTCTCCAGATACGGTTGTTACTGCGACGGGCACTTCCATGAATCCCTGCACACGCTTTTGCGCAGTGACTTCAATGACTTCCAACTGGGCTTTGGATTTTGCGTCTTGCTCAGCGTCTTCCTGCGCGAGCAGGGCCGACGACGACATCGCGCCCAACGCTATCAGTAACGCTTTTGTGAGTGGCTTTTGGTTAAACATCAATGTATCTCCTCAGGTCTTTTTTTGCACTCGGCAACATAAGTGCATTTTTTGTGCGCATCCCAAACACTGAGCTGCGCTGATATTTTTTGTTTAATAATTGTTAATTTCTTAACAAGGATACAGCTTGATCTGTTTAAAAGTCTATCGTTGTCTTTTTGTTTTGATATCGCTCATACTTTATTTAAAGTGTTGAAAAATATGATCTTAATTTTTGTTTCTAAGTTTGGGTTATAAGCATATTTTCAAATATTATATGCTAACGTTGTCTTTTTGTTGTCTATAACGCAATATTTTCAACTGGGTTTTCGGAAAGCCTGTGGCACAATAGAAATAGTTGCAGAAAACGTAAGTAGATATGAAAGCGGAAAAGAACATCACAGTGCATGACGTTGCCGAAGAAGCTGGCGTGTCTATCAAAACCGTGTCGCGGGTTCTGAACAACGACCCCACCGTTAGAGATAAAAATAAGCAGAAAGTCCTCGATGCCGTGGCGAAAACCGGCTATCGCGTAGATTTAAATGCCCGGCGACTGCGGACCGGGCAGTCGTATCTTATTTGCCTGCTATATATGGACTATGCTTCCAACTCTTATTCCGCAAGGCTGACGTCGGGGGCCATTGAAGTTTGTGATGAAGCGGGCTATGACCTACTTGTGAGGCCAGTTAAAGACAGAGCTTCGCTTGTTGAACAGGTCAGAAAACTCTCGGAACGCTCTAATCCCGATGGCTATATTCTCACGCCCCCTTTGTGTGATGATAAAGGTGTGCTTGAGGTGATTAACGCCGAGAACAAACCCGTAGTAAAAATTTTGCCGATGGATATGGACGAAGTCAGCTGCGTATCCTGCGACATTGTCGGCGGTGTACGAGAGGCGGTTACCCATTTGTTGACCATGGGTCACCGTCGTATTGGCATTATTAATTACAACACGGTCCATGGCGGCTTACTGCGCTACCAAGGGTTTCAGGAAGCCCATGATAATTTTGGGATCAGTGTCGATCTTGAGCTGGTGGTAAATAGTAACCCTAAAACCGACGAGACCTACGAAAGAATTATCCGCACCATGCTGAGCCGGGACGATCGGCCCACGGCATTTTTCACCTTCAACGATTACATTGCAACACTGGTTTACAAAGTAGCTAGCCAGCTTAAATTGCGTATTCCGTACGAGTTATCGGTAGTGGGATTCGATGACGACCCCTCTAGTAAAAACCTTTGGCCACCGCTAAGTACGGTGCATCAACCGGTGGAGAACCTGGGTAAGGCTGCGGCCGGAAAATTGATTCAACAGCTTGTACTTCATCGTCCTTACGAGGAAACCACTGATTTGCGATGTCGGTACGTGCAACGTAGCTCATGTGGCCCACTGTTGTGAACAAACCGGCAGTGTTGCAATTGTCAGCTAAGCTGACAGAGTACCGCCAGTGAGAAGGTTGACTCGGTTTCAGCGCAACGCCTACGCGTCGGGTGCTTTTACCAAAAGTACGCTGTGGAATTTTACAGACCTTCTGCTTCTTTACTACCTGGCAGATATTCAGGGCTTAGGAGCTTCGACAGCAGGTCTCATTTTAATGGTTTCACTGATTGTGTCCGGTATTCTGGATATCACGCTGTCAGTCATGCTCGATACCTATCGGCTGCGCTATCAGAAAGTTATTGCCCTAAGCGCCCCTATTACCGTGTTGTCTTTTGCTCTGCTGTTTTATCCCGTCGAATTGGCGAGAGAGTCGCTGTTTTTATTCTATCTCGTGGCTGCAATCGTGTTCAGAATTGGCTATGCGTTGTTGGATATTCCCCACAATGCCATGCTTGGTACGCTAACAAGCAATAGCCGTGAACGCACAAAGTTGTCATCTGCCCGCATCTTCTTCAACGCATCAGCCATTCTGGTTTTCGCTGCCTTCGCGGGTAAAGTTATTGCGTTGTTGGAAACCCCGGGAGATGACCTTCGATTATGGATGTTGGGCCTCTGCTGCCTGTTTATGCTGAGCAATATTTATTTATGCATCATGCCCGTGTGGTCATTACAAATTCAGCCTCTTCAAGTACAGCGGCCGCCACTGAGAGCCACCTTCACAGCGTTGTGTAAAAATCGCGCCTTTATGGTGCTGGCATTGTATGCGCTTTTACCTTGTATCTTTATTCCAGTGTTTTACAAATCCGGCGTCTACTTCGCCAGTATGTTACTGGCAGACGAAAAACTCACAAACTGGCTCATTATAAGCTTGGCCATTGGTAAATTGGTGGCATTGCCCGGCTTCGTAAAGCTGTCGTACCTGATAGAAAAGCATCACGCCATGATTCTTGGCTTAGTGGGTCTGATTGCGGTGTTACTCATATTCATGGTGTTTACGCCCCGGTCGCTACCTTTCCTGTGTTTGGCGTTCTTCTCGTGTGGCATTTTTGCCGGGGGGCTCATGGTGTTGATATGGTCCGCGCTACCCGACACTATCGAATATGGTTTGCGAGAAACGGGGGTAGTGAACCCTACGCTAACCTTTGGCGCTTTCCACCTGGTGATGCGGGTGAGTGATGGACTGTCATTCGCGGTGATAGCGGGGGTACTGGAATGGTCTGCGTTGCAAACTGCAGGAAATGCAGAATTCTTTGTCGATAGCATTGCCATTATTGCCGCTATCGGCTGTGTCCTTGGCGTTGCCGTGCTCTGGTTTTATCCGATTACCCATCAATGTCACCAGGAAATGGTAAATACAGCTGAGGAAAAAACCGCAATCAATCAACGTTGATCACTTGTCAATCTTGCATAACTGTATATACTCACAGGAACTGTATAGAAAAACAGGGCTGTTTATGCGTCCACTTACCCCAAGACAAACGGAAGTTCTCGAACTCATTAAAACCACCATGCTGGAAACCGGTATGCCGCCAACGCGTGCCGAAATCGCCAGGCAACTGGGTTTTAAATCGGCCAATGCGGCGGAAGAGCACTTAAAAGCACTGGCACGAAAAGGGGTAATCGAAATCCTGGCGGGTACCTCCCGGGGTATTAAACTGAATATTCCTCTGGAAGGTGAAAACGAGGAAGATGCCGGTTTACCGTTAATTGGGCGGGTTGCTGCCGGTGAGCCAATTCTGGCCCAGGAACATGTGGAAATGCACTACAAGGTCGATCCTGACTTGTTCCACCCCCGTGCAGATTTTCTGCTGCGCGTAAACGGCATGAGTATGAAAGATATCGGTATTTTAGATGGCGATCTTCTCGCAGTGCACCGTACTACAGATGTTCACAATGGGCAGGTTGTGGTTGCACGTGTTGATGAAGACGTAACCGTGAAACGTCTTGAAAAACGTGGCCGAGAAGTATGGCTGCATGCTGAAAACGACGAATTCAACACGATTAAGGTAGATTTGGCGTCAGAGCCTTTCAATATTGAAGGTTTAGCCGTTGGTGTGATCAGAAACGCCGACTGGATGTAAGCGCCGGGCACCGTACCAAACAAAATAGATTTTATAGAATAAGAAAGGCGATGCACTGAAGTGAGCATCGCCTTTTTCTTTTATCAATATGGTGCCCTTAACGAAGCGCTAGTGAAGGATTTGCCCTAACTTAATAACTGGTGTGAGCATAGTGCAGTGTTTTTAGTGCCAGCATAAAAACGTCAGCATTTTTTTCGCCACTCACATTCTTCACTACAGTCACTGCTGTGTTGTGTTCACGACACAGAATCGTCATGGTAATACCACCCATGCTGCCGCCTGAATGCATCACCGCGGTGGGAATGTCGTCCATTAACTTAAGTGCTTCCACGTTAGCTTTATACGCTTCCCGTTCTCGATAATCGCCAAAGCCAACTTTCCAGCCAATGCCGTAGCCCACTTCGTCCCCGTTATTTAACGTTGCCCGGGTAAACATGGATTTCGTTGTTTCTGCAGCCAAATAATCACTGGCTACGTGAGCCACTGCAAAGCGCACAATGTCAGATGGCGAGGCAATAAAACCGCCACCTGCCCACTTGTAGCTGTGGTCGGTTTGGGGAGCGTTAATCAAAGTGCCTTCTTCGGTTGTATAGGGCCGGGCGCGGTTTTCGATAATTGTGAACTGATCATCAAATACAGTTTCTTTTAGCGATAAAGGCGCAAACACTTCCTGTTCGATAATCTGACGAAAATCCCGATTGCCATCAGCGCCTTCCATTGCAGCACTGACTAACGTCCAGGCGAATGTGGAATAGCTGAAATCGGTACCTGGTGAGAATTCCAGCGGATCATCCTTAAACATGGCGAGGGCGCTGTTAATATCTGGGTAGGTTTCATTGAGCAAAAACTCATTCGCGCCTTCTTTGTAATGGCGAATACCGGCTGTATGAGAGGCTAACTGACGTAAGGTAATGACTGGCTTGTCTTTCGGCCAATCAGCGACATAGTCGGTTACCGGTGCATCTAAATCAATTTTACCTTCGTCATACAGCCGCATCATTGCTGCCGTTGCGATGAGCTTGGATACACTGCCGATGCGAACCTTGTGGTGCGGTGTCATGGCGACGCGATTTTCTACATCGGCATAGCCAAAACCCTCGGCCATCATAATGCCTTTTTCATTACCCAATGCCATAGTGATGCCTGGCACAGTGTCATGATTAACCGCTTCATTGAACATAGCGGAGATGGCGTTTTTCGGGAGTGGCTTGGAGAACGCGTTAAAACAGAGCGCAAGGGAAAGCGCTGAAAAAAGAAGTGATTTGTGCAGCAAAAGGACAATCCTGTCTGAAGGTTAAACCTTTACCCTACAGGATGTTTTTCATCTGGCAAATAAAAAGCCCGCTTTCGCGGGCTATGCATCTGGACGGTGATGCAGTAATCGATATTAGCGCTATTACTTAGCCGCTTGTGCTTCAGCGGTGATGCGCAGGGTAACTTCGTCACTTACATTCGGTACATACGTGTCGATACCGAAATCAGAGCGTTTAATCGTTGTTTTTGCATCGAAGCCTACCGCTTGTTTCTGAGTCATCGGGTGCACGCCTGCGCCATTCAGTGTTACGTCCAGTGTCACTTCTTTCGTTACACCTTTGATGGTCAGATCGCCGGTGACTTCCATCGTTTTGTCACCCGTTACCTCAACGTCAGTGCTTTTGAATGTAGCTTTAGGGAATTTAGCTTCGTTGAACCAGCCTTCTTCCATGAATTCTTCGGTCAGTTTCGCAACAAAGGTATCCATAGACGCAATTGATACAGAAACGTCTACCTTACTGTCTTCTGGGCTCTCTTTGTCATAAACAATAGTCCCCTCAGCACCGTTAATTGCTGCTGTAGGGTTAGAAAAACCGAAGTGGCTCCACGACGCAATGACATTGGTGTGAGTCGGGTCGATTTTATAAGACACAGGTGCCGCCAATGCACTTACGCTGAACAAACCTGAAAGCAGTACCGCTGGGATCAATTTAGTCATTACCAATTTCCTTTTTAAACTTGGGGTGTCAAAACAATGAATGTTGTCAGATGATTAATGATACGGCTTCCTGAGAAATTAGATGTATTTAAGATCTGAACAAAACATTCTAATAATCAGAATGAATGCAAAACTTGTCATAATGACCGTCTCCTCATTTCACCATTTCAATGAAACCCGCCATTTATTTTTCACCTAAAGTCTAGACATTGAGCAAAAACTGTTTAATTCTTATACCGTAGTTAACAGAAAAATAACAAAATAAGATAATAATTAACAAGTCGGGCGACTATACGACAGAATCCTGTGAGCAGGGTATTACACAAGATTCTCCATCACGGAGGTGTTGAGTGAAAAAACTCGTAAGTAACGCATTGATGGTTTGGGGGGCAATGAGCGTCGTCACCGCGACCAGCGCACTAGCTCAAACTCATTCTACGTCAGAACGCGCAGGCGAACTGAATCTGCGTCAGGGAGTGACGGATATCAGCGGTCAGGTTTACGACCTGCATATGCTGATGTTTTCGATATGTGTCGCCATCGCCGTCGTGGTGTTTGGAGCGATGTTCTACTCCATTCTCAAACACCGAAAATCTAAAGGCGCCAAGCCAGCGCACTTCCATGAAAACGTGAAAGTCGAAATCGCGTGGACGGTGATCCCGTTTTTGATCCTGATATTTATGGCAGTACCGGCAGCCCAAACCCTGATTGCCATGGAAGATACCAGTAAGCCAGATATGACGGTATTAGTCACCGGTTCGCAGTGGAAATGGCACTACCAATACATGGACTCAGACGTTTCTTTCTATTCAGTAATGGCTACACAGCGCGAGCAAATTGAGAACAAGTTCGACAAAGGCGAGAACTACTTACTGGAAGTTGACCGTCCGCTGGTTATCCCCACCAATCAGAAAGTCCGCTTTCTCATTACTTCCGACGACGTGATCCATTCCTGGTGGGTGCCGGACTTTGCAGTGAAGAAAGATGCTAATCCGGGCTTCATCAACGAGGCTTGGACAAAGGTGAATGAACCCGGCATTTATCGCGGTCAGTGCGCCGAGTTGTGCGGTAAAGATCACGGCTTTATGCCGGTTGTTGTTATTGCTAAAACCCCGGATGAATACAAAACCTGGATGACGGAACAGGAGGCCATTGTTAAGCAGGCCAAAGAAGAAGAGGCCCGTTTGCTTGCAATGAGCATGAGCAAGGAAGAGCTAATGGCGGTGGGTGAGAAAGTATACAACTCTACCTGCGCTGCCTGTCATATGCCTACTGGTCAGGGGTTACCGGGTGTATTCCCTGCGCTGAAAGGCAGTCCAATGGTACTTAATGATAAGCAGGCTCACATCGATATTGTGCTCAATGGTAAGAGCGGCACAGCCATGCAAGCCTTTGGCAAAATGCTATCGCTGAAGGAAGTGGCGGCTGTGGTTACCTATGAGCGTAATGCCTGGGGCAACAATACGGGCGATGTGATCCAACCGAAAGACGTGAATGCTGTGGCAAACGGTAACTAGGAGCCTGCTATGACTAAAGCAACCGAAACCTTGATGCCGGAGCATACTGCGGCACACGACAACCTTACTCACGAACACGATCATCATGAACATCATGGCGCTCCAGCAGGCCTGATGCGATGGGTACTGACCACTAACCACAAAGATATCGGCACCCTGTATCTTTGGTTCGCTTTCATTATGTTTTTAGTGGGCGGTGCCATGGCCATGGTGATCCGGGCAGAGCTATTTCAGCCAGGCCTACAAATAGTCGACCCTAACTTCTTTAATCAGATGACCACCGTTCACGGCCTCATTATGGTATTTGGTGCGGTAATGCCGGCATTCACTGGCTTGGCCAACTGGCTGATCCCAATGATGATTGGTGCACCAGACATGGCGCTGCCGCGAATGAACAACTGGAGTTTCTGGATTCTGCCTTTCGCGTTTTCCATGCTGCTCGGCTCGTTATTTATGGAAGGTGGTGGTCCGGCGTTCGGATGGACGTTTTATGCGCCACTGTCTACCACTTACAGTAGCGACAGCACCGCATTATTTGTGTTCTCGGTACACATTATGGGGATCTCCTCCATCATGGGCGCCATCAACGTTATCGTGACTATCTTCAACATGCGTGCGCCAGGCATGACCTGGATGAAAATGCCTTTGTTTGTATGGACCTGGTTAATCACGGCGTTTCTGCTGATCGCGGTAATGCCAGTACTGGCGGGTGCCGTCACCATGGTACTTACCGACAAATTTTTCGGTACCAGCTTCTTTGATGCTGCCGGTGGCGGCGATCCGGTAATGTTTCAGCACATCTTCTGGTTCTTCGGACATCCCGAGGTGTACATCATGATCTTGCCGGCATTTGGCATCATTTCTCAGATTGTGCCCACTTTTGCCCGCAAACGCCTATTTGGGTATGCCTCCATGGTGTACGCCACGGCGTCCATCGCATTGCTGTCGTTTATCGTCTGGGCGCATCACATGTTCACAACCGGTATGCCGGTGTTTGCAGAGATGTTTTTCATGTTCGCTACCATGCTGATCTCGGTGCCAACGGGCGTGAAAGTGTTTAACTGGGTGGCCACCATGTGGCGGGGTTCCATGACGTTCGAGATCCCCATGCTGTTCGCCCTCGCCTTTATCGTACTGTTCACCATCGGTGGCCTGTCTGGGCTGATGCTGGCGATTACGCCGGTGGACTTCCAATATCACGATACCTATTTCGTGGTAGCGCATTTCCACTATGTGCTGGTGACGGGCGCCGTATTCTCCATCATGGCGGCGGTGTATTACTGGTTACCAAAATGGACCGGTAAAATGTTTAACATCACATTAGCGAAGTGGCATTTCTGGTGTTCACTGGTATCCGTTAACGTTCTGTTCTTCCCTATGCACTTTGTCGGACTGGCCGGCATGCCTCGCCGTATTCCAGATTATTCGCTGCAGTTTGCCGACTACAACCAGTGGATCAGCATCGGTGGCTTCGCATTTGGTTTGTCACAATTAATTTTCCTCGTGTTAGTGATCAAAGCCTGCCGCAAGGAAGGTGAACCGGTTACGTCACAGGTATGGGAGGGCGCTGAAGGACTGGAATGGGAAATTCCATCACCGGCCCCTTACCATACGTTCGAAACGCCTCCGAAAGTGAAGTAGGAGTGCGGTATGACCTCGCCAACATCCGCTAATAACCGACTGGTACTACGACTCATGGCCGTGGTTGTGGGGATGTTTGGCTTTGGGTTTGCGTTGGTGCCACTTTACGACGTGTTCTGCGATATCACGGGTATTAATGGAAAAACGGATAACAAAGCCGCGGTTCGCACTGTGGATGAAGTAGATAAGAGCCGGGAAGTTACCGTGGAATTCATCACCCGGACCAACAGTGGAATGCCCTGGGAGTTCCGGGCTGAAACGCAGAAGGTGCTGGTGCATCCGGGCGAAGTAAATACCGTGGCCTTTTATGTGCGTAACCCGGCCAGCAGCAACATCATTGCTCAGGCTATTCCCTCTGTCAGCCCTGGTCAGGCGGCATTGTATCTGAACAAAACCGAGTGTTTTTGCTTCAACCAACAGCCGCTACAGGCGGGCCAGGAAGCCTGGATGCCCATGTCATTTTATGTGGATACCAGTTTGCCGGAAGACATCACCTATTTCACTTTGCAATACACGCTTTATGACGTGACCGCCCGGGCCACCGATTTGATGAAAAGCGACAACCCTTATTTACGACAACCTGTGAGCGGCAGCCGCTGACGGGGAGGAAGGAGAACCATCATGCAACAACAATATGAACGTTATTACGTGCCCGCACAGAGCCCCTGGCCCATTGTCGGTGCGGTTGCCTTGTTCCTGATTGCAGTCGGTTCCGGTAATACGGTAATTGAAGCGACAAATGGGGAGTCGGGCCACGGTGGGAAGATCCTGGCGGTAGGTATCGTTGCGCTGCTAGTGATGCTGTTTGGTTGGTTTAAAAACCAGATTGATGAATCGATGAGTGGGCTTTACAGCAGCCAGTTAGGCCGCTCGTACCGACAAGGCATGAGCTGGTTTATCTTTTCTGAAGTGATGTTCTTTGCGGCGTTCTTCGGCGCACTGTTTTACGCACGGGTGATTTCAGTGCCCTGGTTAGGTGGTGCATCGAATAACGCCATGACTAACGACGTATTGTGGCCGGCGTTTGAGGCAATGTGGCCGCTTATTCAAACGCCTGGTGGCACTACCACGCAGCAAATGAGTGCGGCTGGTTTGCCTACCATCAACACCATTATTCTGCTGATATCGTCGGTGACTCTGCACTTTGCTCATGTTGGCCTGGAACAAAATAAGCGCAAGCAGCTTACCATCATGCTGGGCGTAACCATTCTACTGGGCTTAGCGTTTCTGAGTTTACAGGTAGAAGAGTACATCCATGCCTATCAGGAGCTAGGGCTAACACTGCAATCCGGTATTTACGGCAACACCTTCTTCCTGCTTACCGGCTTCCATGGCATGCATGTGACGCTGGGCACATTGATTCTGATTGTCTTATTTTTCCGCATTCTGAAAGGGCATTTTACCCCACAAAACCACTTCGCATTCCAGGCCGGTAGCTGGTACTGGCACTTTGTGGATGTTGTGTGGGTCATGCTCTTTCTGTTTGTTTATGTGTTGTAGAGGAGTTTGGGCGGATGGCTTTCTGGGAACTGGCTGAATGCATTTTTAAACACGCGGTAAACCCATCCCTGGGCGCTCGACTGCCGCATCCCTGCGGCAGACGGTTTAAAAATGTATTCAGCCAATCCCCACGCCATCCGCTAAAAATGCAATGTGCCTCTCAACCGAGAGGCGCGCGTCTCTGCAATTTGCCACGGTTCAGTAAGGCGTGGGATTCGGGGTGATAAGGCCGGTGGCGAGGGCCACGAGAATAAGTAACACGATGATGACAGAAGTCATTACCCGGCGACCGATGTACTTGCTCATTGGTTCGCCATCAGGGTTGTCTTTCATCATCACACGCATGGCAAGAAACAGGTTGATGATCATGTAGATCACCAGACAAACCAGAACGATTTTTATAATCATATTTTTCTCCATCAGCAGCAGGAGCCAAACATGAAACAACCACGTCGGTTCCCTTCCCTTCCTACCACAGCGGTGGTTCTTACTGCGGTTATCTGTATGGTTTTGCTCGGATTCTGGCAGTTAGATCGGATGCATCAGAAAGAGCAACGTTTGGCTAGCATAGCGCAAAAAAGCGGCGAGGGAGCAATTTCTCTTGATGCACTCGAACCCCAGCAGGAAGACATTCGAGACTATCAGGTTGGCTTCAACGGGCGGGCTGAAAGTAACCAGATCTTGTTTTTAGATAACCGGGTGCAAAACGGCAAGGTGGGTTACGAAGTGCTGGTACCAGTGCAAAGTACTGACGGTACCGTACTCGTTAACTTTGGCTGGGTAGCCGCACCTGCCCTGCGCAGCGAGCTGCCCCACGTTGACCTTGCGCAAACCTATCAGCATTTTCACGGGCGAATTTCTATTCCCGGGCATAACCCCGTTGTACGTGAAACCTTGCCCTTCGATGCGTCCTTCCCGGTAGTGATTCAGGCTGTGGATCTGGACTTTATCCGTCGCTTAACCGGGAAGTCATTGCTGCCTTACGTGGTGGAGCTTACCGCGCCTGAGCAAAGTGAATTTATTCGCGATTGGCAGCCGGTGGTGATGCCGCCCGAGAAACATTTCGCCTATGCCATTCAGTGGTTTGGCTTGGCCGTAGCGGCCGCTGCAGTGAGTTATTTTTCGTTAATTTCGAACAGAAAAGGATAGCGCTATGTCGGTTAAAAATAGCAAAGTTACCATGTTGAGCGTTGCCGCCGCCTTTGTTTTACCGGTGTTGATTGCAAAATTAGCGCTGGATAATGGCTGGTTTACCCAGGGAGCGACCAACAAAGGTGAGTTGTTACAGCCTACACGGGATCTGTCCACCGTTTTTGCCAGCGAGGAACCTAAATGGCGGCTGGTTTACTCGCTACCCGCTCACTGTGATCAGGCCTGCGAGAATGCCATTTTTAGTATTCATCAAGTGTGGATGGCGCTGGGGCGTGAAACTGAGCGTGCTCAGGCTACTGTACTGGTGAGTGAAAGCAGTGATGCCTCGGTGATCGATAAATTGGGCGAAGAGCAAAATTTGCACCTGGTACAGGTTTCAGAAAACGAACTCAATCGCGCAATAACCACAGAAGATTCCGCCACTATTTTATTGGTCGATACGCTCAATAATGCCATGTTGCGTTATCCGGTATCGGGCGACAAGCAAACAGCCATACAGCGTAGTCGCGACATTCTGGCTGATGTAAAAAAGCTGCTGAAGCTATCACGCATTGGGTAGGAGGTTGCAATGAGAAAGCTCGTCCTGTTTAGTCTGTTTTTGGCTGTGTTTGTGATCATTCTTGGTGCGTATACCCGACTCACCGATGCAGGGCTCGGATGCCCTGACTGGCCGGGTTGCTATGGCTTGCTCTCGGTGCCAACCGCAGAGCATCATGTGGCTGCAGCCAATGAGGCTTTTCCCGACCGCCCGGTAGAAGCAGCAAAAGCCTGGAATGAAATGATTCACCGTTATTTTGCGGGTGCGCTGGGCATGTGCATTTTCACTATTGCAGCAATGGCGTTCAGGCGCCGGCACAAAGGGCAGTCTCTGCGTCTGCCATTTTTCCTGGTTGGGCTGATTATTTTTCAGGCCATTCTGGGCATGCTTACTGTGACCCTGAATTTACTTCCTGTTGTGGTGATGGGGCACTTGTTGGGTGGATTCACCATTCTGGCGTGTTTGTTTTTACTCCATCTTAAGCTTCGTGATGGCGCACGCATCAAGCCACGGCGGATCAACCGGCTCACGAAGGCAGCGCTACTGGGAACCGCTATTTTGCTAATGCAAATTAGTTTGGGAGGTTGGACATCTGCCAACTACGCGGCGCTAGCCTGTACTGAATTTCCAGTGTGTGAGGATGGATGGTCGGTTCGACTAGATTTCTCCGGCGCGTTCAGTGTGCCCTATGCTGAAACCTACGAATACGGTGCCCACGGTTACGGCGAACGCATGACCATGCACATTGTTCATCGGGCAGGGGCGGTGGTGACATTCCTTTACTTGCTATGGCTGGGTTTTAGGCTCTACACCAAAGAGTTTGCTACACCGGTAAAAACGGCCGGTTTAGTGCTGGTGGGTGTATTAATGATTCAGGTAACACTTGGAGTGAGCAACATTCTCCTGAGTCTGCCGGTACTGGTGGCGGTGGCACATAATATTGTCGCGGCTTGCCTGTTGTTGGTCATGGTGTGGATCACCTATCAGGTGTCCAGAGTGCAGGGAGAAATTCATGGCTAAATCTATTTCAGCAACAACCCGGCGTGAGATTAACTATCAGCAGGCGAACTGGCGAGATTACTATGAACTCACCAAGCCAAAGGTAGTGATGCTATTGCTGCTAACAGCATTAGTCGGTATGTGCCTTGCCACTGAAGGCTGGGTGCAATGGCAAGTTCTATTGGCGGGAATGACCGGTATCGGCTTACTCTCCTCATCAGCTGCGGTGATAAATCATGTTGTCGACCATCGTATCGACGGCATGATGGCGAGAACCGTAAACCGGCCTGTGGTGAAAGGCAAAGTGTCTGTAGACCGTGCGCTTTGGTTTGCTGCGATACTAGGTGCTGCTGGATTCGTCATTTTATCTGCGTGGGTTAATATGCTTACCGCCATGCTTACCCTGGCCAGTTTGGTAGGTTATGCGGTGATTTACACCATGTTCTTAAAGCGTGCGACACCACAGAATATCGTGATTGGCGGGCTAGCCGGTGCTGCACCGCCGCTGCTTGGTTGGACTGCCGTCACCAATGAGGTGCACGCCCACGCGCTACTGCTGGTTCTGATTGTGTTTACCTGGACGCCGCCTCATTTCTGGGCGTTAGCTATTCATCGCAAGAAAGATTATGCCCGGGCAAACATTCCCATGCTGCCTGTTACGCATGGCGAAGAATTCACCAAAACATCGGTGCTCGGATATACCATTTTGCTGGTCTTGGTATGCCTGTTGCCGTATCTGGTGGGCATGTCTCACATGATATATCTGATTGGTTCATTGGTTCTGAACGCAGGTTTCTGTGCCTGGGCATACCGGCTTAAATTCGCCTGTGAAGAAGATACGGCAATCAAAACATTCCGTTATTCGATTGTTCATCTCATGCTATTGTTTGTGGTGCTTTTATTCGATCACTACATGCCAATAACGTTATGACGCAAAGAACCCTTACCGGTATCGTCGCCATTGTTGCACTGATTGCCGGCATTTATGGTGCGATTTATATCGCACCGCCTGAAGCTGATGAAAATACGGTGGATTATTTTCAGTATTACCCTGCACCGAAAGCCATTGATGAATTCACACTTGCTGATGCTAATGGCGACCCTTTTACCCGCGAAAATCTCAAAAAAAAATGGACCTTGGTTTTTCTGGGCTACACTTATTGTCCGGATGTCTGTCCGACAACGCTGGCTTCGTTTAAGAAAATCTGGCCTGTACTTTCGTCTAAATTAGAAAAATCTAATATACAAGTGCTTTTCATATCGGTTGATCCCAAAAGAGATACGATTCAAAGGCTTAACAGCTATATCAGTTTTTTTAATAAAGATTTTCTTGCTGCAACCGGACCACACGCTGAAATCTTCCCTCTTGTCAGGAATTTAGGATTGATGTATGCATTGTCTGAAGATACCGAAAAAGAAGCCTACTTGGTTGATCATAGTGCTTCTGTGGTAGTTATCGGACCTGATGTTGAAGTCATCGGGCGATTTAAACCAACAATGGAGCCGGGAAAATTAGCAATCAGTGACAGTGAGCAAATTCTTGCAGACATGCCCAAGATTGTTTTATCTCGATAGTATGCATGACAGTAGTAGTGAGACAGGCCGAGGCAGGGGACATGGACTTCGCCGTTCCCTTATTGTTAGACGCCGGAGAGCATTTACTTATCGACATATTCGGGAACGGAGAGCGTGAACGCGCCTACGATTTCCTCATCACAGCCTGGAACCGTGGTACAGGCCAATATGGTTACGCAAATCACTGGGTCGCCTGCATCGACGAGCAAATCGTCGGTATTATTTCTTCCTGGCATGACAAACTTCCCGCGCAATTCGACAGAGATACGCTGACATCGATTACCGATTTTTACGGTTTGGATGAAGCCATTGATGTGGTTATGCGGAGTCAAACCTACACCATTGCACTAAACCCACCGCTGGTGCTCGAATTGGCAATCGGTCACCTGGCTGTTGCTGCCGGCGCTCGCCGTAATGGTATTGCAACCACCTTAGTGCGTTTCAAAGAACGGATGGCGCGGGAAATGGGTAAGCTGTCTGTGGTTTTAGACGTTCATACCGGTAATAAACGCGCCATCGATTTCTATCAAGCTATCGGCTTTAAGCCGCGGCAAGAAATTCCGCCTTTTATGCAAATGACTAAAGGCGTCGCCCCACTCGGCTAGATCAAGCCGCCTGATTAGTCAGGATACGTACCATCCTGGCGTGAAACGAAGAACGGCTGCGAAAACCAGTAGTAGCGGCGGTTCTGAGAATTAGAAGGCGCGGTGCAATTTATGCGGGAACGGCCAGTGGGTAGCACGGTGTTTAGCGTGTAGGAAAGTGTGCCGGATCCCGCTTCAATCGGTAGTTTTTCGTTTTGAAAATAACAGGCTGCCTGGCTCAATCTCACATCATCACCGTCTATTTTTAGCGTAATGGTTTCGTCGATTATTGGATTTGTGCGCTCAGGATCATCAACACCACTGGCGGTGACCGGCATTCCCAAACTGTTCATTTTTACTTTGATGGGCTCCATGTTCGCGAAACGACCCGCGGCAGGAAATCTGGGCAGTGCGGTAAAATCGCTGTAACTGCTCACGCCGCCAGAATGCTGTCCGAACCCCACATAGCCATTACTTGCCAGTTTTTCTGCCAGCACTTCGTTGTATTCACCGAAGGGATACGCCAGATATTTGAGCGACTCGCCAATATGAGATTCAAGCTTTTGCTCGGCTTCTTCCACATTACCCCATACTCGCTTAAGCCAGGCCGCTTTGCTTTCATCCGGGAGTCTGTTGAGCATATGAATGTGGTCAAGCGTGTGGTTGGCAAAGTCGACACCGTCCTCATGCATGGCTTTTACATCGTCCCAGGTGAGCTGATTGCTCAGGCGGCCAATCTCGTCAGGATTCACGAATACCGTGTACGGGAGTGACAATGATTGCAAAATCGGGTGCCCGTTCTCGAGAATGTTGCGATAGCCATCATCGAAAGTAATGGCAACGGTTTTGGGGGGCAATGATTTCTTTTGTTGTAGCGCTGCGACCACGTCAGGCAGCGGCATCACATGAAAGTTTTCGGCCAGGTAGGTCATGTGCGTTTTAAATTGCTCTGGCGAAATACTGGTGCTGGCCGGTGTGCTGTCTGAAACATGATGGTAAAGCAGGATAACCGCGCTGTCGTCAGCATGAGCCGAGCCCATCATTGCCGATAACCCAAAACCGGCGATTAACGCGCCTTTTGTCACCGATGACATCAAGTTTCTGATAAGCTGCATGCACATTCCTCAAGTTTGTACTGTTTTTTTGACCACGACACAAGCCAAGGGCTGGCAAGCCCATAAAAATCTGTTAGCGCTCGCTTTTCCAATGATTCTGGCCAATATCACCACGCCATTACTCGGACTGGTTGATACGGCTGTAATGGGGCATATGGATTCATCAGCCATGTTGGCAGGTGCGTCTATTGGAACATTGATCCTCACGCAAATCTACTGGGTGTGCGGGTTTCTCCGTATGTCGTCGACTGGCCTGAGTGCACAGGCGAAGGGTGATCAAGACGCGCCCCTGTTGCGTTCTGCCAAAGTGCTTTGGCAAACCAGCGCTGTTGCTCTCATTTTAGGGCTAGGGATCATACTGCTTCAACAGCCCGTTCTATGGGCTGGTCAAGCGTTGGCGTCATCACAGCCAGACGTGGCTGGCTTTACCGAAATGTATTTTTCGGTGCGGGTATGGGGGGCGCCTGCGGCAATGCTGAATCTGGCGTTAATTGGCTGGCTGGTGGGTCAGCAGAAAACCCGGCAGGTGCTGGTTATTCAAATTGTCGGAAATCTGCTGAATGCCGCACTGGATATCGTGTTCGTTTACGGACTGGATATGTCAGTAAGGGGCGTTGCCCTGGCGAGTGTTATCGCTGAATACACTATGATGCTGATGAGCGTAGCCGTGGCGTTACGCCTCACAAAAGGTCACCTGCCAGCCCTCGATTGGTTTAACAGCGCCGCCCGTAAAGTGCTGCTGAAATTGAACGGCGATATGCTTCTTCGTAACCTGGCATTGCAGGCTTGTCTGGCATTTCTGACGATACAAGGCGCGCGCATTGGTGAAACGGCCGCCGCCGTGAACGCCATTTTGATGCAGTTTTTTGTGCTCATCGCTGTGGGTTTAGACGGCGTCGCGTTCGCGGTGGAAGCCTTAGTGGGCGAGGCTGCGGGGGCAAAAGATCAACGTAAACTGGTAGCCTGTACGAATCGAGGCCTATTCTGGTCGTCAATATTTGCTCTGGTTTATGCGTTGATGTTTTTTGTGGCCGGAAGCGACATCATCGCCTTACTTACCGATATTGAAGCGCTACGGATTACGGCTGCATCTTATTTACCGCTTATGGTGTTGATGCCTCTTGCCGGTCACTGGTGTTTTCTGTTCGATGGGGTGTTTGTGGGCCTGACGCGCTCGGGTGCGATGCGCAATACCATGATAATCAGTGCGTTGCTGGTGTTCTTTCCGGTGTGGTGGTATTTCAAAGATTACGGCAATGTGGCGTTGTGGTATGCATTGCTGGCATTTTTGCTTGCCCGGGGCGTTACATTGGGCTGGGAGTTTTGGAAACTGTCGAAGCAGGATGCATTGACTGAGCAAACCTGAGCTTTCCGCTTGCTCTGCGGTTATCCTACTTGAACGGGTCGTAATCCTTGCGTTTGTTCGCTGGATTCATGCCTTTAAGCCGTTGCCACAGAATAGTCAGATAGCCGCTCATGGCAATGACAAACCCTACAAAAAGGATAATGAGAGAAAGGTAGTAAATAGCGGCGTGAAAGTGGCTGACGGTCATCAGCAGCGTGGCGCCAATAATAAACAGCACCAGCCCAAATTTAAATCGGCCCCAACTGCGATGTAAAGCAGTAAGGGACCGGTCTGATAAATTCATTCGCTAACCACCGCAAATGAGCTACTGAAGTTAGTAGTAAGAGTGCTCACCAGCTTCATGCTCAGTGGCATCACGAACGCCAGTAAGTTCGCCAGGGAACTGGTCCAGCAGTTGTTTTTCGATACCTTCTTTTAAGGTTACGTCAACCATTGAACAGCCGTTACAGCCACCACCAAATTGCAGTATGGCGAGACCGTCTTCGGTAATTTCAAGTAGCACAACTTTACCGCCGTGGCTGGCAAGCTGCGGGTTTACTTCAGATTCAATGACGTAACTAACACGATCTACCAGCGGGGCGTCTGAATCAACCTTGCGCGCTTTCGCGTTTGGCGCTTTTAATGTGAGCTGTGAACCCATTTGGTCAGTCACATAATCAATTTCTGCTTCTTCCAGAAAAGGGGCGCTTTCGGCATCAACAACAGCATCAAAACCATTGAACGGCAAGGTAATATCGCCGGGCTCAACCGCACTCGGAGGACAGTAAGACACGCCACATTCTGCTGTGGAGGTTCCCGGGTTAACTACGAACACTCTGATGTTCGTCCCAGCATCTTGTTTTTCCAACAGTTTTGCGAAGTGAGCCTGAGCGCCTTCTGATATAGTAATCATTAACAAATCCTACGTTGCATCGTTATGTGCATATAATAACAAATTTACCTGACTAAAACAGTCAAGTATTGCGAGCATTCATACAGGTGTGGTCAAAAGTACAAAAAACAACAGGAAACCCAAAATGACTTCATATTTCAAACGAACGGGTAAATGGATTTCGGCGTTGCTTTTAGTCACCGGCTTTTCGGTTTCAGCAGCCCCGGACTTTAAAGATACCGGTGGTAAACCCGCTGTGGCCTATTTGCCGACAGGCACTGAATTTGACCCCGCTGTTCCCACACCTGAATCGTTTTTGGGTAGTGAAGTGGGTACCTGGCATGTTCGCCACGATCAACTGGTTGCCTACATGCGAGCGCTGGCTGAATCATCAGACCGGGTATCATTGGAAGAGACCGGTAAAACGCACGAAAACCGCCCGCTGCTATTGTTAACCATCACCGCCCCGGAAAACAAAGGGAAATTGCCACAATGGCGTGAACAGCATCTGGCGTCGGTGAATGATGGGGCAAAAACCGCAAAAAATGCCCCTCTGTTCCTTTACATGGGTTACAGCATTCACGGCAACGAACCCTCAGGCAGTAATGCCGCGCTGGTTGTGGCCTATTATTTGGCTGCCGCCACCAACGATAAAATGGTGTCAGATCTACTTGCCAGTAACGTGGTGCTGTTCGATCCCTCCCTCAATCCTGATGGTCTTTCGCGCTTTGCTCAATGGGCAAACATGCATAAGGGCAAAAATTTAAATGCAGACGGTGAACACCGTGAACACCGTGAAGGCTGGCCATCTGGCAGACCAAATCACTACTGGTTCGACTTAAATCGAGACTGGTTACTGCTTACACATCCTGAATCCCGCGCTCGCATTGCACAGTTTCAAAAGTGGCGTCCGCATATTCTTACCGATCACCATGAAATGGGCCCTGACAGTACATTCTTCTTCCAGCCTGGTGTGCCTTCACGCAAAAATCCGAACACGCCCGATGGCAACGTGCGTCTGACAGAGGCGCTGGCGGCTTTCCATGCCGAGGCTTTCGACGATGCGGGTCAATTGTATTTTTCTGAAGAAGGATTTGATGATTTCTATTACGGAAAAGGCTCGTCGTATCCGGATTCCATGGGCAGTATTGGGATTTTGTTTGAGCAAGCCAGTAGCCGCGGCCATGTACAAGATACCGTAAATGGCGAACTCCCCTTTGCCCAGACAATACAGAATCACGTTACGGCAAGCCTTAGTACCATGAGAGGCGCGCTGGCGAACAAGCCGGCGATTCTGGATTACGAAAACAGCTTCTTTAACGAAACCGCGAGTGCCATCAAAGATGACGATGACTTCGGTGCCATCATTTCTGCGCCAAATGATAAAGGGCGTTTAGACGCATTGGTGTCGATTTTAGATCAGCATGGAATTGCTTATGGCTACAGTCAGAAAGAAGTGGAAGCCGGCGAGCAGGCTTATCCCGAGGGCAGTATTGTGGTGAGTTACAACCAGCCTAAATACCGTTTGATCAAAAGTCTGTTTTCTACCCGTCAGTCGTTTGCAGAAAACACATTTTACGATGTGTCTAATTGGAATATTGCCCTGGCATTCGACCTCGATTACAGCATTCTGACCAAGCGTGAAGGGCGTAGCGTTAAAACTGCATCACAGCTGAACGCTGCATCTGAGGCAGCTATTCCTGCTGGCGCCTATGCTTATGCCTTTGAATGGAATGACTACTATTCACCCGCCATGTTGCAGCATCTATTGGAAGCGGGTGCCATTGTAAAAAGCACCGAAGCCCCGTTTACTGCTCTGTTAAGTGATGGGAGCTCCTATGACTTTGCCGCTGGCACAATGGTTGTTCCTACTGCACTAAAACAACCTGACGATCTTATCGCTCAGCTGAAAAGTGGTGCTGTACTTTCTGGTGTGACGGTTTACGGCATTAAAAGCGGTCTGACATCGAAAGGCTCAGATCTTGGCGGGCGCACCTTGTCTCGCGTGGAGGCGCCACGGGTGTTGCTGGTGGGCGGCGAAGGCACTAATTCATCTGAAGCCGGTGAGATTTGGCATTATCTGGATACCCGCGTTGGTTTATCTCCCACCATTATTGAACAATCGCGATTGCGCTACACCAACCTGGATAATTACTCTCATATCTTTTTTGTCAGTGGCAGTTACGGTGATCTTAGTGAATCTGTGACAGACGCTATTGGTAATTGGGTTAAAGACGGCGGGGTACTGATTGGTCAGAAAACGGCACTGCGTTACTTTGCACAAAAAGGATGGTTAAACGCAGAGATTGTGTCGAGAGACAAAGTAGATGGCGCCTTCCCTACCGATAAATTGCACTATGCTGACAAAGCTGCACTGCGTGCGAGCAAGATCATTGCAGGGGCGGTGTATGAAACGACGATTGATCCTACCCATCCAATTTTCTTCGGTTACAGCGATAACATGCTGCCGGTGTTCAAAACCACCAACATGATCGTGAAAGCGGATAAAGACCCGTTTACCTTGCCGGGACATTACACCGAAACACCCCTGTTGGCAGGCTACAGTGCTAAACAGCTTGAAGACATGATTGGCAATACCGCCTCGGTACTGACGCAGCCGAAAGGCCGCGGCGTGGTTATCGGCTTTGTCGACAACAACCTCTTCCGCGGCTACTGGTACGGCACCGGCAAACTGATGAGTAACGCCATCTATCAGTCGTCACACCTGACGCGGTAGTCGGTAGTCGCTAGGCGGAAGGCGATAGGTGAGCCCTGTTGCCTGAGGAAGGAATTAGCAGCGAGGACCGTCCGCCGCAGGGATGCGGCGGCCGAGGCTCCAGGGAAGGATTCACGCCGTGTCCTCGATGTTAACTCCTCCCCCGGCGAAAGTGCTCGCCCTTCAGCGAAACCTACAACCTGGCCTGGGTCAGTGGTTTTCTCAGCGTGATGGCCATGGCCCACACTTCCACTATGAGATCGGGATTGTGAGCGCGGAGCTGGCGGGCGAGTACATCGGCGGTGGTGCCGGTGGTCATTACATCGTCGATAATGGCAACATGGTGAACGTTTTCTGGTACCTGAACGGTAAATGCCTGCCGAAGATTCAGTAAGCGCTCGGCCCGAGATAAGCCCGATTGGGTTTTACCGCCAGTACGGCAAGCCCAATCAGTGTTTATCGGGCGATCAATGGCTCTGCCTATCTGTCGTGCTATTTCAGTAGATTGATTAAACTGGCGCCGTATAAACCGACGTAACTGAATAGGTACAGGTAGCAGGCAATCTGGTAGCAGTGAATCGTCATTCAAACACATCTCCACAAACCAGTTTGCTAAAATAGACGGGCTTATCAGACAGCGTTTAAACTTGGTATTATGGATCAGCGTATTAAAGGGCCAAACGTACTCACCGCAGGCTCTCAGGCAGCTGTAACCGGTATGACGAAATTGCTGGCTGATTGCCGGATAGCGCAGTAAATTACCTCTATAATTAAGCTGTAACAAAAAGCGGGTATCAAATTTGCAGAACGAACATACCGGTGTGTCACTGTATTGATTGCACAGCATACAAACTAAATTGGGAAGTCGCATAAAACACGTAGCTCCTGTCGGCCCGACAGTAGTGCAAGCGGCAAAATTGCAGGCATAGTTTAAAGGATGTCATCAGTGTTAAATGCTAACGTTTCAGAAAATCTCGTCAGCCGTACCCGTGGTACAGGAAAAGATCTGGTTCTGTTACATGGCTGGGGAATGAATAGCGGCGTATTTGAGCATTTTATTCCTCTGCTGGAAGAAGAATTTCGTATAACCACTATCGACTTACCGGGGTTCGGAGAAAACAATAGCCTTGTTCCTCAACAAACCTATTCGGTGGCGTCTGTCGCAGACATGTTGTTACCGTATTTGCCAGACAACTGCATTGTCGCTGGATGGTCTTTGGGCGGCATGGTTGCCCAGCAATTAGCGCTGGATAACCCCGATAAAATCAGCGGACTTATCACCATTGCATCAACGCCGCGTTTTGTCAGCGGACCATGCTGGCCAGGAATTGATGCAGATTTACTCGCTCAGTTTGAGACGCAGCTTGCGAAGGATTATCAGAAAACCCTTGAGCGCTTCTTAGCGATTCAGGCAATGGGTAGTGATACCGCGCGAAAAGATATGAAAGCGATTCGCGAGAGTATTACGGCGTACCCAACGCCAGATCTTGATGCGCTAAAAGCCGCATTAGGGTTGCTGTCTTCGGAAGATTTACGGGATCAAATTGGTCGGATCCGCCAGCCAACATTGCGTATTTACGGTCGCCTAGACAGTTTGGTGCCTACCAGCGGAATAGATCGTATTTGTGAATTACATCCGCAAAGCGACACGGTGGTTTTGCCTCACGCATCCCATGCGCCGTTTATTTCCCATCCGCAACAGTCTGCCGACATTATCCGGCAATTCGCTGGTGCGGTTTAAAAGCATCAAATACAGCCCCCCGAACACTGCCGGTAGCTTCTTAAGGTTTTATCGGCAGTACTTTCCATTCCAGCTTCTTGCACCCATGGATAACTCCTCAGGCTATGGATTACAAAATCTCCCCTAATATCTAGCATTATCTCAGCGCACCTCTCGTAACAAAACTTAAATCACCAATTGCCACCGGTGGCAATTGGTGATTTAATGTTTTCTTTAGGTTATTGTTTGGTTTGTTTTTTGTAAATGGCGAACTGTCTATGCAGCGATATGTTATCCCCAGTGTCTATCAGGCAATTCGGCTTTATCGCTTATTAATTCGAGCTGAGCGGGGAATGTCGTCGCTGGAGCTGGAAGGCGCATTGAAGCTACCCCGTTCAACCATTTTCCGCTTACTGAAAACACTTTTAAGTCAAAATCTTATCGCTAAAAACGGTACTCGTTTTTATGTTGACAACAGACTTCATACGATGGGCATTGTCCCGCCAACAATTCAAAAATATCAAAACCAGCTAGCCTCGCCACTGGCAGAACTGATTGAGCATACCCCACATATGGCTTTACTCTGCATTCCTGCTACCGATTCTGCTCTGGTTCTCGATGTCGTATGTATGAACAGTGCCAGCATGGCGCTGATAAGACCCGGAATACGGCTCTCACTGTTAGACTCTGCGCCTGGTCACATTATGTTAGCCTATCAATCTGATTACTCAGGGATGTTTCAAACAGCTACTTCTGAACAAGAATGGGATGCGTTGCGCGTTGAAAAAATCACTACTCAAACCTGTACACGTGGCTACGCGATATCCTCTGCTTCGAATGCGCAACAGGTTTTAGTGGCAGTGCCCGTTCTTTCTAAAAGTGGTTCGCTCGTTGCGATGTTGAGTTTGCTGTTAAATGGCATTAACGCCTCTTCAGATGCAGATGATATTCATTATTGGACCACACAGCTTAAGCTGATTGCTTCCATGCCCGCTCGAGGATGTTTTGCCGATAAAGATGAAGCTGGATAACCAATAAAGAGTGCTCAAATTTCCTGGACTCTAAAGATAATCCACATTTTTTCTTGCTCAGACTTCTCATTTTTTGGATTTTGGTTAATAATTGAACATGAGAGAGTGAAGTTGAGGTTCAGTAATCAATGTTAATTTGCCTGATTTTTACATTGGTTACCTAGAGGTAGAAAAGTATGTCGAGCATTATTGGTAATAATATCAATTCGGCGATTGTGTCTGGCATGAGCGGTATTCAAAACGCTTATGAGGGAATGACACAGGCTTCCGTAAATTTAGCGCAGCGCGCAGCCCAGACCAGTGTCGAGCTTAATGGCACCGGCGATGTATTGGCTAATGCGTCACTCAATAGTTTGTCTAATGTGCGAAATACACTTCCGCAAAATGTAGGCAGCGTGACCGATGACCTAATTTCGCTGCAAATTAATAGTAAGAATGCACTGGCATCTGCCAAGGTTGTAGATACGGCATTCGATACTGTTGGTACGATTATCGACACACTGACTTAATAACAGTATGAATATTGTCACGCCTATTCCAACGTCATTAGTGTTCTCCACAGCCAATGTGAACACCGAATCTGCGCGTCGTGACAACCTATTAAAAGACACCATTCCGCCATCTAAAGATGCTGACCAAGGCGCTGCTGAGCAGGGGTTAGGATCTGAATCCGATCGCGCCCGTACGCCGGGGCAAAAGCCTGCGCCGGTCACCTATGAGCGTCCGCAAATTCAGATTGATGCCGGCGCTGACGCGTTGCAACAAAACGACAATCTAGACAACCCGGAAACGGGCACTGATAACGCCAATCAGGAAAGCGCGGGTAGAGAGTCGGCGGAAGAAAAACAGCAACAACAAGCTGAACAGGACGAAATTCAAGAACTCAAAGCGCGAGACCAGGAAGTACGCCAACACGAACAGGCGCATGCAGCCCGTGGTGGTCAGTATGCGGGTTCGCCGCAATATGAATACGAAACCGGCCCTGATAACAAACGTTATGCTACGGGTGGTGAAGTCAGTATTGACGTGTCTGAAGCCGCTACGCCTGAAGATACAATCCAGAAAATGGAGCAAGTTCGTGCTGCTGCGCTAGCACCGGCTGAGCCTTCATCTCAAGATTTAAAAGTCGCCGCCGAAGCGGCCCAAAAAGCCAATGAGGCCAGAGCTGAAATGGCCAGCTCGTCAGCCTCAGGTGATGAGCAAGGGGCTGAAGTTTCATCGATTGCGGGGGAAGGTGAAATCAGTGTGCAAGCTGAAGGCTCTCGGCCGTTGGAAATGGCTAATGAAGACGTTATGCCATCGGCAGAAATGCAGTCGCGGATTGGTGTCATTCAGGGGTTCTATAAAGCTACAGTGACCCCAAATGCAGGTGGCTTTACTGTTAGCGCCTAGTGGTGATACTTATTCTTAAACGAAAAAAGCCAGCAATTTAAGCTGGCTTTCTTGTATTAGGTCTCAACTTTACTTCTGCTTCGCCTTCGCGAACGCATCTGCAAAAGCATTACCCATGGCGGCATTTGCTGGCGATTGCGCCTGACGGTTGCCACCACCGTTGTTGTTACGGTTTGGCTGACGGCCTTTGCCCTGCTTGCCTGCCGGTTTACCGGCTCCGCCCGCATTGCGTTTTTCCGCTGCCGGTGCTGGTGTGTCGTCCAAACGCATGGTAAATGAAATACGCTTACGCTGAACGTCCACTTCCAATACCTTTACCTTCACAATATCACCGGCTTTCACCACTTCACGTGGGTCAGAGATAAACTTGTTCGTCAGTGCAGAAATGTGTACCAGTCCATCCTGATGTACGCCCACGTCAACGAAGGCACCGAAGTTAGCCACGTTACTGACTACGCCTTCTAGAATCATGCCTGGCTTCAGATCGCTAATGGTTTCCACGCCTTCTTTAAAGGTGGCGGTTTTAAACTCTGGGCGCGGGTCGCGGCCCGGCTTGTCGAGTTCTTTCAGAATGTCTTTTACGGTTGGTAAGCCAAACGCGTCGCTGGTGAAGTCTTCCGGTGCTAACTTACGCAGCAGATCGGTGTTTCCAATCAAATCGTTTACCGCAACCTGGGTGCGATCAACAATGTTGTCGACCACAGGATAAGATTCTGGGTGAACGGATGAAGCATCCAGTGGGTTTGAGCCCGCCGTAATGCGCAGGAAGCCTGCCGCCTGTTCGAAGGCTTTAGGACCAAGTCGTTCCACTTTCAGCAATGCTTTACGGTCTGGGAATGCGCCGTTGGAATCACGGAAAGACACAATGTTATGTGCCAAGGTCTTGTTTAAACCAGACACGTAAGAAAGCAGTGCGGGAGACGCGGTGTTCAAATCAACGCCAACGGCGTTTACACAGTCCTCAATCACGCGGTCGAGGGATTTACCCAGCTGGCTCTGACTTACGTCGTGCTGATATTGGCCAACACCAATGGCTTTAGGCTCAATTTTTACCAGCTCGGCGAGAGGGTCCTGCAGGCGACGGGCAATAGACACTGCGCCACGCAGTGATACATCCATCCCCGGCAGTTCTTTGGAAGCCAGTTCAGATGCGGAGTAGACCGATGCACCGGCCTCACTCACCATAATCTTCTGCGCCCCCAGTTCTGGCGCTGCTTTAAGCATTTCAGCCACCAGTTTGTCGGTTTCCCGTGAACCGGTACCGTTACCAATACTGATGAGCTCTACTTTATGCTGCTTACACACATTAATAAGCGTGCGCATGGACTTGTCCCAAGCATTCTGCGGTGCGTGTGGGAAAATGGTATTGGTAGCAACCACTTTACCTGTTTTATCAACCACAGCCACTTTCACACCGGTACGCAGACCTGGATCAAGGCCCATGGTCGTTTTCGCACCTGCTGGTGCAGCCATCAACAAGTCGTTGAGGTTTTTAGCAAATACGCTAATGGCTTCTTCTTCCGCTTGTTCACGCAGCGTGGAGAAAAGCTCTGTTTCCATGTGCAGGGCAATTTTGATTTTCCAGGTCCATTGTACAACCTGCTTTAAAAATGCGTCGGCAGCACGGCCTTTGTCCGCAATGCCATAGTGTTCGGCAATGATAAATTCGCAGTGTGAAGGAGCTGTGGCGTCTTCATTTTGCGGATCAGCATTAAGCTGAATATGCAGCATGCCTTCGTTGCGACCACGGAACATGGCCAATGCGCGGTGTGAAGGAACAGATTTCAGTTTTTCCTGGTGCTCAAAGTAGTCTTTATACTTAATCGCTTCCTGTTCTTTGCCCGGTGCTACGGTACTGGTCACGAACGCATTGTCGTTAAGATACGCACGGATTTTTGCCAGCAGACCGGCGTCTTCTGCAAAACGCTCCATCAGAATATAGCGTGCGCCTTCCAGCGCTGATTTAGTATCAGCAATGCCTTTGTCTGCGCTGATAAACGCTTCAGCTTCATTTTCTGGGGTCAGAGTGGGGTCGCTAAACAGTTTGTCGGCTAACGGCTCTAAACCGGCTTCAATGGCAATTTGGCCTTTGGTGCGGCGGCGGGGCTTGTAAGGCAGGTACAAATCTTCCAGCGTGGTTTTGCTGTCGGCGGAAACAATCTGGGTTTTCAGTTCATCAGAAAGCTTACCTTGCTCTTCAATAGACTTAAGGATCACGCCTCTACGGTCTTCCAGTTCGCGAAGATAGGTGAGACGTTGTTCCAGGTTTCGAAGCTGAGAATCATCTAGTCCCTGTGTTGCCTCTTTCCTGTATCGAGCGATGAACGGCACCGTTGAGCCTTCATCTAAAAGTGAAACGGCCGCTTGCACTTGAGTAGGGCTGACAGCGAGTTCTTCGGCAATTTTGTTGATAATCATAGTAAGCTCTGTGGCCTTTAAATTTGTGTCCTGCCGGGTCGTCAGGCCCGACTAAATATTGGGTGTATTCACTGGTGCGCAAGTATATCACTGATGAATTCATGGTTAATGCTGTTTATCTCAGTGAATCCTTTGTTTTACGCAGGTGACGTTAAACTTTGTCTTCGGTATCGTACCAAATGCGGTTTATCCACCACTCGAAGATACCGGTTTCTGTTTTCACTGTGATGTCATCGTCTACCGATTTACCAATCAATGAGCGTGCCATGGGTGAATCCACGGAAATATAGTCCTTACGACCAAAAATTTCATCGTACCCGACAATGCGCAGCGTCATGGTTTTACCATCGTCGTTCTCAATTTCTACCCACGCGCCAAAAAACACTTTGCCCTCTTGTTGAGGCGAATAGTCGACGACTTTTAGGTTTTCCAAGCACTTGCGTAAATAACGCACGCGACGGTCGATTTCCCGCAGACGCTTTTTGTTGTATTGATAGTCTGCATTCTCGCTACGATCGCCGAGACTCGCGGCCCAGGTGACTTTGCGGGTTGTTTCGGGGCGTTCTTCCCGCCATAAATAGTCGAGCTCGTTTTGTAGCTTCCGATATCCATTACGGGTGATGAGTGGCGTGCGCATAGTAAAAATTCGCTATGTTTATGATTTTAAAACTAATCAATTATAAATTTGAGCCGATAAGCACTAAGCAATGTGGTTAATCAGCGCAAACACAAGTTTATAGGGTTATTTTGCGTAAAAAATGAACGAATTGTTGGTGGGTATGTCGAAATACTATCCATAATTAACATGGAAACGAGTGAATATTATTATGCAGCATGAGCAAACACAGTTAAAAGAAAAACGTAGCGATCAAACGCTAACGGCCAATGGCATTACCATTGTCGGCTTTATGTTGTTTCTCTCCGGCGTGGTTTTGTTCGCAATCGGCATGATCGACATTCTCGTTCACATTAATAGCGTGAAAACCGCAGCCCTGCTTGTCGGCGGTATCGCCGCATATAAGGTAGGTCACACAATGATTAAGCATTGCGCAACGTTACGGAAACGCCCGGAACGCCGACGTCATCTGCTATCTGACAACACGTAATAGTGAATAGATGTTTTACAAAAAGCCCTTCAATTGAAGGGCTTTGTTGTTTCTGCCTCAGGCTGTGATGAGCGAGATTTAATGTTTGTAAACAATCCTCAGCAGTAAAAGCCCCGTAGCCATGGATACATTTCAAAACAGGAGATGAATTCATGAGTAATAAACTACAGGATAAAAAAGTCGCTATTTTAGCAACCGACGGTTTTGAGCAAATTGAACTGACTAAACCGAAAGAAGCGGTGGAAGCAGAAGGTGCGACAGTTGATATTATTTCGCTGAAAGCCGACGACATTCAGGGCATGAATCATGATGAAAAAGGCGACACGTTTTCAGTAGACAAAGTAGTTTCTGCAGTAAATGCTAAAGACTACGATGGCCTCATCCTCCCTGGTGGTGTGCAAAACCCAGATACCCTGCGCACTGACGAAAAAGCGGTAACGTTTGTTCGTGATTTCTTTGCCCAGCATAAACCGGTATCTGCTATTTGCCATGGTCCGTGGATGCTGGTGGAGGCAGACGTCTTAAATAATCGAAAAATTACGTCCTTCCCCAGTCTCAAAACCGATATTGTTAATGCGGGTGGTAACTGGGTAGATGAGGAAGTGGTTTGCGATCAAGCACTGGTAACCAGTCGTACACCGGATGATTTACCTGCCTTCTGCCGCAAAATTGTGGAAGAGCTTCGTGAAGGTAAGCACGACCAGCAGCACGTATAAACGGAGGCAATGGTAATGACTACATTATTTGATAAAGGTAGCGTCGGCAGTGTCGACGTACAGAACCGCGTTTTTATGGCACCGCTTACGCGTAGCCGTGCAGTGGATGGCACCGATGTTCCATCAGACATGGCGGTAACCTATTACCAGCAGCGCGCCTCGGGTGGATTGCTGATCACTGAAGCGTCGCAAATCAGCCCTCAGGGTAAAGGTTATATTCGTACTCCGGGCATTTACAGCGCCGAACAAGTGCAGAAATGGCGAGAGATCACAGAAGCTGTGCATGAGAAAGGTGGTCGTATTTTTCTGCAGCTCTGGCATGTGGGCCGAATTAGCCACAGTCATTTTCAGCCGGATAATGCTAAGCCGCTGGCCCCTTCTGCGGTGAAGCCTGACGTGGATGTGTTTTTCGACGGCGATAAACAGCCCGCGTCTGAACCCAAGGCCATGACGGTAGAAGAGATTCAGTCCACCGTGGCAGACTTTCAGAAAGCCGCGGAAAATGCCCGTGAAGCGGGATTCGACGGCGTTGAAATTCATGCAGCCAACGGCTATCTCATCGATCAGTTTCTGCGCGATAAAACGAATCTTCGTGACGACGAATACGGCGGCAGTATCGAAAACCGGCTGCGTTTTCTCAAGGAAGTCACCCGGGCCGTACTGAAAGTCTGGGATGCATCTCAGGTAGGCATTCGACTTTCTCCGGTGGGTAACCAGAACGACATTGCCGACAGCGATCCGCTGGCCACGTTCAGTGAAGTGATCAACTATATCAATCCGCTGAACCTGGCATATTTGCACATGGTAGAGCGGTTCCCGGGTATGCCGGCAGGCAATCCGGATCTTGCGATCCTCACAGCACTGCGTGAAAAATGGCAGGGTTTTTATATTGCCAATGGCGGCTATGATCTACTGTCAGCAAAACAGGCCGTTGAGTCGGGTTATGCCGACGCCATCGCCTTCGGCCGTCCGTTTATTGCTAATCCTGATTTGGCTGAGCGCATGGAAAAAGGTGTGGAACTCAACGAGCCTGATCAGGATACCTTCTACGCCGGGGAAGAAAAGGGGTATATTGATTATCCGTTTTATGATGAGTAATCCTCATCCGCAGTAATCGATAGAAGGACAAAATATGGATCCGGTGTCACAGGGAGTGCTGGGAGCAACCGCAGCGCTTTTTATCAGTAAAAAAACCGATACGAAGCGGGCTGCTGTTGTTGGCGCGCTGGGTGGAATGGCACCGGATCTGGATATTCTGTTCCGCTCGTCCCAGGACCCGATGATGGCGCTGAAACTGCATCGTCAGTTTACCCATTCTCTGGCTTTTATCCCTTTCGGCGGCGCTATCGTCGCGCTGTTTTTGTGGATGCTGTTTTACCGGCGGCAAACCTACCGCGAAATCTGGTTTTTCGCCACCATGGGTTACGCCACCCATGGGCTCCTCGACGCCTGCACGTCTTACGGTACACAGCTTTACTGGCCGTTCTCTGATTTCAGGGAAGCATGGGACGTGATTGGCATCATTGATCTATTGGTGACCGTCCCTTTGCTAATTGGCGTTGTGACAACAGCCCGATCCGGACACAAGCGCTGGCTGGTAACGGCCACTACGCTGGTGGCCATGTATTTTAGCTTTGGTGTTTATCAGCATCAGCGAGCAATGTATGAAGTGCAGCGTATTGCCAATGAAACCGGCCATCAGGTGATACGGGCGAAGGCTATGCCAACCATTGGTAACCTGATTGTATGGCGCACAATCTATCAGTCGGACGAAGCGTATCACGTTAATGCGATAGCGCTGCCGCTGTTTTCAGAATCACGTATTTACCCCGGCGATACGGTAAAACCTCTGGATGCTGATGCTGATTTCCCATCTTTACCTGCCGACTCAGTGCAGGCTGACGACATTGAACGGTTTCGCTGGTTCACCAGCGACTGGCTGTATGTTTCTCCGTCCAACCCGACTGCCATTGGTGATTTACGTTATGCTGGCCGACCTGATGGCACTCAGTCTTTATGGCAAATTACGGTAAACCCTGAGCATCCGGAAGAACACGTAGACTATGGCAGTCAGATGCGTGACAGCAACAGCTTAGTGCTTCTGGACATGCTGCTTGATCGTGAGGTAGATCAGTAACATAGCGGTTGTAGTATTATGATGTTACCGCCCGGAAGGACTGATATGGTCAGATAGACCTGCAGTATTGTTGATAACCAATTAAAGGACACGACGATGAGCAAAATTCTGATGATTACCGGTGACTTCGTAGAAGACTATGAGAACATGGTGCCCTACCAGGCTTTAATGGCCTGTGGTCATACCGTAGACGCGGTTTGCCCGGGCAAGAAAGCCGGCGACACGGTTAAAACCGCTATTCACGATTTCGAAGGTGACCAAACCTACACCGAAAAGCCCGGTCACAATTTCGCCCTTAATGCGACGTTCGCAGACATCAACGCTGATGACTACGATGCGCTCTACGTTCCTGGTGGCCGCGCGCCAGAGTATCTGCGTTTGAACGATGCAGTTATTGAAATGGTGCGCAGTTTTTTTGTTGCCGATAAACCGGTAAGCTCCATTTGCCATGGTCCACAATTATTGGCAGCGGCCGGCGTTCTCGAAGGCAAGCGCGTGTCGGCGTATCCGGCTTGCGAACCCGAGGTGAAACTGGCTGGTGGAACCTATGTGACGGTGGAAATGGACGAGGCCATTACTGATGGCAAGTTAGTGACAGGTCCAGCTTGGCCTGCGCACCCGGCGTTGTTAAGTCAGTTCATGGCTTTACTGTAATGCAAAATGTGAACGTTTAGAGGACAAGATGATGTGTGGATTATTCATTAATGCCGACGCTGACCTGTGGGAAAGTAAAACCCGCTCGATGCGTATTGAGGGTGTGGTGACATCAATTCGCATGGAGACGTTCTTCTGGAATATTTTGCAGGAAATTGCCTGTCGCGATGAAATGACGGTAAATCAGCTGGTCACCAAGCTTTATCTGGAATCGTTGGACGCCGACCATGATGTCGGTAACTTTACTTCGTTTCTACGGGTTTGCTGTGGACGTTATTTGTCATTAAGTGCCGATGGGCATCTACAGCGTGATGAAGCGAAACCGTTGGCGGGTTTAGCATCGGCCAAACTTATTGAAAAAGAAACTGAGGCAGCCAATTTGCGTCAGCTCAGTGCCGTTAACCGACGAGGGGAAAGCCACTAAGTATTTTGCTTTTGTCGTGCTTTTAAGGGGATATAAAAAAGCCAGTCAGGACAACCTGACTGGCTTTATCTTATGCATAGCAAGGGTAATTCAATGGAAATTGAACCCCTTGCTTATGCGACTTATTCAGCTTCAGAATCGTCAACCACTTCCAGTAATTCAACGTCGAAAATCAGTGTTGAATTAGGTGTGATAAGGCCAGTAGAACGTTCGCCGTAAGCCAATTCCGCAGGGATAACGAAACGGAATTTCGCGCCTTCTTTCATTAGCTGTACGCCTTCAGTCCAACCAGGAATGACGCGGTTCAGCGGGAAGGTAACAGGTTCGTCACGTTCAACAGATGAGTCGAAAACTGTGCCGTCAATCAGGGTGCCGTGGTAATGTACTTTAACTTGATCAGTGGCCGTTGGGCTTTTGCCAGTACCTTCCTGAAGTACTTCATACTGCAGGCCTGAATCAGTAACCGTTACACCTTCTTTCTTCGCGTTTTCTGCCAAATACTCTTCACCAAGTTTGATGTTTTCTTCAGCGGCTTTAGCAGCCATTTCTTGCTGCGCTGCGCGAACTGCCATTTCAGCAGCTTGAGCATTTTCCTGAATTTCGCCTTGGGTCATTTTGCTTTGATCTGCCAGGGCATCAAGGAAACCTTGCTTCAGGGCCTCTTTATCTAAAGGAAGACCGATTTGATCTTGTTGTTTTGCACGGTTATTTACAAAAATACCCATGCCTGCGCCCATGGCGTACGCTTGTTTTTGTTCTACTGACATGTCAGCTAAGGCACTACCTTGCGCTGCTTCTTCTGCTGCAGGCTGCTTCGGTGCTTCTTCTTTTGGCTGACAGGCAAACAAACCCAGTGCAGCTACTGTCGATAAGGCGACAAGCGACTTACGCATAAAAACTTCTCCATTATTATAAAATCTTTGTCGTGCCCCGGGGTACGACGGGTTTGTGTGATATACCCAAAAATTATTTTTCGTTGTGGGTATAAACATAAGAATTTAGCAAAATGATCACTTTCGAATCATTTTGCTAAATCGATTCGATTTGTTCCATGCTATGGTAAACCCAGAGACATTGAAAGCGAAACCTATAAGACATGCTTCATCGACGATCGTTCAAAACTACGCTATTACTGGCATTTTTCAGTGTGTTGCTGAGTGCCTGTTCAGTACCGGAAACCGAGCCGGAGGAGCGCTGGCTGCACGCTGAAGATGGTGCTTATGCCGCCGACATTTCACCAAACGGTGAATACAGCGTGGTGTCCGGTGTCGATAATGGCATTAATGTATGGCACAACAAAGACAACAACCTGCTTTTTCACTGGCAACATCAAAGTGAAGGCAACAACCTGGTGCTTGCGATTCATATTTCTGCAGATAACAAGTTCGTAGTTACCTCAGATCGTGAGGCGTTTGCATTGTGGAGCATTGAAAGCGGTGAGCCTGTAGGATTTTGGCGGATCGACGAATCTACTATTCGTGATGTGGCCGTAACGAATAACGGAACGGGTATTCTTGTAGGCCGTTCCAACGGAAAGGTTATGTACTTCGAGCCAGAAACCGGTCGGCGTCTGGAATTTCTGGGGCATCAGGAGCGTATCAATTCCGTCGACATTTCGCCCAACGGCGAATATGCGCTAACCGGTGGCAATGACTATGTGGCTTATCTTTGGAGCACGCGCACGGGGCAAATTATTCACACATTCACTCACAGCAGTCGAATTTCCTCGGTAACGCTGGATGATGAGGGGCGTTTTGCCTTTACTGCAGACAGTAAGCAAGGCGCTAAGATCTGGAACGCACAAACAGGTGCACAGATGAGTAACCTGCATTATATTGCGCGCCAGAAAATTTTTACCGATGCGGTTTTCTCTGATGATGGTAAGTATTTACTTACTGGCTCACCCTCACGAAATATCTATTTGTGGGATGTGAAAAATGGTGAGCAGGTGGATGAATGGAAGGTGGCTGCTAAAGAAGGCACCCGTCCTGCCACCGCCGTAGTGTATGCGGTGGGCTTCGTCGATAAGAAAACAATCCTTTCAGAAAGCAGCAGCGGCCTAGCAGAAATGTGGACAATAGAACATGAGTGAATCACTAACACTGGAACAAGCGATGGAAGCCATCGAAGAATTACAGACCAAGGTGTCGTTCCAGGAACATACTATCGACACCCTCAATGACGCACTGACCGACCAACAGTACCAGATTGAAAAGCTGCAGGTGCAAATGCGATTTGTGATGGAAAAAGTGAAAGGTTTTGAGCCATCAAACATTGCCAAGCTCACTGAAGAAACACCGCCGCCGCACTACTAAAACGGCGGTGCTATAAATAATCCGCCGACTCTTTTAGATATATCTGAAATTCTTGTCTACGCTTTAAAAATAAACTTATTTAATTAGCTGACGAATTGATATTCATGGCAAGAAAGCTCAGAACCTCCCCGGCGGGAATTCCGCAGCTCGTGCAGCGTACAGGGCGCACGGGTGTCATGCCTTTCAAAGACGATACCGATCGTCTGACTTATCTAGATTATCTCGGGCGTTATGCGAGCCGTTATCAGGTTGCCATGCACGCCTGGTGTGCGGCGAAAGAAAGTATTTCATTTCTTTGCACGCCATCTACCGGCGATGGCATTTCTCATATGCTTCAGGCTACCGGTCGTTTGTACGCGCAATACTACCATCAGCGATATGGCACAAAAGGCACCATTTGGCGTGATCGTTATAAATCTGCATTAGTACTCGACGACGAATTACTCATTGAAGTGTATCGCTACATCGAACAGCAACCCGTTCGTGAGGCATTATGTGATAATCCTGAACAGTACGCCTGGTCGAGTGTGGTGAGTAACGCATTGGGCATTCCCAGTGTGATGTTAACGGCTCATGCCGCTTATGAACGCACGGCAAATACGCCGGAAACGCGACGTGCGATGCACCTTGAACGTTTACAGTGCATCGACGAGGACATGGATGCCGACATCGCCAAGTCACTTAAAATGGGCCTGGCGATGGGCGATCCGGGTTTTATCAAGCGCATTGAAAAAGTCACCGGTCGGCGATTGACGGAAGGCAAGCGTGGACGACCGCGCAAAGTCGACTCAACGGCCCATCAACATCCTTGATCATGGCGTCTCGTTGCCCGGAGGCTCTGATTCCCGGGCATCGTTGTTTTGTTCGTTTTTCTCACTTTCCTCTTTCGCCTGTTCCGCATCGCGCCATTCAACACTATTTTCCAGGTCGCCCTGAATAGCCTGCACAAACGCGTTCTTCAAAATGCCAACGATGGTTGTAAATATTGGCGTTTCCACATTGTTAAGTGAACCAGAAATAGGGATGCGAGTGGCGATTTGATCTTCACTCTGGTTTTCGAACAACTCAGCAATAAAGCCAGATAATGCCTCGGCGATACTACGAAAAAAGCCATCGTCATCCCGCTCCACATCGCCTTTCCAAGAGAACACTTCCACCTGCCGCAGTACAGGCTTGGCGTAGCCAGATATCTCACCGTCATCGCTTGCCAATTCCAAAGCGAGTTCTAGCGTACCGGCTTCCAGATCAAAGGGCGCATAGGTATCGAGAAAACTCTTGAAGTTGACGAGGGCGACATCGTTAGCCTGAAAATTAATGTCAAAAGTCGGCTGTTTAGTGGCAGGATTCAGTGAACCGGAAAGCGTCATCGTACCCTGCTCTTCAGCGCTACCTGACGCTTGCACCGTTGCGATGAGGTTTTTTGATAAGTCGCGGCTGTTCACCAGGTTCTTTGCAATTGCATTGATGTCGTGAAGCTGCACATGAATAGCCGGCGTGGCGTCAGGGTTAAAGAAATTCACCGAGCCGTTGCGTATTTCGAAACGGTCGACTTTTAAAGGTACGAGCTGATCAGCTAAGTAGAGCCAGTTTTCATTTTCACCAGATTGACTCGCGGCCTCGCTGCCACCATCTACAAAATTCAGTTCAGGTTGAGAAAGGTAAACTTGCGCGACCACTGTTTTATTGAAAAGCGCAGACCACAGCAAGCTAAACTCCACACGTTGCGCTTCGAAGAACGGCTGTTCTACTTCACCCGTGCGCTTGAGAATAACCACGCTATCGAGGCTGTAGGCGCCTCGCCAAAGCATTAGATCTACGTCGCCCACGCTACCGGTAAATTGCTCACCTTCGTCCAGTACGTCGTTTATGTACCACTGGGCTGCGAATGGCAGGCTTAATCGAACGGCTACAAGCACACAGGCGATAACAGCGAAACATTTGAAAGCTCGACGAGATTTACGGGAAGCCATAATGTGTTGCTCACCTCTATTGGGGGTAATAGACAGAAGCTTCAATTGCTATGCCAGTGTGGATTTAGCGATAAAACATGCAAAGTGGCAATGATAACCACTTGAAAAATAGTCGATAACTTACTTTCGTGGAGCGTGAGTCAAGACTGATTTGCAGCCAGTTAATGGCTGCAATCTACAGGCTTTACCCACAAGACGGGTAAATCTGACAAATTACTGTGGCTTGAAAACGCCAATTACGTTTTCGTCGGCGCGGGTTTTGGCTTCTACTTTGTCATCGGTTTGTGACTGGGTGTAGCCACATTTCACACATTCCAGTTTTTCAACGTTGTTTTCAAAGAACAACATAATGGAATCCAGTGCCTGACATTTCGGGCAGGTAGCGCCAGCAATAAATCGTTTTTTCTTTCTTTCAGCCATGGAGACTCCGTAATAATTTTCGTTGCAAACGGGTTGCTGATTTTCTTCCCGGATTATGGTGATGAGCATGTGAAACGCAAGCCATTAACCGGGGAGTTTGCTATCATACGCCGCTTAACGCGGAGGACAACTGCACAGGCATGATTACTTTATCTGACGTAACCCTGATGCGTGGTAGCAAGGTGCTACTAGAACACGCCAGCACACAAATTTTTCCAGGCCACAAAACGGCCCTGATTGGCAGCAATGGTTGTGGTAAATCTACCCTTTTTGCTCTGCTACGGGGCGAATTGTCCATCGATGCCGGCGACTGTCAGGTTCCCGCACATTGGCGCATCGTTAGCGTGGCGCAGGAAACGCCGGCTGTCGACCGCAGTGCCATTGATTATGTTATCGATGGAGACAAACTTCTCCGCGATTGTCAGGCAAAACTGGCCGATGCCGAAGCTCGTCATGACGGCGAGGCGATGGGACAACTTCATGGTCAGCTTGAGCAGGCCGGTGCCTATGATGTTGAAGCCCGGGCGGCGACTATTCTTGCCGGTCTCGGGTTTACTACCGCACAGCTAAACGCGCCTGTGACCGACTTTTCCGGTGGCTGGCGCATGCGCCTTAATCTCGCCCAGGCTCTGTTATGCCCTTCCGACCTCTTACTTTTAGACGAACCAACAAACCACCTCGATTTAGACGCGGTTATCTGGTTGGAAAAATGGCTGCAACGCTATTCCGGTACACTTATTCTTATTAGTCACGATAAAGCCTTTATCGATAATACCGTGGCGCAAATTGTTAGCGTTGAACAGCAGCAACTTATCGCCTATACCGGTAACTATTCGTCTTACGAAAAACAGCGGGCTGAGCGTTTACGTTTGCAGAACATTGAATACCAAAAGCAGCAGGACAAAATTGCTCATCTGGAGTCGTTTATTACCCGCTTTAAGGCGAAAGCCAGTAAAGCTAAACAGGCACAAAGCCGGATTAAACAGCTCGAGCGTATGGAGCAGATATTGCCTGCACACGCTGCCAGCGCCTTCAATTTTGAATTTGCCGAGCCTACCGGTCTGCCGAATCCACTTATTCAGATGCGCGATATCAAATTGGGCTATGGTGAAAAAGTTATCCTCAACAATGTGAAGTTGAATCTGGTGCCCGGTAGTCGTATTGGTTTGCTGGGGCGCAATGGTCAGGGTAAATCAACACTGATCAAGTTGCTGGCTTGCGTGCACGACCCGATGCAGGGCGATTTCACCACCGCCAAAGGTCTTAACGTGGGTTATTTTGCCCAGCATCAGTTGGAAACGCTGGATCCGAAAGCTTCAGCCATCCTGCACCTGCAACGATTAGATAAGCAGGCCACAGAGCAGCAACTGCGTGATTATTTGGGCGGTTTTGGCTTCCACGGCGATCAGGCACTTGAGCCGGTTGCTCCCATGTCGGGTGGTGAGAAAGCACGACTGGTGTTAGCGCTGATCGTGTATCAAAAGCCCAATCTGTTGCTGTTGGATGAACCTACTAACCACCTCGATTTAGAAATGCGTCATGCACTGAACATGGCCTTGCAGGGCTTCGAAGGCGCAATGGTGCTGGTTTCGCATGATCGCTTCTTATTGTCGTCAGTTTGCGAAGACTTCTATCTGGTAGACAGTGGGCAGGTGGAGCCATTCAATGGCGATCTCGATGACTATCGTACCTGGATCTTAGCTCAGCAGAGCGAAGCCAAAGCGGCAGCGCCCAAAGACGATAAACCTAAAGTAGATCGCAAGGCTGAAAAACGTCGCGAGGCGGAGTTCCGTAATTCCGTTGCGCCGATTAAGAAGGCCATTGAAAAACATGAAAAAGCGATGGAGAAAACCTCTTCCGCATTGGCTCAGGTCGAAGAATCTCTGGGCGATACCTCACTTTATGAAGAACAGAATAAGGCGAAGCTGATGGCGCTGCTCGATGAGCAGACGACGCTGAAGCAAGCAATGGAAGAACACGAGATGGCCTGGCTGGATGCGCAGGAAACCATGGAAGAAGCAAGGGCAAATTATGAATCTGAATGCTGATACATTCTGGCAGTACAGCCTGGAGATATACGGTCGCGACGGCGTAAGTGAACAAGCGTTGTTGTTGCAAGACGAGTTTCAGGTGAATGTGAACATGTTGTTGCTGCTGTGCTGGTGCCTTGATAACGGTATGATCGTTACACTGAATCAATGGCAGGTGCTGCATGCCGCTATTGCTGATACCGACACGCAGCTGACAAGCCATCGTGGGAAGCGACGGGATGCAAAAGCGGCACGTCCGTTTAATCAGAAAGCCTACGAAGCCCTCAAGCAGGAAGAACTGGCCATTGAAATGCAACAGCAGGAAGCACTTACTACCATGTTTAACCGCCTTACTGTTGAGTCTGTGCCGGTAAAGGGCGTAAATGGCAGTGTGGCGGGTTTTGTGAACCTGTTTAAGCTTCGCCAGCAACCTGCAGCAGTAAAGCGCATCACCGCCGTTATTCAGTCGTTGCAGGCCGGGCAGTAAACACGGTGATCAAACAACCTGACAGTGGTCATGGCATTGTACGTCGCAGTGATTTCACTCCGGCTCGTTGGGCGCGCAATCGTCATGTACAGACTATTTGGCCACGTTTCTTACAAAAACGTTTACCGTTGTCGGTTAAATGGGAGCGTATTGCCACTCCTGATGATGACTTTCTCGATCTTGCTTGGGGACCACAACCCTTTTCTTTAAAAGGTGTCGTCGTCATGTTTCATGGCTTAGAAGGCAGCATACGTTCGCACTATGCTAACGACATGATGGCCGTGCTTAGTCAGCAAGGCTGGCAGTGCGTCATGATGCATTTTCGCAGTTGCAGTGGCGAAATTAACCGTCAGCCCAGAGCCTATCATTCTGGCGAAACCAGCGACCCGGTATTTTTTCTCGACTGGCTGGAAAAGCGCTTTCCTCAACTGCCTAAAGTCGGCATTGGCTTTTCATTGGGCGGCAATATGCTGCTTAAGTTACTTGGCGAAAACCCCGCACAGAAATGGCTGCAAGCCGCTATTGCGGTGTCTGCGCCAATGAAACTGGCCGATTGCAGCCAAAGTATTGCCACCGGCTTCTCCCGTGTTTATCAAAATTATTTGCTAAAAAGTATGAAGTCCACGCTGATTAAGAAAATGCAGCGTATGGACTACCGGGGCCTGATAAACGTATCGGTTGAGCAGGCATCCCAGTTATCTTCGTTCCAGGAGTTCGACGAAAAAGTCACAGCACCCCTGCATGGTTTTGCTGATGCGACTGACTACTATGAAAAATGTAGCGCATTGCCGTTTCTTGGTGCGATTCAGTGCCCAACCCTTATTCTTCATAGCCTGGATGACCCGTTTATGAGTCCGTCAGTGGTGCCGGATGCCAGCGATTTGGCACGAGCCGTAACCCTTGAACTCAGTGACTTTGGTGGTCACGTGGGATTTATGCAAGGTGGTCTGTTAAAGCCCACAGTGTGGTTACAACAACGGGCTGCCGAGTGGTTCAGCCAATATCTGCCAACACATTGAGGTAAGAATGATTATTCCCATCACCGAGCTAGCCCCAGACACGCTCCGCAATATTGTTGAATCTTTCGTACTGCGCGAAGGCACCGACTACGGCGAAGTAGAAGCCTCCTTTGATGAAAAAGTTGATCAGGTTTTACACTCCCTGAAAAGCGGTGAAGCGGTATTGGTGTACTCAGAACTGCATGACTCGGTAAATATTCGCCCCAAAGATGAATACCAGGCTGGTGAAGAGGAATCGCTTTAAGACTTGGAAACATCCGAACACCAGTACAGTTTTCTTTGGCTCTGCTGTTAGTTATCTTTTCTATTCTCGTATAGATGTGCGATGAACGGACCTAAAGCGTGTAGATTATATGCTTAGGATTTTAGACTAAGGAAAGTTAAGAGAACTAATATGGAATTACTTCAAAATGAAGATGTAAATCGTGTGTCTGGCGGAACTATTCAGGCTATCGGCCTGAGGCTGATCGGTGCTTATATTTACGACGCGGCCGGTGGCAAAGAAGGTATCGATAAATATCTTGAGAATAGTAAAGAGGCTGCTAGCACATCTATTGATTATTGGAAGCGAAAGCTCGAGCGTTTCATTCGAGAGATCACTGAGTAGCGATGGAGCTTTGTTATTGGTTACGAGGGCTTTGGCCCTCGTTTATAAGCAACATTTCATCGAAATTTCTATTTCTTATTCTCGCTTTTTTCGCTTATCAGGTTTGCGGTGAAATTGCAGGCTTGCGGGCGCAGTTTTCATCTTTATTGCTGGATTGCGCGCCAAGCTTTCTTGCCGTGATTGTTGTTACGAACCTCAATGCATTTCTCTTTTCTAGGGAGTATGGGAAAACAATCCTAGCCTCTACGTTAGGGCTTTTAGGTTACGAACTTCTACAAATTTATATCAGTGAACGAACCTTCGATTACTTGGATATTTCAGCCACTATCGGAGCGGGCTTATTTATTTATAGTGTATTGATATTCATGCGAAGAATGAAAAAAGCCCAGCCAGATGGGTTGGGCATCTGAGCCAGGCTTTGACCTATCGGGTCTACTTCAAAATTGCAGGGATTTTAGAAAGTGTAGCGCGCGTTTAGCTGCGTGATATCAAGATCGTCAATCTTCTCGAAGCTGGCGCCCACAGCCCAGCGTGGTGTGAAGTAATAGTTCGCGCCTACTTTTACTGTTACATCTCCGGTATCCACATCGTAGTAGCCAATTTGGCCCAATAACTCTACTTGCTCGGTAACCATGGAACGCAAACCAGCGTGTACGCTGTAGCCATTCTCATCATAGTTTTCCAGATCTACTCGCTCGAAGTTCGCGCCGAAATAGGCATCGGTGGATGAATCCAGTGGCATGCGGTAACCCAGACCCACCGTTGTCATATCCAGGTCGGTGCCATTGTCGTCTAACATTTTGTGCTCACCGGTAACGTAAATGTTGTTTTCGAGCAGGTAAACCCCGCCCACATCTACGCCGTCAAAATCGCCAGCACCCACATCTGCGTTGGTATAGCCACCTTCAACAAAGCGCCAGTTTGGTGATCCTGCCATTGCCGCCGAAGAGAGGCCTGAAAGAGCAACAACAGTCAGTAATGATTTGGTAAAACGCATAAAGAGACTCCTTATCTATGCTTGGAAGAAAATCATTTAACTGCGACTGCAGAGCAATCATCTTGCCATTTCGTATATTGGTAAAAGGGTTTTATTACCATTCCTGTGTATAAAGCGCTGATTTTAAATAGCTAAATCTCTTATCGTCTCATCTTCTAACAAACACTGAGAAGTTGTGCCTGTATACAAAAAAGCCATGACTGAACACCTGTTATACAAAAAAGTGTCGGTGGGTACAGACAGTTCTCCCTGATTTACTCACTGCCTTGTAATTGTTGCTGTTTGATATTTACTCTCTGATTGGGTGGGGAATGGTAAATATTTGATTTGTATTTGGAAATTAAAAATTTAAGCGTGTTTTTAAGCTGGAACACCTCTTGCAAAACCCTGTGCAACAAAAAACAAATCGTAACGCACAGTTATCATAATTTATCGGAGTCAGTAAATCATGCTGCCGCAATTACAGTTAGCCAATAACACGGAAATTACGACACCTTCACTGGCATCTTTTTGCTCTTTCTTTTCTATCAGCCCAGCCGTCATGCGCGCTTTTATTTACTGCATTTGTGTGGGCTTTAGCACGCTTAGTCTGGCAGACGAAGTATCAGATAAGAATCTTCCTGCGGGCAAACCTATATTGAATCGCGTTATCGATGCTGCACAGAAAAATGCCGGTCGCGATTATGTGGTCAATGACCATGGTCTGGCAGATGAACTTAAAAACATCGACTATGAAACCTATCGTCAAATTCGCTTTAACCCAGAAAAAGCATTGTGGGCAGGTGAAAACGACTACGAAGTACAGTTCTTCCACCCTGGCTTTCTGTATCAGCAGCCTGTCAGTGTGGTGACCATCGCGTCGGACAACAGTGAGAACCTGGTACCGTTCGAAAGCGAAAGTTTTATCTACGAAAAAAATGCCGAACCTCTGGCTGGCCTTACTGATGAAAAATCCGGTTATGCCGGATTTCGTCTTCATTACCCAATAAAAAATCAGAAATACAAAGATGAATTTGCAGTGTTTCTGGGTGCCTCCTATTTTCGCCTGGTAGGTAAAAATCAGGTTTACGGTATTTCTGCACGTGGCCTGGCAATTGATACGGCCATGCCTGAAGGCGAAGAGTTTCCCCACTTCACTAAATTTTGGTTGATAGAGCCTCAGGAAGGTCAGCCAATAAAGATTTATGCCCGTTTAGAAAGCCCTTCTGTTGCCGGTGCGTATAGCTTTGAAATTATGCCGGGTACCGACACCACCATGAAGGTGAAAAGCTGGATCTTCGCTCGTGAAGACGTTGATAAGCTTGGTGTCGCTCCCTTTACCAGCATGTTTTTGTACGGTGAAAACTCACAAATCCGTCGCGATGATTATCGCCCGGAAGTGCACGACAGTGACGGCGTACAAATGCTAAACAGTAAGGGCGAATTGATTTGGCGTCCGCTTACCAACCCAACCAAATTGCAGATCACGTCCCTGAGTGACATTTCCCCCAAAGGCTTTGGTATGTTGCAGCGAGATACCGACTTCTCTAACTATCTGGATGCTGAAGCCAATTATCACCTTCGTCCGAGTCTGTGGGTAACACCGAAAGCAGGTTTCAATGAGGGTAAGCTGGAAATTGTTGAAATTCCTACCGATTCTGAAGTGCACGATAATATTGTGGCTTACTGGGTGCCCGTTGAACCTTTCCTGGCTGGCCAAAGTCGTTATTTCGAATATGAACTAAAAACGGTTGAGAAAAAGCCAATGCGTTACGGCGTTGCAACCGTAGAAAGAACCCGTCAGGGGATCAGTACCTTACCTGGATTCGAGACCACTGAAGAGCGTAATGTTCGCCGCTTTGTTGTGGACTTCGAAGTGCCAAAAGGCATGAACCTAAAACCTGACGACGTAAATCTAATTCTCGATGCCACCAATGCCAGCGTTGATCAGGCCCGTGTTTATGAAGTGGACGGTGGCAAAAGCCTTCGTGTGACGTTCCTGGTGATCCCTGAAGGAGAAGCCGTAGTGGATATGCGGATGTTTCTGAATCACAACGAAACACAAATGAGTGAAATATGGAGCTATGTGTATGAGCCAATCCAACAGTAAGGCTGATAACGCGGTAGCCGAAAAGGATGTCGCCGAAGCAAGTAAATTAAATGTTCGAGGTCGCCGCTGGCGACTTCTGTTAATGGGATTCCTGACTATCGTTTCTACGGCCCTCACCGGCTATAGCATGTTCGAGATTTTCCGCCCTAATCGATTCACTGAACTTGAAATGGTGCAATTAGGTTTGGCAATGGTGTTGTTTTTATGGCTCACCTGGTCATTCTGGACATCGGTAATTGGTTTCTTACTAAAGCTATTCCACATCGACCCCATATCATTGCGCCGCGAGCTTCCTACCGCCGATGTGAACACGCCAATTACTCAACGCCACGCCATTGTAATGCCAGTTTACAACGAAGATACCGACCGCATCATCGTAGGTTTTGAAGCTTGCGTGAACGCGATCCTTAACACCGAATACGCTGATAACTACGATTTCTACATGCTTAGCGATACGCAGGATGAAGCAAAAGCAGAAGCTGAACTTAGAGCCTGGAAGCGTTTAGTGGGTCGCCTTGGTGAACATGGCGATAAAGTTTTTTATCGTCGCCGTGAAGACAATTGGGGTCGCAAGGTCGGTAATATTCACGATTTCTGCGTACGCTGGGGTGGGCAGTATGAGTCTATGCTGGTGCTTGATGCCGACAGCGTCATGTCCGCACACCGGGTGCTGGATATGACACGCCGCATTGAGGCGAATCCCGAAGCTGCGCTTATCCAAACCATTCCGATGCCGGTGCGTCAGGATACATTTTTTGGTCGCTTCGTGCAGTTTGCTGCTCATCTTTATAGTCCTATGCTGGCCACGGGTCTTTCGTTCTGGCAGAGCGACAGTGCCAATTACTGGGGCCATAATGCCATTATCAGAGTGAAGCCGTTTATGCAGCATTGCGGATTGCCCACACTGGAAGGCCGTGCGCCATTTGGTGGCGATATTCTAAGCCATGACTTTGTGGAAGCTGCGTTGCTACGGCGTGCGGGTTGGGAGTGCTATCTCATCACAGACACCGACGGCTCCTACGAAGAGGTGCCAGGCAATATGGTGGATTACGCGATTCGTGACCGCCGTTGGGTGCAGGGTAATATTCAGCATCTCGGGCTGCTGCGCACCAACGGCTTGAAAACCACTAATCGCCTCCATTTCGGCTTTGGTGCCTTTGCCTATATGTCTTCACTGTTGCTGTTCATGATGCTGATGGCGGGAACAGCAGATGCATTGGTAAAAGCGTTGGTGGACCCAGTGTACTTCACTTCCGATCACCAATTGTTCCCTGATTGGCAGATTGCTCGGGAAGGGCTCATGATTGCTACGCTGTGGGGCACCATTGCACTACTGTTCGCGCCGAAAGCCCTGGGACTTATTCTGGCTCTTATCCAACGCAGAAAAGATTTTGGGGGTGCCTTCAAGCTGATTTTCGGTGGCCTTGTGGAATTGTTCATGGCCGTACTTATTGCGCCTATGATGATGTTCTATCACAGCTATTTTGTGATCAGTGTGCTTATTGGTCATCAGGTCAAGTGGGAAGCGCAGACTCGGGAAGGCCGCATGGTGCCGTGGAAAGTGGCAATTTCTAAAGCCGCAACCATGACGGTACTGGCATTAATTTGGGGTGGTGCTACTTTTTATTACACGCCTTCGCTATTCCTTTGGTTACTGCCAGTGCTCACCGGCATGGTGTTCGCTGCGCCAATCATTCGCCTTACCAGTAGCCCGGGGTTTGGCCGTACTTGCCGCAAAGCAGGCGTATTTGTGATTCAGGAAGAGTTACGTGAAGCCCCCGTGCTGGTTGAAGTACGTGAACATATGGCAACGTTTAATTTGAGTGAGCTAGAAGGCTACGCGCCGGACCAGCCGGAGTTGCCAGAAGATGTACCTCATAGCATGGTGGTACAGGATTTGTCGGCTCCACCATTACCAAAACGCGTCGATGAGGTTGCGCTTAATGCAGCCAGTGAATTGAATACCAACGACAGAAACGCGGCCTAAACGCTTAATTTAAAGCCTCAGTCGCAGATAAAAAAAATGGCTCATCATTTGATGAGCCATTTTTATTTATCACTAAAGGATCAGACTATTCTGTAAACGTTACCGCAAAAGTAACAGGTACTGCTGCGGTGATGCTGCTAAGTTTAGCAACGTCCTGCAAGGCTTTAACGCCACCATCTAATTTGAAATCAGCTGCACTGACGATGGTCGGAGCCGTAGTTGCCACGGTGATTTCATCATCAGATACTTTGCTTACTAGCACGCTGAAAGTCGCCGGTGCGGTAACCCCATGAAGGCTCAGTTCGCCTTTCACTTTACCGGTAGTGCTTTCACCCGCGCTGAGTTTCATTAATTCAGCCGGTACCGTTGCAGTGAATGTAGCAGAAGGGTACTTACCACTTTCAAACAACATTTCCTGCATGCGGGTATTACGCAGAGGAATATTGGTGTTTACGCTGCTAAGCGGTACTTCAACTGTTAACTTTCCTGCGTCACTTAAACTTCCTTCCAGCTTGTCGAAGCTGTGAACTTCGGTCACCTGGGCATTCTTGGTTGATAGAAAGTTCAGGCTGGAACCTTCGCTGTCCAGAGTCCATGCCGCAGATGCTGGCAGTGCAATGCACGCTGATAACGCCAGTAACGTTCTCTTCATCATTCCTTCGCTCCTTTGTCGTATTGTACGATGTCGTTCCAAGGCACACGCTGGTCGCCAAGTACTACGAAATCTGGGTTTTCCAGCGTGTTACGCTGGTTGTATGTTAGTGGTTCAAAGTTTGCGGCAAGAATACTACCGCCAGCTTCAGACACGATACATTGCGATGCGCCTGTGTCCCACTCTCCGGTAATGCCGAGTCGCATGAATACGTCAGCTTTGCCTTCAGCAATAAAGCAGGCCTTTAGTGAGCAGCTGCCCAGCGGCAGAGTTTGATAAATCCGCTTTGCTGACATGCGAGAAAAGACTTTCTCTCTCGACTGACGGCGACTAATGGCGATCATCACTACGCTATCGTGAGGATCGTCTAGCTGGCGCACGTTAATCTGTTTGTGCTCGTCTGGCGCTTCTTTAAAAGCACCATGGCCTTTAGAGGCGTAATACAACGATTGTCCCGGAGGCCAGAATATGACACCAATAACCGGCTCATTGTTCTCGATAAGCGCGATATTTACGGCAAAATCACCACTACGGGCGATAAATTCCTGAGTACCGTCGATGGGGTCGATTAACCAATAACGATCCCAGGTTTTACGCTCTTCCAAACTGGCATGTTTGTTCTCTTCCGAGAGAATGGGAATATCGGGTGTGGCTTCAATCAGGCGTTTGTTAATGATGTCGTTGGCCAGGTAATCGGCACTGGTAACAGGCGATTCATCATCTTTGGTGTATTCATCGAAATCACCCTGATCGTAAACTTTTAACACGGCTTCGCCGGCTTCTAAAGCGACTTTCTTTGCCAGTTCAACTAAGGCTTCTCGGGGATCGTTTGGCATGCGTTAGTGCTCCTCTAACCACTTCTGAGCTAAAAACAGGGCAGCGACACAACGAGCTTCGGTGAAGTCTTTTCGCGCGAGCAGTGCATTAGCCTGACTAACAGGCCATTCCACAACTTCAAGGGGCTCAGGTTCGTCGCCTTCCAGCGACTGCGGATACAGGTCGCGGGCAAGTACGATTGTCATTTCGGCATTAAAAAATGTCGGGGCCATACTCACGGTATGGATAACGTGTAAGTCGCGGGCAGCGTACCCGGCTTCTTCCTGCAGTTCGCGATTAGCCGCTTCCAGAGCGGTTTCACCCGGATCGATCAATCCTTTTGGAAAACCCAGTTCGTAGGTATGTGTACCCGCGGCGTACTCTCGAATAAGTACCATGGTGTTTTCATCGAGCATGGGCACAATCATCACTGCGCCCCGGTTTCCGCCAGCCATTCGCTCAAACTGGCGTTCTTCGCCATTAGAGAATGTGAGATCCAGCCTTTCGACTTTAAACAACCGACTACGGGCTACAATTTCCCGGTGTGTAATTTCTGGCAGTGTTTTGGCGGGATCAATTTTACTCATGTTTATCCGTTACAACTTTCGTTATGATGACAACCAATGATTAAGCTTAATGTATTTGAAGGAAAATCGCTTGCCATTTCTACCCTGGAGTGAAATTGACACGGTTCTGCTCGACATGGACGGAACCTTACTGGATTTGCACTTCGATAATCACTTCTGGATCGAGCACCTGCCGAAAAAAATCGCTGAACGCAGTGGGAAGTCGGTGGAAGAATGTAAAGCGACCATGATGGCCCACTATCAGCGAGTCATGGGGCAGATACAGTGGTATTGTCTGGATTACTGGGCTGAGCAGCTAAATATGGACATTATGGCGGCCAAGCGTGAGATTGAACATCTCATTTCCATGCGCGACGATACCTTGCCATTTCTCGATGCGCTGCATGAAACCGGCCGAGAGGTCATTCTGGTGACTAACGCCCATCCTGATAGCCTTTCTTTGAAGGTTGAGCACACTCGATTAGACAGTCACATCGACACGCTGATCTCCACTCACGAATTCGGTGTGACAAAAGAATCGCAAAATCTGTGGAAGCAATTGCAGGCCCGTGTTGGTTTCGACCCGTCACGTACGCTGTTTGTAGACGACAGCCTGAATATTTTAGAAGCTGCGCAGAAGTTTGGTATCGCGCATTTGCTCGCCGTAAGCAATCCTGACAGTAAACAGCCGGTACGGTCAATTAACGCATTTCCTGCGGTTGAAGATTATCGTACGATGGTAGAAGAGATTCGTCGCCATCCAGTAAGGAAACGATAATGACGGTATGCATCGTGGGCTCTAAAAACCCGGTAAAGCTAAACGCTGCCAGGTCATCACTTAGCCTGTCGCTAGACTTGCCAGCCCTTGAGGCCATTGGCATGAATGTGCCAAGCGGTGTTCCAGAACAACCGATGAATTCGACAGAGACGCGTCAGGGCGCCATTAACAGGGTCAAAGCCTGCCTCGCACAAGCCGATGAGACGTCCCGCGAGCAAGACTGGTTTATCGCTATTGAAGGCGGTGTGGATAGGTTTGAAGATGGTCCGGCCACCTTTGCCTTTGTCGCTATTTACCATAAAAACCAGTGGTCTGTGGGGCGCAGTGCTAATTTGCCATTGCCACCCTCCGTGTTCAGCGCATTACAGGCCGGTGAAGAACTCGGTCCACTGATGGACAAACTGTTTAACACCGACAACATCAAACAAAAAGGCGGCGCCATCGGCCTGCTCACCAACCACCTCGCTACCCGCCAAAGCGTTTACGAACTCGCGATTTTGCTGGCAATGGCGAAATTCAATCATCCAAATTTGTTTGCTGATTGACGTAGCTAGCTAAGTTTATCTTAGCCAGAAACTGGACGGCTATATCTCTTTTGGTTATGCTCTGGTCATAACATTGGTGTGCGAGATAAAAATTGGATAACGGACTAGCTAATCTTCTTGCCCTACATGATACCGAAGCACACAGAGATGATGGTTACTGGTGGAGAATTGAGGCGTGGGAAGTGCAACCAAGCAGAGAAAGGCCTCATGGTATTCGCTATAATCTCACTTTGCATAATAAATTCAATAAGCGTGTTTTCGGCTTAGACAATGCACATGCTGTTAAGCCTGTCAGGAAAAAAGGTTTTGCAGCTAAACGTTATGATTATGACCATATGCATAAGTCAGCCAGTGATAAGGGAACACCTTATGAGTTTAAAGACGCTACTTCGCTGTTAAATGATTTTTTCACTGGAATTGATATAACCATTGAAACTATAGAGGGTAAAAGATGATGAAAGCTCGAATCGGCATCATGTCAGAGCAACTTATCCGTGTGCGGGCGATAGCCATTGCTCAGGGAAAATATACACCTGGCAAGCATGAACCAAAAGTCTGGTACACCTCTCTCAATGGAATCTCTCAGATTTTGAATCCTGATAACATCGCACTACTGAGACTGATTGATCGTGAACGTCCAGAAAGTGTTACTGCGCTCGCCGAATTAAGTGGTCGCCAAAAGTCGAATCTATCCAATACATTGAAATCATTAAGTGAAAAAGGATTTGTTCGCCTGGAAAAAGGACCTGGGCGGAGCTTGAAGCCAGTTGCATTGTTTACGGATTTTGAGATCGTTATTACGCAGGAAATCGAGAATCTGCTTGCGGAATTACAGCAGCAAGCTGCATAGGATGCTGCTGTGATCTTTTCTCTCCGATAATTTGTTCGAATGATCATCTAGAAAACTCCCTGCGTTATTCACTCCAGAAGTGTGAAAAAAATTCCTTATCTGTGAATAGGTTAACATTAACTTGAAGTAATGTTTGTCTGTTCATTGACGCTAACTTCCTGAATCAACATAATTTTTACAATTTAATATTTGTCTGGCTTCATGCTTGCACCTGTTTTTCACAACATTGAATTAATGAACATGATGAAACAGGAGCTAACTATGACCGACAAAGTACAAACGATTAATCCTGCCACTGAAGAAACTGTTGCCGAATATACGCTGATGTCCGAAGCGGACGCGAATCAAGCCGTTGATATTGCCCATGAAGCTTTTCTGAGCTGGAAGAAAACCAGCTTCGATGAACGGGCGAAACTAATGAATAACCTTGCCGATCAGATTGAAAACAATGCCGACACCATTCTCGATTTAATGACCAAAGAGATGGGTAAAGTAACTGAACAGGGTAAGCAGGAAATTGCGCTGTGTGCTTCCATATGTCGTTACACCGCCGAAAATGGCGAAAAGGTGCTGGAAGATGAAAACCGTGTATACGATGGCGGCAGTGCCATTATCACCTTCCAGCCAATTGGTGTGATTTTGGGGATTCAGCCCTGGAACTTCCCGCTCTATCAGGTTATTCGTTACAGCGCAGCCAATGTCATGGCCGGTAACACCACAGTGATGAAGCATGCTGCCAATGTGTTTGGTATGGCGGAATTTATTGAGAAGCTCTATCTCGATGCTGGTTTCCCGAAAAATGTTTACCAGTCGTTACTGATAGACGGCAAAACTGCGAGCAAGCTTATTGAGCATGACAAAGTGCGCGGCGTCACCTTTACTGGCAGTGACAATGTGGGCAAAACTGTGGCGGAAACCGCTGCAGGCCTGTCGAAGAAAACTGTACTGGAACTGGGCAGTAATGATGCCTTTGTGGTGCTGTCTGATGCCGATATTGAAACAGCGGTGGAAGCCTGCGTACAGGGACGCATTATTAACAACGGCGAAACCTGTGTGGCGGCCAAGCGCTTCATTATTGTAGAAAGTGTCTACGACGATTTCCGTAACAAGTTTGTTGACGCGTTCAAGGCGCTGAAGGTGGGTGACCCTACCGATTCGGAAACGGATCTTGGTCCCATGGCCCGTGAAGATCTTCGCGACAAACTGCACGAGCAGGTCGAAGAATCTGTGAAAAATGGTGCCACAGTGACACTCGGCGGTGAAGTGCCAGACAAGACAGGCTGGTTCTATCCGGTAACGATTTTAGAAAACATCAAGCCAGGTATGCCTGCTTATGATGATGAACTGTTTGGTCCGGTGGCTTCTTTTATTCGCGCGAAGAACGATGCAGATGCTATGCGTATTGCCAACGATTCCCGTTATGGTCTGGGCGGCGGTATTTTCACCTCTGACAAGCAGAAAGCCATTGATCTGGCCCGGGAAGAATTCGACACCGGAATGGTTAACATTAACGGCTATTCACTGGCACAGCCTAACCTGCCATTTGGTGGGGTGAAAGACAGTGGCTACGGTCGTGAGCACGGTGGTTTCGGCATGAAAGAGTTCGTTAACGAGAAAACGATTTTTATTGCTGAGTAAGCGTTGAATGTAAAAGCGTAAAGTATTAAGCAATGCCCTGACTTACGAAAGTAAATCAGGGCTTTTTAGTTTATAAAGAATAGATTTTTTACGGCAGTTAAGTGCTCATTAAATCGTGTAAGTCGCACCTATGTAAAACGTTCTGCCGCTTTGTGAGGTGTTGTACAGGCGGTCGCTGCTGTCTGAATACTGCTCCTCGCGCTCATCGCTCAGGTTTACCCCTTCCAGGCTCAGTTTGAGATTTTCTGACACGTTGTAAAACGCCGAGAAATCCCAGTACGTGGTGCCGTGGAAGCCAGATTCATCTTCATCTACGCTGGAGGTCTCTACCCAGGTTAGGTATTTATCGCGGTGCGTCGCCGATACTCGAGCTCCCCATGCATCTGTCTCGTAATACACCGTGAGGTTATAGGTATTCTTCGACAGACCGTAGAAAGGACGAACAATTTGTGTTGTTTCGCCATCAACGATCACATCGTGCACCGAGTCTCCATCGGCATAGGTATAGTTTGCAATGGCGCCCAGCTTATCGAATGGCGCAGGCAAAAAGTCGAAATCACGCTGCAAAGAGAATTCCCAGCCGCTGAAGTCACTGTCCTGAAGGTTTTGCGGCTGATATACGTCGTAAAGCGTGTCAGCGGTTTGCGGGTTGCCGTCTGCGTCCACCGCGCCGTCGATGAGTTCCAGCGGATAACCGGTTTCACCATAAGCGGTTGGTGTGGTGGTAGTGCTGATAAAGTTTTCTATATCCTTTCGGAAATAAGAAACAGCCATATAGCCCACTTCATCGAAGTAATATTCTACACCTGCTTCCATGTTTACGGTTTCGAACGGCTGCAACGCCGTATTTCCCGCGCTGATAGAAAGGCCGCTAGCCCCGGCTTGAGGATCGGTGTTGATGCTGCCGCCAATGGCAAGGTTGTTCAGTGTCGGACGGGTTAGGTTCTTGCCGGCACTGGCGCGCAGTACTAAATTGTCTGTGGCATACCAGGCCAAGTTCATGGTTGGCAGATAGCCATCGTAGTCACTTTCCAATGTGACGTACTCCGTCTGGTTAAACAGGCCCGCAGAGGTAATGTCGGTTTGATAATAGCGAACACCAGCATTCGCTCTTAATTCAGTATCGCCCAGGAACAAGCTAAGATCGTACAGCACGTAAGCCGCTTTTGTTTCTTCTTCCACCTTGTTTGGTGTACGCACCATGTCGCCGTTTCTGTCGATGCCATAAGTCGCCAGTACACTGTTCACATCGGTACTCAGCCAGGCTTGTTGACTGTGCTGGTTGTTCACAAACACGTAATCGGGATTTACCACGTCGGATACGGCGCCAGACTGCCAATCATCGAGCAATAGGTTGTCGGTTTGCAGATAATTGTCTGAATGCTCGAATTTCTTGTAGGACAGGCCCACTCTTAATCCGCTGTAACTGTTCAGCGCATAGTCGGCATCAATTTTGGCCACATCAAAAGCGTTTTCAATATCGTTAGCGAGCAGGTCGATATCGTGATAACGAAACTCATCGATGTTTGTGGGGTTATAGCCGTTGATATAGCTGTTCTGACCATAAAAACGGTCCTGAGTGAAATCAATGGTTTCGTCACCGAAGGATTCCAGATAAACCTTAGCACTGTTGTCCTGATAAGTGCTTTTCATGGTACCGGCAAGAGCGGACAGTGTGAGATCAGACGATACCGTCCAGTCTGCGTTTAACACAAACTGGGTTATTTCACTGTCAGCCGTTTGATTACGGGTTTCAGACTGGATATTGGTGTTACTGAAAGAGGAATACACCACTTCATTATTGGCGTTGTATTCAATGTCGTTGAGTTGGGAACAGACATAGCCTGCGCCATTATCGTAGTCTGGGCCGGCACAGCCCAGCGCCGTAGAGTTTGAGCCATTATTGGCGAGGTGATATTCATCGCGATCAATACCTAGTTTGCCGTAAAGGGCGTCAAAGCCAATGGACAGGTCGCTATTCGGGCGATACTGCAGTGCCAGCGTTGCGCCTAGGCGGGTTTGGTCACTGTTAAACAGTGAATAGCGACTCCCCCGGGAAAACCGCAAATCGCCACTGTTTACAGCCGCTTGGTCGGCTGCGGACAAGGCTGAGATATCAGAGCCTTGTGCATCGAGCGGCCGCCAGCGATAGGTGTTATAGCCTTGCTCACTGGTATTACGATTGCTGTAAGCCACAGAGATTAACGCACCGAATTTGTCCCATGTATTAGAGACCAGCGCGGCAATGCGCGGGCTGGTGTCGTTGGTGTTTGCGTTATCGCCGGCCTGGACGCTGATGGCGCTACGGAAGCCGTCGTAGTCGAATGGCTTAGCAGTGTGCAGACCAACGGTACCGCCAATGCCGCCTTCGTCCATGTCTGCAGAATACGACTTCTTCACATCTATTTGGTTAAACAGTTCAGAGGCAAAAATGTTGAAGTCGAAAGAGCGGGAGTTATTGGTGCTCCCGCGACTGTCCATGGATGATGAAGAGGTGCCCAATGCTTCCATACCGTTCAGTTGTACCTGCGTGAAATCGGCATTCAAACCGCGCAGAGAGATCTGTCGGCCTTCACCCGCTTCGCGGTTAATGGTGACGCCAGGAACCCGCTGGAGCGATTCAGCCAAGTTCAGATCGGGAAAGTCGGCAATGTCTTCTGCCAATATCGTGTCTTGTGTGCCCAGTGCATCTTTTTTTAAGTCTTTGGCTTGAATAAGCGAGCGACGGTAGCCGGTTACTTCGATTTGCTCCATCGCCTGTGCAGAAGGATCGGATTCTTGCGCCTGCGCGGTTTTTGGCAAACTGCCTAAAATACTCAATACGGCCAGAGCGAGAGACGTTTGTCTAAAAACGGTGTGCATAGTGGGTCCTTGATAATTCTATTTGTGTCGTTTCGTTATTGTTTTCAGGACCGACTATGGCAGGGACTGTGCCAGTCTAAATGGGGATATTCAGAACCGTTTTTTTCTTGAACGATAATCCATAATCTCGAGGTCGAATGGATAAATTGATGGGATGAATGACACCGATGTCAATCGGTGATCTTTTCGGACTGACGGTGTTAAGGGATCGTCTGTTTGAAGGCGCTGTGTGAAGTGTTCCTGAAAAGCAACACTTCACTACGAGGTAATTGCGGAAAGCCTTATGTCTTCTGTTTTATTAGTTGTGGTGCTGCAGGAAGCGACAGCATACCCACTAGAGTTTTATCGGCGTATAGCCATCAGGACCGGGCGCACCGAAAATGGCGGCGGCATCGTGAACTTCGTCGGGGAGTGATTCATCAATTTTAAATCGTCCGTCGATAGAGAAATTTTTAAAGCCTTGTTCAACAATCACGTCCAGGGTTAAGCCCAACATGTTCGGCTCATTCACCTTGATCCCTAGTCCCTTATCGACACAACGCAGTTCCGCCGAATAATTACCAAAATCGATAGGGCCGCGAGTACCTGCCACTGTTGCATTCAGCCAGTCACCAAATCCTATCAGCTCGTTACAATCTGGGCCGAAGGATAAGGCTTCGATACGGGCACGGAAACGTCCGTCTGCATTAACCGGTAACGGTAGCGGCACTTGCGCCAATACCCGGTCTGCAGGCATAAATAAAAGGAAGTCATTGGATTCGATGGTTTCTGGAGAAAACAGGCTGGTGCGTACCTCTCCTTTGAAAGACACTTCGTCGGCGGCGCGAAGGTTACCGCCTTTTACATCAGCGTGAATGCCGCCAGTGAGCAGTGCCAGGCCAGACAGTTCCCATTCCACATTGGTCACTGGCGTACCTTCAAATACCACGGCCTGCGCTTTACCGTTCCACACCGTGCCGGTTACACCGTAAATATTCAGCCCTTTTGGCAACGATTGCCCTTGCAACAGAAAGGTGGCTGGCATGTAGATCACCAGAAAGAACAGAAACGTCAGGATTGCCGCCAGTGTCCACAGAATTTTTGCTTTCATTATTTACCCAGTTGAAGTCGACGAATACGAACCATGCCCGGCGCGTTGCCTTCTGCGAGGTCGGCTTGAAGGATCAGGATACCCATTTCTTCCATATTCTGCAGCCAGCCCAGAACATCATTAAACGGTGCTTCATCTACCGTTACCTGAATTTCATCATCTTGAGGCTGCATGCGGGCGATGGCGATATTGAATCGCGCTGACGAGGTGTTTACGGCCTGGGGTAATGAGCCACTGAAAACCTTATTGCCTGAGGTGCGGCGCAGCTGCTGCGCGCGAACGGCATTTTCCTGCACCCACAAAAGTAACTCGCTTTGGCTCTCTAGTCGGGCTTGTTGCTGTTCAAGGCTGTTTGAAAGCGGTTGCCAGATCACCCAGTAAAACAGCGCGATAATGAGCACAACACCAGAGATAAGAACCAGACGTTGCTCGCGCTCGCTAAGTTGGCGGTATTTTTCCATTAATTTCATCGCTTAGCCCCGTATCGCTACTGTGCCGATAACCGCATCATCACGATTATTAATTGCGCCCTGTTCAATTTCAAACCCGGCACTTTCTGCCTGGCGTTTGAACTGCTCTAACGACTCAAAGTTTTTACCTATGGCCTGCATGCGTATTTCTGTTCGTGATGCATCGAAACGCAAGGTTTGTGGTTTCACTTCAGAGGTAGCAAACGCATTCGTTAGTTCGCCCATCATTGCCAGCATAGACGCACTACCGCCGCCCTGCTGCATCTGCGCCATTTCACTGCGGATCTTTAAGCGTAAATCCCGGTAAGTGCCAAGGTTTGGAAATCCGGCTTTCACGGCCTGATCAATCTGTGCACTGAGCTGGTCATTTTGCTGGCTTAACTGATAGATGCTCACGCCCTTATCAATCAGGCTGGTGGTCAGTGCAACCACGGCCAGAACAGCGGCTACCCGCCATTGATGGAGATAGCCGGTACGCTTGCGTTTAATGCGGTATTCGTTTTGCAGTAAGTTGAACGACGAGGCTATCGCTTCTTTCGCCATCACGTGCATGGGTAGCTCGAGGTCGGCGGTGTGTACATCCAGGTTGGGGATGGCGGACAACTCCATATCGGCGTAATTGTGCACGGTGGTTAACGATTCAGCCCGGCGCAGGCGATGGCTGAACGCGGGTAGCAGCCAACTGAGCTCGCCTTCCATGCCTTGCCATTCATCCTCACGAATAAGCAGGTCCTCACCGACTGCAAGCACGCTCCACGCGCCCTCATGATGAGGAACGGCGAGTACATCAGGTAACAATTTGTCGCAGTACAGGCCGGCTTCGTTGAGCCAGTCCTGCCAATCTTCCATCTTTTCGCGGCTGACAATCGCTACCGCCTGTTGGTCACCCCGTCGAGGCCCCATGGCAAAAAATTGTTTGCTTACATCCTGTGCCAGTTCATCTTCTAGCATGAACGGAATGGCACTCAGCACTTTGCGACTTGCCCGTGGCGGCAAGGCTACCCAGCGCATTGCGATATCGCAGGTGGGTACCAGCGCGATAGCTGGGCGTTGGCCCGCTCGTTCTTTTAATGTTGCCAGCTGTGAGGCATCGGGCAGTTCACCGGACGCGATGATTTCCTGTTCATCGGCCGACCAAACCAACCACTGCACACGGTCTTCCTGCCGTGAGCCTAGCCTGACCAGTAATTGTTCCATTACTTTACTCCTCCGAATTCGCGTCGCACAACTTGTACGTTCTCTCCACCCTGAGCTTTAAACAGCGTGCTGAGCGAAAAAGTGGCTTTATTGTACTTGGTCTTTGTATGCAAGATAAAATATCTGGTAGTGATGGTAAACCAATCAAGTTGTTCAGCGGTAAGATTCATTGCCGCAACAGACGGTTCACTCAAAAAGTCGTTTATGTCGTCCCAGCCATCTTCCGGGCGACTCGATATCAGGCTGGTAGCGTCGGTTAACGTCATGCCTGTTAGTCCTGCGAGTAATGCTGCACGCTCTTTAGTAAGCGTGTTAACGTTAATTTCCATGGCAGTCTCGTCGGGGATAACGCAAATCAATTCCTGAATATCTTTCAGCCACAGTGGGCTGACGCCATTCACCAGACGCAGCTCTGACTGATTGGTCATGAGGTTATTCGCCGCCAGATAAGGGTGTTCACGGCTTTCGTATTCGGCATCTTCAGCGCCATAAGTGCGCATACGATCATCCCCATCCAGCCAGTCAGCTAAGCTGTCTCGTACCGTTTCTGCGGTGTAGCTATCGATATTATCGCCGGTTGCTTCCAGCATGCGACCGAACGCCAGCATGGGTTCTGTGGCCTGGGTTGAGTTGCTACTGCTTTGGCTACTCTGTGCTGCTTCGCCGAGCGCATTCAGATTAAAACAGCTCTGAGCATCCTCGAGTTGCGCTTGAATACCGCCGTTCTCCAAAGGGAATGTAAATTCCTGCGCCCAGGGCTGAGTAATAACAATTTTATCGGCCGTTTCATCGAAAATGCTTTTTATCGATTTACGGGCGAAGGCTTCTGCGCTCATGGCATACCAGTAGGCCTGATTATTATCTTTGATATTAGACGCCCGCTTCACCTGAATTTGTAGTCTTGAACCCATGTCGGTAGCAATAATCACGACTAACGCTACGATCATGAAAACAATAATCAGCGCGACGCCACGTTGTTTATGCATGCTTCTCATAAACTGGCTCCGCTAACCGTAAATTCGCGGCGTATAAGGCCAAAATCTTTGCTCACAAACTCGAATGCAACGGCTTTGGGGAGTGCCGCGCCGACGAACGATTCACTCCAGTTCAGGCCTTCAGATTCATCAAAGTTGCCGTTTTCGTCTTCTTCAACATCGGCAATAAATTCAACTTTAAAATCGGAAATGTCTTCCAGCAGTACTCTGACTTTAGGCTCGGTGCCAACCACGTTGTCCACATAGTTGGTGTACAGTCGTTCAAGGTTGCCATCGCGAACCCGGTAGGCAACGGCTTGTAAGGTGCTACGGGGCAACATCATTTGCGGGTTCTGCCAACCACTGCGCACAAACTGAATGCCCTCACCATCGCTGTCATCGGTTTCGCCACCACGCATAACTACCGTATTGCTTTCACCTGATCCCGTGCGTACCGCGCGGGGAACGGCCTGCTGCATGTCCCGCTCTATAGTGGTGACGGCGCGCTGAAGTTTTTGAAATTTATCAAAACGAGCGGAAGACAACTCGTCACTGTCGAGTACGGTGGTAAGTACTGCCGTGGAGGCCACGCCAATGAAAGCAAAAATCGCAATCGCGATAAGAATTTCAATGAGAGTAAATCCACGTTGTTTCATTGAATCGCCACCGGCTTGCTCACGTAGGTAATCACATTCGCCTGGAAGTACTCGTACTGCGGGTCTTGGCCTACGTTCACTTCTACTGCACGTAAGTCGTCATCGGTAGTTTTGGTCACAACCTGCTGCCAGTACCAGGTGCGATCTGCCATTTCCATGGTTCCGCGCTGATTGTTTTTCGGCGGCCAGGTACCAGTGAGTTTCATCTCGTTCAGACGGTTATTGGCTACCCAGGTGGCAAAGGTGACTTCTTCAACCTGGCTGACGCTGGATAAATGTTCGGCGGCAGACTTCATTACCGCAGTACCGGCCAGCGCAAAAATGACCAATGCGGCCATTACTTCAATGAGGGTCATGCCAGACTGACGGCCAAGTTGCGCTTTCATTGTGGGGGCAACTCCAGCGGCCCTTCCAGTTTCAAGGGAGGCACGTCTTCATTAAGAATTTGATAGTAAACCGGAGAATCGGTACCAAAGTCTGGCTCGTAATTCATGGTTAGCGTAAATGGGGTGATTTCGCCGCTGGACATAATGAGTACCTGAGGCGGGGGCAGCTTGCGATCTTCTTCGTTACCGATTTCTACGCCTTCTTCGTCTAGCGAGAAGTTTTCATTAAACATTTCGCGGTCGAATAGCTGATCCTCGGTATCCCAGGGCAAGTCATCGAGGTTTAAATCGTAAGTAAACGGGTCGGCGAGTACGTGGGCTTCATAAAGTGTTTCGTCAGTGATTTTTTCCCACTCGTCGTCATCATTCAGAAACACAAAGTAATATTCGTGATCATCCTGCTCAAAACGAATGCCCAACTGCTGCTGATTCAGTACCGCGTAGTCACTGGCCATATCTACCAATACTTGCAGGCGCTGGGCTTCTTTTTTCAGTTGATCTGACTGGTTAACACCAAAAACATTGAATACCACATAGGTGGCAGCCAGCCCCATCAAGGCCATCACCAACATCAGCTCCAATAAGGTGAAGCCGCGCTGCGGTGTGTGCAGGTTGGGAAGACGGGGCTGTTTCATACACAATACGATTACAGGTATTCGTTCACGTTCCAGGTACCGATGTCGTCATCAGTGCCTGGTTCGCCGTCGGGGCCATTTGAATAGATGTCGTATTCACCCATTTCACCCGGACTCATGAACTGATAAGGATTGCCCCACGGATCTTCTGGCAGGCGCTGGATAATGCCGCCCTTCGGGTAGTTCTTTGGAATTGGCTCGATAGTCGGCGCTTCAACCAGGGCTTCCAAACCTTGCTCGGTAGAGGGATAACGGTTTGCCTGCATCTTGTACATGGCAATTGCGCCTTCCAGTTGCTGGATATCTACCGCCGCTTTTTTCTTCTGTGCAATTTCCTGGTTACCAATTACGTTTGGCAGAACCATAGAAGCGATAATGCCGATGATAACCAATACAATCATCACTTCAATCAGGGTAAAACCTGCGTGTCTTCTCATCTTTCTCATTAGATATTCACCATCTTATTCATAGCTAATATAGGTTGCAGTATGGCCATTACGATAAACAGTACCACCAAGGCCATCACAACAATCAACATGGGTTCAAAAATTTTAAGGGTTATGCTGACCTGGGCTTCGAATTGACGCTCCTGGTTGTCTGCAGCACGCCCTAACATGCCTTGTAATTCTCCTGACTTTTCGCCAGAGGCAATCATGTGCATCATCATCGGCGGAAACATTTTTGTGTTGTCTAGTGCAGCCCGCAAGCTGCTACCTTCCTTAACATTGACCGCCGCTTCCATAATAAGATTCTTGATGTGCTGATTTTGCAGTACATCGGCGGATATGCGCATGGCTTCCAGCAATGGCACAGCGCTGGATGAAAGAATGCTTAAAGTTCGGGCGAATCGCGCTGTATTCAGGCTTTTGCTCACTTTACCGATTACCGGTAACCGCAATATGAGCTGGTGATACTTGAGCCGCATGGCGGGTTGCTGTACCAGCCGGTTGGCAACGAAAATCAACAACATGATAAACAGTAGCAAGAACAGACCGTAACTGCGCATCCAGTCACTCAGGTCAATTAAGAACTGTGTAATAGCCGGAAGTTCCTGGCCCATATTGGTAAAGTTGCCGACGATCTTAGGCACGACCAAGGTAAGAAGTAATGAGATAACCCCTATGGCGAAGGTAAGCATAATGCAGGGGTACACTAACGCCTGGGTAATTTGGCTACGTGTTTGCTGACGGCGTTCGGTGTAATCGGCCAGTCGGTTTAGTACCACATCAAGGTGTCCGGATTTTTCGCCGGCAGCCACCATGGCGCGGTATAACTCGTCAAATACGCTAGGGAACTGGCCCATGGCATCCGCTAAACCATGACCTTCTACCACTTTACTGCGCACTGCCATCATCATATTTTTGTGACGGGGTTTTTCGCTTTGTTCGGCCACGGCCAATAAAGCTTCTTCAATAGGAAGGGCCGATTCAATAAGGGTAGAGAGCTGGCGGGTAATAAGCGATAAATCGGCGGCTGAAATTCGCGGTCGGAATAACGACGACATGCTTTTAGACTGGCTGCTGGATTTCTCCGCTACCATTTCCACTTCAAGGGGAATTAGGCCCTTCTCTCGCAGCTGTTGGCGTACCTGACGGGCGTTATCACCTTCAAGTACACCTTGCTTATTACGTCCGCTTGCGTTTACCGCTTTGTAAGAAAACGCTGCCATGGATTAATCCTCGCGGGTAACACGCAGCACTTCTTCTAACGAAGTCATGCCGGCCAGTACCTTGCTGCAACCGTCTTCACGAATACTCGGGGTATGTTGTCGGATATATTTCTCTATCGCCTGCTCGCCTTTACCGTCGTGCATCATGCCTCGAATGGATTCATCAACCAGCAACAACTCGTGGATGCCGGTTCGGCCTCGATAACCGGTTTGATTACAGGCAGCACAGCCTTTTGGCTGATAAATTGTTGGCAGAGGTTCACCCGGCTTCACACCCAGTAGCTCTGCTTGTTGTTCGGTAGGCTGCGTTGGCACCCGGCACTCAGAGCAGAGTGTGCGCACCAGACGTTGCGAAAGCACTGCTAACAAGCTCGACGACATTAAGAATGGCTCGATACCCATGTCTTCTAATCGAGTAATTGCACCAGATGCGGTGTTGGTGTGCAGTGTGGATAATACTAAGTGACCGGTCAAACTGGCCTGAACCGCAATTTGGGCAGTTTCGATATCCCGAATCTCACCCACCATCACAACGTCAGGGTCTTGGCGGAGAATGGCCCGTAAGCCACGGGCGAAAGTCATGTCTACCCGCGGATTAACCTGGGTCTGACCAATGCCAGGAAGATCGAATTCGATAGGGTCTTCCACCGTTAGAATGTTGCGGTCTTTCGAGTTGATCTCGGTTAAACCTGCATACAAGGTGGTACTTTTACCCGAACCTGTGGGGCCGGTTACCAGAATAATGCCGTGTGGTTTGCGGATAAGCTCTGAGAATACATCGCGGATGCGTTTGGTCATCCCCAGGTCTTCTAAATTCAGTCGCGCATTGTTTTTATCTAACAGACGTAGTACTACGCGCTCGCCGTGGTTAGATGGCATGGTGGAAACCCGCACGTCTACCGCGCGACCGGCAATGCGCAGCGTAATACGGCCATCCTGCGGTACCCGCTTCTCGGCGATATCGAGTTTCGCCATAACCTTAATACGGGATACCAGCATGGAAGACAGCTTACGATTCGGGCGAAGAATTTCGCGCAGTACACCGTCAACCCGGAAGCGCACAATAAGCTGGTTCTCGAAGGTTTCGATATGAATATCGGAGGCACCCTCTTTGATGGCTTCGCCGAGCATGGCGTTGATCAGTTTGATGATCGGGGCATCGTCTTCGCTATCGAGAAGGTCTTCGGTGTCAGGGAGTTCTTCGGCTAACGAGAACAAATCGCTTTCGTTGCCCAAATCTTCCATAAGCTGCTTAGCTGCAGACGAGTCACGCTGGAACGCCTGGGTCAGCAGACCTTCAAATTTATCCTGTGGGATCTCAGCAATAGTAAAAGGCTCGCCATAGAAACGGCGTACTTCAGCAAACACGGTGAACGGCGTGGCTTCGGTGAAGTATAGGGTGGCCGGATCGGTATTGGTTTCAAGTAATACATGGTGGCGCTTGGCAAAGCTAAAGCTAAGCTGACGCGGTCCGGCCTCTTCTGCCAGTTCTTCATCTGACAGGCTATCCATAGCCTCTTCCTGCGCTGCGATAGCCTGCTCGAGCGGGTCTTCAGTCGCAGCCATAATTAGTCGTTATCCTTTTTCTCTTTTTCCAGAATGTACTCTTCAAAAGACGGCGGCAGCGCCATGTCATCATCCCACTTGGGCATAGAAGGCTGCTCTTGATATGGCATCAGCGATACGCCTTCATCATGACGTTTAAGCTGTTGCGCACGAATATAGTTGTACTTGCGACGGCTGATGTCGTTCATGCGCACGCCATCACGCACTATCGTCGGCTTCAAGAATACCATCAGGTTACGTTTACGCTTGCTGGTGGAGGTCGATTTAAACAGGTGACCAAGAATAGGAATATCACCTAAGATAGGCACCTTCTGTTCACTTTCCTGAACATCTTCATCAATCAGGCCGCCAAGCACAATCGTGCCGCCATCATCCACAATAACTGTGGTCTTGATTTGACGTTTGTTGATGGATATATCCACGCTGGTGGCACCGCTTACGCTGGATACTTCTTGTTCGATAGTTAACTGAACCGCATCGCCCTCGTTGATTTGTGGCGTCACTTTCAGCTTGATTCCCACTTCCTGACGATCAACCGTGGTAAATGGATTGGAATTGTTTGAACCCGTGGTGGTACCGGTGATGATAGGCACTTCCTGACCCACGATAAAGAAGGCTTCTTCGTTATCCATGGTGGTTAAGTGCGGTGTTGCCAGAACGTTCGAATTGGTATCGCTGCTAACGGCTTGAACCACTGCACCCCAGCCGTTTTTGATCACCCCAGCAAGAAGACCATTCGCGCCACTTAGCAAGCTAGCCAGCGCGGTATAATCGCCTTCCTCGGTGGAATCGATCTGAACCACGTTACCTTCGTCAGTGATATACGCTTCGGTGGTGGTCTCATCTTCAGCTTGTTTGAGCGCAACCGCAAGCGAGCCTACTGGCACAACACCATTGGTAAACTGTGTACCGCCACCTTCTTCAGACACCCATTGCACGCCAAGTTGAGCACCGTCACCTTCAAACACTTCAACGATGATGGCTTCTACCTGTACCTGCGCACGACGTACGTCGAGCTGACGAACCACTTCTTCAAGTGAGCGCATCATGTCAGGTTCGGCGGTAATAACCACAGCGTTTGAATCTTCGTGGGCGTCGATACTGATTTCTCGGTTAGATCCACTGCGACGAGTTTGACCATTGCCTTGTTCTTCGGCTTGAATGCTGGCCGATACACCTTGCAGCACTTTAACCAGATCTTCTGCTTTGGCGTAGTTTAAGAATAGAACGCGGGTATTACCGCTGGTTTCCAGTTCCTGATCCATGCGTTGAATCAGATTTACAATACGGCTGCGGGCTTTGGCGTCGCCTGAAACGATAACGGAGTTCGTACGATCATCGGCAACGGCGCGGGGTTCAGACTTACCGGTGTTGGCAGCCTTGCCCTGAGATTTATTGATGCTGTCTATAATGCGTACCATTTCAGAGGCAGACGCATAACGCAATTTAACAATTTCAACTTCTTCGTCACCGGCGCGGTCAACTCGCTCGATAATTTCTACTAAGCGGTTTACCACCGCTGCGCGGCCTGTCAGCATCATTACGTTGGAAGGATCGTGGGCCACAACGTTACCGCCGCCGGCCTGATCGTTGAGTTGGCGAAGGATGGGGGCCAGTTCCCGAACAGGTACATTGTATACGGGAACCACGCGGGTGATCATTTCATCACCGTCCATGGAAGTGCCTTCAACAACCGGAATATTGGAGGTCTTTGCCTCCTTTGCGCGCACGACTTTCAGCACTCCACTGGGCATTTCTACCACAGCAAAATCGTAAACCTGTAAGACGTTGAGGAAGAACTGATAGTACTGCTCTTCATTAAGCATATCGTAGGAGCGTACGCTGATTTTTCCGCGTATACCATCGCCCACAATAATGGTTTTTTTCAGATTTTTACCCACAATCGAGATGAACTCGTTAATGTCGGTATCTTTGAAGTTAGGCATGTACTCTGCAGCTGTTGCAGACACGCAAAGTGCAGCGGCGCAGATTGCTGCTGTGATCCGCGAGAATATCTTCCGGCTCGATTGCCTCATGACTCTGTCTTCCTACTTTTATTATTCATTACCCGGCTCTGGCATTTCCAGATAAATGGTAATGTACTCGCCATCACGTGTCAGCGTCAGTTCAATGGTGTCGGCCTGACGCAAATCATTCATGGCTTCCTTTGATTGCTGGGTATCTGTCAAATCAAGTCCATTGATTTGAATAACAACGTCACCAGCTTGTAAACCGGCTGATTGAAATAAAGACGGGTTTTTCCCCGGTTTTATTTCGTATCCAATAAGCTGACCATCGCCAATTTTCGGCGTGATCGCGATGAAATCTGTAAAGCTACCAGGGCTTTCACGTAACGAAGATGACACATCTTCGTCTATGGTAACGGCATTTTTAGGCGGTGGAACGCGAGGTCTTACTGGCGGTGCAACGCGGCGGGTGGTGTCGTTGGCGGCGGCACGTTTACGGTTTGCTTCATCGTAGTCTACGCCGTCAAGCATCAAGGTTTCTTTACGAACGCCATTTTTAATGATGACACGGTCGTTCATTACCCGGTCTAGGGTTGCGTTGGTACCTTCAATTTTCTCACCCAGACCATACACATTTTGTACACCGCGATTTTCTATAATTGCCGTTCCTTCATTCACTGAGGAACTGGCCACCACACCCGTAAGGGTGAGATTCAATTTGGTTTCTGGGGCGTCGGTATCGACTTCTTCTTCAACTGGGGCAACCTGTTGGTTAACCGTACCGAATAAATTTAACTGTTGTAATCCACCAACATTGACCCCACGTTGCGCAGATGCGACAGGTTTCGGCGCAGAAGACAAGGTGGCTGGTGTGGCAGGGCCAGACGGTTCGGGTATAATTCGCCATATTAGCTTCGCTGCGAACGCTAATAAATAGACGCTCAGCAGTACAACAACTAAAAGATTTAGTTGTTTCTGGTGCCGGCTGAAGAAGGTTGCCAGAGACTGAGAATCAATTTTGGTTAGTGTCATGCGATCCGTCGTACGTACTGCTTTTATTATTACTTTTATTATTAAATTGAGTGCGGGTAAAACCCACTATAGCCGACCCATCATAGCCTAGTCGAGGCGCGGGTCACAACACTAAAACGTAAGAGTGACAAAAATATTACATGAGCAATCGTGACGCTAACGATACAGATGTAACAGTCCGCCTGGACAAATGGCTATGGGCTGCAAGATTGTTTAAAACCCGTGCTATCGCCCGTGAAATGGTGCAAGCAGGAAAGGTGCACTATAACGGTCAGCGAACAAAACCAAGCCGAAACGTAGAGCCCGGTGCAATGATAAAAGTTCCGGCGGGCTGGGATATTAAAGAAATAAAAGTGTTGGGCTTGAGCGAAAAGCGGCTTAGCGCACCTTTGGCCCAGGCACTTTACGAAGAAACAGCCGAAAGCGTAGCGCAGCGGGAATCAAATCAGGAGGCCCGTAAATTGAGTGCCTTTCATAGTCCGCGACCGGAAAATCGTCCGGATAAAAAGCAACGCCGACAAATTATTAAATTTAAGCAGCAATAGGCTGCACTGACAGGATAGATTTCATGAGCAACTATGATGAGTTACATCGCTTTCTGCTAAATGCCGCCAATGTTCGCGGTGAACTGGTGCGATTAGAAGAAAGCTTACAGCCAATTGTGCACAGTGTGGAATACCCGGTACAAATTCAGCGTCTACTGAGCGAAATGGCGGCGGCTACGACGTTGCTAACCGCGATCCTGAAATTTAAAGGTGAAATTGGTCTGCAAATTCAAAGCAAAGGGCCGGTAAACTATGCGGTTATTAATGCGACGCATGATTACACCATGCGTGGCGTGGCGCGCTGGGATGAATCTTTAAGCGTACTACCAGAGAGCTTCCAGGAATTATTGGATAGCGCTGTACTGGTTATCACTATTACTCCCCAGGAAGGCGAACGCTATCAAGGCGTAGTCGCGCTGGATAAGCCCACGCTGGCAGAGTGTCTCGAAGAATACTTCACACAGTCTGAACAATTGGCGACGAAAGTCACACTGATGACTGACATGAGTGAGCCAACTCGCGCACGTGCTGCTGGTATGCTGCTTCAGGTGCTGCCAAGTCAAGCTGCCAATACCGATGTGAAGAACGACACACAGTTTGATCACGTTTGTAAGCTGACGGAAACGCTGACCGAAGAGGAAATGTTTGGTTTGCCGGTAAACGATATTCTTTACCGCTTGTATCATCAGGAAGAAGTGGAGGTTTATCCTTCGCATCCTGTTAGCTTTGCCTGCTCATGTTCGAAGCAGCGTAGTGCCGATGCCTTACGAAACGTCGATAAAGATGAGCTACTGCAGATCATTGAGGAAGATGGCGCAATTAAGATGAATTGCCAGTACTGTCACGCTGAATACGTGTTCGACAGTGTAGACGTGGAAGCGATACATAACGGTCAGTTTATCGAAACCCGCAAAGATCAGTAAGCGCGTTTTCTGGCAACGTGCGCAAATAGGCTCTGCTGTTTGCGCACGGTTCTAAAAATACTACAAAATCTGTAATTGCTGTTTTCGAACTACAACTCTTATTTCATGTTGTTAACTTATTAAATATCAGGTGGATATAAGTCGTGCCATTCTTTTTTACTCATCATTTCTGAAAGTTTATTTCTACAAGATGTAATTTAGATCAAAAAATAGTCGCTATTTGTTAGCGTGATGTTTTCTTGTGCCCTAATTTATATACAATTTAACTAAGATGGATTTTTGAAAGTTAAATTGAAAACTTACTAGAGGGCTTACTAAATGACCGCCGCACCACTCATCAATTCGAAATCAGCAGTCAATGTAATGGCTGATCTCAACTCAGCAGAACTTATTGAAATCGCCCTTAAGCGAGGCGAAGGTATACTTGCCGACAACGGCGCTTTGGTGATTGAAACGGGCCGCCGGACCGGTCGTTCACCGGCTGACCGATTTATCGTTAAAGAGCCTTCCACTGAGGCTGATATTGATTGGGGCAAGGTCAACAAGCCATTCGATGCGGATAAGTTTGATGCACTGTGGGCTCGGGTTGAGTCATATATCAGTTCCCAGGAGTACTTTCTTTCTCACCTTCAAGTGGGCGCTGACCCTGAGCACGCCTTGCCCGTTATTGTGAGAACGCAGACCGCCTGGCAGCACGTTTTTGCCCGCAATATGTTTATTCAACCCGAAACCTGGAACCCGCAAGGAAAAGAAGCCTGGCAAATTCTGAATGTCCCCGGCTTCACCTGCGAACCTGGGCGCGACGGTACCAACAGCGATGGTACCGTAATCATCAACTTTGCTGAGAAAAAAGTACTCTTAGCCGGTATGCGTTATGCCGGGGAAATGAAAAAAGCCATGTTTAGCGTACAGAACTTTTTGCTGCCGGCGAAAGAAGTGTTACCTATGCATTGCTCTGCCAACGTGGGACAAGAAGGTGATGTTACCTTGTTCTTCGGATTGTCTGGCACAGGCAAAACCACATTGTCTGCTGACCCTAAACGCTTCCTAATTGGCGATGACGAACACGGCTGGGCGCCGGGTAGCGTCTTCAATATCGAAGGTGGTTGTTACGCAAAATGTATCGACCTGTCGCAGAAAAATGAACCTGTTATCTGGGATGCAATCCGCTTCGGTACCATTCTGGAAAACGTGGTATTAGATGACAATCGCACACCAGATTATACCGATGTCAGCCTGACTCAAAACTCTCGCGCGGCCTATCCGCTGGAACATGTCGAGAAACGCGTTGCCGAGAACATGGGCGGTGAGCCGCGCTCTGTGGTTTTCCTCACCTGTGATGTCAGTGGTGTGCTCCCCCCTGTCTCTGTACTTAGCGAAGAAGCGGCGGCGTATCATTTCCTGAGTGGCTATACCGCGAAAGTAGGTTCTACAGAAATAGGTTCAACGGCTGATATCGAGTCTACTTTCTCCACTTGCTTCGGCGCGCCATTCTTCCCGCGTCCTGCAGGCGTGTATGCTGAGCTGCTTATTAAGCGAGTAAAAAGCTTTGGTGCGAAAGTGTACCTGGTAAATACCGGCTGGACCGGTGGCCCTTACGGAACCGGTAAGCGTTTTGATATTCCTACAACCCGCGCCGTGATCGACGCCATTGTGTCTGGCGAACTGGCTATTGTCGAAACCAGACATATCGATGGCCTTAACCTGGACGTGCCGCTTGCTGTGCCCGGTGTGGACAGCAAGCTGTTAGTACCCTCTGAAACCTGGGCCGATCAGACGGCTTACCAGACCTATGTAGAAAATCTGGTGAACGACTTCCAGGCTAATTTCAAAAAATATGATGTGAGTGAAGCCATTGTTAAGGCCGGACCAGGCTTCTAGATTGCTTTCTATCCGACGTTAATCGACGTTATTGCCCGCGACCTGTTCGCGGGCTTTTTTCGTTAATCTCACCGCGTTTTTCCAAAGAAAATGCTATTTTATGGACTGTTCTGCCCAAAATCGTCGACTTTTCGGGGCAAGCGACGGTTTTTACTGGTTTGTCTTGTTCACCCCGGTAGGAGAATTGCGCTAAAATCGCACGGTTTCCGATTAACTTAACGCCACTTACCGAGGTCCCGTGCAACAACCACCCGCTCCCCAGTTTCTGGGCTTAACCCCTATTCTGTTTTTCGTTGCCGTTGTGCTTTGCGCTGGCCTTATCACCGACGATATTACTGCTATGCCTGTGTTGGTGGCGCTGTTTCTCGCTGCCGGTTATGCACTCATTCTTAATCCAAAAGGTGAGCGGCTATCATTGAATGAAAAGATCGGGCGGTTTTGTGAGGGTGCGGGCAACAAGAATATCATTCTACTGGTTATCATTTTTCTGCTCGCGGGCGCATTTTACTCTCTGACAATCGATATTGGTGCGCGCGATGCTACGGTGAATATGGCGCTCAGCGTTATTCCTACCCCCATGATCCTGCCGGGATTGTTCCTGATTTGCTGTTTCATCTCGTTTTCTATGGGCACATCCACCGGCACGATTACCGCACTTGCGCCTATCGGTCTTGGTTTGAGTGAAGGGCTTGGCGTTTCTCCTGCACTGCTCGCCGGTGTCGTGGTGGGCGGCGCTATGTTTGGTGACAACTTGTCGTTTGTCTCTGACACCACGATTGCTGCAACGCGTAGCCAGGGCGTAAAGCTCACTGATAAATTCAAAGCGAACTTACTGATCACATTGCCGGCATCGATCATCACCTTCATTTTATTGATGTTTGTACCCGTTGCCGATACCAGTACGTTGCAACAAGGCGACTACGATGTGGTGCGCATGCTGCCCTATATGCTGATTATCATTTGTGCGCTGATTGGACTCAATGTGGTACTGGTGTTGGCCATCGGTATCGGTTCTGCGGCGATCATTGGACTCTTGGTGGGAAGTTTCGCACCGATGGCGATGTGGCAGAGTATTCAGACCGGCATTGGCTGGATGCAAAACCTGTCGCTGATTGCGGTAACCATTGGTGGCATCGTGGCGCTGATGCATGCTTATGGCGGCATTGCCTGGCTTATTAACACGCTGACTCGTCGGGTTCAGAGTCGTCAGGGCGCAGAATACAGCATAGCGGCGCTGGTCAGCTTGCTGGATCTCTCTACGGCGAACAATACTATTTCCATCGTTGCCGCCGGCCCAATAGCAAAAGACCTCAATGAACAATACGGTGTCGACCCTCGTCGTACCGCCAGTATTCTTGATGTATTCTCTTGTGCGTTTCAAGGGGTGGTACCGTACGGGGCACAAATCCTGACGATTGCGGCAGTGGGCGGACTATCGCCATTGTCGGTTTCTATGTACTGTTGGTATCCCATGTTGCTGTTTGTATTCGGTGTTATTGCGATTGCGTTCAATATTCCACGGTTTGTTACCGTGAACGCCGATACTGACGTTTAATCTCCGGAGTATTTATGGATCGCCGCCCGGTCACCACCGTCATTTTCAGTGGCTTTTTCCTGTTTGGCATGCTGTTCATTCTGTGGGGCGTATTGCTACCGGAAATGGCGACAGATTTGGCGATGTCTGAAACCGTCAGCGGTGCCCTTTTTTTGTTGTTCTCCCTCGGGATGATGCTAGGAGCTATTTTCGGCGGCAAGTACGTCACCAAGTTCGACTTCCTCTATCTGCTGGCCTGGTTGTGTGCGGTAGATGCCGTTCTCATTTTCATCATGTCGCTGATGAACACCTGGCAGGGCTTGCTGATTATGGTATTTGTTGTCGGTGTGGTGAGCTCGGCGGTAATTACTATTGGTCACACATTGATTGCGCAGCTCTATGTGGAAAAGCGTTTTGCCATGATGGGCATTATGGATTTCATGTTCAGTTTGGGCACTTTCGCCGCCTCGTTCTATGTCACGCTGGTGTACTGGGTATGGCATGAATGGCAAAAGCCGTTGCAACTGCTCACGTTTATGTTGCTGTGCCTATCGGCCTATATCTTTATGATCGCCAGCCGCAATAAGAAGCTCACTGCCGGACAGCCTAAAGCGCCAAAAACCTCACTGAAATATATCGAAATGCTGAAACAGCCGGTATTTATGTTGCTGTGCCTGGTCAGTTTTGGTTATGGCGCAGTAGAGTTCGGCAACGCCAACTGGTTTGTTAGCTATGCGAAAGATGGTGGCTATGATGGCGAACAGGCGAGAAATCTGCTGGCTTGTTTTACTGCGGGCATGACCCTGAGCCGATTAGTTTTTGCCTGGTTCCTGCGTTATTTCTCCGTTAACCACTTGATGACCATATTGGTTACTCTGATGTTAGCCGGTGCGCTGGGTATCAAACTGGCTGAAGGCACTTTCGCCATTGGCGCATTCAACTTCCTTCTCGGATTTGGCCTCGGCGGTTTATTCCCGCTGGTACTCTCTGCGGCAATGAACGTAGATGCAGGCAAAGGCCCGGTACTGTCGGGCATCTCTATGATCGGTAACGCCCTTGGCGTACAAATCGCCTCATTCACCACTGGCTTCTGGGCCAATATCAGCGGCCTGCAAACTGCTTTCTGGATCATACCCATCGCTGGAATATGGCTATGGACCATGACCTGGTTCTACAGCCGCCAGATAAAAGCGCGGGCCTCGGTTGGTTAACATCGCCATTTTTCGGAAGGGCGATATTCGCGATCTTTGTGAACGTCAGTCTTAGAAGCAGAACAAGGTCTTGCAGGTGAGGGAGATATGGGTATCAGAAGCCGTCTGCTATAGATAAGCTGCAGCAAGGTTTGTGGCTAGTATTTTCTTCTAAGCCTGCCACTTCTCAATGCCTGAAAAGAGCAAGTAGTCTGCGCAGGAGGGTAAGATGTTCATCCCAAAAACCGTCTGCCGCAGGGATGCGGCAGTCGAGGCCCCATGGATGGGTCTACGCCGTGTTTTTGGGATGAACATCGTCCCGACGACAGCAGGCGGTGCTCAATTCAGCGATTGCGCGGAAGCCAGAACTCGGCGACGAGGCCGCCTTCGGGGTGGTTGCGCAGGGTGATGCCTCCGAAGTGCATGTTGATAATTTTGCGGGTGATCGCCAGGCCCAATCCAGAACCCAACGAGCCGCGGGCAATATCGCCTTGCTTGAATGGCATGAATACGTCATCCAGTGCGTCTTCAGGGATGCCCGGCCCGTGGTCGCGAATGCGGCAATAAACCCGTTGTGCTTTGGCATCAAAGAAAGTCGAAATAGAGACTTTTTCGCTGCCATAACGGAACGCATTCTCTATGAGATTATCCAGCACCCGTTTAAGGGCAACTTTCCGCGCCGGGGCGTCAGGCAGACTTGTTAACTTAAGGGTGACATCATGCGTGTCGTAGCGCTCATGCGCTTTAACCAGATCTTTTATCAGCGCGTTGAGGTTAATGTTTTCCCAGGCTTCGCTGCGATCATTACGGGCGTATTCAATAAACTGGTCGATGATGGCATTCATATCTTCGATATCGTCATTGATACCGTCTCGAATCCAGTCGCTTTCTTCCGGTAACATTTCTGATGCCAAGCGAATGCGGGTGAGTGGCGTACGCAGGTCGTGGGATATACCCGCTGTCATTAGCGTCCGTTCATCCTCTAGCTGTTTAATGCCCTGATTCATGCGGTTAAAGGCCCGGGTAACCTCACGCATTTCACTGCTGCCCTGTTCCTTTAGCGGCGGCGGGTACTGGCCTTTACCCACTTTTAATGCTGCTTGTTGCAGTGCCTGAAGCGGGCGGTTCAGGTGGCGTACAAACCACCAACCACCAGTTACACTCAAAATACCAATCACCATCAAATACATAGTCGGCGGTGGTGATAATTTAGAACTGTTGCCGCCAACCAATGGAATACTCACCCAGATGTTGGGATGTGTGCTCAGTGATATCCATACCCTGTAGGGCTCTGAACCCACAGCTGTTTCCGCAGAACTAATACGGACATCGGCTTTGACACCAATTTGTGCAGAAACCTGAGAAGACATGAAGTTATAATGGGTAGCTTGTTGTAGCCCTTCCTGCAGCGCTTGCTCGGTGGTGATGATGGATACTTTGGTTTGTTTCGCATACTCCCGTCGCTGCTCTAAGGGGGCGGTGATCAGATTTTGCGACTGAATACTTTGTACCTGTGTGGCCAGCAGGCTACTGATTTGCTGAGTAGTAGGACGCACGAAGTAGTATGTCACCGACAGGTAAGACACGACCTGGTTAATCAGCAGCAGTACCCCAATGAGCAGAACGGTCTGCCCAAAAGCGCTTTTAGGGAGAATACGCATATTCGAAAGGCCAGGTTATGCGTGCGCACCACCGTCGGGCACGAAAACGTATCCTAAGCCCCACACGGTTTGAATATAACGGGGGCTGGCAGGATCTTTCTCTAGCATCCGGCGCAAACGAGAAACCTGTACGTCGATGCTACGTTCCAATGCACTGTAATCGCGACCGCGAGCCAGATTCATCAGCTTGTCACGTGATAGCGGTTCACGGGGATGGGTCACCAGAGATTTTAGCACGGCAAATTCACCGCTGGTGAGCGACAAAGGTTTACCGGCTGCGGTCATTTCCCGGGTAGCCAGATTCAGGCTGTATTCACCAAACTCAATGATTTGTTCATCTTTAGAGGGAGCGCCCGGCGCTTCGGTGGTTTTGCGGCGCAGTACCGCTTTTGCACGGGCCAGCAATTCACGGGGGTTAAACGGTTTGGGCAGGTAATCATCGGCACCCATTTCTAAACCGATAATGCGGTCGACTTCATCGCCTTTGGCGGTGAGCATAATAATGGGCATATCGTTGTCAGCCTGTCGCATACGTCGACAAATAGACAAGCCATCTTCACCGGGCAGCATTAAGTCGAGCACCATCAGGTGAAAGTTTTCGCGTTCCAGTAAACGATCCATTTGTTCTGCATTGGCGGCACTACGCACCTGAAAGCCTTGTTCAACCAAATAGCGTTCAAGCAGGCTGCGTAGACGCATATCATCATCAACAACAAGAATTTTGGATGTTTCCTGACCCATGACTGTCTTTCCTGGTTTTTTCGGCTAGCTCATCGTTTACCACTTTTCGGTGTGCGAAACGGCGCCGGAGGATTGTTATCAGACCTTACGCAAAAAAAGCGCAGGAGTCCTTATTTACCCTCACTATAACCAGAACAAACCTCGGACAAAAGCGTTTGAGATGATGCAAATGCCCGAGGAGTGTTACAAATAGTTTCAGTTGGTGCTGTGATTACAGCATTAACTCACCCATTCCGAGTACCATGGCGAAGCCGAAGGTATAGGCAATCAGTAACAATAATGCATACTTCCCATACTTAGCGAAAGTCAGGCCTTTTACCTTGCTCATGGTGACGATACCGGCAGACGAACCGATAATAAGCAGCGAACCGCCCACACCAACAGCGTAGGTAAACGCCATCCATTCCGGGGTAGACATATGAATATCGGCTTTAAGCAGTGCAGCCGTGAGCGGGACGTTATCAATCATCGCAGACAGCACGCCCATTACGTAGTTAGCACCGGTAGAAGGCAGCACATTGTATACCTCAAGCAGTGCACCCAGTGCATGAATATGGTCAAGCATGCCGACCAGCAACAATACGCCTAAGAAAAACAGCAAGGTGTCGAACTCGATAAGGCGGATATAGTCGAGGATAGGATCGTTGTAGCGCTCTTCACCCATGAAGGTCGCCACCAGAAACATTACCGCCATACCCGACAGGAAGCACAGCATGGGCGGAATGGCGAACAGCACATTTGCCACCAAGGTTGTGACGATGGTGGTAAGGAATATACCGGCAATCACGTAATCGACTCTGCGCATTTCATGACGTGTTTTCTTAATTTTCACTTCGCCTTTCATACCCACGCTCAGCAAGGTGGCCAACAGCAGCACCGCTGATAGCGACGGAATGATCAGAAGTAACAATTGGGTAATGGTAACTTTGCCATCGAGGAATATCATCAGCGTGGTCACGTCACCGGTGATAAGTGACACACCGCCTGAGTTCACCGCGAACACGACCAGCACCGCGAACCGCATGGTTTGGTTAAAGGGTAATCCTAGCGACAGTACCATGGCGATGGATACCAGTGTGGCGGTTATGTTATCGGCCAGCGATGAGAAGCAGAAGCTGAATATGGCAGTAAAAAAAATGAGTTTTCGTAAGGTGATTTTCGACGGCATGATGACATTGAGCATATTCTCAATCATGCCCTTGCGGTTGAGGTAGGCAACAAACGTCATTGCTGCTACCAGGAACAACCACAAGGTGGAAATTTCACTGATGTTTTCTGCTAGATGCTCGTTAACTTCTTCCAGCCCGGGGCCGCGGTTAGCGTTGATGAACAGAATAATCCAGGCAAAGGTGCCTAAGAACAGGGTGGTTTTGGCTTTGTTAACGTGAATGACTTCTTCGAAGACGACGCCTATCAGCGCAAGTATCGCGATGCCGATGAGCACATAATCCAGCATAATTTATTCCTCAATATGTAAGGACTAAATTATACGTTTTCTGTGCATGCGACAGAACGGCCGCTGCGCTGTACACGGCGGAAAATGCGTTATAGTCACTATCTATCACGGTGATAGTTAGAACCGTGAAAAAGTCTTTTTAGTAGCGGCTTAAGAACCGGTTATTGATCGGTCACCCAGTCCATTTGACTGCCCGCGCGACGCTTCTCATCGAGGATGTCTTCAATGAGTGGCGTAAGGATTAATTCCATTGCCAGACCCATTTTTCCACCCGGCACCACGAGGGTATTAATCCGTGACATGAAGGCACCGTCTATCATCTGCAGTAAATAGGGAAAATTCACGTTTTTCATTTCACGACGAAAACGCACCACAACGAAGCTCTCGTCCTGGGTAGGAATTTCTCGTGCGCTGAACGGGTTGGAGGTATCTACTGTCGGTACACGCTGGAAATTAACGTGGGTACGGGAGAACTGCGGCGTTATGTATTGGAAGTAATCGTCGAGACCGCGAACGATGCTGCTCATCACAGCCTCACGGGAGTGGCCGCGATCAGTGGTGTCGCGCACAATTTTCTGAATCCACTCTAAGTTTACAATGGGCACCATGCCTACCAGCAGATCGACGTGACGGGCCACGTTATTCTCTTCGGTTTTAACACCGCCATGAAGGCCTTCATAAAACAATAAGTCGGTATTTTCCGGTAATGCCTGCCAAGGCGTGAAGGTACCGGGCATCTGATTAAACGGTACGGCTTCGTCGAAGGTGTGCAGATACTGACGGAACTGACCGCCACCAGTTTGGCCATATTCTTTAAACAGGGTTTCCAGTAATTCAAAGTCATTGGCTCTGGGACCAAAGTAGCTGATATGACGCCCCTGTTCCTGGGCTTTTCTGATCTCCACTTCCATTTCAGGACGGGTAAAGCGATGGAAACTGTCTCCACCAACAACGGCCGCATTCACATTCAGATTGCGGAAAATATGCCTGATAGCATTAGTCGTAGTTGTAGTACCGGCACCGGACGAACCCGTGATGGCAATAATTGGATGTTTGGCTGACATAATCGACGAATTGTTATGTTGGAATACTGTTATAAGCTGGCAGCAAATAAGAATCAAGGACGATTATAGCGCCAAATCAACCCCAAAGTTGTTAATTATTCAGCGCGTTTATAGAGGCAGGCCGCTATGACAGCGGCCTGAAGCGAATTATTCTGGTTTACCAAGATGGCGGTTGCGTAACTTCTCAAGACTGATTTTGTCTTTCAGGCTCATGATCACCGCAGCAATACTAAGCAGTAGAATACTACTGGATTCGTAAAGCAAAACGATTTTGTCCAGTTCCTTACTTTGCAAAATGATCATGCGGCTGAGTGCGGTCATGGCAATAATGAGGGGCAGAGTAACGGGAATACGGCTACTGTTGTAGTACGCAGCCAGCATGCCAATCACCTCGGCATAAATGAACAGTAGCAGCAGATCGGAAAGCTCGACCTTTCGATACTCAATCATGTGCAGGATTTCATCTCCCACCGCCACTAAGGTAGCCAGCATGATGAGAATAAGCAGTATTTTTTCTATCTGTTCAATAAATTTTGCCATTTGAACCAGCCTCATTTTGCAGCAAAATTAAACACGTTACTTAGCTTAATGAGGTAAATCAGGCGCTTCACTCGTTCTTTAGTGCTGTTTTTCTAGTTCTTCTTTGTAGAAATACTTAACGATTTTGGCGCGGGGAATAAAAAAGGGTGTCCGCAGACACCCTTCTCATTATGCTCATTTAAGACTGAGTCAGCCTTGTGCCTCACGAGCAATAGCGCGATAAGCGATATCGGTACGGAAGTACACATCTTTCCAGCTAATGGCATTCAGAAGCTCATAGGCTTTCTGCTGCGCTTCAGTCACGCTGTTACCCAGCGCGGTTGCACACAGAACACGGCCACCGGCAGTCACGACTTCGCCATCTTTCAAAGCAGTACCAGCATGGAATACTTTGCCGTCTAGCTTAGCCGCGTTATCCAGACCACTGATCACGTCGCCTTTATCGTAGCTACCCGGATAACCGCCGGCTGCCAGCACTACGCCAACCGCTGCGCGGTCATCAAAGTCGATAGTCTTACCTTCCAGCTCGCCGTTACAGGCTAACTGACACATTTCCACCAGATCAGACTGCAAACGCATCATGATAGGCTGGGTTTCAGGGTCGCCGAAACGGCAGTTGTATTCGATAACTTTAGGCGTACCGTCTGCCATGATCATCAGACCGGCATACAGGAAGCCTAAATAAGGGTTACCTTCACTTGCCATACCTTCAACGGTAGGCAGGATCACTTCAGCCATTACGCGGTCGTGTATTTCCTGAGTCACTACAGGCGCAGGTGAATACGCACCCATGCCGCCCGTGTTAGGGCCAGAGTCACCGTTACCGGCGCGCTTATGGTCTTGGCTGGTGGCAAAAGGTACCACGTTTTTACCGTCAACCATCACGATGAAAGAGGCTTCTTCGCCGTCGAGGAATTCTTCAATAACCACGCGGCTACCGGCGTCACCAAAGGCGTTGCCTGCCAGCATGTCACGGATAGCGTCTTCGGCTTCTTCCAGTGTCATGGCAACAATCACGCCTTTACCGGCGGCCAGGCCGTCAGCTTTCACCACAATCGGTGCACCTTTCTCGCGAACGTAGGCAAGGGCAGGCTCGATTTCGGTGAAGTTCTCGTACTCTCCCGTTGGGATTTTATGACGAGCGAGGAAATCCTTAGTGAACGCTTTGGAACCTTCCAGTTGCGCAGCGGCTTGAGTCGGACCAAAGATGGTCTGTCCCGCAGCTTGGAACGCATCTACCACACCCTCAACCAGCGGCGCTTCAGGGCCAACAATGGTAAGGTCGATGGCGGTGTCTTTTGCAAAAGCCAGCAGGCCTTCGATGTCGGTTACACCAATGTTGACGTTTGTCAGTTTAGGTTCAGTGGCTGTACCGGCATTGCCAGGCGCAACATAAACGTGGGTAACAGACTCAGATTGTGCGGCTTTCCACGCTAATGCGTGTTCACGGCCACCGCTGCCAATAACTAGTACGTTCATCAAAGCGTTCCGTTATCTCTTATTCAGGTTTAACAAATTTTAGCGTCATTCGGTTACTTTCGCCGATAGACAGATATTTTTCCTGATCAGTTTCGCCAAGGCGCATAGACGGCGGAAGCGTCCAGACTCCGTTGGGATGATCAGCATCGTCCAGCGGGTTAGCATTTACTGCACTTTCGGCAACCAGTTTAAAACCGGCGGCTTCGGCAGCATCGATGACAAAGGATTTTTTCATGTATCCGCTGCTTTTCATGGCGTCGTCAGCAGCAGATTCAGGTAATGCGTGGTCTACAACACCCAGTACGCCGCCCGGCTTGAGTGCTTTGTAGAAAGACTTAAACGAAGCGGTTACACCGTCTTTACCACCACCCATGTACCAGTTGTGCACATTACGGAATGTCAGCACCGCATCAGCACTGCCATCAGGGGCGATGTCAGGGCTCTTAGACGGGTGGAATGCAGTGATGGTAGCACCTTCATAGATACCGCCTTCTTGCGTCTTTTCTTCGAAGCCTTTCAACGACGGCTCGTAGTAACGCGGCGCGCCATCAAACATAAAGAAGTGGGCAGCAACATAGTCGCCATCATCTTTCAGCATAGGGGCGAGAATATCGGCATACCAACCTCCGCCGGGCCAAATCTCTACCACGGTCATATCCGGCTCAATGCCAAAGAAACGCAGGGTTTGCTGAGGGTGACGATACTCATCCCGTGCCTTATTGGCAGCAGAACGGCTTTCGCTTTTCACAGCGTCGGTCAGTGCATCAGCGCTGGCAACCACAGGAGCCAGTGACGCTGAAACAGCGAGCAGGGAGGCGGCAACAACACGCATCGTAGTTTTCATAATTTATCCTTGATTGTTGAAACGGTGCATCGCATTTCTTGAGTTATACCCGCGCTTTAAGGCGCAGGTTCAGACTCAGCTAACCTTGCTCTCGGCTAATAACATGAGTTATTCACCGGCTGACAGCAAAGCAAAACCAGTATTGTCTTACGACAAACTGCCCCTAGGTTATATTAACCTGCTGAAAAAACGCAAAAGGTTGTGGTGAAAACCACAACCTTTACCGTCAACAACCAAAAATTAATGGCGGAAGTGACGCATGCCGGTGAACACCATGGCAATGCCATGTTCGTCGGCCGCTGCGATAACTTCGTCATCACGCATAGAGCCACCCGGCTGGATTACCGCTTTGATACCGGCAGCCGCGGCTGCATCAATACCGTCGCGGAACGGGAAGAACGCATCAGATGCCATCACAGAACCCGCTACTTCCAGGTTCTCGTCAGCCGCTTTAATACCTGCAATCTTAGCAGAGTAAACGCGGCTCATTTGGCCTGCGCCCACACCGATGGTCATGCTGTTTTTTGCATAAACAATAGCGTTAGACTTCACGTACTTAGCCACTTTCCAGCAGAACATCAGGTCACGCAATTGCTCTTCTGTTGGTTGCACTTTGGAAACCACTTTCAGGTCGTCCATTTCAACCATGCCGAAGTCGCGTTCCTGAATCAGCAGGCCGCCGTTAACACGTTTGAAGTCGAATCCTTCAGTCAGTTGACCCTGCCAGTCACCACATGCCAGCAAGCGTACGTTCTTCTTCTCAGCAACGATGTTTTTTGCTTCTTCACTAACAGTAGGGGCAATGATCACTTCAACAAACTGACGGTCAACAATGGCTTTCGCTGTGTCGGCATCCAGTTCACGGTTAAACGCGATGATACCGCCAAAAGCAGATGTGGGGTCGGTTTTGAAAGCGCGGTCGTAGGCTTCAAGGATGTTCTCACCCAGCGCTACACCACAAGGGTTTGCGTGCTTAACAATAACACATGCAGGTACGTCAAATTCTTTCACACATTCCAGTGCTGCGTCGGTATCAGCGATGTTGTTGAAAGACAGTTCTTTACCTTGCAGCTGTTCTGCCGTGGCAACGGAGGCTTCCTGTATGTCGTTCTCAACATAGAATGCCGCAGACTGGTGGCTGTTCTCGCCGTAACGCAGATCTTGTTTCTTGGTCATCTGAACGTTGTAAGTACGCGGGAATTCTTCAGCTTCACAGCAGCCCGTTTCACAGGCAACAGTATTAATGCGCGTACCGAAGTAGTTAGCAATCATGCCGTCGTATTCTGCAGTGTGCTCAAAGGCTTTGATCGCCAGATCGAAACGGGTTTTGTAAGTCAGTGAACCTGCGTTTTCTTCCATTTCAGCAAGTACGCGACCGTAATCAGCGGCTTTTACCACGATGGTCACATCTTTGTGGTTTTTCGCTGCCGCGCGAACCATAGTCGGTCCACCGATATCAATATTTTCGATGGCGTCTTCCAGTGTGCAATCGTCTTTTGCGACAGTAGCAGCGAACGGATAAAGATTCACTACAACAAGATCGATTGGCGCGATGTTGTTCTCAGCCATAACACCCTCGTCCTGGCCACGACGTCCTAAAATTCCGCCGTGAATTTTAGGGTGCAGAGTTTTAACACGACCGTCCATGATTTCAGGATGACCGGTGTGTTCTGAAACCTCTTTAACCGGCAAACCAGCTTCTGCCAGTAATTTTGCCGTACCGCCGGTAGATAGCAGTTCAACGCCTTTTTCGTTAAGTGACGTGGCAAATTCAACGATGCCGGTTTTGTCAGAAACACTTAACAGGGCGCGCTTGATAGGTTTAGGTGTTTGCATAGTGGTGTTGAGCTCTTTGCGTAAGTTTCGAGTGGAACAAAAAAGAGCACCGTTTGGTGCTCTTAAAGTCGGGCTAAGCCCTTTAATCTTAGTTCATGCCGTACTGCTTCAGCTTTTTGCGCAGTGTGCCACGGTTGATGCCCATCATGATGGCGGCGCGAGTCTGGTTACCGCGAGTGTAGGTCATTACTTCTTCCAGTAATGGCGCTTCAACTTCAGCCAGAACAAGTTCGTACAGGTTATCGATGTTGGCGTTGTCCAGTTGCTTCAGATATTTATTAACTGCTTGCTTAACTGAGTCACGCAGAGGCTTTTGAGCCTGAGTTTGTGAAGGAGTAGTTACTGTTGTAGTAAAAGGAGAAGTCACATTTTGATCGAACATAATACTTTCTTGCTCTATTAGTTAGTCATCACTATGCTGCAGGAGAGATCTGTCGCTTATCTCTCTTGTGCAGCGATTGAAAATAATCTTCAAGGGCATCGAGTTGCGCGTGCGCTTCTTCGAGGCCATTGAACGTTCGGCGAAACTGATTATCCTTGTCGTGCTCCGCGAGATACCACCCTACGTGTTTCCGGGCAATTCGTGTGCCCATCACATCACCGTAGAAGGCGTGTACATTTACAACGTGTTCGTGCAATACCGCTTGTTGCTCTGACAATGGTGGCGGCGGTAAGTTTTCACCTGTTTCAAGGTAATGTAGGATTTGCTTAAAAATCCATGGATTACCTTGCGCCCCGCGTCCAATCATTACACCGTCAGCACCGGTATAGTCGAGCACGAATCGTGCTTTTTCCGGAGAAGTAATGTCGCCGTTTGCAATAACCGGAATCGACACTGCCTGTTTTATGGTACGAATGGTGTCGTACTCGGCATTTCCCCGATACATACAGGCTCGCGTTCTACCGTGAACTGCTAGTGACTGTATGCCGTTTTGTTCCGCAATACGGGCAATGTCTGCCCCGTTGCGATTGTCTGTGTCCCACCCTGTTCTGATCTTCAGGGTAACCGGTACATTCACTGCATCCACCACGGCCCGGACGATACGCTCCACCAGGTCGGGATACTGCAGCAGTGCTGAACCCGCTAATTTTTTATTGACCTTTTTGGCCGGACAACCCATGTTGATATCGATGATTTGCGCACCGTTCTCAACATTAAATTGTGCTGCCTGCGCCATCAGCTCAGGATCTGCGCCGGCAATTTGTACCGAGCGAATCCCGTCTTCACCGCTATGGTCCATGCGATGCATGGATTTGGCGGTCTTCCAGACCTTCGGGTTGCTGGACAACATTTCAGATACAACTAACCCTGCCCCCATTCTTCGGCACATTTGCCGAAAGGGCCTGTCAGTCACGCCAGCCATAGGCGCGAGCATCAAATTGTTCTGGAGTGTGTGAGGTCCGATTCGCATACTTTACAGCCAACTGTTGCGCAGAATTTATACACCAGGCCAAAACGGGGCGCTAAGTTTACGTGTTTTCGCAAGCCTTGAAAAGGCTAAAAATCACACAAAATTTGTAGCCTGACTATTGACAGTTCTGGCTACATTTGCGTGTAACACTACACGTTACCTTTGCGTAAACGCCGAAAAGGCTAAGGTTTTTTTACGGTGATTTGAAAGTTTTATGAATATTTTCAGTGAGTTCTTGTTCCGCTTACCCGCGCCCAGTCACCCTCAACAGCGCTTTGCTCTAAGGTGAAGTGGCTTTGATAGGCAGCTTCAATTTTTTCAATTTGTTCTTCAAGAATGCCTGAAAGCACCAGTTTTCCGCCGTTTTTGCAGTAACCAGTAATCACAGATTGAAGCTCGATAAGGGGGCCGCTGAGAATATTGGCCACTACCACATCGGCTTCGAGAGTAGGTTGATCTTCTGGCAGGTACACGCTTAAGCGATCTTCCACGCCATTGCGACGAGCATTTTCCATGGATGCTTGTAAGGCCTGTGGGTCGATATCAATACCAATCACTTCCTTCGCGCCCAGTTTCAGCGCTGCCAGCGCCAGAATGCCAGAGCCACAGCCGAAATCTACCACCGTTTTGCCTTCCAGATCTAAGGCATCTAACCAGCGCAAACATAATGCGGTGGTGGGGTGGGTACCGGTACCGAAAGCCAGACCCGGATCGAGCATCACATTTACCGCGTCTGGATCAGGCACATCGCGCCAACTCGGACATATCCATAAACGTTTACCAAATTGCATCGGGTGGAAGTTATCCATCCACTCACGTTCCCAGTCCTTGTCTTCCAGCTGGTCGAGCTTGTGTTTAAACCCTTTACCTAAAATCCGTGATTTTTCCAGGCGCTTGATAACGGCTTTCATATCGTCGGCTGCATTAAATAGTCCCACAACCTGTGTGTCTGGCCACAGCATGGTTTCGCCCGGTTTAGGCTCGTACATGGGCGTGTCCTTAGCATCAACAAAGGTAACGGCCTGTGCGCCATTGGCGCTCAGCATGTTGCCAATCTGCTCTGCGTGTTCAGAGTCAGAATTGATTCGTAGTTGTATCCAGGACATGGGAACTCTTTATTAATCAGTAACTAAAAAGCCAGCAGCGATAATGTGGCTAGCGTAAAGGGCGCATTTTAGCAAACTCCGTGCGAATTGCGCACCGCCGCAGACTGATTTATCGGCATCCAAACTAAATTAACCGGCAATCTAAGAAGTTACGTTGAGCGACTAGCATGTTTGTTGGCACCTGCTATGGTTGTAAAAGGTTATTTATAGAATGTAAGTATGCGATATCTGGTCAGGTTCGTGGTGCTTCTGACTGTTGTAACCACATCTTATACTGTGTTTGCTAAACCTGTAGATGTGGTGTCCGGTTGGGATAAACCACCTTATATCATCTCTGAAGGCGATACCGGCTTTGAAATTGAGTTGGTAAAAGCGGTGCTTGCCCTTTCAGGTCGCGACGCCCGGTTGCATTACGTTCCCATGGGGCGCTCTGTCAGGTTGATTGGCGAGCAAGAGGTAGATATTGCCTTGTCTATGAATGAACGTCAGGCGCTTCCCAAGGAGTGGCTTTCTGATGTCTATGTGGTGTACCAGAATGTGGTGATAACCCGGCGTGACCGAAAGGAAATCGTTGGCTCTCTGGATGCCCTTAAAGACATGACTGTCATTGGTTTTCAAACGGCGTCCCAGGCATTGGGGAAGGCATTTTCCGATGTTGTTGCTAACCACTCAGGGTATCTCGAAGTGGCCGATCAGTCTCGTCAGGTGAGTATGCTGTTATTAGGGAGCGTCGATGCGATTGTAATGGACTATCGGATTTTTGAGCATATCCGTAGCACCTTGCCAGAAGATCAGCAAAAGGAGGTTGATTATCACTTTCTTTTCGAGAGTAGTCCCTATCGGGCGGCTATCCCTGATCCTGAACTTCGTCGGGCATTTAACGAAGGATTACAGGCACTGCACGAGAGCGGCGAATATACTGAACTCACCCGCGAGCATCTGCGCACTGTCCTTGCCGCCTCCTACGCGCATATCTTCTAAACCGTTTCCCCCTCTTGTCTGACCAATTATTGTTCAAATTATCTTTACAGAAACTTTAGTAAAAATTAATGTAAATGATAATGATTCTCATCATTATATGTGGTTTAATACTAAAGACTAAGAAAGGTGTGGCCATATCCTCTTCTATTACTTCGTACCGTTTCATCACTCAATTGAGTAACTCAGCGTTTCAAGGAACATAAAATGCCTGATTTAGGTAAGATCATTTTACTCACTGCACTTTTCCCCGGATTATCTGCCAATGTGTTGGCACAAACTGACGATATAGAAACTCTGGACACAACGGTTGTCCAAGCGGCCTCTGAAGAGCTGAAACAGGCTCAGGGTGTTTCTGTTATTACTGAAGAAGATTTCAAGCGCCGTCCGGTGTCAAACGATGTGTCGGAGCTTATCAAAACCATGCCTGGTATTAACCTGACAGGTAACTCCAGTACGGGTCAGTACGGCAACAACCGTCAAATTGATATCCGTGGTATGGGCCCGGAAAACACCCTTATTCTGATCGACGGCAAGCCTGTGCTTTCACGTAATGCGGTGAAAATGGGCCGCTCTGGCGAGCGTAATACCCGTGGTGACAGTAACTGGGTACCACCCGAAGCGATTGAAAGCATCGAAGTAATTCGTGGTCCCGCTGCTGCCCGATATGGTTCTGGTGCATCTGGTGGTGTAATTAACATCATTACCAAAAAGCCTGATGTGGCCGGTGGTAGTGTGACGGTGCAAGCTGAGATCCCAGAAAACTCACTGGAAGGCGGCAACAAACGCGCCGATGTGATTTTAAGTGGCCCACTGTCAGAACGTTTTTCTCACCGTACTATTCTGAACTACAACAAACAGGAAGGCGATTCTCCTGAATTGAACCGTGACGCTACTGTTGAAGGCAGTAACACTGCTGCAGGCGCTGAAGGTGTCGAGAATATCGACTTTCGTACCTTGCTGCGCTTCGACCAGGACGACATTAATACCTGGGAACTGGAAGCCGCCTATAGCCGTCAGGGCAACGAATATGCCGGTGATAATGCCTTCCAGGGCGTAGATAACGCACAAAGTCAGCTATACATTGGTCAGGAAACCAATGTGATGAGAAGAAAAACCATTTCTGGTACACACCGTGGGGATTTTAATTTCGGTGACTCATTCTCCTATATCCAGTTTGAAGAAACAGACAACACCCGCCTGAGCGAAGGCCTGGCCGGTGGCACGGAAGGCCGCTTTAACACTGAAACCGGTGAAACAGTTACTATCATGCTGCGTAACCTGACCGCCAAATCGGAGTGGAATATTCCGCTGGAATTGTTTGGCAAGTCACAAACCATGACGGTAGGTGCAGAATTCCGCGGTGAAAGAATGAACGATCCTTCTTCTTTGCAAGCAGGCATCAACGTGGCTGACGGTGTAGTGATTGATGGCACAGATATCGCCACTGAAGATCGCGACCCGCATTCAAGTGCAGAGCTATACGGCGTGTACGTTGAAGACAACATCATGCTGACCGAAGATGTGATGCTAACCCCAGGGGTTCGTTTTGACCATCACAGTGAAGCGGGCAGCAATGTTTCGCCTAGCTTGAACATGAGCTGGCAGTCAACGTCGGAAGTGTCGTTCCAGGCGGGCATCAGCCGAGCCTTCAAAGCGCCTAACCTGTATCAGACCAACCCGAACTATGTGTACACCACGCGTGGTAACGGCTGTCCGGTTGATTACCCAAGTCAGGGTAGTGGTTGTTCGATTCTAGGTAACCCGGATCTGGAACATGAAACGTCGGTTAACAAAGAAATCGGTGTTAACTATGTCGGTACTGACAACGGGATCAGCGCAGGTTTAACCTATTTCCACAACGATTATAAAAATAAAATCGTAACCGGTAATACGGCGCCAATTTATGTACTAGATGGCGGTAACGCCGACACTTACGTGCAAATTTTCCAGTGGTACAACACCCCGGAAGCGGTTATCGAAGGTCTGGAAGGTAGCTTACTAATTCCGATCACCGATGACATTGAGTGGTCTACCAACGCCACTGTCATGCTGGAATCTGAAGACAAGGAAACCGGACAACCGCTTTCTATTGTGCCTGATTACACCATTAACACCCAGATTGCCTGGTCGGTATCGGAAGACTGGGAACTGGTTGCCAGTGCACAACATTATGGCGAAACGGAAAGCCCAACGGCCAGCACCACCAGTGGTGCCGTTATAGAGAACCCTGAGCCTCGCGAGGCTTATACCATCGTGAACTTAAACAGTGTTTACAGCTACAAAAACATTGATTTTACCTTCACGGTAAAAAATCTGTTTGATAAGACCATTCTGCGTGAAGGCACGCAGACCAATGCAGGTGCTAACACCTACAACGAACCAGGCCGCAACTTCCTGGTATCGGCAACTTATCATTTCTGATAGAACCCACCGGCAACACGCTTCCGTGTTGCCGGTTTTTGCCTTTTGGGACGGAGATTTATGACAACGGAAAAGGGAGGCCTGACAATGCTGAAAAAGCATAAGCTCACCATGATGCTGGCATCACTCATGCTGGCAGGAAGTACTCAGGCTGCCGTGACTGATGAGCTCGATAACCTGACGCGAGAATGGTTACAAATCGAGAGTCAGGAACGGAAATTGGTGATGGACTGGCAAGAGCAGGAACCGATTGTTCGTCAGCGTATCGATTTATTGAAAGCTGAAAAAGCGCAATTGCAGAAAATATTGGCGACGAGTAATGACTCGCAAGATGATGTTGATGCGCGCAGAAACGAACTCCTGGCGGAACAAAATGCGCTGGAAAGTCAGCAAGCAGACGTGACTGGTGCACTGAATGCGCTGGTTGGACGGGTGAATAGCTTGTACGAAAATCTGCCTCCCCCTTTACGTTTTAACTGGGACAAAGAAGATGCCGCTTTAGAAGGCGACAGTTCTGACAACCCTTCACAGATTTTACAGGTTGCGCTGGCTAAGTTGTCCAGACTGGAACAGTTCGACAGCAAACTCACCGTAAACGAAGACGTGTTAACAACACCAGACGGTAAAGAGGTCGTCGTCAAGCAGCTCTATCTTGGCTCACAACTCGCCTGGTTTGCGAATAACGATGGCAGCATTGCAGGCTCTGGTTATCCGGAAAACGGTAAGTGGGAATGGCACTTCGGCGGCGATGCTGATGGTCAAGCCATTGCCAGAGCGGTAGCCGTGTTCGAACGTCGCCAGCAACCCGAATTTATTTCCCTGCCGCTTCCGTTTGGCGGCGCAGGTACCACAGGCGGAGGTCGCTAACATGAAGAAGCATTTATTACTCTGCCTGAGCTTGTTGGTAGCCCTGTCTTTCGGAGCTAACGGACAGCAACAAGATATGCTGAATAAGATTGAAAGCGCGAAGCGTAGCCTGAGTAATGCGGAGAATCGCATCGTGAAGGAGCGCGTTTCCCTTTCGTCTACGTTGAGTCAATTGGAAAAAGACGTGATGTCGCTGCGTGACAAAACTGCAGTGGCCCGTCGCCTCGCCGATGAAAAAACGCTTAGCTTGCAAAAACTGGAAGAGCGCCTTGGCGAATGGAAAGAACAGCAAACGTATCAACAAAACCTGCTCAACCGTTTCTTGCAGCAGCAGGGGTTGAGCTTTACCGACGTTAACGCCATGAACACGGCCGATAAGATGGCAGCAGTGTCGGATGCCGCGGTTAAAACCGCCACCTTACCAGAATGGACTAACCGTACCCTGGTGATGGCAAACGGTGAACTGGCTGATGTGCCTTCGCTGGCCGTTGGACCGGTAACCTGGTTTAAAAATAACGGCACCGTGGGTTTGGCGGAATCGGTTTCTGGCCGTTTGCAAACCAAAGGGATGTTGCCGTCTGGACTGGCGTCTAGCATGCTCGACGAAGCCAGTACCGTGGTACTCGACCCGACTCTGGGGCGGGCACTTACCCGTGAATCTGCCAATGAAGGCGTAATTGAACATGTGGTAAAAGGCGGGATCTGGGTTGTGCCAATTTTACTATTTGCACTTATTGCTACGGTTATTGGCTTATTCAAAGTAGTACAACTGGTGCGTCTGCCTAAAGTTATTCCGGTACGCTCTCAGGCTATGCTCGACAAACTCCTGCAAACCGGTGGCGCAGCACGCGCCCAGTTCAAAGGCATGCAGGCAAATCTGTTGTCCATTGCTGAGCAGGCAACCACGTTCCGTGAACGGGACGATCAACTGTTTGTGCAACTTCAGCAAGACAGACAAACTTTAGATAAATGGATCAATGCCGTGGCAGTAACCGCGGCCGTTGCACCACTGTTAGGTTTGCTTGGTACGGTAAGCGGTATGATTGAAACCTTCCGCATGATGACATCGTTTGGTTCCAGCGACCCGGAAGTCATTTCCGGCGGTATCGCTAAAGCACTGGTTACCACAGAGCTGGGTCTGATTGTGGCCATTCCTGCATTAATCATGAATGCGCTGCTTAGCCGCAAGGCGCGTCAGTATTACAACGAACTGGAAAACTTCGCCCTTATCTTAAGCGGCGATGAAGGCGAAGATACCCACGATTTACCTGCTAATAAGCAGGATGATAATGGCGAACTGATGGGATCAGCCCATCCCGCAGGAGCCGGCTGATGATGGAACTGTTCACGGGTAATCCGTTGTGCTGGGCAATGGTGGCAGTGGGTTGGTTTGCGTTTCAGCAAATCTGGATGCTGTATCTCACCCGCTTCGACAAGGACGTGCAGAAGAAAGATAGCAACCCGCTTATGACACCGTCGGTGCTGGTGGGGGCACTGCCGCTGATGGGACTACTGGGCACGATCATGGGCCTGCAAGGCAGCTTCACCGGCATGATGACCGATGGTGCAGACAGTCAAATCGTGTCGGCGGGTATTGCCGATGCTTTATTCACTACTCAGCTGGGATTGGTCATGGCGATCCCCGGATGGTTGTGTCTGTCTTATGTGAAAGGACATTTGCAGGATATTGAGGAAGGCGAGGTGAATCATGGCTAGTCGTTTAAAACGCAAGCTGGAAGCCCAGCCAATGCAATCCATTGATATGTCACCGCTGTTGGATGTGGTGTTTATTCTGCTGATTTTCTTCATTGTTTCGACGGTGTTTGTGAAAGAAACCGGGGTCGAAGTGGACAAGCCACAGGCCATATCAGCGCAGAAGCTTGATCAGATGTCTATTCTCATCGCAATTACCAGTAACGGCGAAGTGATGTACGACAGCACCAATATTGGCGTTGCTGGCGTGCGGGGTACGGTGGAGCAATTGTTGGTTCAGGATGAACGTCCGGTTGTGTTGCAAGTGGACAAAACGGTATCTACCGACCTGCTGGTCGAAGTGATTGATGCCGCGAAAATGGCCGGTGCCGTGGATGTGAATATCGCCACCGCCAAACTGTGAGGGAGTCATGAAAAATCAACTTTCAGCATTTTTATTGAGTGGCGGCGTGATGGCAGTATCGCTGGGTGTGCTCACCTTGGGGTACTACTTAAACGACGTCAGTGGGCCTGAGCTTGAGATACGCAAAATGGATATTGCCATTGCTCAACCGCCGCCCCCTCCACCGCCTCAGAGTCAGCAGGTTACCGAACAAGCCGATGTGAACATGCAGGTTGAAGGGGCCGGTGCACCGGTGTCGATGGCAGATATTAAGGTTGATCCTGAAATCGAAATCGATAAGCCGGAACGTCCTGACGTGGCAATGGCGCAACCAGACTGGAGTGCGCCCGAGGTTGATTGGGATGCCTACGGTTTAAGTGAGCTTGATGGCCGCCCAACACTGTTAACGCCGGTGAAAATTCGTTTTCCAAAGCAGCTTAAGCGACGGGGCGTAGAGCGTGTAGTGGTGAAGCTGGATGTGATGATTGATGAAAAAGGCGACGTGACCCTCATCAGTATTGTCGACAACCCCCATCACGAATTAAACCGAGAAATTCAGCGATTTGTTAAAGGCAGTAAGTTTACCGCCCCGCATAAGGCCGATGAAGCAGTAAGGGCTCGGTTTATCTGGCCTGTGGAGATTGAAGCATAATGAACACAACCCTCTCTTTTAAACGAGCGATCTGCAGCGCTTTATTGATTGGCAGTTTCTCGCAGGCGCAGGCTGATGTGCAGGTCACGCTAGACGAACCAGACTGGTCGTTTAGCTATCGCCAGAGCAAAGGTGCTCATCATAGCGGCCGGGTGAATCGCGATGAAGGTAAGTTCTTCAATGATGTTCAGCCGCTGTTACAAAAGCAGGATTACAAAGGCGTGATTCAGGCTTACGACACCTACCAGCAGGAACATGAAAACGTGAGCGCAACCCTGCATGAAATGATGGGGCAGGTTTTCTTAAGCGTGAAACGTAACAGTGATGCGAAGAAACACTTCGAACTGGCGCTGACAGAAGATGCGGCGTCAGCGACGTCCCACCGCGGCTTGAGCATGATTTACATGCTGGAAGAGAATTACCCCAAAGCCCGGGACCACGTGGTAAAAGCCATAGAGTTGGGGGTTACCGACAGTCAGGTGTATGGACAGTTGGGTTACCTGAACCTGCAACTTGAAAAGCCACGCAGCGCCATCGGCGCCTATCAGAATGCAATGATGCTGGAGCCAGCGAATGGTCAGTGGGCACAAGGACTATTGTTCGCACTAATCGCCAGCGATGCCCTTCCACAAGCATCGGCACTGGTTAGCGAAATGCTGAACGAAAAGCCAGACAGCCCCCGTTTGTGGCTGCAACGTAGCCAGATTGCCATGAAGGGGCAGGATGACTTAACCGCCATCAGTAGTCTTGAAACAGCGTTGACCCTTGGCGAAAAACGTCCGGATAACCTTACCACACTGGCAAAACTACACGTTAAGTCTGGTAGTCCTAACCGTGCTGTTGATCTCCTTTCTGATAACGCTGCAACACTGTTGGCAAGTAACAATGATGGTGCGCAAACCATGCTGGATATCGCCAACTGGTTGGCCGCAAGTCAGGATTGGAATAACCTGTCGGGATTAGTGACCACACTGGATAAAAACAGCAAACGTCTAAGCAGCGAAAATGTGGCATCGCTAAATGTGATGAAAGCAAATCTGGCGATATCCAATAACCAGACTAGCAAAGCTCAGGACTATCTGCTGTCGGCGATTAAGTCCTCTCCGGCGAATGGCGATGCGCTAATGACATTGGCCGCCTTGCTGCGAAAGCAGAATAAAGATGAAAACGCCAAAATGTATTACCTGCGAGCAGAAGCACTACCAGCTTATAAAGAGCGGGCAATGCTAGGTCGGGCACAGGTTGCGATTAATCAGAAGCAATATAACGATGCGTTAGGTCTGCTAAGGCAGGTCTACAAATCGAATCCGGGGCGAAATGACTTACTAAGCAATATTCAGTCGCTTGAAAACATTGTGAAGAATGCTTCGTAGATGAAAACACTTATGAATACATGGAATGCTTCACCAGCCACAGCAATCACCCTACGGGTAGTGATTGCGGTGGCAGGCGGTTACGCCGCGTCTACGGCGATCAGTTTGTTGTTTGCCGCCATGAATGAAATGTCAGACAGGCAAGAAGTGGCTTTTATAAGAATGGTGTTTTTCCTCGTTTATACGGTTTACATCATTTGGATTTTCGCGATAAACGACCTTCAAAAGGTGCTTGTTACAGGGCTTGCAACCAATGCTGTGGCCTGGGCACTCGTTTGGTCTGGCGTATTTTCATAAAAGGAATTTCTGAATGAAAGGTTCTCTTCGTCAGTCAATGACCTGGTTACACACCTGGAGTAGCATTACTGCAGGTTGGATCCTGTTTGCTATTTTCTTTACCGGCACACTGGCATTTTTCCGGGCAGAAATAACCCATTGGATGCAGCCAGAACTTCACGTGTCGACACCGTCTGAAAACAGTGCAGAGGTCGGCTATCAATATTTGCTGAACAAGGCACCAGACGCTAAAGAGTGGAGTATCTCTTTACCCACGGAACGCTCAGAAACCGTGAGCGTGAGTTGGCGCTACGGTAATGAGCGTGGTCGGGAGCAGCTCTTTGCCCAACGTTCTCAGTTAGATGCGTCTACCGGCGAAGACCTCGCACCCCGTGACACTGCAGGCGGCAACTTTCTTTATCGCTTTCACTTCGAGCTTTATGCTATGCCCCGTTGGCTAGGAGAAACGCTGGTTGGTATCGTCAGCATGATGATGCTCATTGGTATTGTCAGTGGGGTCATTATGCACCGCAAAATATTCGCTGACTTTTTCATGTTCCGGCCGAAGAAAAAACTGCTGTCATGGATAGACGGGCACGTGCTGGCCTCGGTATTAGCCTTGCCTTTCCATTTAATGATTACCTTCTCAGGGCTACTGCTCCTCGGCGGCACTTTGCTTCCCTGGAATGGTAATGGTGGCGGCCACGGTGGACCCCCAGGAGGCAGCGGGCCGCAGGAGCGTGGCGGCAGACCGGCCGAGGTTGTTAACGCCGAGCCTATCGCCCCGCATATTAATCATTCCGCACTATTAGCCACTATCATGGCAAAAGCGTCTGCGCATTGGGGCGTACCGGTAGACCGTATTACCATTAAAAACCCGGGTACCGAGAACACAACGTTTACCGTATCTGGTGCGAACCGTGTTGAGTTGTCGGCAGGGCGAGGCGGAAACAGCGGTCTGGTTTATAATGCTTCAGGCGCTTTGATTAGCGAAGACCCGGCAAGCACCGCGCCGAATACCACGCAGGCCGTTTACAACTACATGGACATGTTGCATCAAGCACGGTTCGCCGACTCAGTCACCCGCTGGTTGCTTTTCTTTGCCGGTATTCTCGGCACGCTTATGGTGGGCACTGGCTCAATTTTGTGGGTCGAGAAACGGGCTAAGAAACAAATGGGCCTGAAAGGGTTTGAGTTGGTTAGAGGCACCAATATTGGTGCAATTGCGGGTTTGATGGTTGCCACCGGCGCTTACTTCTGGTCGAACAGGTTGATCCCTGCCGATATGGCGATGCGAAGTGATTGGGAAGTGCGGGTCTTTTTTATAGCCTGGTTAGCTTGTGTTATTGCCGGTTTATTGCGAAGAGATCGGATGGGTTGGCTATGGCAAACGGCCGCAGCAGCGGCACTGTTCTCATTGCTGCCGGTTCTGGATGTGGTTACGTCACCTGTTGGTGTGCCCGACGCGTTGAGAATGGTGTTTGATATTGCCTGTATTCTTATTGGTATTTTGTGCTGGTATGCCGTAGTAAAACTGAAAAACGGTGGTAAACCAAAGCGAAGATCGGCTGCGGCGAATCGTAAGCCCGACGCCGACAATATGAAACCAGTGCGTCCTCGCGGAAGAACCAAAACGGAGCAACCAGCATGATGACCCTATTGTGTTTAGTGCTTTGCTGCATAGGGTTTATGCATTTTTCCATGGCGAATACAAAGCACTTTAATGCCGTTACTGGCAAGGATCTTGATGAAATCGTCTACGGTAAAATCATTTTCCAGGTGCTGGGTAGTAGTTTTCTACTTGTTGCTACCTGGCCTGCCATTGCGGGATGGGAAATGGAAATCGGGCTGGTGGTGTGGTGCGGACTAATGCATGTTGCCGCGGTAATGGTGTCACTGTTTTACACCTATCTCCCCGGTTTTGTGCGCGTGTGTTGGATGTGGCTCATGCCAGGCGGTTTACTACAGCGGGCAATTGCCCGCTGAGGCCGACATACTAAAAGAGGTCACCACAAAGCTATCAGCCTGGTAGCTTCACCCAAATTTTGCAGTAGCCATTGCTGTTAACCAAACGGCCAGCAAAGGCTTTGCAAGGGCGGTACGCATCGCCTTCAGCGCCATCGATGTACATGCAATTGCTGCAGGTGCTGCCTTCTACTGGCGACGTTTCTGCGTATTCGAGGGCTTTCGCATCCGCATCGGACGGCGACACTTTTTCCTGTGCATTCGCTCTCAGTGCAACGCCACTGAAGGTTAACCCTATCAATGCGCCGCCAGACATTTTTAAAAATTTACGCCTGTCTGCATTACTCATAGTGAACTCCGATAAGCTTTGCTTCACAACAAGCTTACACGATGAAAAATAAAAAAAACTGCATAACGCAGGCTTTGTTGCCATTGTTATACGTTAGATCTTAGCATCTGCCAATCGGTTCCATAGTAAATTTGCGGCAGATTAAATGTTCTTCACGCCAACATCGATGACCCGGTGAAGCCGAATAGCCTAATCAATTCGCGTAAGTGGCCGGTCGGGTTTAGCGTAAGCATAACGGGCGATTTTTTGTGGCTGGTGATAAGTATCCAGTCCGCTCACGCAGGCAAGGCCTAGCGCATCCAGCGCAATTTGCCCATCTGCTCCAACCGCCTCTGGGTGAACCATGACGTGCTGAACCCGGCCAACGACCAGAATCGTTTTATTGCAGTGTAGATGGGTAACCTCTTCCACCGACAAGCCAATTTTCAGGGGGCTTTCCTGCACGAAAGGAGCCGGGAACGGTTCGATAAACTCGGGCGTGAGGCCTACAGCGTCAAATTCACTCATGGCTTTGTCGTATCGCGCAGCGGTTTGGTGCGCTTTGTCTGTCCAGTCTGCTGATACGGCATTCAGCGTATATTCACCGGCTTCAGTCAGATTTTCCAAACTATGACGGGATACTGAATCTGGGCGGAACAAAATGCCCATTAGAGGAGGATGGGCGCCCACGTGAAAGGCTGAGCTGACAATCGCCAGGTTGTGCGTTTTACCATCGGTAGTGCCAACCAGATTGGCACTTTTGTAACCCGACAAGCAGTTCACAAAGTTAGTACGAAAGGCTTTGTCGGCCTGCTCTAAATCGTCACACGTATAATGCTGCATTGTACTCATCCTACTCAGGCATTTTCCTGTTCAACCTGAACGGACAGGTTGCCACTCTCGCCTGTTACTGTCATCTCAATGGGTTGGCAGCATACCTGACAATCCAGCACCTGCATAACATCAATATCATTCAGTTCATCAATCTCTACTTCGTTCGGTTCCATACAGTAAGGGCAGTGAAACGTCATCGGTGTGGCAAGACTCATCATGTACTCTCTTATCTTTGTGTGATGTTGAGTGGTTACGAAACACCTCGGCTTACGGATTTAATGAAAATCGGCTTGATCGTCACTTCTGTATAAATATACACTTGGTTGGGTGTACAGTGTTGGTGTGAAAAATGCGCAAGACGTTACCTGAAAAATACTACCTCGATCATTTTAGTGAATTTCTGGCTTTCTTCTCTGGAGCCAGCGCGGCTTTGCTGGATGAAAAAAGTCGCAGGTTTATTGCTGATTTTGAAGCGTTACCAGAGCCACAACAGTGCATTATTGCCCGTGCTGCAAACCGAAAATACGCCATCATCAATCGCGAACACTTCTATTACGAAGAAATAAACCAGCCACAGGTGCAACTCGATGCGTTAATTACCAGCGGCTGGTTTGGCCCGTTATCTGAAGCCCCAGTGTGGGAAATGGCCGGTATGCTGACCAAAGCCGATGTGCTGCAGTGTCTGCGGGATCTGGGCGTTTCCGGATTCGTAGTGTCGGCAAAAAAAGCAGAGCTGATGACCTTACTGTTTGATGTCGTTGAAACACAGGGTTGGCCGTCGTCATTGTCGGTGGAGCATTTACTGTTCTGTCGTTTTGATAGTGCCATGCGCTACCTGCTATTTTTGTATTTTGGCAACAACAAAGGGCGGCTGAACCAGTTTTCCATGCGCGATTTGGGCATTATGCGAACCCGACAGCAGGCGGTGTCTGATCAGGCGCGATTTGATATACCGGAAGATGCGCTGGCGGCCTTTCATTATGCCAGCGGTGCCGAAGAATTCGATTTTCTTAACAATAATGAGCTGTTAGCACTGGGCGCAAAGCCGCAGCCCGAAACATTTTCCACCATTTCCCAGGTTTATGCCGAACGCTATCACACCAAATTGGGGTCAAAGCTATTGAGCATTGACCGCCATGCTGCGCTGAAATTTCTGGAAAAAGCGCCGGGGGATGCTGCAAAAGAAAAATGGCTACGTGAAGCCTACAAAGAGGGCCGAAAAGACGAGGTGAAAGCACAGCTGGAAGGCATCATCGACTCTCCTGCCTCCGATACCCTGCTCGCCTTTGCAGAAGATTTCTATCAGCGCAAATACCATAAAAAGCGCACCAGCGTGGTTACCGACATGCTGCGTAATGCCTCGCGCACACTGCAACTGGATGAAAGCCAAAACCAGGCCGTAGAGCAAGGCGTGATAGCTTGGTACAAACGCCATAATATTGAGGCGTGGCGCACGGAAAACCGGCTGTGGAGGAGCTTATTTGCGCTCACCTTCTGGCCTATTTTGTTTGAAAAGGATGCGCCGGTTACCGAGTTCGATCGTCGCCCGCAAAGCCTGAAAAACAATGCTTTTTACGCCACCTTTCGCACTGACATCGATGCGCTGCTAGCCAAAGTAGACAATGCTGCGGCCCTGATGAAACATATTGCAGCCATGGCGGCAGCCCATTATGGCAAAGCCAATAGCTTATTTTTGTGGGGCACGAAGGTGCTCGATCCCATCAAAGGGTTGCTTGCACATGCACCTATTGAGCAAGTGCTTCAGGTGATTAAAATGATGGCCGAAGACTTTAACAGCTTACGCGATGGCTTCCCCGACATTATGGTGCTGGAAAACGGCTTATTGCGGTTCGAAGAGATTAAAGCGCCTGGTGATCAACTGCGGCGCAATCAGCTGGTAAGTATCCAAAAACTGCAGCAGGCTGGCTTTGAAGTGCAGATCACGCAGGTCAGCTGGTATCGCGATCCGCAGCAACCTTACGCGGTGGTTGATATTGAAACCACCGGTGGACACAGTCAGTATCATCGCATAACCGAAGTTGGCATCGTGAAAATAGTGAATGGTGAAGTGGTGGACGAATGGCAAAGCCTGATTAATCCGCAGCGCCACATTCCCTCCAATATTACCCGGCTCACCGGCATCAGTAATAACATGGTGGTGGATGCGCCTGTATTTGCCGAGGTTGCCGATGCCATTGACGAATTTACTCAGGACTGCGTGTTTGTGGCCCATAATGTGAATTTTGATTATGGCTTTATCAAGCAGGAATTTGCCCGTCTTGAGCGCCCGTTCCGACGACCGAAACTGTGTACAGTGAGAGAGTCGCGAAAGGCGTTTCCTGGGTTACCGTCTTATTCGTTGGCAAACCTCACTAAACATTTCGAAGTGAAAATGGAGCAACATCACCGCGCGCTTTCGGATGCCAGAGCTGCGGCAGAATTGTTAGTGATGTCGCAGCAGGTTGACTAAAAAAACCTTAATGTTAGAAATTGAACTGCCTCTTATTCTTCTACAGTAAAAAGTACGCACTGTTGAAAGTGCTTACGCGTTCTTGCTTTGCCCGCCCCCTCCGGCGGGCTTTTTTCTTTCGGATATTTAAGCGCTTCTGGTAAAGCACATTAACGAACGCATCTTCGATACAAAAAAATGGAATTCAAAAGATAAAAAAGAGGCCAGCATCCGGCTGGCCTGAAAGGAACGTAATGGAGGAGGACTCCAATGTAGGAAACACACAAGCCACAGAGTGCAGCTTTGAAAGATTCAAGGTCATCGGGAGAGATGCAAAGTAGGCTAGCTACCTCTTGAGTGTATTCATAATATACCTGACCACTTGGTCTGAAAATGTAGAAAAAGTGATTGTTGAAATCGCTTTTTACGAATGATCACAATAACCGCTATCCGAGTATTAGGATGGTTCAATCGGCGTAGCCTGAGCCAATAGCATTAAACGGCATATCCAGCTCCAATTCAGGAACTTGTAAACCTACCCAAGCAGGAAAAGTATTGCTGTTGGGGCCAGGAAACAGTGTGTATTCATTGGCATAAGGATAGCGGGCGATGGCGGCTTCCACGTCGGGTAGCAATTTAGCTGCCTTTTCACCCGTTACCGACAATACCTTTTCTGGCTTCGCACCATACCAGTAGCGATCGGGGTTTTCTGTGGTGAACGAACGTAATGCCGGTGATCCACTTCGCACCCGCCCGTGAGTAACATCAGACTTAAAAGAAAAATTCTTCGCATGTAAGTTCTCCTGTTCGCAAATTTATACTGTGAAAGTAGTGAACAGGATACAACTGGGTTTCGGTAGCTGAACCGATCTTCGGGGCGGGTGTGGAGTTAAGTTGAATAGATAGCAAAAGACCCGGCATGTACCGGGTCTCCAAAGGTGGTATTTACGTTTGTGCGTCAGCTATCAGAAACGGTAGCCCAAGCCACCCATAAAGGCCACGGATGCAGAATCATTTTGCACAGAGACAACAGAGGATTCGAGTTTCAGATACAAACCTGAAGCTTTACCGGAAAGTGTGAAACGTACACCCAAACCCGCCATTACGCCGTTGTCCGAATATTCGAGCTCACTTTCTCTGCTATAACAGTTGTAGTAGTCACAGTAGTACTGGTAAGACTCGATAGATTCATCAATCTTCCCATAGCCAACCTTGCCATAGAACCGGAACCAGTCAGTGTTAAAATCGTGACCAATGTTAAAGCCTAGATAGCTAACTTTTACCTCGTAGTCATCATCGCCATCACCACTGGCAAACTTGGCTTCGATACCAACAATTTCATTGAAGTCGTAGCCGATTTCTCCATAGCCGCCAGAGTATTCGCACTGGGTACAGTCTGCGTTAACTGCTGTGAAAACACCGCCACCAATTAAAAAACCTGCAGGATCATTTGCGGGGTCTTCCTGAGCGATCAGAGGGGCAGATAACGGGGCGAGTAAAAGCGGAACGTATTTAAAAATAGATGACAAAGTTACTTCTCCTTAGACAAATGCCATTTGATGCCGGAAAAGACAGTTTGGGCGCAGAAACACTCCTGCTCACAGCGCCAACGAACTTCCGACGGCGCACAAGGTAATAGGTAAGTAATTGTCATGCAATTAGATTTCGGAATATTAAACTATACGTATATGTGCGAATAAACGCGTAAACCAAAAACACCCGCTAATGCGGGTGCTATTGATGGGAACGTGCAGTGATCTAGTCTAGCGACCGCACCGAGCGGAATATGTCGATGGTCTTGGTGGCGAGCCGTATTTCAATCAGAAACACCAATAGAGCACTAACCAGAAATGCCATCGCTAACATAAATAGCGTGATCACCATGACGTTCAGATTTAAACGCCATAATTCTCCTGCGAACAAAGACATGATGACGGTACAAACCAACAGGCCAGAAGAGACACATAAACCGATAGCCCAGTTTATTACTTTGATACGTCGCCATAGCACCAGAATCTCGCGCTTGTTGCGTTGTATTCGCTCTGCGTCGGCGAAGGTTTGGATATTTCTTTCTGCAACCCGTACCCGGTCTGAAATCCGGCCTAAACGTCCAGACATCACATTGAGAAAACCGGCGATACCGGCGAGTAAGAATACCGGAGCGACGGCAATTTTTATCAGTTCAGACAAGGGGGTAATAAGCGTTTCCAAAAGCAGGCCTATTCATTGTTATGATTATTTTAGGGGCTATATTAAATCAGCTGAATATCGTCGTCAGCAATAATTCTGTGCATAACTTTGATAACGCTAATTCTTAAGCGCAAACAAAAACACCCGCAGAAGCGGGTGTTTTGAAAAGATAGCAGGCTTATGCCATGCCGAGTTTCTTCTCGAGGTAGTGGATGTTCGTTCCACCGGCACAGAAGTTCTCGTCAGCCATAATACGACGCTGCAGCGGGATGTTAGTTTTGATCCCTTCGATGACCAGCTCGTCCAGCGCGTGGCGCATACGGGCGATGGCTTCATCACGGCTTTCACCGTAAGTGATCAGTTTACCAATCATTGAATCATAGTACGGCGGTACAGTGTAGCCGCTGTAAATGTGTGATTCCCAGCGAACGCCCAGACCACCCGGTGAGTGGAAAGTGCTGATCAGGCCCGGACTTGGAATAAAGGTTTCCGGATCTTCAGCGTTGATACGACATTCGATAGCGTGACCGCGAACCTGTACCTGAGACTGATCGACAGATAGCGGTTGACCGCCTGCAATGCGCAGCTGCTCTTTAATTAAGTCTACGCCGGTGATCATTTCTGAAACCGGGTGCTCAACCTGAATACGGGTGTTCATTTCAATGAAGTAGAACTCGCCATTTTCGTACAGGAACTCGAACGTACCTGCGCCGCGATAACCGATTTCAACACAAGCTTTACAGCAGCGCTCACCAATCTTGTTACGCATCTGCTCAGAGATTCCTGGCGCTGGCGCTTCCTCAACCACTTTCTGGTGGCGACGCTGCATCGAACAGTCACGCTCACCTAAGTGAATCGCGTTGCCTTGGCCGTCAGACAGTACCTGAATTTCAACGTGACGTGGGTTTTCAAGGAATTTTTCCATGTAAACCACTGGGTTACCAAACGCCGCACCGGCTTCAGCTTGTGTGGTTGCGATAGATTGAATCAGTTCGCTTTCGCTACGTACAACACGCATACCACGACCACCACCACCACCGGCGGCTTTAACGATAATTGGATAACCAATACGTTTAGCGATGGCTCTGTTGCGTTCTTCGTCGTCAGTCAGTGGGCCATCAGAACCTGGTACACAAGGTACACCAGCTTTCTTCATGGCGTTGATAGCAGAAACTTTGTCACCCATCAGATTGATGGTGTCTGCTTTTGGACCAACAAAGATAAAACCGCTTTTCTCGACCGCTTCAGCAAACGCTGCGTTTTCCGCCAGGAAACCGTAACCAGGGTGGATTGCGATAGAGTTGGTTACCTCTGCCGCTGCAATGATGCGCGGAATGTTGAGGTAACTTTCAGTTGCAGACGCACCACCAATACAGATTGATTCATCTGCCAGCAATACGTGTTTTAAGTTTCTGTCCGCAGTGGAATGTACCGCCACGGTTTTGATGCCTAGCTCTTTACAGGCACGCAAAATCCGCAGGGCAATTTCGCCGCGGTTAGCAATAAGTACTTTATCTAACATAGATACCGCCCGATTATTCGATGATGAACAGTGGCTGATCGAACTCTACAGGCTCTTGGTTATCTACCAGAATAGCTTTGATGACACCGGCTTTGTCAGCTTCGATCTGGTTCATCATTTTCATTGCTTCGATGATACACAGTGTGTCGCCAACGTTAACTGACTGGCCTACTTCCGCGAACGCTTTTGCCGTTGGAGAAGATGCACGGTAGAACGTACCAACCATTGGTGACTTTACCTGATGGCCAGTAGGGCCCGCTTCAACAGCAGGTGCTGCTTCAGCAGCTGGAGCGGCAGCAGGAGCCGGAGCAGCAGCGGGTGCTGGAGCAGGCGCTGCATAGTTATAAGTCATTGGTGCGGCAACACCAGTAGGACCACGGTGGATTCGAACAGACTCTTCGCCCTCGGTGATTTCCAGTTCGGCAATACCGGATTCTTCAACCAGTTCGATGAGTTTTTTAATTTTTCTGATATCCATTGTCATTTCTCGTTCTAATTTAGTTTTGTAAGTTCAGAGCAGCCGTCAATGCGAGCTCATAACCTATGGCTCCTAAGCCAAGGATGACACCGGCAGCAACGTCAGATAGATATGAATGGTGGCGGAAAGGTTCCCTTGCATGCACATTTGACAGGTGCACTTCAATGAAAGGAATGTTTACACTTAGCAGTGCATCCCGTAATGCAACGCTGGTATGGGTGAAAGCCGCCGGATTAATAATAATCGCGTCGATATTACCCATGGCGTCATGGATGCGGTTGATCAGTTCAAATTCAGCATTAGACTGAAAATGGTGCAGCGTGGCGCCTGCCGCACTGGCTTTTTCGGCCAGATTATCGACAATGTCCTGTAGCGTCTGGTAACCGTACGTTTCCGGTTCACGCTTGCCCAACATATTCAGGTTAGGGCCATTAAGTAACAAAATTTCCATAAAACTGCTGCTATCTTGCTTATAAGTGACTGCTTGCAACGCATTTCAACAGAAAATAAGTCTGCTTGCACGAAATTTAAACTGGGTTCAGTTAAAATCCACCAAATTGGCGATGATTATAGATGATAGGAGAGTTTTCGCAGCAAAATACTGGTCTAATCAGGGGAAATAGGCGCAAGTTTTCTGGCGGGGATTTTGCTTTATTTATAAAACCCAATATTGCCGGAAGCGTCTGTGTTTGACGCTTCCGGACGGGCTTCAACTAGTTTTTCAGCGCAGCGTTCACATGATTAGCAAAGGCATTGGCTTTCATAAAGCCTGTTACTCTCGCCTTTTTCAACTCTTCACCCTGAGTATCGAAAAACAAAATCGTGGGTAGGCCCAGCACATCGAATTCCTTCTGGAAGGCCAGATTTGTCGGGGTGTTGTCGGTTAAATCGATTTGCATCCACACAGTATTTGAAAGCGCATCGATAACCGCAGGATCCGGGAAGGTATACTTCTCAAACTCTTTACAGGCAACACACCAATCGGCGTATAAATCCACCATCACGGTTTTGCCATCGGCATTGGCGGCAGCTAGCTTCGCTTCAAAATCACCGATGTTTTTGACCACCATAAATTCTGGATGGCTGTCTGCGGAAGTCTGCGCCTGACCGCTGTAAGTAGCCGTCGGAGAACCGAATAATGTGACATAGCCCACCATGGCACTACCAAACAGCCCCAATGCTATAAGCAATGTTCGCACACCTTTCATAAATGAAGGGGCAGTGTTCTGGTTCATCACGCTGTAATAGGAGAATGTGGCTAAACCTACAGCAGCCCAGAGCAGGTTGATGTAATCGTTGCTCCACAGGCGCTCAACAAAGATGAGGGCGACGGCCAGCATCATGAAACCAAAGCTCACCTTCACCACATTCATCCAGTTTCCCGCTTTAGGCAGCAGTTTGCCGCCGGTCATACCAAACAGAATGAGTGGAATACCCATGCCTAAACTCAGCACATAGAGGGAAATAAAGCCCAAAGTCATGTCGCCGGTCTGAGCTATAAATAGCAGAATGCCGGTGAGTGGCGCGGTGGTGCACGGAGAAGCGACCAAGCCAGATAATACGCCCATAACGAACACACCAACGAAGTTGCCCCGTTTCTGATTGTTACTGACATCGTTGAGTTTGCTCTGCCAGGACGAAGGCAATTGAATTTCATACACGCCGAACATGGCCATGGCCAGGGCGATAAACAGAACGATAAACACCCCTAGTATGGCCGGGTGCTGCAGCGCTGCCTGAAACTGCACGCCAGCCGATGCGACCACCAGACCCAGAATGGAGTAGGTAATCGCCATACCCTGCACGTAAATAAAGCTGAGCGTGAAAGCACGGCTTAAGCTCATGCCTTTACCCTGTCCAAGTACAATGCCAGACAGAATGGGATACATGGGGAAAACGCAGGGCGTAAATGCCAGGCCAATACCGAGTGCCAGGAACAGCAGCAGGGTTACCGCGAGATTTTCTTTATCGGCCAGTCGCTCAGCCAAACCAAATTGCTCAGAGGCGACTTCATCGGAAGCGCTATCAGGCGCGCTAGCATTTGAAGAAGGTGCTGTATCACCGACAGCATTCAGATAAATCACTTTTACTGTAGGCGGATAGCAAAGCCCTGCATCGGCACAGCCTTGATAACGGACTTTCACCACGCCATCCTGTACGGCTTGCTCTATAGGAACAGTAAAAGAAACATCCACATAATACACTTCGGTTTTACCAAAGAATTCGTCTTCTTTTTCTTTTCCGGGTGGGAATACGGGTTCACCTAAGGTGACATCTTTGCCAACCAGTTTGAACTGGTACTTATATAAGTAGTAATCCGGGGCTATGTCGAAGTGAATGACCAGCTTGTCGCCCTGCTGTTCATAGCTGAATACGAAAGCATCTTCTACCGCCAGGAATTCCGGCTCCTCCTGCTGCATAAAGTTTCCGCCCTGATTGAACTGGGGGATTTGGGCAGTAGCCTGAAAGCAAAACAAGGTGAGCAAACAGGTTAACAGCAGTGTCGATACAGACTTCATATTCAGTATATCCTTCGAAAAACGCATTCAGGTTAGGGTAACAGTAACCTTATATCTGACCGCAGTCGGTTTCGTATTCTTTCAGATTTTTAATAAAATCACGAACCCTCTGTCGCGAATTCTGTCGTACTCATATCAATACAAACTTGTATTTAGGGGGCAAACCCCCATTTTACTAATTCACGCATGTCAGTGTTCGGCTTAGTAATAAGCGAAAGCACTGGCTTTATGAACTTAAGCCAACGAGGTTAACTCTTGCGAATATTATTTTTGCTATTTGCCATAATGCCCATCATTGAAATAGCCCTGCTAGTGAAAGTGGGTGGCATTATCGGCGGATGGAACACGATTGCGATCGTACTTATTACTGCCTTTATCGGTGCTTATTTTGTAAAACGAGAAGGCTTGCATACGCTGCAAAAAGCGCAGATGAAAATGCAGCAGGGCGAAATGCCCGGACAAGAAATGGTCGACGGTATCATGCTGGCTGTGGCCGGTGTGCTTATGGTCACGCCGGGTTTCATCACCGATATCTTGGGTATTCTGTTGGTGCTGCCTGTCACCCGCCACCTTATCGGTGCATCGGTAAAAAAGCATATGAAGATGCGCGTAGTGACGTCTTCCGGTTTTAATCAGCAAGGTCCCTTCGCGGGTGGCGCCGACCCGTTTGGCCAGCAGTTCCACGATGGCCCTCGTCAGGAACATGGTGACGTATTTGAAGGGCAGTACACCGACAAGTCTGACAGCGACAGCAACCCCCGCCTGAATAAATAGTCAATTAACAGGTTACGCGCTTTAGCGGCGCGTAATCCTCCCTTTCAGAATCAAATGGTTAGTTACCAACCACCAAAAATTGAAAAATTTTTGCATTTTTTTCACCTAATCCCCTTGAACTTGTATGGTGACTACCCCATTTATCCACGCAGAACACGATTTGAAGCTGGGTTTACCGGCTTCTTTCTTAAGTAAATGGCGTACACGAGACCGTGCGTCCTAGTTAACTAACATTTAGATAGTTGGAATTTTCAGGAGACTTGAAAATGGCAATTCGTCCTTTACACGACCGCGTAATCCTTAAGCGCGCTGAGCAAGAAACTAAATCTGCTGGCGGCATCGTACTTACCGGTTCTGCTGCAGAAAAATCAACCCGCGCTGAAGTTATCGCTGTGGGTAACGGCCGTATTCTTGAGAACGGCGAAGTGAAAGCTCTTGACGTTAAAGTTGGCGACACCGTTATTTTCAACGACGGTTACGGCGTAAAAGCCGAAAAGCTGGAAGGTGAAGAAGTGCTTATCGTTAGCGAAAGCGACATTCTGGCAATCGTTGAGTAATAGACGTTTAACGTTTTAACCGTATTTAGAGGAATTTAAACATGGCAGCTAAAGAAGTACGTTTTGGTGATGACGCCCGCACGAAGATGCTGAAAGGCGTTAACATCCTTGCAAACGCAGTAAAGGTAACCTTAGGTCCTAAGGGCCGTAACGTAGTACTGGATAAATCATTCGGTGCACCTACCATCACTAAAGATGGTGTATCTGTAGCCAAAGAAATCGAGCTGGAAGATAAGTTCGAGAACATGGGCGCACAGATGGTTAAAGAAGTTGCGTCAAAAGCCAACGACGAAGCCGGTGACGGTACTACTACTGCAACCGTTCTGGCGCAGGCTATCGTAACTGAAGGTCTGAAATCTGTTGCAGCGGGTATGAACCCGATGGATCTGAAGCGCGGTATCGACAAAGCCGTTGTTGCAGCCGTTGAAGAACTGAAAGCCCTGTCTACTGACTGTGCCGACAGCAAGTCTATCGCACAGGTTGGTACTATCTCTGCAAACTCTGACCTGGAAGTAGGCGAAATCATCGCTGAAGCGATGGAAAAAGTAGGCAAAGAAGGCGTTATCACTGTTGAAGAAGGTCAGGCTCTGCAAAACGAGTTGGACGTGGTTGAAGGTATGCAGTTCGACCGTGGTTACCTGTCTCCTTACTTCATTAACAACCAGGAAAACGGTACTGTTGAATTAGACAACCCGTTCATCCTGCTGGTTGACAAAAAAGTATCTAACATCCGTGAACTGCTGCCTACGCTGGAAGGCGTTGCAAAAGCAGGCAAGCCTCTGCTGATTATCGCTGAAGATCTGGAAGGCGAAGCGCTGGCAACTCTGGTTGTTAACAACATGCGCGGTATCGTGAAAGTAGCTGCTGTTAAAGCACCTGGTTTCGGCGACCGTCGTAAAGCCATGCTGCAGGATATCGCAATTCTGACTGGCGGTACTGTAATCTCTGAAGAGATTGGTCTGGAACTGGAAAAAGTTCAGCTGGAAGACTTAGGTACTGCGAAGCGCGTAGTTATCAACAAAGACAACACGACTGTTGTTGACGGTGCGGGTGACGAAGCGGCTATCGAAGGTCGTTGCGCACAAATCCGTGGTCAAATCGAAGATTCAACTTCTGAGTACGACAAAGAGAAGCTGCAGGAACGTCTGGCTAAGTTGTCTGGCGGTGTTGCAGTAATCAAAGTAGGTGCTGCTACTGAAGTTGAAATGAAAGAGAAGAAAGACCGCGTTGAAGATGCACTGCACGCTACCCGCGCTGCGGTACAGGAAGGCGTAGTACCTGGTGGTGGTGTTGCTCTGGTTCGTGCTGCTGCAAAACTGGCAGAACTGACTGGCGACAACGAAGACCAGACTCACGGTATCAAGCTGGCTCTGCGCGCGATGGAAGCGCCTCTGCGTCAAATCTCTATCAACTCAGGTGCTGAAGCGTCTGTTGTTGTTAACGCAATTAAGAACAGCGAAGGTAACTACGGTTACAACGCAGGTAACGACACTTACGGCGACATGCTGGAAATGGGTATCCTTGACCCAACTAAAGTGACGCGTTCAGCTCTGCAATTCGCAGCGTCTATCGCCTCTCTGATGATCACTACAGAAGCGATGGTTGCTGAACTGCCTAAAGAAGAAGCTGCTGCTGCACCTGATATGGGTGGCATGGGCGGAATGGGCGGCATGGGTGGAATGATGTAAACGTCACCTGAGCGTTTCATAAGAGCTCATACTGTTTAAAAGGCCCGTAAAGCATTGCTTTTCGGGCCTTTTCTTTATATATACCTGTAAATTCCTTTTTGTACTATGAGTGCTTGGCTACTTCTTTCTCATTAGCTGCTGTACATCCACATTCAACTTGTCCTTCATCTTCTGAATCGGCGCTGAAGAAGTCTCCTCAACTGTTTCAAGTACATCTGTCTTAATATGCTCAGAGACAAACTTTTGCTTGGCTTTAGAAACTTTACCACCACAATTAATCAGGATTGAAACGATTTTATCCAAAGTATGATTTGGAATATCTGTTAGCTGATTACCTGTTAACCATTCATAGAGAAACCAGATCACGCGGTTATATTTAGAGTTTGGTTTTTCTGCGATAAATGAGGTTAGTGCATCTATATCTATTTTTTGGAAGATCGCTGCAAAGTAGTGAAGCCTGATCCCTTGATACTTGATTGCAGCAATCATGTGCTCAAAGGGTGAGTCAGCTGGCTTACGAGTCCCCGGGATGATTTTGCGCTTAGACGCACCATAAGCGATGAGTTTTTCAGCATCTGCTTTAGGATCCTGGTACACGTCTACGTCTAGTTTTGGAAGAAGCAGACTATAGTATTGATTTAGGTAGGTGTATCCCAGCGGGTTCATAAGAGCCTTTACTTATTTGGTGTATTGCTCAATACCCTGCTCGTAAAGCCTAGATAGCTCCTTCCGCAGAGAAACATTCGTTTCAACAAAGCACTTACAATACGAATATAATACTTACAAATCAATAAAAGCAGTTACGCTTTTACTTTTATAATTACAGCTAGAAAAGTCACTTACAAATGCTAGAGCTTTATACCTGCATTCACAGCGTACTCAACCCACTGGTGAAGATGGTTGCAGTTATGAAGATCAAGAAAGAAGGTTGGTACATCCAAAACATTTTTGGTTACTATGTGAGGGTAAGTGCCATGTTTGATATTTAAGTAATGTCAGAATCATGGATTCATATTCGGTTGCTATTCAGGAGTGCGCAATGCCAGTTGCCCGAAAACACAATGTGTTGACACCCGACGAATACCTACAGGAAGAGCTTGAAGCATCTGTTAAACGGGAGCTTATTGATGGTCAGATTTATGCGATGGCCGGAGCCAGCGCCAACCATGAGAGAATAGCGGGAAATTTTTATAGTGAGTTAAGAAATCACTTAAAAGCGACTCCCTGCGAGCCATTTAGTTCAGATATGAAAGTGCGCGTTCGTGATAACTTTTATTATCCAGATGTGTTGGTCGATTGTAATTTTGATGAGTCAGAGCCATATTTTACATCAACGCCGGTAATCCTTGTGGAAGTGATTTCCCGTTCTACTCGTAAAATGGATGAGAAGCAAAAGTTACTTGAGTACGTCAATATTCCTACACTTAAAGAGTACGTGCTGATTGAACAGGACGTAGCAGATGTTACCGTTTACAGAAGAAGCGATGACTGGCGCTCCACCCACTATTTTTTAGGTGAAGAAATCCACTTCGAATCGATAGATTTTACTATCCAGGTAGAAGACATTTATCTTCGTGTAAAAAATGAAGACGTTGTGGCATTCCTTGAACAGCAATCCCAATCTTAATAATTAGCTGCATTTACCTAGCCTAAGATCACCTTATTTATCCCCGAAATCGTCTGCTGAGTCATGCAATTTCCCTAATAAATCACCCTTGACAAAATCTTTACATTTAACTCGACCAGAAGTGAAAAAGTCGCTAAATTAGCCGAACTTTGTAGTTGTGGTATCTAAAGTTCAAGGATGAAAACATGAATAACGTTGTACGTGTCTTTTCTCTTTCTGCGTTGGCGCTGGCTGTATCTGCGTGCGGTGGCGGCGGTGGCTCTGACAGTGCTTCCGGCGGCGTACAAACGCCGTCAAAAACACCTCTGCAGATCATTTCTGACGCGCAATCTCATTCCAAATCTCAACTAACTACCGCTGCAAAAACGCAGGCCAATACCCGTTACAGTGGAGAATCCGGCAAGGCAGAGATAGATATTGCCCTGGCCCAGCATGTTTATAGCGTATTGTTTGACGACAACATTCTCACTGTGCCTGATATCGGTGAACACGATATTGAAAATGAACTCGGCAGCGACGGTTCAATTAACAGCACCCTTCAGTGTGATGAAAGCGGCACGGTGAAATATACCGGTAAGTTTGATGACAACGGTACCGGTAAGTTGTCTATGGATTTCAGTGATTGTGAGTCTTATTACAATAGTTTCGCGTTGTCTGGTGTGGCGGCGGTTTCTATTGATGTCGTTACCGACAGCAAAATAGAATATACCCTGTATTTTTCCAATCTTAACTGGCAAGACGACGTTCCGGTGTCTATGTCAGGCCTGATCACCTTTAGTGATTCATATTCCATACAAACCGGCGTGACGACGTCGGTTAGTGAGCAATATGTGAGTGCTTCAATAGGCGCTGAAAGCTACCTTATTGATACCAGCATGACCACCAGTGATAACTGGGAGTCCCCTGAATTCCGGATTGATGGCCGCGTTAGTGTGGGTTCTGAAGGCTCTGTGGATGTAGCGCTGGACACTGATGAGCTAGATATGCCGTATTTTTACGGTAGTACCGTGATTTTCAATAACGGTGAAGCACAGTTGAAGTTCTTGCAGGGTATGGTGATGTACACCCAGGATCTCGACAATGACGGCGAAATGGATGCCGGTAAGTACTTTGATAGTCTATACGGCTTCATCACATCGCCGGTGACTGATACGGAATTATATAACCTCGCCGAAATCTCTCTGACACCTTATGTAGAGTCGCCTTATCTGCAAGATTATGAGGGGCTGTCTGTGGCACAGGAAATTGTTGTGCTGCCTGGTAATTATTATGACCTCGATACCCCAGACGAAGATCTGACTGTCAGTTACAACTGGTATCTAAACGGCAAATTGCTTGAAGGCGTTCACGGTAACACCCTGCCCGCATACTCAGTGACGGTTGATCAGTGGCTTGAAGTGTCCATGGTGGTGTCTGACTCAATCAATACCGTGGAATCCTATCCCATCAGCATCTATGTGGAAGATACTCCTGCGGTTTTTACGGTTAGTAATGTGCCGGAAAACGTCCGTGCTGGCGATACCATTACTTTCTCATTATCACTAACAGACGCAGATGTACCGGGCAATGAAAACCTGGCGGCATTGGCGAGTGCGCCTGAGGGGGCAACGTTAGCTTCTGACGGCACGGTGACCTGGGTTGTACCGGACAATCAGCTTTTCAGTCAGATGGTGTATTCCTTCGGTGTGAGCAACAGTCAGAACCCAAATAACAGCATTGAGGAATACTTTGAAATGACGGTGAATGCCGATGAGGCGCTGCCGTTGTTCCGTTCTGGCGTGGAAGTGCCTCATCGGAATAATTCTCAGTGGGTGGCCGATTTTGATGGCGACGGTAGCAATGAGTTATTGGGGACTGACAATGGCTCACGGGTATTTTTACTGGCGCTGGTTGATGGTAAATATAAACAGAAATGGGCATATCCCTATGCGCTGTCTGATGAACAGAATATCCGGCAAGTATTGCCTGCAGATATCGACGGGGATGGCACGCCTGAAATTTTAGTTATCACAGAAAAGACCTTCTGGTTGATTGATGATTTAACCAAAGATGCACGGGTTTTACTGGAAACCGACGATTATTTCAGTGAAGCGTTACTGGCTGATACCGACAACGACGGTGTGAATGAACTGATTTATTCTGTTAAGAATGCGGATTACGACGCCAGTGAAACGACCATTTTTGTGAGTGAGTTGGGAAGTGAGTTGGCTACAACACTCAGCTTCAGCACTAACAGCTTTCAGACAATCGCTGTCGGTAACGTGGATGCCGACAGTAACGTAGAGCTGATTATGAACACTGGTCTGGTGTACGACCTGACCACTGGTGCGAATGAATGGTTTTTCGGCTCCGGATTTGGTAGTTCATTTGTTACAGTTGGCGACCTCAACGGGAATGGTATCGATGAGATCATTGGTGCCGGTGCCTGGGATGCGCTTTACGTGTATTCCGCTGCTGATAAATCTCAGCTGGCGTCATTGTCTCTTGAAGATACCTGCGATATGCATGCTTACAATCTCTACAATGATGCGACAGATGAAATTGTGGTAAGCGATTGCCAGTGGGGCAATGTAACCGCGTACACTCTGAACGGCAGCAATCAACTGGATACAGTATGGCAAGTTGGGCTGCAGGATCACGGCTCGTCATCGCTTACCATGGGTGATATCGACAACGACGGTAGTGCGGAAATTCTATGGGGCTCAGGCACCAGCAGTTCAGGTGCAGACCGCCTGCTCACGGCAGACTACACTGCCGATGGTGCAACGGTAAAAGAAAATACCACCGGTGTTCAGCTTGACCATTTTTATGCCGCGGGCTGGTCTGAAATCACTTCCGGTGATGAGCGTGCTGTATTCTTTGTGCCCAGTACCGAAAGTGGTTATGACGGCTCTGTTATCGCAACGATGACCGGCGATGGCACCATAACCGTGGGTGAAGAGCTGTCTTCTAACTGGGACAACAGTACTCAGGCGGTAACGACGGATTACAATAACGATGGCGCAGGGGATATCTTCCTGCCGCTGACTGCCTTGTATGACGGCGCATTCGGTGCGGTGCAGTTAAGCGATATGTCTGTTCAGTACTCTGTCGATGGTGGTGACAATGACAGCACTATCGGCAAGATAATGGCCATAGACGTGAACGGCGACGGATATGAGGATGCGGTCTATCAGGACGGGTCAGCGATCAAGGTTATCGACATTCAGAATCAGTTGCTGGTGGCATCGTATACGAACCCCCAGAGGATTAGTGATTTTGATGCGGTATTTATTGATGATGTATTGAATCTGGTTGTGACAAGCGGTTATCAGCAGGTACAGTTGCTGACGCTGGGTAGTAATGCATTTATTGCCGGCAACTCATATGAAATTGAATGTCCGCAGGTGCTGTTTACCGGCGGTGAAAACAGCCGTCAGTTTGTTTGTTCCGGTGGTAACGATAAGGAAATGAGCATGCTGACATTTTCTGACAGTGGTGTGGAACTGGTGGGGGAATACCGCTTCCCGTTTGAGATCATCGATATGATTGTGGACCCGGTTACCCCAACTAACGTACTGGTAGTAACCGGTGATGATAGCAGTTGGTACAGCTCTCATTCTGTTCTGCGTAGCATTGCAACTAATGGCAATATTGTGTGGTCTGGTCCGAAATTGAACGGCAGAGCAGAAAAAGGTGCATTGCGTGCCCGTGGCTCAGAATCCGGCGATATAGAAGTTATGCTTGGCACGTCGGCAGGGATGTATCTGATTCACTAATTGATGATGACGCTCAGGTGAATGCTCTTATTTACTTTCACCTGAGTTCAGATCTTCCTGGCAGTGAGAATGTTGCATCGGTTATTCCGCGAACGCTGTCGGGGCGCTCCGTATTTATGCTGCACCGTAAACAGGTAAGGTCAGCGTAAATTCGGTACCGGTATAAAGTTCACTTTCTACGCTGAGCATCCCTTCGTGCTCTGTCGCTATGTCATATGAGATGGAAAGTCCCAGGCCAGTACCTGTATCCTCGTCTTTGGTGGTGAAGAAAGGATTAAATATCTTTTGCAGGTTCTCGTCAGAGATTCCGCAGCCATTGTCACTAACGATGAGTTCTACAGTTCCGTTGCTGTTTGCTCTGGTGCGTACTTTCAGTTTGCCCCGCCGTCCTGTTTCTTCAATCGCCTGAGCGCCGTTAATCAGCAGGTTAGTAATAACTTGAGAAATTTTACCCACGTTCATCATAACGCGGGGCAACTCTTCATAGTTAATGTCTACATCACAAACATATTTTAGCTTGTTGTTCACCAGCGCTAATGTGGTTTTCACGCAGTTATTCAAATCAAAAAGCTGCTTCTTATCTGTGTCGATTCTGGAAAATTGTTTAAGGCTGCTGACAATTTCTTCTACTCTCTGCAAACCGTGTTCAGATTCTTTAATAAGATGAGAAACGTCGTTACTAATAAAGTCCATTGACTGGAAGGCCTGAGAATTCTTTAATACAGCTATCTTTTCCAGCGCGACCTCATTGGTTTTTGCTTGTGTGACTTCCATCAGATCTTTGTAGAGTATTTCAAAGCTGGCTAAATACTCTTTCAGTGTGTCCAGATTACTACTGACAAAGCCCACAGGATTATTGATTTCGTGGGCGACACCGGCAGCAAGCTGACCGACTGATGACATCTTTTCCGCCTGAAGTAATTGCTGCTGTGTTTCTTTCAGCGATTTGTTCGACTGCGACAGTTCTTCATTTTTTCGGTTTAATTCAGTGGTACGCTCGAGGACTCTGTATTCCAGAGACTGATTTAGAGCCTGTAAGGCATTTTCTGCTTCGGCTCTGCGGATATGCTCTTCTTCAAGATGCGAGGTTAGATGATTGAAGACCGTTGCTAACTCTTCGAGCTCGTCGTTGGTACGCACGTTTACCTTAATATCTTCATATTTGTTTTCTTTAGAAGCCTGAATGAGCCTGCGAGCACCCTGTTGAAGAATATGGATCTGCTTAGTCAAATAGCTACCGAGAAAATAGGAAAATAGCGCAACAAGGACCATCTCAATGGCTGCAATGGTATAAGCCCACTGCTGAATATCGCTCAGCGATGCTTTTACTGCCGCAATATTAATTCCAAGGTCAATATAACCATACAACGTATCATCAACTAGAATCGTGCGGCGGATATCGTAAATTCCATCACTGGCCAAGCTGACAGACGTATCGGCCTGAAAGTCTGAGTTCAGTGATTGTTCGTTGCCACCTGATGCGAAGACTCTGCCGGAGGTATCTGTTATTTTGACGTAATGAATGTCTGAATCGGTAAGCAACTCGTTGACATCAGCCTCAATGCCGGCCAGATCGAAGGACAAAAAAGCGTTTTTAGTCGTTGAATAAAACAGGTTAGCCGTTGTATTCGCGCGCTTAACCACGGCATCGTTAACCAGGTTGGTCAGCAGGTTAAATGTTGTTGTCAGCAGCAGTGCGAGCAACGTTGCTTCTATGAATGCTACACCCAGAATTGTTTTTAGTTTTAGTGATATTCGCATGTGAACTACGGCTTCTCTTGGTGCAGTAAGTCTATATTCAGCGCCCGGATGTCATCCCAGTCTGCAGAAAATGCCTCTGAGAATCCTTTCATTTTGAGACTGTTTAAAGCGTCACTGGCTTTTCCGCCGGGTGTCATGGTGGTGAGAACATTCAGAAGTTGCTCGCGAACTTTCTCTGACAGTCGTGGATGCGTCGCTATGGCATGTGGCGTATAAGCCGGGCTTGACCAGAGCACTTTCAGGTTCTCTTTCACGACGTTTTCTGTGGCTTGCAGAGACCGGTATATTCCGCCTCCGGCCTTAAAAAATCCCCTTGTTACATTCAGATAAACAGAGTCGTGGGATTGTACATAAACGGGTGTAAAGCTAATGCCATCTTTATGCATGGTAGCTCGGGGAATAATACTGGCAGCAAAAGCGGCGGGGGCCGGAAAGGCGATTTTGGCACCTTCAAGATCAGATAATTCTGAAAAAGGACTGTCACGCGGCACAACGATGATGCCCTGAATGGTTTGATCTTTCTGACGAGCCAGCGCGCGGTAGCCTGGGTTTTTCTGAAAAACGACAAAGTGATAGGGGTTCATGTAAGCAATGTCATATTTGCCTTGCGACAGTGCTTTTTCAAATGTAGGAATATCTTTCGCGGTTTCAAAGTGTAAAGTGTGTCCGGTTTCAGACTCGATATAGCTGAGTAGTGGTTGCCAGGCCTCTGCGAGCTTTTTCGGCGAGTGTTGCGGAACAATACCCACAGAAAAGGATTCAGCTGAAGCGGAATGTGATATGAGCATTAATAGTATTGCAACGACGCGCCTGCTCAATGGTTCAGACATATTCATTCTTCTCCCGCATCATGACGTTCTCCAGTACCAGCGTGCATTCATTGTTTTTTAATTATTCTATTACACAATGTAATGATAAGGCATTGCCTGCAGAAATGCCTTTTTCGTTTGTGCTTCGCTATAATCCGCTTAACTTAACCGCATCAATACGAGTACCGCCATGGCAACTGCATCCGCCCTTCATATTCTGGTAAAAACTGAAAAAGAAGCCCTGTCTATTCTAGAACAGCTCAAGAAAGGTAAAGACTTTGCCACGTTGGCAAAGAAGCACTCAACCTGTCCGTCGGGCAAACGTGGTGGTGATTTAGGTGAATTTCGCCGAGGGCAGATGGTTAAACAGTTCGATGACGTGGTGTTTAAGAAAGAAGTGCTGAAAGTGCATGGGCCGGTAAAAACAAAATTTGGTTACCACCTGATCAAGACATTATATCGAAGCTAAAATTACCCTTTAAGCTCACCGCTTATTGAGCGCAAATTTACTACTGCATCACCGCGAATTTTGGAATAAACATCATAAATTCGCCGCTGTTAAATCAGGAAATGCAACTTTTTTGCAGTCAATCCCGCTTGGTAGGCTAGGTAAACTCTTTGACATCTGGTTAAAAAGTAACCTATCTGATGCTATGGGCGACCTCACAGGTTTACCAAAAGGTTTATATTTTAAACACTTTATCAATACCATGAATGAGTGATATGGAAGCAATCATATCACTTATTTTCTATACCCCCTCCAATCCTTAGCTTTCAATTGGTTAGCGCAAGTCAACATTGAAGTTAGTCTAACTTGTTGTAACACATGAATTTAGGTTCTTTAAACGGTCATTTTCACTTCGCTACTGTGTTTAACATTGGTAAATATACTGGTTAATTCTCCTGCACATAGTGGGATAACTGCCGGCTTATATATTCCTTTTTGATATAAATGTGCTTATTGCCACCGGTGGCAATAAATATTAGATTTGGTTAACAATAAAAAATATAAATTATTAATGCCGACAAGGATGTGGTCGGATTAAGCGTCTCAAGTATCCCTTGCCTGAGGAGAACACATGAAAGTTTTAATATTGAATGAAGGACTCGAGAAGCTCGGTCATACCGAAAAACGCTGTGCGGTATCACCCTCTAGTGTGAAACGCATGGTGAACCGCGGTGTTACCGTTGTCGTGCAAAAAAATGCTGGTGTTCTATCAGGTTACGCCGATGCCGATTTTACTGAGGTTGGTGCCAGCCTGGTGGAAAATGCAGACGACTCACTGAAAGAGACCGATTTATTGTTGTGCGTAAACCAGCCCGAAGAAGCGGTTTACTCAAAACTGAAAGCCAATGCCATTGTGGTAGGACACATTGACCCCTTTTTCCAGCAATCGCTGGTGGAGTCTTTAGCTGCCCGCAAGCTGACCACCTTGTCGGTGGAAATGATCCCGCGTTCTTCCCGCGCCCAGAAAATGGATGCGTTAAGTTCGCAAGCGAGCCTCGCTGGCTACGTTATGGTGATGCAGGCAACTACACATCTGCCTAGCATTCTGCCAATGATGATGACACCGTCGGGTACCATTAAACCGGCGAAAGTTTACATCATTGGTGCCGGCGTTGCGGGTCTGCAGGCGATTGCGACGGCGAAACGTCTGGGCGCCAACGTACTGGCTTACGATACCCGTCCAGTAGTCGCTGAACAGGTTGAATCGCTGGGCGGTAAATTCCTAAAAATCGATTTGGGTGAAACCGGCCAGACCAAAGACGGCTACGCTAAAGAACTCACCGACGAGCAGAAGCAGAAGCAGCAGGACGCGCAACGTGATGCGATTGCCGACTCAGACATCGTGATCACTACCGCGCAATTGTTTGGTCGTCGTCCTCCGCAGCTTATTAGCAAAGACACGCTGGCGCTGATGCGTCCGGGTTCTGTGGTGGTCGATATGGCTGCAACGTCTGGTGGTAACGTGGAAGGCTCTGAACCTGGCAAAGTGGTCACCGTAAATGGGGTCACGGTAATTGGTACCGGTAACTGGAGTCAGTCTGTCGCGAAAGACGCTACCGATATGTACGCCAACAACCTGTACAACCTGATCGATGAATTTTTCGATGATGAATCGAAGGCATTCAAGCTCGATCTGGAAGATGAAATTCTTGCTGGGTGTGTAATTACGCACGATGGCGAAATTACCAACGACATGCTTAAAAACGCGTATCAGGGAGCCTAATCATGGAAAATATCTATCTGATTTTTATCGTATTGCTGGCTGCTTTCCTGGGTTTCGAACTGATCCGCAAAGTCCCTGCCACTCTGCATACCCCGCTGATGTCGGGCTCAAACGCCATTTCCGGGATCACCCTGGTCGGCGCGTTGGCAGCATCGGGTATGGAAAACGACATACTGACAACGATTTTGGGCACGGCAGCGGTAGCGCTTGCCAGCATCAACGTTGTGGGTGGTTATCTGGTTACCGACCGGATGCTGGGTATGTTTAAAAAGAAAGATAAGAAGTAAGGGGCCGGGAAAATGGAATCTGTAGCATTGATAATCAATCTGGCGTACGTACTGGCGGCGGGTCTGTTCATTCTTGGTCTGAAACTGTTAAGCCATCCGCTGACGGCCCGTAAAGGGAATATGGTGTCTGCGGCGGGTATGCTGGTGGCTGTGGTAGTGACGCTGCTCGACCATCAGATTATTTCCTATCACTGGATTTTACTGGGCTTTGCCATTGGCGGCGCCTACGGTGCCTGGAAAGCAAAATCTGTCGAAATGACACAAATGCCAGAAATGGTCTCGCTGTTTAACGGCTACGGTGGTTTAGCTTCACTGTTACTGGGCTGGGCGACGGTAAGTCAGCTGTCGACGGTCGGCTTTAGTGGTGCCACGTCTTTTGTGTTGATTACGGTTATTCTGACGCTGTTAATTGGTGGCGTAACTTTCTCTGGCTCTGTGATTGCCTGGGGAAAACTGTCTGGCCGAATGAACGCCAAAGCGGTGATCTTCACTGGCTTGCGCGAGCTAAGCGTTCTGCACCTGGTTGGTTTCTTTGTAGTGGGTTATCTGTTTGTGACCGACCCAACGAATACTGTATGGCTTTACGCCACCATCGCGCTAGCCCTGAGCTTCGGTATTCTGGCGACTATCTCGATTGGTGGTGCAGACATGCCGGTGGTTATTGCGCTGTTGAACAGCTACTCGGGTGTGGCGGCATCAGCTGCAGGCCTGGCAGTTGGCAATACGATTCTTATCGTAACCGGCCTGCTGGTGGGTGCGTCTGGTCTTATCCTGACTAACATCATGTGTAAGGCGATGAACCGCTCGCTGATGAATGTACTGTTGTCTGGTTTCGCGAAACCGGTTGAAGCGGCAGAGAAAATCGAAGGCGAAGTGAAAATCATGGCGGCGCAAGATGCGTTCTATGTGCTAGAAGCGGCGCAGGCGGTACTGGTTATTCCGGGTTACGGCATGGCGGTAGCACAAGCGCAACACGCTGTGCGCGAACTACAAACGCTACTGGAAGAAAACGGCTGTACGGTGGAGTACGCCATTCACCCGGTTGCGGGCCGTATGCCGGGTCATATGAACGTACTGCTGGCTGAAGCCGATGTACCTTACGATCAGCTTTGCGAAATGGACGATGTGAATCCGCGCATGGAAAACTACGACGTAGCCATCGTGATTGGTGCGAACGATGTAGTAAACCCTGCGGCAAAAGAGATGAAAGGCAGCCCAATTTACGGCATGCCAGTTATCGAAGCGTATCGTGCAAAAACGGTGTTTGTACTAAAGCGCTCAGCCAACGCAGGCTTCGCCGGCGTCGACAACCCGCTGTTCTTCAAAGACAACACGCGCATGGTACTAGGTGACGCAAAAGACACCATCAATACCATCATCCGCGAATTCGGCGACGACTAAACGCTTTTCGGGCGGGGAGCCCTCTTGGATAGGAGCGGAGCTGTGTTTGTAAACACGCCGAGATCCCATCCCTGGGGGCTCGACTGCCGCATCCCTGCGGCAGACGGTTTACAAACACAGCTCCTTTTCCCATCCCGGACTCCCCGCGGCGTACTAAGCTATCGCTCTCTTTCGGCTGACGGTTTGGAAACGGAAGAGACTTAACCGCTGTCGGGGCGCACTCTTCTGCCTGCCGCATCCCTGCGGCATCCCTGCGGCAGACGGTTTCGAATGAAAGCACCCCTTCGCTCTGCACGTTTAATCTACCGCTTATCCCTAATACATACCATTCAGATTAAAGCAGTTGCTCGCGTTGTACAGGGGTTCCAGTGAAAGGTGGGGCTGCGGATGTCTGATATACAGCTTGCTGATTGTATTTCATCACAAATGGCATCAGGCAGGCGGGTAGCAGGTAATCATTTTCTTTCAGCCATCGCGCGTCATACGCAATTTCTGAGGATTTCTTTGCGGAGAGTCGCATGGGGTTGCCAAACAAAATGTGATGCTCGGCTCGTCCAAGGTTGCCTGTACTGGAAAGCAACGGAAGTCCTGCGGAGTGATAAACCTGTCCCAAAACATTTTCCACATTAAAGCAGAATTCTTCGTAGCCAATTTTTACCACGTTCAATTCGCTTCTATTCAGCAATTTTTCTCTTTTTCTATTGCCCTGGTACCACTTCAGCATTTGAAACCAATAGTGACCTTTGATTTTTTTCAGCCCACTGCGCTGCTCTGAACGCGCCAGTCGTGTTTGAGAGCTTGCATAAGAGCGAACGTCACGGACCAGAAAGCAAATCTTCGGTGAAAGTAACGGGTCACTGGCAATCAGGTTTAAATGGCGAATACCCTTCGAGGTATCCACCATCCGTTTTTCACCACCATAAACCTTATGGAAATAACGCAACAGTTCTTTATAGGCGAGAGGCACATGACTGTACTTTTCCTCGCCCTTTGCTGGCATTGGCACGTTAGCGCGAATGTGTTCCAGCGCCGGGCCCCAGAATCCGCATTGCGCAGTGGGTTTTCCACAACTGCAAGCATGATTGGCATCGTGAAGCCAGTATTCAGGAGCATGGCGCAAAACCTGAAACACTTCACCCAGTGAAATTAGATCTGGATGACTCGCCAGAGCGATAGAAAAGGCGGTTGAACCTGAGTGAGACAAACTGGTTACGGAAAAGAATTTGTACGGCTTCATGGAATACTTTACCTGTGAGCGGAAACAAGAAAGGACTGTTATTTCGAGTCACGGTAAAGGGGGATGTTCGCTAATTTCGCGGCTTTTACAGGTAATTTACGGTGTTTAAAGTAGGTTTACACTCCTATGTGGCGGGCTATTTCTCGTTAATGATTGTGGTAGACGATTGGTGCGTAAGCCTGGCACGAATACGACTAAGGGCTACGGGCGTGATGCCAAGATACGAGGCGATTTGTTGCTTAGTGAGCGTCTCTTTGAGCTCAGGGTAATCGGCACAAAAGCCTAAATAGCGCAGCGTGGCAGACTGCCTTACCATCATGCTCTCTTTTTCTTCTTTATAAATAAATATGTCAGTAAGAAATTTTGCGTATGCCTGCATAAAAGCCAGATCCGTTTGCATTGTGTGGATAAATATTGGCCAGTGAAAAGAGATCGCAATTACATCTTGTAACGCTTCGATGGTGAATTGCACGGGGGAACCTGTGGTCATGGCGCGGGTTGAACCAACAACCCGCGGTGCCTTTGCCAAAGATTGGGTATATTCTTTACCTTCTTCTGACACACTGTAATAGCGGACCAAGCCGGAATTCAGAAAATACAGGCGTACAGATGGTTCGCCTTGCTGGAATAACCGCTCGCCCTTTCTAAGCACATGGACTTCAGGCTTTAGCGAGAGTTGTGTCCAATCTATACCCGGCTGATAATTGTTGAAGAAAGCTTCGAATTGCTTTTGTAGATACGTTTTATCCATGAAGGTTAACCTGCTTTCTGTTGGAATTGCTGATAAGCCATTGCGCTAAGAGAATCATCACAACGCCCGTTATAAAACCGGGTGACACAATGGTCAAAATGCTGCCTGAAAGTACACCATAACACGCAACCCAAACCGGGATTATGTAACTCACTCCCAACAACATGCCGGCGCCACCGGTAATAATTACTCGTTGTTGCAGCACGAATGTAGCAAGGGTAGTGCCCAACGTAAGATAAATCAGCATGCCTTGAAATTTACCGGATTGCCATTGAACGGCAGCCAGATCGCCGAATGATAAAACCAGTGGCAATAACAAGACTGTGCCGAACAGCATGATGCGATAAGCTCCGCCAAAAGGTGTGTATTCTCGGCACCAACGTTGAACAGTAACAACATGGAAAGCAAGCAGGAAACAACCGAACAGGTAAATCACATCGCCAATGTGCCACTGAAGTGATGCGTCACTGCGCAGCATCAGTACTGTGATTGCTCCCAAGCTACCAAGTATAAAGCCCTGCCACTGTTTACTGGCGGTCTGAACGCCCAAAAGAGAGCCAAGTGCAGCGCCAATAAGTGGCACTAATGTATACAGCACAGACGTATTTAACGCCGACGTTGTAGCAAGAGCAGTAAATAAACACACGAAGAATCCAACGAGCCCAGCACTTACCAGCAGCATTTTGAGGCCGGCTTTAATGCCTGTGAACAGCGGTGTAGCCGAGCGTCGTCTTTGCCAAAAATAAACCGGTGTCATCACTATTAACGCAAAAAGAAATCGCAGGAAGGTAACAGCTAAGGGCGAGGCGTAGTCAGTTATCCAGGCGGAAACAATAAACGAGGATGCCATCAATAGCGACCAGCTGAGTGCCGAAAAATAGGCATGCAAGTTCGTTGTTTTACTTGCTGGCGAATGCATTAACCTGCTGACATTTTTCATCACTGTGCACCTTTTTTTGATTGCTCGCAGCAGATATGCGGGGACACATATCGCTCGAACAACAGGTTGCAAATAGCGCTGTCAACTGACAATCGGAACTCGCCGTTAAGTACCGATTCAAGTTGATTAGCAGACTTAATGGTTGAGCGTTGCGTCTCATCGTCAGCGAACGTAGTAAGTGTTTGATTTACTAAATAAAGGCTTTGATTTTCGCGATTTAGGCTAACCACTAGATTTCTGACAAATACCGCATCCGGGTGAGAGATGGAGTAATGATGTGCGGCCGTGCAGTCTGCATCAGAATAAGTGGCAGAGTCAAACCGGTAGAGGATGAAAGGGGCGTTGTCGCGGATTTCCACGACATCGTATTCGTTTTCGTTTACTGGCAGAATCTGATAATGCTTGCCGCCTACGTGCTGAATGCAGTTCGTATTGACTTGCAATGGACCAAGCGGCACTGACGCGCCGAAGCCACAGTCCACCAGATAGATATCACCGTTTAGTCTTACTAAAGTAATGCGGTGCGTGCGTGGCACATCGCGAACATGGTTGTTAAGTACACGGGCCATCATCAGACGGGTGTCATAACCCAGTTGATTCAAACAATGCATTAGCAACTTATTGTGCTCGAAGCAAAATCCGCCAGCCTGTCGTATTACAATTTTGTGAAATATCGCGTCTAACTCCAGCGACATAGGCTCGCGCAGTAACACGCCTAAATTATTAAAAGTATGAGTCGCAATGTGGCGCCGGGTTAACGAACACAGGAACGAGAGCGACGGCTCATGTGGAGCGCACAGGTTTAGTTGTGTGAGATAAGCGTCAAGCATAGTAAGTCTCTGGAGTAATAAGTTGAGACCACTGTAGCCCACCTAAAACCTTGAGAAATTAACCTGAGTTAATCTCAGAACAAATTTAGGTTTTGCCGCAATTCAGAACAAATTTCTGTGTTTTTAACCTAAGTTAATTCCATATTAGGGGTAACCGGTTAAAGTAGTGTTTTACCTTTCACCGGAGTTCGCCATGAGTTTACTGTCTGCATTATCAAACCGTTACGCTATAAAACAATTTTCTGACAAGAAGGTTGATGAAGAGAAAATAAAATCCATCACCGAGGCTGCCCGTTTGGCGCCCTCTGCGTTTGGTTTGCAGCCGTATCGCCTGATCGTGATTACCGATCGCGAACTGCTTGGCAAACTGGCTGGCGCAGCATTTAATCAAAAGCAACTGCCTACTTGTTCGCACCTGTTTGTATTCGCAGCGGAAACATCGATCACTGAAGGCACCGTTGATGCCTATTTTGCCCGCACCTATGAACAAACAGACAACGAACCGGGTAGCCTGAATGGTTATGCTGATTATATTAAAGGTTGGGTAAGCAGCCAGCCTGCCGAGGCACTGGCAGAAAGCGCCAAGCATCAGGCCTTTATTTCTTTGGGGCTGCTCATTGGTGAAGCGTCGCTTCAAGGCGTAGATTCCTGCCCGATGACCGGTTTTAATCCGGCGGGCTTTGATGAAATTCTGGGACTTGCCGAAAAGGGCCTTTCGGCAACCGTAATTTGTGCAGTAGGTTACCGTGAAGAAGGTGAGGCAACGCCTCAGAAAGTCCGCTACGCCAGTGAAGACTTTGTTATCAACGGCAACAAATTAGCGTAATGCGCATTAGCTAAAAATAATTGCTATTAGCATAAACAAAAAAGGGGGCAGCCCAGTGGTTGCCCCCTTTTATTTTGCATCTTTCGTAGTCAGAACGTAAAACGCTAGCTAGAACTTAGAACTTAACGTTTACGCCAACCCACAGGTTACGTGCACGGTCTTTGATGTTGTAGTCGTCTTGGAATACCACTTCACTTACCGCACCACGGCCAGTAACGTACTCGTAAGTGCCGTCGCCGTTCAGATCGGTATACTCGGTGGTGTAAGACGTAAAGTCTTCATCCAGCAGGTTGTTAATACGGGCGTTTACAGTTACGTATTCGTTGAATGTGTAACGGGCACCCAGCGTCAGTAACTGGTAGTTTTTGTAGTACAGCGGCTTGTTAAGTACGCTGTCCCAACCGCGGTAACGGTCTGAACGCAACTGGCTTTGCAGATACACGCCCAGCGCATCAGTAACATCCCAGTTTATAGTGATGTTAGCCATGTGCTCTGCGGTATTGGTCAGCGGCTGACCTTCTTCCGGACCACTCTTCTGTTCGCTGTCAGTCCAGGTGTAGTTGGCTGTTACAAACCAGTCTGTGCTGAATTGATAACGACCTGCCACTTCAATACCTTGCAAATCTACTTTGTCGATATTGATTTTTTGGCTGTAAGTTTCGTAACCCAGTTGGTCGTACTCACCCAGGTTAACGCAAGGACGAACGCCGCCAGTCACTTCACAGCTATAAACTGTATCACCGCGCGCGATTTTGTCATCAAAGCGGGTGTTGAAGTAAGTGATGTTAAAGTTGTGACCCGCATCACCTGTCCAGTACGCTGCAATTTCGCTGTTCACACTGGTTTCTGGCTGGAGATCCGGGTTACCGGCAAACGGTGAAGTCCCCTGACCACCAAAACCGGTGATACCGTCGTAAAGGTCAGTCGTGTTAGGTGTTTTATAACCTGTGCTCACACCACCTTTCACGGTCCAGTTGTCGTTGAAGGTATAAACGGCATATAAACGTGGAGAAACCTGAGTGCCGAATACGTCGTGCTTGTCGTAACGAGCACCGGCTGTAAGCGTCAGGTAATCGTTAGGGCTCCAGTTATCTTCAGCAAACAGTGACCACATTTTCTGTTCCTGAATCAGGCCCGCCTGAGAACTTTCCAGACCGAAAACGCCATCGCGCAGTTCACCATCAATTCTCTGACCGCCCAGAACGATGTTGTGGTCGCCCATTACGTCCGTTACCGGAATATCAATACGTACGTCCAACGTATACTGGCTGCTTTCTAGTGGACGCTTAGGTCGTGGCAGGAAAGTGTCTTCTGCAATGCCTTTACGCTCTTCTTCGCTTAAACCTTCGTAAGCGCCAGTTCCGTCGTACATTTCCTGAAGCAATAAACGTTCGGTAACGCTTAACGGCAGAGTTCGGCCATCGTTACTGGTATCAACGTGAGACAGGGCAATCATGCTTGAGAAGCCATCGAACTGACCCTGATGCGTAATCGACCACCACTCACGATTAAATTCCTGATCGTCAGCATAACCGGCGCGGGGGTTTACCACACCACGTCTGTCAGCCCAGATAGAATCGATGTTATCTCTTGTACCCAGCGGATAGGTTATTTCACCGGTGTCGAGATTGTATGAAGGTGTATTGTCGTAAGTTTGATTTGAGTTGTCGTAATCAAACTTGAAGCTCTGGTTTTCAAAAGGCGTGTAGAACAGTGTAAAACCGAATTGTGCACTGTCGCTGTCTACCGTTTTGCCGCCGCTACCGAAGCCAAGCTGACGAATATGCACATCGCCGTTAGGGTCAATATCGGGAGCGAATTCAGGGTTCGATGCCTGACGCTCATACATGCTGCCGCGAACACCTAATGAAAGGAGGTCTTTGATTAGTGGGCCCTGCGCGAAAAAGTCCGTGGTGATGTCATCGCCAAACTGATCGTCGGTTTGAATGCTACGGCCAAAGTTGATGGAGCCACCCCATTCTTCAGAGCGCTTTTTGGTAATAACGTTGATTACGCCGCCCAATGCATCTGCACCGTAAAGCGTAGATGCCGGACCACGAATAACTTCGATACGTTCGATAGCTTCCATTGGAGGAACGTGACCAAATGCGTTACCGCCAAAGTTATTCGGATAAATATCACCGTGGTTATTCATACGTACACCATCGATGAGCAGCAACGTGTACTCACCGGTTAAACCACGCATACTCACTGAACCCTGGCCGGTTTTATCGCGGGTTGTACCAATATCGATACCTTCCTGGAACTGAACCGCGTCAAGCAGGGTAATGAACTGACGAGATTGCAGATCTTCCTGGGTAATCACAGAGATACTGGCAGGAGCTTCGGTAAGCTTTTGCTCAAAACCGGTTGCCGTAACCACAAGGCGTTCGATGTCATCACTATCCGGAACAACAACAGGGGATTCCTGAGCGCTGACTGAAAAGGTGAAAAGGGCACTGGCAATTGAAGAGGCAATGAGTGTTCGTTGTGAAAATGGCTTCGACTTCATGGTTTTAACGTTCCGAATAAGTGAGGCTTGTGTTGTAGTTTAGTGTGAAAATCGCGGGGATATTAACAGTAGCTAATAAGTAACGCAATGCAAATGAGAGTGGTTTTTATTTAGATTGCAATATTCTTTGCATATCTTTGCTTTTCTTTGCCTAAAGTCTAACTCAGCGTACCAGTGTGAAAAACAAACAGTTGACAGCATGTAACCTTTGGGTATCATTGATACCTATAGGTTACATATGTTCAGTAAGGGTGTCATTTGTAACTGATAGGTATCTGCAATGGTGGCAGGGAGCAGTAGCCACAAATAAACACCAAACGTAAATAAAGGATTAAGGCAATGACTGATAAAACACTGGAAAACATGAGTGAAGTGGATGTAGAACAAACCGTACTCAATTTAAACGCCAAAGCGATGCTGACACTGGCGGTATTCATTGGTGCCAACCTTCTCGAAAGAATGCTGATCGATCCGGCTTTTGTCGTGAGCGTAATGATTTCAGCAACTCAGCTAATTACCATTGTGTGCTGTGTGGTGATAACCCTGCGCTTCTCGAAGTTAAGTAAAAAACTATCCGCCAAATCTTACTGGACCATGCAGTATAAAGATGAGTATGTCGATTATGTCAGCGGCGTTAGTCAGCGCTTTGCTTTTCAGTTTCTGCTGTTAGGTGTACTCATCGTGTCATTGATTGGTGGTGACGGTGGTCTCATCCTCACCGGGGCTTTCTCTGAATTTGAGCTGCTGGAAGTGTGGACGATACTGTCACTTTTTCTTTATAGCGGCATCATACTGTATATGTTTCGTGGGGAATCCGAAGATGAATGAAGAGTTAGATAATCACATTCATAAACTCAGGCAAGCACACAAAGTTTCCCAGCAAGAACTGGCCGACGCCATTGGGGTATCCCGCAAAACCATCAGCACTGTGGAAACCGGACGCTTTACGCCTTCAGTGGTGATTGCGCTGAAAATTGCCCGTCACTTCAATGCACCTATTGAATCGGTTTTCGAGTTAAAAGAATAAAAAAAGCCCGGCAGATTAACAACCTGCCGGGCTTTGTGTGTTTTGTCAGTCTGAAATAATCAGCGGCCAGAGGCTTTTCTGGCTGCTTTAAAGTCAGAATCTGCAGTCCACTTCGGCCAGTCACCATTATTGGCCAACTCTGCCATTATCTGGCCCATCAAATCCAAATCCTGCTTCACGCCACCTAAGTCCCAACTTGGGAAGTAATCGTCGGCAGCTTTGTGATAGCGCTGGGAAATAAAAGTAGGGTCAGTGTCGCCCAGGCTCATGAACAGATATGAAGGAATGCCCTGTTTGGCCGCGGCGAAGTGATCAGAGCGGAAGAACAGACCATTTTGCGGGCGAGGATCGGGTTTAACGTAACGGCCCTGGGTTTTCGCTGCTTTCGCTACATAGTCTTCCAGTTCCGACAAGCCATTGCCGTACTGCAGAATGTAATCCACAGACTGATTCACGTTCATACCGTCGATGTTTAAAAACGCCACAATGTCCGACGCTGGCACTGGCGGGTTTTGGGCAAAATGCTCTGCACCAATCAAGCCGGTTTCCTCGGCGGTGAATGCGCCGAACATCAAGGTGCGGTCAAACGGCTTTTTCTCACTCAGCGTTTTCATCACCCGGGCAAGACCAAGTACGCCGGCTACGCCGGAGGCGTTATCCACAGCGCCGTTCATAACGACTTCCTTGCCGTTCTCAATAGCTTTGCCGATGTGGTCCCAATGGGCATGCAGCGCGACCCACTCATCCGGCGATTTTGCACCAGGAATAATACCGGCTACGTTGCGCGACTGCTTTTTCTCAATGGTGTTATGCATCTTCAGTGAAGCATGCAATTTCATGTCGACCGCTTTAAAGCCGGGCTTAGATGCCTTCGCTTTCATTTCACGGTAGTCCATCCCCGCCGCTTTAAAGACTTTCTCTGCAGCCCGTAACGTCATCCATCCCATCACACCGATTTGTGACTGGTTTTCGTTGTCGTCGATAAGCGTGTATTTGGTGTTGGTATTGGAGTTTTGAATCACCCCCCAGCCGTAGCCTGCAGGCATGGTCTCATGAACGATAAACACCGCGTTCGCGCCTTGGCGGGCCGCTTCTTCGTATTTGTAGGTCCAGCGGCCGTAGTAGGTCATGGCGTTGCCGCCGAAGAAGTCAGGGTCCTGAGAGACAAAACCCGGATCATTCACCAGCATGATCACGGTTTTACTTTTTACATCCACACCTTCGTAGTCGTGCCAGTTATATTCAGGTGCAGTAACGCCGTAACCGACAAACACGACATCATCATCAACGGTAATGTTGTCGCTGATGCGCTGCGTACGTGCAGTGAACTCGCTGGCGTTGGTCAGTGTTACATCGTCGAATTTCAACGACATATTCTGGTCTGCGGTGATTTTAGCTAACGGGACAGGCTGGATGTAGCTATCGCCGAATGCTGGCGCTAAGCCGATATCTTTAAACTGTTTTACCAGGTATTCAATGGTCTTTTCTTCGCCTTCAGACAACGGAGAGCGGCCTTCAAATTCGTCGCTCGCAAGTGTTTTCACATCTTCGCGATATTGTTGCAAATCGAGCGCTTCGCCAATTGATGAAACGGACGTCGCGCAAAAGGCGCTGGTGGCAGTGAACAGTGCGCTACCAAAAAGTAAGGGTTTAAACATGAGCCAGAAAGTCGTTGTTATTCAATGCCCAAAGCCTACTTAAATCATATCGGGCTCTCAATACCTCTCGGGTTAACTGTGCTCTGGTCAGGATAAAATGGGGCACGCTTCGTTCAATTACATTCCAGGTTCGCTTCTGCCTCGGCCATGATCAGTGTGGCTTTTACTGCCGCTTGCCAACGGTGTTGACGCTTTTTCTTTAAGATATCGTCTACTTCGGGCTCGAAGGTGGAGTCTTGAGGGTTTAACGCAGCAAAATCTTCAATGTTGTCTTTTAATCCCGCGTGTAAACCTGCCAGGTAAGCCGCACCAAGCGCGGTGGTTTCCATCACTTTGGGGCGATTCACGGTAATGTCCAAGGTGTTAGCGAGAAATTGGCAGAACCAACTATTCTGTACCATGCCGCCATCGACATTCATGGTGGTCGTATCGATACCATCGCTACGCATGGCGTTCAGCAAATCCTGAGTCTGGTAGCTCACCGATTCGAGGGTTGCCCTTACCACATGGGCGGCGGTTGAACCGCGTGTCAGCCCAAAAATGGCTCCCCGCGCCAACGGTTCCCAATAGGGTGCACCGAGTCCGGTAAATGCCGGTACCACTACTACCTGATGATCTTCTTCTACCTGACGGGCGAGCTTTTCCGAGTCGGCAGCGCAAGGCAGAATGCCCAGGCTGTCTCGTAACCACTGAATAGCGGCGCCGGCAACGAAAATAGACCCTTCCATGGCGTAGCATGTTTTACCGTTTAAGGTATAAGCCACTGTTGTCAGCAGGTTCTGTTCTGAAAATGCCGGTTCTGAACCCGAGTTCACCAAAGCGAAACAACCCGTACCGAAGGTAGTTTTTGCTTCACCCATCTTATAGCAACCCTGACCAATCAAAGCTGCTTGCTGATCGCCGGCAACGCCGCAAATAGGAATGGATTCACCAAATTCGGTTGTATCGAGCTTGCCAAAATCGTCAGCGCAGTTTTTAACCTCAGGAAGCAGTGAGGCTGGCACATCAAACATTGCGAGAAGGTCGTCATCCCAGTTCATATCATTGATGTTGAACAGGTTGGTACGACTGGCATTGGTAGTATCAGTCAGGTGTTGTTTACCACCGGTTAAACGCCAAATTAAGAAGCTGTCGATAGTACCAAAAGCCAGTTCTCCGGCTTCGGCACGTTCCCGGGCGTGTGGTACGTTGTCTAATATCCAGCAAATTTTGGTGGCAGAAAAATAAGGGTCACAGCGTAGTCCGGTACGCTGATGGAGCCATTCTTCCTTATGCTTTAGTTTATGACATTGGTGGGCGGTGCGTCTGTCTTGCCACACGATAGCAGGATAGAGCGTTTTACCGGTTTCACGCTCCCAAACCAGTGTGGTTTCCCGTTGATTGACTAAACCAATACCTGCTATTTCAATCGTATTTTCATGGCAGTAAGCCATAGCCTGTTTTAGCGTGGTTACAGTGGTTTGCCAGATATCTTCAGGATCGTGTTCAACCCATCCTGGTCGCGGATAATGCTGAGGATATTCTTCCTGCGCGGTAAATACCGGCGCAAATACGCTATCAAAGACAATAGCGCGTGTTGAAGTGGTGCCCTGATCGAGAGTAATGATGGCTTTGTGGACTGCACCCATGGCGGCATCCTTATTTTTTGAAATTCTCATTATTGTTTTCGAGCGTTTTATAACAATAGCTTACGAATGAGATCGGAAAAGAGTTTTTACCGGTATCAGGGAAAGCAATTTATACAAAATGACTCACATTTGCGATTGCCGTCTATCGGAGTATGGTTACCATTTGGTGCGCTGTATTTTCTGCATGATTGCAGACTCGAAGGTACAGTGCTTGTTATGAATATAAATGCGTTTTTGTGCCATAAAATTAATGCGAAAAACGACGATTTTCATAGCACTGACATTTCAGAGCATTATAATGGCGCCCATCAAATGACGTAACATCCACAACTCGCCTTGTCTGCAATCCCGACAGGGCGTTTACTTTTGTAAGGTGAATAGAATTGGCTGAGTGGAGCATCGAAGAAGCGGAAAAATTGTACGGCGTCTCACGTTGGGGCGGCGGCTATTTTACCATTGGCGAAAACGGTAACGTACACGTTACACCGGTTCCCGCCGATCCAAGTATTCGAATCGATTTTAAAGCAGTACTTGATGAAATTCGTGACGAGGGCGTTCAGTTCCCTGTTGTTGTGCGATTTCACGATGTATTGCGCTCGCAAGTTGCATTTTTGAATACCATTTTCCGCGACACCATCGCTGAAGCTGACTATAACGGCCAGTATCACGGTGTGTATCCGGTGAAGGTAAACCAGATGCGTGAAGTGGTTGAGGAAATCGTTGATGCTGGCGAACCGTTTAACTACGGCTTGGAAGCAGGCTCGAAAGCCGAGTTGATCACCGTACTGGCACTGAATACCAATGAAGAGTCGTTAACCGTTCTGAATGGCTATAAAGACGAAGAGTTTATGAAGCTGGCACTGCTGGGCCGTAAACTGGGTCGCCGTATTGTCGTGGTTATCGAAAAGTATTCTGAACTGACTCTGCTGGTTAAAACCTCAAAAGAATTGGGCATTGAGCCAATCATCGGCATGCGCTCGAAAATGACCGTAAAAGGCCGGGGTAAATGGGAAAGTTCTGGTGGCGAGCGGGCCAAATTCGGTTTGACCGTTGCAGAAATTCTTAAAGCCGCACGCTACCTGCGCGAAGAAGGCATGGAACACTGCTTTAAACTGCTGCATTTTCATATTGGTAGCCAGCTTACCGATATTCGCTCAGTGAAAGAAGCCATGACCGAAGGCGCGCGCATTTATGCAGAACTGCATAAGCTTGGCTTCCCGCTGGACTATGTAGACGTTGGTGGTGGTTTGGGTATCGATTACGACGGCAGTGCCTCTACCAACGAATCGTCACGTAACTACAACATGCAGGAATACGTGGCTGACGTGGTTTACGGCATGAAAGAAGTGTGCGATCTGGAAGGTGTGCCACATCCTAATTTGGTAAGTGAGAGCGGCCGCGCAATTACTGCGCATCATAGCTGCGTGATCACTGAAATTGTGGGTGAAATCCGCTCTGATATGGCCGAAGTTGATACCACACCGGTGGATGGCGAGCATGTATTTGTACGCAATATCCGTGAGCTGTGCGAAACCTTCGACACGCAAACCAACATGCAGGAAGTATTCAACGACGCATCGCAGTGGAAAGAGCAGGCCATGGATGCATTTAAACTGCGTGTTTTGTCTCTGGATGAACTGGGTAAAATTGAAACCCTGTACTGGCGTATTATGATTCGTCTGCGTGACTACTACTCCACAGCCGATTATGTGCCAGAAGAAATTCAGAGCCTGGATTACAGCTTGTCTTCTCAGTACCTGGCTAACTTCTCCGTTTTCCAGTCTGCTGCAGATACCTGGGCCATCGATCAGTTGCTGCCGGTTGTGCCGGTTACCCGCATGAACGAAAAGCCAGATGTAAATTGTTCCCTGGTAGACATCACCTGCGACAGCGACGGTAAAATCGATCAGTTCACGGTAGGCCGTGAAATCACTGATATCCTGCCAATGCACAAGCTGAAGAAAGACGAACCCTACTATGTAGGCTTGTTCCTTACCGGCGCGTATCAGGACGTAATGGGTGATATGCATAACCTGTTCGGCCGTTTGAACGAAGTACACATTTACAGCTACGACGACGATCCACAAGACTTCTACATTGAGGAAGTGGTGAAAGGCTCATCAGTGCAGGATGTACTTGAAATCATGCAATACAATCCTCGCGCCATGGCGTCTGATGTAAAACGCATGATTGACCGTCAGATCTCAAGCGGCAACCTGAACCCTCGTGAAGCGGTGAAATGGACCGACTTTTATGAGAACTGTTTAAGTGGTTATACCTACATGAAAACCCGCTCTTAACGGTGTTTAGTCGCGTCCATTAAGCGCTCATGAAAAAGGCAGTCGTGGAAACATGACTGCCTTTTTAGTTTCTGAAGTTCGGATAAAAATGTATTGTTTTACGGGGCTACCGTCGCCGTTTTCGCTTCCGCCGCACGTTTCTCATCAGCCTGCTTGAAATAGCGCTCCCAGAATTCGGCGGTGGTGGAGTTGATCATGTTGGATTCAGCGTTCATTAGCATCACGTAGCCCGCCTTATAATCGGGGGAAAATGCCACATCCGCCCGGTAGCCCTTCACCCAACCACTGTGATAGTTCAGTGTTTTGCCGTCGAAGTCATAAATACGCCAACCCTTACCGTAATAAGCGCTATTCAGGTGCTGACGCCAGCCGCGACGATAAACTTCGCGGGAGGTTTTCACCACCGGAGTGGTGATGTCTTCAATGAGTTCCGGTGGCACGACGGTAGGGAATTCGCCCAACATGGCCTGCAGGTAAATGGTCATGTCCTTAATACTGGCATTTACGCCAGCCGCGGGGGAGAAGCGGTAATAATTACTTTCTACCATGCCTTCACGCCATTTGTCTCTGGCAATGGCTATATGCGGGCGAGCCCAACTGTCAGATGCCATCATCGCCGCTTTACCGGCACTGGCAGTTGTCATTCCCAGTGGCGTGAAAACCTGTTCATCAAGCTGGCGATGGTAGGAAGTATTCTGCAGACCAAGATAATAAGCAATGGCGCCAAACATGGCATTTTGATAGGTGTAGCAGTCGCCCGGGGCACACAACGGTTCCAGTACGGCGAGTTGTTGGAGTACCCTTTCTAACGAATAGTCGGCTTCAATAAGGTTATCGTAGGCATTCGGCATGAAGCCACTGGACTGGCTTACAATATGTTTCAGTTGCAGCTTGTCCATGCCTTTACCGGTGAAGGGGATTTGCGGTATCAGTTCGCTAATGGGCATATCCCAGCGCATTTTTTCCTGCTGAACCAGCTTGGCCATAAGCAGCGAGGTAAAAGATTTAGACACCGAGGCAAGACGGAAAACGGTGTCGCCATCAATGTATTCGCCACCCTTGTGAGTGCGCCCGAACACGTACACTTTCGGTGTTTCACCCTGCTGATAATACACAAACGCGTAGCCAGGTACGTTGTACTTAATCGCTTCCCGCTTCACATAGCGAGCGTAATCTTCCAGCCACGCTTCTGCCGCCAGACTTTTTGTTATGCAGGCCAGCATTAAACATAGCGCCAGGCATGCATTGGTTGTTGTTTTCAACAGGCTTGTAAACAAGTAAAACTCCGCCGTTTTATATCGCAGTTCCTTTCCTTGGATCTGCATTATTATGTGCGCTGTATTATGCGTATCGACAACGATTATATCAACTTTGACTAAAAGGCCTGATGTAGTTTGCGCAGGTCGACGAGGTAGATTATGTTATAGATATGCTTCTAGTAAAAAAGACCAGTGTTGATCTTATGCAGTTCAGAATGTGCAATCTTTTATTCGCGGTAGTGCTTTTGAGCTTTGGGCTAGGCGCTCATGGGAAAAGCCTGACCATTAATGATCAATCCGGCAAACCATTGCAATATGTTGTGGTGAGCGTGGCGGCATCGACCACGCCAGCACCTGAACTTGCAATCATGGATCAGGTGGAACGCCGTTTCGAACCGAAAGTACTCTCTGTTCCAGTAGGTACCCCTGTCAGTTTCCCAAACAGCGATAACATTCGTCATCATGTTTATAGTTTTTCTCCCACCAAACCCTTTGAAATAAAGCTGTACAGCGGCTCCACCGTTGCACCTGTGGTGTTCGACAAATCCGGTATCGTTGCACTGGGCTGTAATATTCACGACCAGATGATTGGGTATATTTACGTATTTGAAAATGCCCGCGCGTTTATTACAGGCGAGAATGGCACGGTAGATATTCCGGGCGATGCGGAATCTGTTACGTTGTGGCACCCTGAGTTGGATATCGTGCAAAGCAAACGCGAAACCGTGGCGCTTGATATCAGCAAAACGTCTGAAACGCTCACCTTAACACTCAATGCCGCCATCCCTGTGGAGCACGAGAAGAAATCGCGCACTTTTGGTAGTAAGAAATTCGGAAGCGAATAATGAAGTCGTTGTCGCTACGGCATAGCCTGTTTCGTATACTCCTTGGCAGTACCATTATTACTGCGGGTTTGATCCTGCTGTCTGTGTGGAATGCCACCGACGATCTTGTGCAGCAAAATCTTGAACATGAACTGGCCATCGACACCAACGTATTACAGCACATCGTTGAGGAGCGCACGAAAGGGCTTTACGCGTCGACAAAAGTGTTGTCTTCGGCTTACGAATTTAAAGCCGCATTCGCCAGCTATGATGCGCCAACCATCAACAGTGCCCTGCAAACCATGAATGCCAGGCAGGATTTTGACCTCCTCATCATGTTGAACCTGCAAGGCGATACCATTACTGCATTTCCCGATGACGTGCTGGGCGAAGATGAGCAGTCTTTTGCTGAAGGCTACCGCGGTATTCGCCCCGATGAAATTACCCGCGATTATGTGTTCATGAACAACACGCTTTATCATGCGGTTGTTGCGCCTGTTTCGGCCCCGAGAGTGATTGGTTACCTTGGTGCGGCTTTTGCCCTGGACGACAGTTTTCTCACTCTGCTAGGCGAGGTTGTTCAGGCCGAGGTCATCATTACATCTGAAGACAACCAGGTACTTAACAGTAGTCTGCCTCACGATGTGGCGGCGGAATTGCTCAAGCACAGCGAGCAGGAAATTAGCTGGCTTCGGATCATGGCTCAGAACGAGAGCCTGTATGAAGTGAGAGAGCTGCAATTAACGGGTATCGATCATATACCGATTAAAATCAGAATTGCATTGGATGTCAGCCAGCAGTATCTAAGTGTACTGGATTTGCAGACGGTGGTGATTGTCATTGCACTGGGCATCATCGTTTTGTCGTTAGCCATTTCAATGGTGTTGGCGAAACGGGTAAGCAGACCGGTTAAGCAGCTCGTGTCGGTAGTCAACGAAATTGCCGATGGACACTATCAGCAACCTGTCGAGCCGGATGACAGAGTCACTGAGATTGGCGAACTGGCGCGAGCCTTTAACACCATGCAGGCCCGTATTCGTTCACGGGAAGACCACATCCTGTTTCAGGCGCAACATGATATGTTGTCTGGATTGTATAACCGGCATTATGTTGAGGAAAAGCTGAACGATCGACTCGATGCGGGCGAAACGCTGCAAATACTCGGCATCAATATTATGGGGATCCGTACCATCAACGATTTGTACGGTTATACAACGGGCGACTATTGCATAAAAACCATGGCGCAGCGTACCTTGTCATGGCCGGGCATGGCCGCGCGTTTGGCGGGGGGCGATTTCCTCTTTGTCCCCGATTCTCCGCTCAAGGAAAGCGATATAGACGCATTCCGTCGGCAATTAGAATTGCCTATCGAATTCAACGATCTCATTATTCCAATGAGGGTGTTTTTTGCGCATCTGAACTGTCCTTCAGACGGCGACACCACAGAAGAGGTGTTCAGAAAAATCAATATTCTTTCTGATGAGAGTAAACAGCACGATCACTGGCTGATTGCGTTCAGAGAAGAGATGGAAACCAAGTACCTGCGCAGATTAACCATCATTACAGAATTGAAAAAAGTACTGACAGACAATCAAAGTGAATTGTCTATGGTGTATCAACCCAAAATAAACCTACAGACCAATAACGTTTGTAGTGTTGAAGCGCTTATCCGCTGGAACAGTGCCAGCCTGGGATTCGTGCCGCCCGATGAATTTATCGGTATTGCTGAACAAGCGGGCTTAATTGAGCGAGTAACTGCCTGGGTACTCGATCGTACCCTTGATGACCTTGCCGATTTTCGCAATCAGGGCTATGTTTTTTCTATGGCGATTAACTTGTCTACCCGGGATATTCAGCGCCCGGAAATGATGCAGAGCCTCGCCGAAAAAATTACCCGTAAAGGGCTAACTCCCGCCGATGTTGAGCTGGAAATTACCGAAAGTGACTTGGTTGAAGATACGGCGGTGGCGATCAGCAATCTTAATCAATATCAGGCAATGGGTTTCCACTTTGCCATTGATGACTTTGGTACCGGGTATTCATCGCTAGCGTATTTAAAAATGCTGCCGGTGCAAACCATAAAGATCGACAAGAGCTTTGTGCTCAAGCTGGCTTCCGATGAAAGTGATCAGCAAATCGTGCGGACTGTGCTGAATTTGGCTTCGGTGTTCAAACTGAGTGTAGTGGCCGAAGGTGTGGAAGATGAGCTATCGCTGAACATTTTAAAAGAAGGCGGTTGTGATATTGCGCAAGGATACTTTATAAGCCGGCCACTGAGTGCGCAGGCTTTAAGCGAATGGCTCGCCTCAACCGCATTTGGGTTACAAAAAACGGAGACAAAATGACACTGTTTCAACGTGTTTTATTGGTGATAGCGTTTACTGCAGCGCTACCCGTGAGCGCAGGCTCCGGTAAGTTAATCGGTACGGCGGGCCTTAATCAGCTTGAGGGGGCCGGCGGTGGCGGTATTGTGCCTTGGGCCACCTTGTCCGGCTACGACAGCGACAGCGAAGTGTCGGTGAATGCTTTTCTTACTCGCGTAAATTTAGATGATTACCGCCTGCAAGTGGCTGGTGCCAGCGTGTCGGTCTACGACCGTGTTGAGGTATCGGTAGCCCGACAAACTTTCGATCTCACAACATTGGGTGGTGACATTTCTCAGAACATCTATGGCGCAAAAGTGAGATTGTGGGGTGATGTTGTGTATTCCGCCATGCCGCAAATCAGTGCCGGCGTGCAGTTTAAAGACCTCCAGGATGAAGCCATTGCCAACGCGTTAGGCAGCGCCGACACCTCGGGTACCGATTATTATGTTTCTGCCACCAAAGTGCATCTTGGCGCGGTAGCAGGATACAACTTGGTATGGAATCTCACAGCACGTATGACCAATGCCAACCAAATGGGGTTATTGGGATTCGGGCAAACCAGCGACGACGATTACGAAGTCATGCTAGAAGGTTCGGTAGGGGTGTTACTTAACCGCAATGTAGCAGTTGGGGCTGAATACCGGCAAAAGCCTGACAACCTCGGGTTAGGAGAGGAAGATTGGTGGGATGTATTTGTTACCTATATTCCTTCTAAATCATTTAACGTTACGCTGGCATGGGCCGAATTAGGAAGTATCGCCGGTGCGCCGGATCAGAACGGCATCTATTTATCTCTAGGAGGCCAATTATGGTGAAGTTGCTTTCATCTGTGCTTGCAATTGTTTTACTCGCCGGTTGTGCCAGCCAGCCTCAAACCCTTTACAGTGAGCTGGGCGGCGAAGCAAAGGTGACAGAAATTGTGAATAATTTCGTTACAGAAGTTGAGCAAGAACCCGTTATCCTCGCTTACTTTGAAGGCAGCGACATCGACCGCTTTATCGCTAAATTTGAAGAGCAAATTTGCATGGTGAGTGGCGGAGGGTGTCAGTACACCGGTGACACTATGGAGCAGGTTCATGGCGGAATGAATATCAGTGAAAAAGACTTCAACCTCACCGTTGATCTGCTTATAAATGCCATGGATAAAGCCAATGTTCCGCATCCTTTACAAAACCGGCTTCTGAATAAACTCGCGCCTATGCGTTCGCAAATGCTCTATCGATAAGTCTCAATTGCACGGCGGCACGGATAATTTTATTGTCAGTGCCGAATTCGTCGCTTACGCCACAAAAATTTGTTTTACACTGCCTGCTAACTCACCAACGCATTGTGTACTTTATGGCAGTTGCTATACATCAGGCCGAATTGTTAGAACGCTTTCGGCAAGCCCGCTTATCACGGGATAAGCGCTTCGACGGGCAATTTTTTGTCGCAGTGAAATCTACCGGTATCTTCTGTAGGCCAATCTGTCCGGCAAAATTACCTAAAGAAGATAATGTCGATTATTACCATTTGGCTGCACAGGCCATGCATGCCGGTTTTCGACCTTGTTTACGTTGTCGCCCCGACAGTGCGCCGCGATCTCCTGCCTGGAACGGTGTAGCTACAACCGTTACCCGTGCCACTCAACTGCTGGCCGATATACCGCCTAAGTCTGTGGCGGATATTGCCAGCCGTCTGGGGATCAGTACCCGCTATTTACATAAGTTGCTTGAGCAGCATACAGGGTGTTCACCTTCTCAATGGCAGAAGTATCATCAGTTGCTGTTTGCCAAGCAGCTTCTGCAGCAGTCTAATTTGTCCGTGGAGCAAGTGGCTGATGCGGCGGGGTTCGGATCGGCCAGAAGACTGCAGTCGGCAATGAGGAACACCTGGTCTTTAACCCCTTCTCAGCTGCGTAAAACGGCAGCAACCAGAAATAATTCGACGTCAGAAGTCAGCATACTCATACATTACCGCAAACCTTATAACTGGGCTTTTGTTCGCGATTTTCTGGCAGTGAGAGCCATTCCCGGTGTAGAAACCCTGTCAGACAATGCTTATTCGCGGGTTTATCATGATGAATTCGGCACCGGTCACTTAATTGCCGAGCATCTGCCGGAACGTGCTGGATTTCGGGTAACTGTAACTACAGACTATTTGCAGGGTGTTCGTTCGGTGCTGAATAATCTGGCACGGGTACTGGATTTAAATACCGACCCCACTTTGGTTGCTCATGCGCTTGCCGATGCGGGCGTGCAAGAAGACGAGCAGTTACCGGGATTGCGATTACCCGGCGTTTGGTCTGCTTTTGAGGCGGGGTGCCGCGCCGTGTTAGGGCAGCAAGTATCGGTGAAAGCCGCCATTAAACATGTCACTATGCTTGCTCAGGAGTTGGGCGTGCAAACCGACGTCGGTCGTGCCTTTCCAACACCTAAGGCCGTGGCAGACAGTGAGCTTACGTTTCTCAAAATGCCGCAGAGCAGAAAGCTTGCGCTTAGGGCGCTAGCACAATATTTTGTTGATGGGGCAGAAACGGATGCGCTGCAGTTTGGGACAGCCGAAGCCGAGACTGGTCTGCTAGCACTAAAAGGCATTGGCCCCTGGACGGTGGACTACCTGATGTTAAGGGGTTATAGCCAACCTGATCGCTTCCTGGGTGGGGATTTAGTGGTGCGAAATATGATGGCTACGCGTAGTCTTACACCCGAGCAGGCCGCACCCTGGCGAAGTTACCTTACCCTCCAGCTTTGGCAGTTGGCCAGCAAACCGAAAGTGGAAACCAATGATGTTTAAAGAATTTATCCAAAGCCCGTGCGGCATCGTCGAGGTGCAAGCCCGTGATCAAGGTATTACCGCAATTCGATTCGTTGAAAGAGAAGCATCGGCCAGTGTACCGTCTGCTTTCACCACAAAAGCCTGCGAGCAACTCAGAGCCTACTTTGTTGGTGAACTCACCTCCTTTGACCTGCCACTGGCGCCTGCGGGTACTGCATTTCAGCAACGTGTATGGAACGCGCTGTGTAACATTCCGTATGGCGCGACATGTAGCTATCGCGATATTGCTGAAGCCATTGATAACCCAAAGGGCGTGCGCGCAGTCGGGCTCGCAAATGGCAAAAATCCCATAGCGATTGTGATACCCTGCCACCGCGTGATTGGCGCCAATGGCAAGCTCACCGGTTATGCAGGTGGGTTGCATCGAAAAGCAACATTATTAGAGCTTGAAGGAGCGCTGTAAAACATGAATGGAAAAGATGTACTGTCGTTGCTGATATTAGGCGCGATCTGGGGCGGTTCGTTTATTTTCATGCGGGTGGCTGCACCAGAGTTCGGTGTGTTTGCGCTGGTGGAAGTGAGAACCGTGCTGGCGACGCTGGTAATGCTGCCATTTATGTTCGCCCTCGGCGGCTGGCGTGACATTCGTTTGCATTGGTGGAAAATTGCTTTTATCGGCATTGTTAATACGGCCGTGCCCTTCGTTTTATTCAATTACAGCAGCTTGTATTTGGAAGCAGGTATCAATGCTATTCTTAATGCTACTGCACCCATGTTCGGCGCTTTAGTGGCACTATTGTGGTTGGGCGACAAACTGAAAGCCTCGTCCGTATTCGGCTTATTCGTAGGCTTTCTAGGCGTGGTCGTTCTTAGTGCCCATAAAGTCGGCGAGGGCGAAGTGAGTATTGTGCCTATTCTTACCGCTTGCACGGCTACTACCTGCTATGGCATTGCTGCTTGCGCTATGAAGAAATGGCTTGCTGGCGTGCGTCCACTGGTGGTGGCCACGGGCAGCCAGATATTTGCTTCCATCGCGCTATTGCCTTTCTCTTTGGCCACGTTACCCGCAACCATGCCATCAGGCATTGCCTGGCTGAACGCCATTGCACTGGCCGTCGGCGGAACCGGTATTGCTTATATTTTGTATTTTCAACTGATAGCCAGTGTGGGGCCGGCAAAAGCAATTACCGTGGGTTATCTGGTGCCATTATTCGGAATTGTGTGGGGGATTCTCTTCCTGAGCGAAACCCTGTCACTACAAACCATGACTGGCGGCGTACTTATTCTTGCCGGTGTGGCGCTCACTACCGGAGTACTGGCGCGGTTACGAAAGCCAATATCAGCGTTGCAGAATTAACCTTTAAGCCGTTTCTGTAAGGCCAGCAAAAACGGTTTATGTTTTATCAAATCAGTTATGCTGCCTTCGAAGGTCTGTACCGATTTCACAGACGGAAATGTTATTTGCTTATGAAGCATGGAGTAACTTGCAGTGAGATTAAAATAATTGTAGTACAGGATCATCAGCTGAAGGCCATCGGTAGGCTGTAACTGCATACCCAGCTTTGCCGCCGTGCGGGGGTTAATAATATAGCTGGTAGTTCGTATTCTTAAGCTTTCAATGTCCTCCTTATCCTGATGTTCGTATTCACTGATAAGTTGTAATAAGCCTTCTAGCATACCCTGCTGCACGCCGCGTTTGCGGTCCGCCACCGACATGGCTTTATCAAACATAAAGTAATAATCAAACAGAGTGGCAGCATGCAGCACTATGACCCCTTTTCGCTCTTTTTCAGCAATCAAGAAGGGGGACAGGTAGCGCAGCTTGCCTTCTCTGATAGCGCTTGGCATATCTACAAATGGCGCAAGTACCGAGGTTCCCATTGCGAAAACGAGAAGAAGAAACGGCAGTAGACCTAGCAGGTAGAGGATAAAACCGGTTGCTACCAGAACAGCGAGAGCAAAAAGCACCGCGCGCATGACAAATTTATTCTGTTCCTGCTCTGTAAGATGGAAGAATGGGTGCCGGGTGAGTTCCATAGGACAGATGTATCCTTTTGATCTAAATTAAACGCGCACTAAGCGCTTTCAGTACTGCACGGGTGCGGTCTCGTGTGTGCAATTTCGCCAGAATATTAGAAACATGATTTTTCACAGTGCCTTCGGCTAGAAACACCGTGTCGGCAATTTCTTTATTGGAATAGCCGCCGGCGATAAGCTTGAGAATATGCAATTCCCGCTCACTAAGCGGTTCGATGGTCGGGTCTGCAAAGGTAGAAAGGTGCTCTGCACTCAGCTGATTCAGCAACACGGGCTCAGCCAGCATACCCCCGTGGTAAACCGTATCAATAGCATCATGCAGTTTACCGGTATCGACATCTTTAAGCAGAAAGCCGTTTGCACCGGCAGCCATAGCTTGAGTGAATAAGTCTGGGTCATCAAACGTGGTCAGCACAATGACCCGGGTGTCATTTCCGTTATTGCGCAAGGCGTGCACAGTTTCAATACCATTTTTCACCGGCATGCGTATATCAGTGAGCAGTATATCCACGGGATGCTCAGCCAGCTTTACCAGCGCGTCTTCGCCGTTATCAGCCTGCCAGACAACCTGAATATCCGTTCTTAGCGACAATAAGCTAGCAATGCCCTGGCGAACCATAAGCTGATCATCAGCAATGGCGACCTTAATCATAGTGACTTTCCTTGTAGGGTAGCTGAACTGTTACGGTCCAACATTGATTGTCATTAGACACCGCTACGTCACCGTTCAGTTGCGCTGCCCGCTCTCGCATATTCGCTAACCCGGAGCCCGGCAGAGTCGAATGTTTTGCAAGGTATGGATTACTGATTGTCAGACGAAGTTGCGCTGAGGTCTGCTGCAGCGCAATGGTAATGTGCTTCTGACTGCCATGGCGCAGTGCATTACTCACCGCTTCCTGACATATCCGCAGCAGCACTTCGGCGTGGTGGCTCGACTGGAGGGGGGCTGCCAATCGTTCTTTAAAGTTAGCCTGCACATGTGGAAGGTGGTTAAACAAAGATTCGATAGCGGTATTTAAATCCAGCTGAGCGCTTTGCTTATTGGCTTTTACTACGCAACGAATTTGTTCCAGTAAGTCTTTAGCAATAGCTTTTGTTTCACTCACACTATCTTGCTGATCACCAGGGACAGTTTTGCTTAAAAACTCCAGATTAAGTAGCAATGCAGTGAGCTGATGACCGCAAATATCGTGCAGGTCGCGGCTGAGTTTAAGTCGCTCAGATTGCCGCGAGGTTTGTTCCAGCAGAGAGCGGGTAGAAACCAGTTCGGCATTAGCCTGCTCGAGGGCCAAACGTGCTTTGCTTTCACGCACGGCGATATCGGCCACTGCCAGTGAAAAGCTTTGAAACGCCAGGTTAAGTGCTATGGCTATTACCGATGGAGTTGGGCTTTTGTCCCAGGCCAGCAAATAAATAAGAAGCGCGACGCCGTTAATGGCAAGCAGTAAAGCAATAGCTTGACGGCGGTTGGCGAAAAAGGGGAGCTGTCCGGCGAATATTACCAGCAGAATAAGCGCGTCGCTGGACTGCGCACAACCAAATACTAAAAAAAATCCGACGAGCTGAACAATGAGGGCAACAAAAGCAAGCTGCCTTCGATTATCGACTTTTTCGCTCAGGTTCACAAACAGAAACCCGCCAATGAACATCGCAAAGCCTGAATAATAGAAGAATACCGCTCCGGTAAATGCGGCATTTATTCGGGTGATCAGCATAACCGCTAACCAGCCGAGTACGCCAGCCAAGAGCAAAATGTTGTTACGTTCTGTAGATTGCATTATTGCGCTGTCATCCGAAAGATCCTTTATCGAACGGTATCGTAAGCTGGCTGAGGGCTACAGGTGCCAGAAGTCATGCTTCTCCATGATATGACTTTTGGCACCTGCTATCGAAAGCATAGTTACCTAAAGTGAGTCGACATCACCAAAGGAGCTTACTTATGAAAACCCGTCTAATCACAGCATTAACTACTTTGTACTGTATTGGCGCGCAGGCTGCAAATATAGAAATCACTTTCACTGATATGAACAACTTGAGCGGAGAGTTATATGTTGCCGTCTACAATTCGGAAGCTGCGTTCAGTAAAAAACGAGCGATGCAGAGTCAGATTGTCAGTGTTTATAAAAAGGATCAAAAGGTTATTCTTGCTGATGTGCCTGCCGGCGAATATAGCGTGATGGTCTTTCAGGATCTCGATGGCAATCATCAGCTAAACACTAATATGTTAGGTATACCCACCGAACCTTATGGTTTCAGCACCAATCCCCGGTTAATGGGGCCACCTACCTTCGGGGCTATTCGCTTCCCTGTGACAGAAGATCACGTCGCTATTTCAATTAATATGGAGTAATCACATGGAACGTCGCGATTTTCTCAAAGGGTTAGGGCTGGCAGCTTGCGGAACTATGGCTTATAGCGCTGGATTCAATGTCCTTGCTGCAGAGCCGGAATCTTTCTATGAAGAATTTAAACGAAAGTTAAAAGACAATCCGGTACTTCGGGGCTGGGAAGGGCTGACTACTGATATTCCATCGCGAGAATTTCAGTGGCAGGGGAAGTTACCTGATGCGCTGGTAGGTAAACAGTTTTACCGCAATGGCCCGGCCCGTGCGGTATTAGGTGAACAACGTTACACTCATTGGTTCGACGGTGACGGGTTTGTACACCGCTATGCTTTTGGACATAAAACGGTTTCTCATTCTGGCCGGTTTGTACGTACTAGAAAATTCGAAGCCGAAAGTCGCGCAGGGCGCTTTCTTTATAACGGTGCGGGCTCACTGATAGAGAATGCCAGACCTTCAAAAAATGCTGAAACTGTTAATACAGCGAACATTGCATTGTTGCCTGTTGAAGGAGAGTTGTGGGCGTTGTGGGAAGCGGCTATGCCTTATAAACTCGACCCGATATCGCTAGAAACACAAGGGCAGGTATCGCTGAAAAGTGAGCTGGACGGAGTACCGTTCTCTGCTCATCCACATGCAGACAGATTTGGCAATTTATGGAATTTCGGTGATCTATCGTTCTTTGGGCACCAGGGAATGATGGTGTATCAGATGAGTCCTCAGGGTAAAATGTTGAACTATAAAGTGGTGTCCGCACCGGCCAGCTACGTGCATGATTTTGCGGTAACAGACAATTATTTGATTTTTTATTTTCCGCCAATCAATAAAGTTCATGGAGAAACCCTTATCGACGGCATGCAATGGCAGGGCGATAAGCCGGGACAACTACTTATTGTTGATAAAAATACCCTTGAACCTACGCTGCAACTGCCTTTCCATGCCGGATTTATCTTTCATTTTGGTAATGCCTGGCAGCAAGGACAATCGCTGGTGGTGAATGCCTGCTGGTACAATAATGCAGATGTAATGTTGCAAGGGGTTGAGCAAGTTTTTAGCGTTGATGGCGGGAATCATGACAGAAGTACTGCCGCTCAAATTCATATTGATTTAGCCGCAAGAACAGTCCGCCTTGAAAATACCGCGCATATTATGGAGTTTGTTCAGTTTGACAGCCGGTTTACCGGCGAATTCACTTCACATCAATTTGGCGTGTATGCTTCAAACACCGTCGGAAGAGGCGATTACAATAGTATTGCCAGTCTGAATACCAACACCGGCGCACTGGATTTGCATGTGCTCGGTAATGACTTCCTCACAGAGGAGCCGCTGTTTATTCCTGTTGGCAGTAAACAAGGGGAAGGGTATCTGGTAAATACCGCACTAAATTTCGTAGAAGGAGCGACCTATTGCATGGTATTTGATGCTCAACACGTAAGCGACGGCCCCGTTGCCTGGGCAAAATTAGATACCTATATGCCGATGGGATTTCACGGCGCAATTATATAAATACGTGTGACGTAGCCGCAGTGAACGGCGAATCAGTGTCGAAAAACTAAGTATTTCACTTCTAATGTTGCAAGGTAAAGTGGGAGGGTGATTTATGATTTGCCAAACAATTCTGCTGCTCAAAAAGAGGTGAAAATCCCTCCACCTTATTATGTTGGAGTTAGACCTGAATACAGAAGGCGGCGCGCTGATTATCCTATAAGTGATAAAGCGACCTCTCTTTCTTGTTTTAAACTTTTGTTGAAGGTTTTTAAGGTTGTATTCAATCGTTAATTTTGTCATATTAATTATAATATAATAGTAACAAAGTGAAGATAAATATGACCTTTAACGGTACACCTTCTGCAAATGCAATTCGTGCTCTGGCAGTTGATGCTGTTCAGAAAGCTAAATCAGGCCATCCTGGCGCACCTATGGGAATGGCTGAAATTGCTACTGTTCTTTGGCAACAGTTCTATAACCACAATCCCGCTAATCCGGAATGGGCAAACCGTGACCGGTTTGTATTATCGAATGGCCATGGTTCAATGCTGCAATACGCATTGCTACATTTAAGTGGTTACGATTTACCTATGGATGAGCTGAAGCAATTCCGTCAGTTGCATTCCAAGACGCCAGGGCATCCTGAATATGGATATACGCCGGGCGTAGAGACGACAACGGGTCCTCTGGGGGCTGGAATTGCCAATGCTGTGGGTATGGCTATTGCCGAGAAAACCCTGGCTGCACAATTTAATAAAACTGAATATAACCTTGTCGATCATTATACTTACTGCTTCTTAGGCGATGGGTGTTTGATGGAAGGCATCTCTCACGAAAGCTGCTCATTGGCGGGAACTCTTGGATTAGGCAAGCTGATTGCCTTTTATGATGATAATGGCATTTCCATCGATGGCCATGTGGAAGGTTGGTTTACTGACGATACAGCAAAGCGCTTTGAAGCATATGGTTGGCAGGTTATCGCTAACGTTGATGGTCACGACAGTAATGCAATTGCAGGTGCTATTGAGCAGGCTCAGAAAGAAACCAGTAAGCCTACGCTTATTTGCTGTAAAACCGTAATCGGCTTTGGCTCGCCTAATAAATCCGGTAGTCATGATTGCCACGGCGCTCCACTAGGTGACGATGAAATTGCTCAGATGCGCAAATTCCTAAAATGGGACCATGCTCCCTTTGAAATCCCTGCATCTGTCTATCAGGAATGGGATGCGAAGGAAGCAGGGGCCGGTAAAGAGTCGCAATGGCAATCCCTGTTTGATAAATACTGCGAGGCATTCCCTGAAGATGGTAAAGAGTTTAAGCGACGGGTAATCGAAAAGAGATTACCAGACAATTTTGATAGACGCGCTGATGAGTTTGTAAAGCAATGCCAGGAAGCTTCAGAAGGTATCGCTACCCGCAAAGCTTCGCAAAACGCGATTGGTTTTTACGCCAGTCAGTTACCCGAACTGCTAGGGGGATCAGCAGATCTGGCGGGTTCTAACCTGACACTATGGCCTGAAGCAAAAGGCTTGCAGGATGATGATGCTGGTAATTACATTTATTATGGTGTTCGTGAATTTGGTATGAGCGCCATTATGAACGGCATTGCCCTTCACGGTGGGTTTGTACCATATGGCGCCACATTCTTAATGTTTATGGAATATGCGCGTAATGCAGTGCGTATGGCCTCACTCATGAATGCAAAAGACATCTTTGTGTACACTCACGACTCTATCGGACAGGGCGAAGACGGCCCGACACACCAACCTGTAGAGCAACTGGCCAACTTACGCATGACGCCAAATCTGTCTACCTGGCGCCCTTGTGATGCGACTGAAACCGCCGAAGCCTGGCGACAGGCTTTAAGGAAAGAAGGGCCGTCAGCATTGGTGTTTACCCGTCAGGGTACAAAATGCATGGAGCGGAATGAGACTCAAGTAAAAGATATAGCTAGAGGCGGTTACGTGCTAAAAGAAGCAGCGGAGCCGCAGCTTATCCTTATTGCTACCGGGTCTGAAGTCGGCGTTACAATGGAAGCGGCGAATTTGCTAGAAGCCGAAGGCATTGCTACGCGTGTGGTATCTATGCCATCAACCACTTACTTTGATGCGCAAGATAGGGCCTACAAAGAACTTGTTCTGCCTGTAGCTGTACCTAAATTAGCAGTGGAAGCGGCTCATGCAGATTATTGGTACAAGTACGTTGGCCATAACGGCGGGGTAGTAGGAATGACGACTTTCGGAGAGTCTGCACCGGGTGGCATTCTGCTTGAGCATTTTGGCTTTACCGCTGAAAATATCAGTGAGAAAGCAAAGGCTTTGCTGAAATAGCAAGTAAAAAAATAGCTAAACAGTTCTGTCCGATAAAGCGTCCCGAGGATATCCGAAGGGCGCTTTTTTTGTTATTAAAGAAAAAAAAGGCCCAAGGAAAAGGGCCAAAGGTTGGGACCTGCCCGAGAGCAGGGTTTTGGGACTAGATTAATTGGCCAGTGCGTTCAATAATGATTCGAGCTTTTCCTGGTCAATGGCGAACTGACGAATGCCTTCTCCTAGTTTATCGCTGGCCATTTTGTCTTCGTTCATTTGCCAACGGAAGGTCTGTTCAGTAAGAACCTTTTCCTTTGGTTGCGTATTTTCAGCAGGTACCAGCCGGCGTGACAGAGGGGCATCAGTATTAGCCAGTTCATCTAGTAGCCCCGGGCTGATGGTAAGACGATCGCAACCCGCAAGGCCGATAATTTCACCAATGTTGCGGAAGCTGGCTCCCATAACGATTGTGTCGAAGTCATGCTTTTTAAAATAGTCGTAAATGGCGCTGACAGACTTCACACCAGGATCGTTGTCGCCACTAAAATCAGCTTCAGGCTGACTGGCTTTGTACCAGTCCAGGATGCGTCCAACGAAAGGCGATATCAGATAAGCGCCTGCTTCAGCACACGCTCTGGCCTGAGCAAAGGAAAATACTAAAGTAAGATTACAGTGAATTCCCTGTTCTTCCAGGATACGCGCAGCTTGTATACCTTCCCAGGTGGCCGCAATTTTGATAAGCACTCTTGAAGTATCAATCCCTTGTTCTTTATATAAGGCTATTAATTTCTCTGCCTTATTGACCGTCTCCATAGTATCGAAGGACAACCTTGCATCTACCTCAGTTGATACCAGCCCGGGTACTTCGTCCATCAATTTTGCGCCAATTAAAACTGCCAGCTTATCGGCAGCTACTCGACCAACGTCTCCGGCTCCTGACTGTTTTTGTGCCCACTGAACAGCTTCTATACCCAAAGGTCGATATTTTTCTATTTGCATCGCCTTGAGCAATAGAGAGGGGTTAGTTGTGGCATCCTGCGGCTGATATTTCTTAATCGCCTCAAAATCGCCGGTGTCGGCTACTACAGTGGTCATTGATTTAAGTTGTTCTAACTGGCTGGTCATACTTATCCCATAAACATATTAAATGATAATTGCACGCTAAATTTCAGAGGCGAGAAGCTACTGAAACACAAGTTTGTATGCTTTTTGGTCATTCTGGCCCGAATGACGCAAAGTAACGGTGTTAATATTATTTTTATATTACCTTTACAACCTGACATTGTTGATATTATCATACAAATAAATGAAATGACTATCGATGTTAACAAATAGTTGAAAGGTATTTATGTCTCGTTACACGTTGGGATTGGATTACGGCTCAGACTCGGTTCGTGCATTGCTCGTTGATGTAAAAACCGGTGCCGAATTGGCCAGTCATTTAATAAACTATCCGCGTTGGGCTGAAGGGCGATTCTGCGAACCGTCCGAGGATCAATATCGTCAGCATCCACAAGATTATATAGATAGCCTTGTTGCCGTTGTACGCGGCTTATGGGAACTCGTACCTGCTGGAACAGCAGATAAAGTAATTGGCATGAGCTTTGACACGACTGGCTCTACGCCAGTGGCAGTGAATAAACACGGCGTCCCCTTAGCGCTGACAGAAGAGTTCAGTGAAAACCCGAATGCTATGTTTGTGCTATGGAAAGATCATACGGCAATTCAAGAGGCTCGTGAGATTACCCAGGCTGCTACTGAAAATGCTATCAACTACCTCTCTCACATGGGGGGCATTTATTCTTCAGAGTGGTATTGGGCCAAAGCACTGCATATTTTCCGCAAAGATGCAGCGGTGAAAGCCGCTACCTATGCGTGGGTTGAGCATTGTGATTGGATGACTGCGCTGATGTGTGGCACTACACATCCTGACCAGCTGGTACTCGGCCGCTGCGCATCCGGGCACAAAATGATGTGGAATGAAGCGTGGAATGGTTTCCCTCCGAACGATTTTTTCACCAGCATCGATCCGTTGCTAGATGGCTTAGTGAATCACATCAATCCCGCTACCCAGTCAAGCGATAAAGTGGCCGGAAGCTTAGTTTCAGAGTGGGCCGAAAAGTTAGGTTTGCCAGCGGGTATTGCGGTCGGATTTGGTGCTTTTGATTGCCACATGGGGGCTGTTGCAGCAAATGTCCGCCAAGGTGTTCTTACAAAAGTAATGGGAACGTCTACCTGTGATATCACTGTGACATCTAAAGCGCACCTTGGTGATACCTGTGTCAGAGGTATTTGCGGTCAGGTGGATGGCTCAGTCATCCCAGACATGATTGGTCTCGAGGCTGGTCAGTCTGCATTTGGCGATCTTTATGCCTGGTTTAAAAACGTTGTGTTATGGCCAACTCGCCAGCTTGTTTCGGAACTGACTGAGAGAGGGCAACTTGAGCTGGTTCAAAAAATTGAAGACAGCGCTCTGATCCGCCTCTCCGAAGCGGCAGCAGCATTGTCGGTAAAATCGACAGATATAACTGCGCTCGACTGGGTTAACGGCAGGCGTACGCCAGATGCTGATCAAGGTGTTTCTATGGCCATTGCCGGAATCAAAATGGGAACCGGCGCGCCGCAATTATTTAAAGCATTGGTAGAAGCGACAGCATTCGGCGCCAGAGCGATTACCGAACGGTTCCGTGAAGAAGGGGTGCCAATCGAATCGGTTGTAGTAATTGGCGGTATCTCAAAGAAATCTGATTATGTTATGCAAACCTGCGCAGACATTTGGAACTGTCCTATCGACGTACTCGAAAGCGAGCAGAGTTGCGCACTCGGTGCTGCCATTATGGCCGCTGTGGCAGCGGGTGAATATCAGACTGTAGAAGCCGCACAGAAAGTGATGGCATCGCCGGTATGTAAACAGTATCTGCCTAACCCGGAACGTTCTGAGATTTACGACGAACTTTACAGTAAGTACCAGACTTTAGGTGCACATGTAGACGGAGGAAAAATATGAGTTACAAGGAACTTAAACGCGAGGTTTTTGAGGCGAATATGGAGCTTCAACGCCGAAACCTTGTGATATATACCTTCGGCAACGTGTCTCAGGTTGACAGAGACAAAGGCGTTGTAGCCATCAAGCCTAGTGGTGTGGCTTATGAAGATATGAAGCCGGAAGATATTGTTGTCGTGGACCTGGAGAACAATATTGTTGAAGGCTCAATGCGGCCTTCATCTGATACAAAAACCCATACGCACTTGTACCGCGCTTTTGAAAGCATAGGTGGTGTTACCCATACCCACAGTACCTATGCCACAGCATGGGCACAGGCAAAGCAGAGCATTCCCTGTTTAGGTACTACCCATGCCGATTACGTATATGGCGATATTACCTGTACCCGAGAGCTTACCGACGAGCAGGTGAATGGAGATTATGAGGAAGAGACCGGTGTGCAGATCACCGATGCTTACAAAGACAGAAATCCTGCCGAAGCGCCAATGGTAATTGTAGCTGGCCATGCGCCTTTTACGTGGGGAAAGAGCGCCGCACAGTCTGTGTATCATGCGGCGTTATTAGAAGAAATTGCCAGAATGGCCTATTTAACGCGTACGCTCGATCAGAATGCTGCACCGTTAAAGCGCGCTGTGATGGATAAACACTATTTACGCAAACACGGTAAAAATGCCTATTACGGCCAAAGCTAATTAGTACCGTGACGATAGAGAGGATTTAAATATGACGACGATAACGAAAGAAGTTTGGTTTGTCACAGGTTCTCAACACCTGTATGGGCCAAAAGTATTAGAAAACGTTGCAGCAAACAGCCAAGCCATTGTTGCCGGTTTAAATGAGTGCGGCAAGCTGCCGGTAAATATGGTTTTCAAACCTACCGTAAAATCACCGGAAGAAATCCATGCGGTGTGTCAACAAGCCAATGCGAATGCTGACTGTGTCGGTTTAGTATTATGGATGCACACGTTTTCTCCAGCAAAAATGTGGATAGCCGGATTAAGTGAATTAAGAAAACCCTGGCTACACTTACATACCCAGTTTAATGCCGCCCTGCCGTGGGACGACATTAATATGAACTACATGAACACGCACCAAAGTGCACACGGTGACCGGGAATTTGGGTTTATTGGCACACGCATGCGAAAAGACCGAAAAGTTGTAGTTGGACACTGGCAGCGTCCGGAAGTGCAGGACCAGATTGATGATTGGTGTCGCGCTGCGCTAGGTTGGGCTGAAAGTCAAAGCCTGAAAGTTGCACGCTTTGGTGACAACATGCGCCAGGTGGCGGTAACTGAAGGCGACAAAGTTGCAGCACAAATCCAATTTGGTTATGAAGTGCATGCTCACGGGTTAGGTGAGTTATCTGATGTAGTAAACGCCGTTTCCGATGCTGATATTGCAACACAGTTAGATCTATATCATCAGGAATACGTGATTTCAGATGCAACGTGGAAAGACACTTATAACGTTGACATGCTGAAAAACGAGGCTCGTCTTGAATTAGGTATGCAGCGTTTTCTTGATGGTGGCAACTACAAAGCACTTACTAACTGCTTCGAAAACTTATCAGGGCTAACTGGGTTACCGGGTTTGGCAACTCAACGCCTGATGGCCAAAGGCTATGGCTATGGTGGCGAAGGCGACTGGAAAACCTCAGCGATGGTTCGCATCATGAAAGTAATGGGGCAGGGTCGTGAAGGTGGTTGTTCGTTCATGGAAGACTACACCTATAATTTTGGTGCAAAAGATCAGGCGCTAGGTGCTCACATGTTAGAGGTTTGCCCATCAATAGCTTCAGCCAAGCCTCGCCTGGAAGTTCACCGTCATACTATTGGTGTTAAATGTGATGTTGGTCGCTTATTGTTTGAAGCCAAACAGGGCCCGGCGATTAATGTATCACCAATTGATATGGGTAACAGGTTCCGTATTCTGATCAATGAAGTTGATACGGTTAAGCAGCCTGCAGAAACGCCTCATTTGCCAGTTGCTTCAGCGCTGTGGGAGCCTAAGCCGAATCTGTCAGTTGCAGCTGCGGCGTGGATTCATGCAGGAGGTGCGCACCACACTGCATACAGCCAGGCGGTTACTACAGATATAATTATCGATTATGCAGAAATGGCTGGCGTAGAAACTGTCGTCATCGACAGTGATACGACGATTCGTTCGTTCAAGTCTGAGTTACGTTCAAATGCAGCATACTATATGCTTAAGCAAGGAATCTAACTGAAGGGACTTCTGCTCTACTTTGTACTGCAATATAGCAGCAGTAAAGTTGCTTTACTTTTTGAAACTGACGCCATGTGCGTCAGTTTCTTTTTCCGGCATCCGAATCTGTCTGTGAAATAATTGAGGATCTAAAATGGTAAATTTAAGCGCTTACGAGGGCATAGTGTTTGATATGGATGGCACGCTTATCGATTCCATGGGGGCACATATGGAGGCGTGGCGAATGACCTGTGAAGAGTTTGGTATTCCGTTCGATTTAAAATATATGTACGGACTAGGCGGTGTACCCACGCGTAAAACTGTAGAGATCCTGAATGATAAATACGGACTAGCACATAGTCCGGATATGGTTGCATTGCACAAGCGTAAAGTTTGGGAATCCATGGATTTAATGCCAGAAATCATTGCTGAAACCGTTGATATTTTTCATCACTACCGCCCTGACTTGAAGATCGGTATCGGAACTGGCTCAGAGAGAAATCACGCGCTTCATTTGCTGGAACATCATGGTTTATTAGATAAATTAGATGCACTGGTAACGGCGACAGATGTGACACATGGGAAGCCGCATCCTGAAACATTTTTGAAAGTGGCTGAGCTAATGGACGTTGCACCTGAAAAATGTGTTGTTTTTGAAGACACCGAGATTGGTTTTGAAGCCGCGCAGCGTGCGGGAATGGATTGTATCTTGGTAAAAGACGGTAGAGTCCAAATTTAACATTTTTTTAAACGAAATCGGAATCACCCCTTGCTTTACTTATGCTATTTGTAATATAAAAGTATAAAATTAGTTAGGGAACTGTATTTCATGTCTGTATCCGAATATCAACATAAAACCATTTCTTCTTTTTCTCAGGGCAGTTTTAAAACCAGCGTGAAAATGGCCGTGTTGTTCATGACCAGCCTGGTACTAAGCCCTTCACAGGCACAGGAAGTCAAAAACGTGAATAATCAACCTTCTGCTAGTTCAAGTTATTACGGGGCGATGCCAGACAGCACGCCGGTCTATAGGGTTACGTTAAAAAACAGCAACGGCGTGGAGGTCGATGTTATAAGCTACGGCGGCACCATCACCCGTTTACTTACACCAGATAAGAAAGGTCAATTAGGCAATATCGTGCTGGGGTTCGACAAACTGGAAGACTATTTGTCCGCTGGTTATTACTTTGGTGCCATTATCGGCCGGTATGGTAACCGTATTGCAGAAGGTAAGTTCACTCTGAACGGCACAGAATACCAATTAGCAACCAACGATGGTGATAATCATCTTCATGGCGGCGTACAGGGTTTCGATAAGAAGGTGTGGCAGATGGCTCCCTTTGTCACTGAAAATAGTGCCGGGGTTGTGCTAACGCTCACAAGTCCTGATGGTGACCAGGGTTACCCGGGAAAACTAGACACGCAGGTGACATACACACTGACCAACAGCAATACGCTGGATATGGCATTCACTGCAACCACTGATAAGCCAACTATTGCGAACTTTACTCAGCATTCTTATTTTAATCTGCAGGGTAAAGGCGACATTCTTGATCATAAACTGCAAATTAACGGCGACAGATACACGCCGGTTGATGGCGGCCTAATCCCTACCGGTGAAGTCGTATCTGTAAAGGGAACCCCGTTTGATTTCACACAGCCTAAAGCGATTGGAAAAGACATTGACGCTAAAGATAAACAGCTGTCTCTTGGTCAGGGCTTCGATCATAATTTCGTGATTAAAGACGCGCCCAGCGATGATTTAATAGAGGCAGCAAATGTCTATGAGCCTAAAACCGGTCGTACTCTTACCGTGTACACCGTTGAGCCCGCTGTACAGTTTTACTCAGGCAACTTCCTTGATGGCAGCACTCAGCAGGAAGGCATGAGCCATACACTGCGTTCCGGCTTCTGCCTTGAGCCTCAGCACAACCCTGATTCACCGAATCAACCTGATTTTGCCAGCACTGTACTCAACCCGGGTGAAGTATACTCCACACGCATTGTTTATGAGTTTGGTACGAAGTAGAAGGGAATGAGTGATTCAATGAAATCTATGAAGTTAAAAACGCTTGCGGCGTCATTGCTGGTGGCTTTTGGTTTGACTGCATGCTCATCGACGCCGGCTACGCCGACCGGTGAAACTGCAGATAAAAGTGATATTCGAAAAAGTGGTACGTTCACAAATCCACTTTTCCCTAATGGTGCGGATCCGTGGTTGGAATACTGGGATGGTAATTACTACCTTACTACTACAACCTGGACGTCTGAATTAGTGATGCGCAAGTCACCGACACTTGCTGGTCTAGCCGATGCAAAGCCGGTGAATGTGTGGTCGGCTACCGAGTCTGATCGGTGCTGTAACTTTTGGGCTTTTGAGTTCCACCGTCTTAAAGGACCAGAAGGCTATCGCTGGTACATGATGTACACCGCAGGCAGAGACGGTACGCTGGACTTTCAGCATTTGAACGTGCTGGAAAGCGCCGGCGATGATCCGATGGGACCATACCAGTATAAAGGCGCGCTGATGCCCGATGTGTGGAATATCGACGGCAATTACCTTGAATACAAAGGAAAATTGTATGTGATTTATTCGCAATGGCGCGGTGATCAGCAAATGAACATCATTGCTGAAATGGAAAACCCGTGGACGCTCAAGGCTGACCAGCCTCACACAGTGCTTACCCGGCCTGAACTGGACTGGGAAATCAGCGGACGCAAGGTAACTGAAGGCGCTGAAATTCTGCAGCACGATGGTCGTACATTTATGACTTACTCTGCCAGCTTCTGTAATACCCCGGATTACAAACTGGGTATGCTTGAGCTGGTTGGTGATGATCCGATGGATGCCGCAGCATGGAAGAAATTTGATGATCCGGTATTTGTGCGCACAGATAAGGTCTTCGGTCCCGGCCACAATGGCTTTTTCACCTCTCCGGATGGCGGGGAAGACTGGCTGGTTTATCACGGTAATGATTCCGTGGAGCATGGTTGCTCAGCAACCCGCTCTTTGCGGGCGCAAAAATTTGAGTGGCAACAGGACGGATTACCGGATTTCGGTGAACCGTTAACCCCGGGAGTCGTTGTGCCACCTCCTTCCGGAGAAAACGGTCCGTTGGTAACAAGAGTACAGGGACAGCGCTATCAGTTAGTTAATGCAACGAGCGATTTGTGTCTGGATATTTCTTCTGGTCCGCAAGACAACCGAGCGGTGCAGCGTCAGTGTGCAGCAACTAACGGACAATGGATCCTGGATGCCACTTCTGATGGCTTTGTGCGCCTTGCCAACCGTGAAGACAGTAAATTCCTTGAAGTGGCGAACTGCAGTACCAGTGAGAATGCCCGTGTGCAATCGGCTGCGTGGCGGAATAACTTCTGTCAGGAGTTTAAAGTAGAGAGCGGTATCGACGGCAATGTCACATTGACGAACCGTTACTCTGGTAAGCCTCTTGCGGTGGCTGGATGTTCTGCTTCAGAAAATCAGGCGGTACTTCAACAAAACGAAGACAGTGCCTGTTCACAATGGCAGCTCCGGCCAACTGGTGATGTAGTGATCCTGAGTGAGCAAAGCGGTAAAGCGTTGTCTGTTCACAATGATGCACTGTCGGATGGTGCGAATGTAGAGCAGCGGGGCTTCGATAAGACACCTGCGCAATACTGGCAGTTTGTGCCCACAGATACCGGCTACGTTAGTTTAAAAACGGCAGGAAACGATTCGCTGTGCATTGGTACAGATGACAATGCCGTCGTGCCCGGCGCGAATTTGTCTATGGTGAGTTGTGGCGAGCCCACTGCACAGTGGCGTATTAGCCCTGCAGATGGCGGTGGTGTGATGTTATTTAACCGATATACCAAACAAGCTATGGGCGTAAGTGACTGCGGGTTAGCCGAGGGGACCAATATAGCCCAGCAACCTGATTTAGGCACAAAGTGCCAAGTGTTTCATTTGCGTGAGCCGCAATAGAGCCTTAAACGTATTGTCGCAGTTTTTTCGTTGAAGAGAGGGTATCCGATTGTAGGGCGGTACCTTCTCTTTTTTATGGCCGTAAAAGAGCAAAAAACGGGCTGGTGAATACACACCAGCCCGTTTTTATTTGGTTATGCTGTTTAATCAGTTTAACGTCAGTACCACCACTGATTTCGCCGGAAGCACCAACTTATCAGCCCTTGCTTTGAATGGCTCAGGCTCTAAGCTATGTTGATCGTCGAAAGTGTTTTTTGCGGTAATGATATCAGCGGTGAGAATACTGCCGGACAAGGTTTTATTTACCTTACCATCAAGGTTCAGATCAATGTCGGCATCTTCCGTCGGGTCCATATTAACCAAAGCTAAATACACATGGCCATCCGTGCCTATTGCCAGTGAACCTGTTACAGCCGGTAAATCTTCCCCGTTCATTGAATAGCGCGATGTATCCAGTTTGAAAGGAATGGATGTGGCGTCCTGAAACACCGTATACATGCCATAAACATGATAGGTGGGTGTTTTCACCATCTTCGCGCCATCCGTTAAGATCATCGCTTGTAATACGTTTACCATCTGCGCGATATTCGTCATATGAACACGTCTGGCGTATTCGTGGAATAGATTCAGGTTTACTGCTGTTACCACAGCATCACGAAGCGTATTTTGCTGATACAGGAAACCGGGCTCCCGCCCTTCTTCAGCGTCGTACCACGTACCCCATTCATCCACATAAAAGCCCAGCTTACCGTCAGGATCATTCTTATCCATGATGTCGATATTATTCTTCAGGTAAGTTTCCATCCGATAAGTGCGCTCCATGGTTTTAAACCACATGGCGTTATCGAACTCGGTAGCATGCCCTTTTTTCTGCCAGTCACTGGTGGGAAGGGTGTAGAAGTGGTAACTGATACCATCCATATTACGGTCGATGTTTGCACTCAGAACGTCTGTCCATTCCGTATTATCTGTGTCACCACCGCTACCCACCAGGAGAGGCCTCTTGCCCTTAGGGGTTTTGATAAACGTGGCGTACTGACGATACAGGTTTACATAGTAATCAGGGTCCATGTGACCACCACAACCCCATGATTCATTGCCAATGCCGAAGTATTTAATGTCCCAGGGTTCTTCGCGTCCGTTAGCGCGTCGCTCATTGGCCAGGGTAGAGTTTTTATCAGACGTCATGTATTCAACCCATTCCGCCATTTCCTGCACGGTACCACTACCCAGATTCCCGTTAATGTAGACATCTGCACCAATGAGTTCAGCTAAATCGAAGAATTCGTGAGTACCCACAGCATTGGTTTCTTCAACGCCACCCCAGTGCGTGTTAACTTTTACCGGGCGTTCATCTTTGGGGCCAATCCCTTCGCGCCAATGGTATTCATCGGCGAAACAGCCTCCTGGCCAGCGGATCAGCGGTACTTTGATGTCTTTCAGGGCCCCGACAACATCATTCCGGAACCCTTTTGTGTTTGGGATTTCCGAGTCTTCACCGACCCACAACCCTTCGTAAATTCCGTGCCCGAGATGCTCGGCAAACTGGCCGTAAATATCTTTATTAATGACAGCACCACGGTCTTGAAGGTTCGCGCTGATTGTTACTTCATGGTTGGCAGCCGATGCGTTACCCGCCAATATCGACGCAGTTAATAGTGAAATTTTCAGTAGTTTACGTTGCATATTAATCTTCCTTGGTTGATCGAGTAACGCCTTCTGTTGTCATAATGACCCGTTGCAGCGAGCCATCTTTATTGTAGTGAAGAGGATCCACTGCAACTGAGCGGCGGAACCGTCCGCCACTTGGCTTATCGCCTTTCGGAGGCAAAGCACCGGTGTGATAAATGAAATAATCCTGGCCCTTAAATTCAATAATAGACTGGTGATTTGTTTCGGTATTGCCCGCGACTTCATTCAAAATGCCCTTATACTCCCACGGACCGTGAATACTTTTACTCATCGCATAGCAAATCTTTTCCGGAAACTCGCAAGCGTAGGAAAAGTAGTAGTTATCGCCTTTTTTATGAACCCAGGAAGCTTCTGTATAATTTGGGACATCAATGACTTTTATCTCACCATCCAGTTCCAGCAAGTTGTCTGATAACTTGACGTATTTCGGTACCAGATTGCCGAAGAACATGTAGGTGTCGCCATTTTCTTCAACATAAATTGCAGGGTCGATATCATCCCAGTCATTCGGCGTCTGTTTGGTCATATCATCTGTGACAAGGGCATGACCGATGGCGTCCTTAAAGGGGCCTGTCGGAGAGTCTGATACCGCTACCCCAATAGCAAAACCGGGTTTGTCGTCTTTGTGACGGACGGTGGTGAAAAAGTAAAATTTGCCATCCTTTTCAATCATATGTGACGCCCAGGCATCGCCTTTCGCCCAGCTGAAATCAGTGGCTTTCATAATGGGACCATGTGACTTCCAGTTCACCATATCGGTGGAAGAATAGGCTAGCCAATCGTGCATTTCGAAGAAGACATCGTTGTTGGGCGCCTCATCGTGGCCCGTGTAGAGATATACCGTACCATCATGCACCATGGCTGCCGGATCGGCAGTGAACACATCGGTAATAATCGGATTCTGTGCGAACACTTGCCCGCTTAAAAGCAAAGCCGCTGAAGATAACAATACACGTTTCATGTAAATTCCTTGTTGTGACCTGAATTCACCATGCCAAATTTTTAACAACACATGGTGTGGCACTGGTTAAATAGTAAGGTTCTGATATTACGTTGATATTCTGACATTTCCCCAAGTCTGGCCGCCAATCAAAACATCTGATTATTAGAACTAATGTAAAAAAATTGTTTAATAGTATTGTAATATTAATGTAGAAGATGTAAATATTTTAAAAATACTATTGTATTACTTTATTGCGATGTTGGTCACTTTACTTTGCCATTCGTCGTATGACAACGCTCTTTATCGTAAAGAGCATAATAATAAATCCTGAGGGAAAACGAGAATGAAACCTAGATCGGCGCTCATCGTGAGCAGCATCCTCTGTGTCACAGGGTGTGGCGGTTCAGGGGGAGATAGCACTCCCCCTGAAACCATCACGGTAGTTGACAACCAAACGTTGGCTAATCCCACGACTTCAATTGCCGATAGCAGTGGATATATGGATATCGGCGTACACGACCCGTCTGTTGTAAAGGTAGATGGTACTTACTACATATTCGGTTCGCATCTGGCAGCCGCGAAAACAACAGATCTACAAACGTGGGAATATATTTCGTCATTAAGCGCCAATAATTTGGTGGATGAATCTCCGTTATTTAATACTTATTCCACGGAGTTTGCGGAAGGTATCGCCTGGACCGATGATTTCACCGGCAGTTGGGCATCTGATGTTATACAAGCCCCAGATGGTGAGTTTTGGTTTTATTATAATCACTGCGCACAGGACAACCCTGACACGCCTGAACGTGACGAGGTTTGCTGGCACCGCTCGTATCTCGGCCTGGCAACGTCCGACTCTGTCGAAGGCCCTTACGTGGATAGAGGCGTTTTCCTGAGATCTGGGTATCGCGATGAAGCAGAGCTAGCCGCCTACCCCGTTGACGGTGTGGAAAGCTATAATCCGTCTGTGCATCCCAATGCAATAGACCCGGCAGCGTTTTATGACAAAGACAATAATCTGTGGATGGTGTACGGCTCTTACTCCGGCGGTATTTTTGTATTAGCGATGGATGAGCAAACAGGTATGCCGGAAGCCGGGCAAGGTTACGGTAAACACCTTGTGGGCGGCAACTATAACGCCATTGAAGGTGCATTTGTCATCTACAGCCCCGACAGCGATTATTATTATTTGTTCTGGTCAAATGCGGGATTTGCAGCCGGTGACGGTTATAACATCCGTGTTGCCCGCTCAAGAACGCCAGACGGCCCTTACCTGGATGCGGCAGGTAATGATATGACCGGTGCGACTGTTGCTAACAATTACGGTAACAAACTCCTAGGTAGTCATCTGTGGTCGTCGGCCTTCGGTGAGACTTCTAGTCAGTACGGTTATAATGCGCCGGGCCACAATTCAGCTTTATATGATGAGGAGTTGGATAAATATCTGCTGTTCACCCACACCCGTTTTCCTGATGAGGAAGGTCGCTACGACAATCCGGAGGCGCATGCCGTGCGGGTGCATGAGATGTGGATTAACAACGACGATTGGTTGGTCGTTTCGCCACATCGCTACGCGCCAGTTGACGGAGAGAATGTCACTGATGCAGAGGATGTTGCAGGTGATTACCGTCTTATCCTGCAAAGCAATGATAGCAATGGCGATGAACACGAGTCTGTTTACGTTACCTTAAATTCGCAAGGGCGCAGTATTCAGGGGCAGCTGACCGGTACATATAAACTATACAGTGACGAACCGTCGCGGGTCCGCCTTACCATCGATGATGACACGGTTTATGAAGGCGTCGCCAAGTGGCAGTGGAACGTGGAAGATGCCCGTTTTGAAGTTGTCATCTCTGCATTAAGCGGTGCCGGTGAGAGTTTACTGGCAGCGAAACTGCCTGAGCAGTCTGTTGCTGACGTGGTTGATGACATCAGTAACGCCATTGATGTTGCATTTGCTAATCCGGCAAACCCTGATGCCATGCTGGAGGTGAAAAACGACCTGTCTTTGCAAAGCACTGGTGCACGGGGAGCTGTTATCTCCTGGGAGTCCAGCCACCCGCAATTTATATCTGCTTCAGGTGCAGTCACCCGGCCTAACGTGGATGAGGGCGATCAGGTCGTTACGCTTACAGCCAACGTTGATATCAATGGACAAACGCTGTCTGTAACAAAAGACGTCAAAGTGATTGCCCGTTCTACGTACAACCGCACAGCATGGTACTCCTTCGAGGACAGCCTCGATGACTCACTGATGAATTATGACGATGCGCAGTCTGTTACGGACGTCAATTCGTTCACCAGTGCCAGTGCTGTATTCTCGGATGGTGCACAGGGTCGTGCCGTTAACCTGGATGGTTCGTACGGCATATTATTGCCGGACAACCTCATTGACAGTTATCAGTACACAGTCTCTTTCTGGCTGAATACCGCACAAACGCAGTTCTTTAGCCCTGCTTTTTTCGCGGCAAATCAAACCGATCGCTGGATCAGCTTCCTGCCTGTTAGCTGGAATGCAGAGCTTATGGTCTGGGCTAACTACGTGGATGATGAAGGGGCTGTCAGCTGGTTTGACGGACTCTCGGGCGTTGCCTTCCCGCTTAATGAATGGCATCACGTGGCATTCTCGGTAGACCAGGGCTTCGTCAGCATTTTCTATGATGGCACGCTGGTGGGAACAGCGTCGTCTGTCAGGGATATTTTTACTGTACGGCCTGAAGGCGCAATCATCTCCCTTGGTCTTAACTTCTGGGATGTCCCCCTGAATGCTCAATATGATGAATTGAAAATTTATGACGAAGCATTGTCTGCAGCTGAAATCTCAGCGCTGGATGTTGAGCAGTTACCGGCAGAAGCACTGGTGAATATTGCTCAGGCAGATTTGGATCTTGGCAATCTGGACTTCGTTATCACCGATATTGCACTGCCACATACCGGACCGTTTGCTTCGGCGTTGAATTGGGAATCAAGTAATACTGCGGTTATCGATCCTGCTACCGGAAAAGTTACCCGTCCGGCCCGTGGTGAAGCGGATGCAGAAGTGACCCTGACTGCGACAATTTCTCTGGCTGGTCAGTCGGTGACGAAGTCTTTCGTAGCCAATGTCATTTCAAACACCCCTCCTGAAGCCATTGCGCGCTTTAGTTTCGAGGAGAACCTCGAAGACGCGCAAGGCAACTTTGCTGCCGGCGAAGAAGCCACTAAAACTGCAGACGCGCCCCTTATCGTTCCAGCAGATACGTCGCTGACTTATCAGGCTGGTGTAGTCGGCTTGGCTGCGGAGTTCAAAGGTGATCAGGGACCGGGCGTCAAGTTACCAGATGGTCTTATTTCAGACTACAGCTATGCAGTATCGATGTGGTTGAACCCTGCCTCGTTAAACCAGTTTACGACTACGTTCTTTGGCTATGCTGCGTCGAACAGCTGGATAAGTTTAGTACCGTTTGGTCCAGGCTCCGGTGACACCATGGTGTGGTCTGGAGAACAATGGTTCGATGGCACATTAAACGCGCAAATACCGACAGGTAGCTGGACACATATCGTTTTTGTCGTCAACGAAGGCACCTTTTACGGATACATCAACGGTGAACTGGTCAGCGAATTGGAAAATTTTCCTGACGTGTTTACAGCATCCGGAGCTAATTCGGGCTTTTCGCTGGCCACGAATTTGTTCCCCTGGGATGCAAACTTTTCAGGCTTGATGGATGAGTTGGTTATCTACGACGACCCGCTGTCTGCAGACGATGTACAGGCGCTGTTTACTGAAGGCAGCAACTAAGAAACGGGTGAGGCCGGGAGAATGCTCTCCCGGTCAAAGGACAACAAGATAAGACCCGAAAAAAAGGGTACAGAGAATCCGGGAGAAAACCATGTTTAAACCCACTTTTTTAAGCACAGCCGTGGCTGCATCTTTAATGACGCTCACCCCTGCTGCTATTGCACAGCAAAATGAACAAACAGAAAATAGTGAAGAGGATGCTGTAGAAGTCATTCAGGTCTCCGGTATTCGCGGATCACTGGCAAAAAGCCTAGATATTAAGCGGGAAAAAATTGAAGTAGTCGATTCAATCGTTGCCGAAGATATCGGTAAGTTTCCTGACAACAATGTAATAGAGGCATTACAGCGAGTACCCGGCGTACAGGTAACTAACCGGGATCGGGGTGAAGTAGGTACGTTGTCAATTCGCGGCTTAACCGATATCACTACTACAGTGAACGGGCGACAAATGTATATCTCCACAGGCCGCTTTTATACGATGGCTGATACACCGGCTTCGCTGATTAACCGGGTTGATGTGTACAAAGCGCGCTCGGCAGACAAAGTGCCTAGCGGTATTGCCGGTCAGGTTGATGTAATAACCAACCGCCCCTTCAATTTCGAAGGGAGTAAGTTCGCCTTTGCGGGACGCGGAATATACTCTGATCAGGAAGGTACCGTTGATCCGAACCTGAGTGTGATGCTCAGCAACAACTGGGACACTGATTACGGTAAATTTGGAGCGCTGGTAAATGTAGCTTATGCACGCACAAACTGGCGTGACCAGGGTATTACCGCTGGTGCCGTGTTTCCGTATTTTACCGCAAGTCCTGAAGGAGAGGGACTAGACCGGTTTGGGAATAGTGGTGAGTTCCCTGCATACGAGCGAATCAATTCGGCTTATTGGGATCCGGGCTTAGAAAACGGGCTGCCGTTTGCCAGTGGCTCTACCCTGAATACCAATGGCTACGAAAATGATTATATCTTGTCCAGAGATGCTATTTTTGCCTCCGATTTATCCGGTAAACGGGAGCGACCTGCGCTGAATCTGTCGTTTCAGTGGGCGCCTGACGATTACTCAAGTTATGTGTTCGAGGTGTTCTATAACGGCTATCGTGAGCGGGTAAGAAACAGTCTGTTTTTTGCCTATCCCGATTCTGCTTATAACGTAAATTTCAATGACGATATTGTCTTTTATGAGGGTACAAATATCGTGAAAGAGCGCACTGTCTATGATGGTGACCCCCGCTATGGTGTATGGGAGACTGACTTTAACAGTACGGACGTTGATGAACGCCAAACAGACACCCTGATGTTTGCTTTCGGTGGAGAATGGTCTCTTACCGAAGAATTCACACTATCTGCAGAAATAGTGTCGCAAAAGAGCGTGTTCACCTCAGACTTTTTTGCGGTTCGACTGTTGCACGATTACTACGCAATGACTGCCGACTTCAACACCGGTGAGGGAATTGCCGGCTTAACCTTCCATGATAACCCTGCGACCGGCGAAATAGATGAATCTGACCTTTACGACCCGCGTTTATATTCGATGGGGCCTGCGTGGGACAATGGTTCTCGCGATGAAGGTACGTCGAATGCGCTGTATGTGGATGCAGAGTGGCTTACTGATTTCGCTGGAATAATGGAGGTAGATTTTGGTTTGCTGTATGAAAAACGAGAGTTAAGTAACGAAAGTCGCGCAGCAAATGTGATCGTTAATCAATATGATATTCCGATGACAGATATGCCAGAAGAATTTCTCGACAGAACCGAAAACTTCTTTGATGGCCGGGCAGAGTTTCCTGATGGCTGGTTGATTGGGAATGTTGACTACATGGTTGATAACGTAGATTACTTTAGGGAGCTTTACGGTTTTACCGATGAAAACGGTCAGCCTGTAGATGATTACCTAACCGGTGGCGCATCGCTGATCTTACGGCCTACATTTGAAGCCGACGAAACTACACTCGATTTATATGTGCAGGCGAAATATGAATACGATGTTCCTGGCGGTTTCCTCGATGGCGCCATCGGTGTGCGTTATACCGATGCCAGCACGCCTTATAGCTTTGTTCGTGTAGACACCGTTAATCAGATTGTTGAGCAGGACAGCGGTGAGAATGAAAGTAGCGAAGTGCTTCCTACATTCCTCGCCCGCTATAATTTTTGGGATGACTACATGCTTCGTTTCTCATACACAGAAACAATGCGTCGTCCGGACTTTGGGTCACTTAACCCTTATACCACGTACACCAAAGGTGTGACTTCAGTTGGTACGGGAACGGCTTCATCAGGCAACCCTGCACTTGCGCCGGTCATCTCAACAAACCTGGATATTTCGCTGGAATACTATTTTGGCGAGGGCAACGCTATTTATGCTACCTGGTTTAAACGTGACATCGACGGCCTTGTGGTAAATTCCCGCTCTGAGGTGTATTACGATTACCCGGACGACACTGATGAAAATGGTGAAGAAATTGGCGAGTTGCTGCATATTCTTACCCAACCGGCTAATTCAGCGAACGGCAGCTTAGAGGGTATGGAGCTTGGCCTGGTCTATTTCCCGGATGATCTGCCTGCATGGCTACAAGGAGCAGGTATTCAGGCTAGCTATACAACATTAGATTCGTCTCAGGATTTGCCAATTTTCGACTTAGAAGATCCGACCAACCCAGATCCTATTGACTATGAAACGGTAGAAATGTTTGGTGTCTCTGACGAATCATTAAGTGTTGTTCTGGCGTACGAAAGGGAAAAATTCAGTACTCGTTTGTCCTACGTATGGCGGGATGCCTTCCGATACGATAACGAAGCGGCTATCTTTGCGAACCCATTGGCGCGCTATCGTGCTCCGGAACAAAGCTTAGATTTCCAGCTTTCGTACAATGTGAACGATAACCTGGTGCTGACATTCGATGCTACCAATCTTACTGACGAGGTATTTCAGGCATATTATCAATATCCTGATATTTATAACTTCTCGAGTGGGATTTACAGTCGCACTTATGCACTGGGAATGAGGTATCAACTTTAATATCAGTTTTTTCACAGTTTTACTGAAGCCCGGTCAAACCGGGCTTTTTTAATCTGAAATTTTATTACATTTCTTGAACATAGTTTCGTACTCCGGAAGTTCATTTGAATACCATAGTAAGGATACGAGGCCTGCAAAGCATTCATTTTATACGAAATGTACTATTGTAGTATTTAATTGAAGGGGTTCTGCCGAAATACCGGTAAAAATGAAGTAAATTGGCGGATAATCTTTTGAAATAAAGCAACAAGTCAAGCATAAAATTTCCCGAATCTTTGCGATAGATCATCGCTATTACACTGAAAAAAAGCCAAATTTCTTGGTGCATACGCATAATGCAAACCAGATAATCGAATTTAAGCAGTCTAGCGCTGCATGTTTATAAATCGTTAAATTAATCCTGTTGACAGAAAATATATCATACAATAGTATCAAAAGGGGGTAACAAATCTTTAACAGGGAAAATGGTCTGCCAGAACTGCTACCCGACGTGCTGATTGCCTCAGTAATGTGCCTTTTTTTTGGATATCGCGGACCATTTTAGCGACATCTCAACCGGAGTACTTAACTAAATGTTTAACCGAACACACCTTGCCAGTGCTGTTTTATTTGCACTGTCATGCAATGCTGCAATTGCGCAGACAGCACCGTCCAATACATCAAATGATACTGGTAACCAATCTGATGACGTTGAAGTAATTGAAGTTTCAGGTGTTCGGGCCAGTTTAAGTAAAGCGATAAATATCAAAAGAAATAACGTTCAAATTGTCGATGCTATTGTGGCTGAAGATATTGGTAAGTTTCCGGATAACAACGTAGTTGAAGCATTACAGCGTGTAACGGGTGTTCAGGTTACCGACCGTGGCGCTGGGGAAGTCAATACTGTAACGATACGCGGCCTGAACGATGTTACAACGACAGTGAATGGCCGCAACGTGTTTACAGCTTCTGGTCGAATGGTTGCTCTCGCCGATATTCCGGCAGCTTTGTTGCGTAATGTCAGTGTTTATAAAACGCGTTCAGCATCGCAAATAGGTAGCGGTATTGCCGGCCAGATTGATGTAGAAACACAAAGACCGTTTAATTTTGACGATAAAACATTTGTATTTGCAGGTCGTGCTGTTCATCAGGAACAAGCTGACAAAACTGATCCACAAATTAGTATGTTGGCATCTGACCGTTGGGATGTGGGTGATAAAGGGGAATTGGGTGCGTTGTTAAACGTTGCATACACCCGCACTAATTTCAGAGACCAAAGCATCACGGCTGGTGCAATGTTACCTTTCACAACCTCTTCACCTTCAGGTACGATGTTAGGCGGCACAGAATATGGTCCTCTTCAACGTATTTACCCTGCAGAATGTTCGCCTGAATGCTGGTCTCCCGGACTGGATGCCGGACTGTCTTTTGCTCCCGGTTCAACACTTAATCTGAACGGTACTGACGCTGAGTATTATTTGAGCCGCGATGCGATATTTGCATCCGATTTTACCGGCAAGCGTGAACGTCCAGCTGTTAATCTTTCCTTGCAATATGCGCCAAATAGCGATTCCACCTATACGTTCGAAGCGTTTTATAACGGTTATGAACAGGAATCTTTTAACTCGTTATTTTTCCAATTTGTAGACTGGTGGGGTAACGTAGATCCGAATGATCCGGTCACGCTTATCGATGGCACAAACATTATCCAATCCAGATATGTGAATGAGGCTTTTAACTTTACGTCTGGCGACGTGTCGAAAGCAAAGACAGATACTTACCTTTTCGCTCTAGGTGGTGAATGGCAGATTACGGATTTTCTAAAAATCGAGTCTGAGGTCTACTATCAAACATCCGAATATACGACAGAGTTTTTTGCGCTTCGTGGCACAACGGTGCAGCCTCGCGTTTTCATGGACGTTAATGACGGTAGCGGAATCCCATCATTGGAATACCCGGAAACAGATCCTGCAGATGCATCTCTTTACTCTGTCGGTGAGGCTTACGATAACGCTTCGGCGTCAGAAGGTGATGCGATTACTTGGACACTAGACGGTGAGTACCTCCTTGATAGCGACATCTTTACGAAAGTCAGTTTCGGAAGCTTTATCGACCGCAGAACTGCCAAAGAAGGGGCTTACGATTATGTAGGTTCTGCAATAGGCGGGTTGCTCACCGATTATGATGAGAATTTGCAGTACACAAATAGTAACTTCTTTGACGGTAATGCTAACTTTCCTTCATCATGGGTTTCTGCAGATGGTTATTACGCATTCAATAATCGTGAACAGTATCGCGAACTAGCCGAACTGCCGACAAACCCTGAAGTTTTCTATAACTTCGATATTGAGGAAACAACTATTTCTCTTTACGGGCAGGTAGATTTCAATACTGAAATTGCTGGGCGCGTTTTAGACGGACAATTTGGTCTCCGTTATGAAATGAATGATGCAGACATGACCTTCTTTACTGAAGATAGCAGTCTTCCTCCGCAGAGCTTCGCTGAGCGAAGTGATAACACACTCTTGCCAAGCTTAGTACTGCGTTATGAACTGGCTGAAGATGTCATGTTACGTGCTGCGTACACCGAAACAATTCGCCGGCCGGAAATGTCGCAACTTAATTCGTACGTCAGATACTTCCCTGATGTTACTGACATTGGTTATGGCACAGCGACAGGTGGTAATCCGAATCTTAAGCCTGTCGAGTCCACTAATATCGACTTTTCATTAGAGTGGTATTTTGCGCCGGAGAGCTCTCTGTATGCGACTTATTTCACCCGTGACATCGAAGGTTTTGTTTACGATTCTGTCGTTGCACAAGACTATCAGGGACCAACAGATGATGAGCCATACACCTATATTGTTAGCCTGCCGGATAATACTTCAAATGGTAAATTGGATGGTTGGGAGTTCGGAGCAATATACTTCCCGGATTATTTACCAGGTTTATTAGACGGACTGGGTGTTCAGGCGAGTTATACTTTGCTTGATTCCAGCCAGGATATTCCCATTTTTGATCGTGAAACCGGTGAGCTCAATGGGTACAGCAACCAACCAATCTTTGGTGTATCAGATAGTTCTTATTCAGCTGTACTTGTTTACGACAATAGTAAGCTAAGCATGAGGCTGTCATACGTATGGCGGGATGACTTCCTGAATAATTACGAAGCGCGTTTATTTGCTAATCCTTTAGGAGTGTATCGCAAACCTGAACGTTCAATGGACTTTCAGCTGACCTACGATGTAACTGAAAACTTCACTGTGACATTCGACGCAACAAACCTGACCGAAGAGATCTACCAAAGTTACTATCAGTATCCTGATACCCATAATTTTGGCAGCTCCTTATATAGTCGTACGTTCGCATTAGGAGCACGCTTCAAGATTTGATATTGAAGTGCAACAATTTAAATAAGCGACTGTTAGGGGTCGCTTATTTTTTAATAATGATTTGATTTCTCTTTTTTCACGACCCCCATCAACAAAACTTCAAACACCACGTTGTATTCGTTTACATAATCTTAATGAATGGATGCTAGACGCAATATGTTTTGAGCTATCTTTGTAAGCACAAATCAAAATATCGTTTCAAATTGCAATTAACTGCTTGAAAGTTATGTACATTTTTATTTCTCCTGATTTCTTAGCTTATACTAAAGTATTGTTAATGCAATGTTGACTATATTATTATCATACAATACTATCTAGGCTGTTTTTAAATCATTCATCGGCATAAAAACTGCGCCGAAACACACATTTGATAAAGCACCAGACCACTATGCAGGAATATATAGTGAATCGTGCACAGGACATACCCGGAGAATTTCTATGTTTAAGCGTGGCCAACTTGCTTCAGCCGTATTATTCGCACTGACCGCACAGCCTTTGCAGGCACAGGATAATGGTAGTGACAACAGTGACGACGATATTGAAGTTATTGATGTCCGCGGTGTTAAAGCCAGTCTTAATTCCGCCCAGACAATGAAAATGAGTGCCACAAATGTTTCAGACGTTATTGTGGCTCAGGATATCGGGAAACTACCGGATAATAGTGTGGCGGCTGCACTGCAGCGAGTCACGGGTGTACAGGTAGCAAGAACCAACGGCGAGGTTAATCAGGTACTGATACGTGGGTTACCAGATATAGTGACTACCATGAGTGGACGCAATATATTTACTACCACGGGCCGCTCGATCTCACTGGCCGATATTCCAGCAGACTTGGTGTATTCTGTCGACGTTAAAAAATCTATCAGTGCGGCTGATATCGAAGGTGGCATCGCAGGCAGTATTGATATTCAGCTAAGACGCCCTTTCGACTTTGACGATGGCTTCTCAGCAGCGGGGAATCTACGCTATGAATACAGTGATGAAGCAGCTTCGTGGAATCCCGTTGGCAGTGTCACAATTAATAATAATTGGGAAAATGGAAGTGGTAAATTTGGCGCGATGCTGAGTGTTTCACATCAGGATCGTGATTTTCAGGATCAGGTGAATTTCGTTACTGCGCCTTTCATATTGCCAGACTCAGTTGTGAATAATTCTAATTCTGCGCCACTGAATGTGGCCGGAGAACCAGCCATGGCACCTAACGTAATTGGCGGATATTTCCGTTACGGTGACAGAGTCCGGGATTCATTTAATGCTTCTTTCCAATGGGAACCGAACGCAAACAGTTCTTACTATATCGATATATTCGGCGTGAACTATGAGCAGAATAGTCAGCTTAATTTTTGGGTGCCATTACCCAGTTGGGGAGGTTGGGGCAATGGTTATGTTGAGTCGTATAAAGAAGGCTCGAATGTAGCACAGTCGGTAGTGCGTCCGGATGCACCAGGCACAATTACCAGTAATCAGTCTTTCTTCAACGAGTCAGATACCTATCAATTCGCTCTAGGAGGCAAATGGTATTTCGATAATGTGACTATTGAATCCGATCTTGCCTATACCGATACAGAAGCTAATAGCCGTGGATTCATTCTGGATCTGGCCTTCTTTGCAGACACTATTATTTATGATTTTGATAAAAATGGTGCTGGTATTTCAGATGTTCAGATTTTGGATGCCAATGGTCAACCTTACGATATGACTGATTTAAGTCAGTATAACTTATGGACCTACTTCGATTCTCGGGGTCACCAGGAAGGAGATGCTATAGATTGGACGCTTGATGCAAACATCGGATTAGATTCGTGGATTCATTCTGTCGATATGGGATTGAGAGTCAACGAACGCTCGGCATTTAATCAGGAAGCTGATACGGCAGGGCGCGGTAACATTTCGGGCCGAAATATTTCACTAACGGAATTTCCAGGAATGGAGGATTACTCTCCATCCGGTTATATGAGTGACGTAACCAGCTTGAATAATACTCAATGGCTTACTCCCAGCGCTAGTTATATTATGGAAAACCGTGCAGACATTCGCGAAGCAATGGGGTATTCCCGCGAAGAACCAGAATTTCTTCCGGCTCGCTATTATGATAATACCGAAAAAAATTATGCTATTTACGCGCAAGCTAATTTCACTCAAGAATTCAATGACATGATTCTTGATGGGCAGGCCGGCGTCCGAGTTGTTCGTCTAGAATCCGAATTAAACGGTAATAGCATCACAGATGGCGTGGTTTCGCCTGTCACTGTTGATACGAGTGCTACAGAAGTTTTACCTGCGGTAAATATGCGCTTGCAGATGACCGACGAAGTGTATTTGCGTGCAGCTTACGGTAAAACGATTAAACGACCTAACTTCGCAGATCTAAATCCTAGCGCTTCGTACTTCCTGCCTACGGAAACCGGCTCAATTGGATATGGTAATGGCGGTAACCCTGAACTAAGTGCTGTAGAGTCTCAAAACTATGACCTGGCTGCAGAATGGTATTTTGGTGAAGCCAGTTCTCTTACCGGGACAATTTTTTACCGCGACATCGATGGATATGTGAAATACGTTGCCAATGAAGAAGTTGTTGATGGCCGTGATTTTGCTATAACTCGACCTGTGAATTCTGGCGCAGGCTCCCTTGAGGGCGTTGAATTAGCTTATACACAGTTTTTTGAAAACCTTCCGGATATCCTGGACGGTCTCGGCGTACAGTTGAATGCTACGTTCATGGACCATGAAGCCGAAAATGCGGACGGGGTTATGGAGCCATTGCCGAATGTTTCTGACCGCTCATATAACGCAATCTTGATGTATGAGCGTGATGGTCTCAATATGCGTCTGGCTTATAACTGGCGAAGTGAGTGGTATGGAAGCTTTAATGAGGTGGGCGATCAACCAGGAAGTTCAGTGGTACATGACCCTATCAGTTCGCTTGATTTTTCCATTAATTACGACGTTAACGAGAGACTAACGGTAAGTTTCGATGGCACAAACCTTACCGACGATGTTGCAAATGACTATTTTGGCGGTGGTTCTGCGGATGATGCAAGGCTTTATCCGCGCGACACCTACATTCGCGACCGAACGTTTGCGGTGGGTGTCCGCTACAGAATGTGATTTCCCTGTAACTTAAAATGTTAAATCCATGATATTGTAATCTCTACAGCGGGATGATTTACTGAGTAAATCATCCCGTTTTCAATAGTAATGCCCTGATAGAATTCCCGCACTACATAAAAGCAGAATAAAGGTTGTAACTTAATTGGTATGATAATAGTATATTTGTCGTATTAACATTTGATTTGCAATCCGGAAACGCTTAATGACTTCCCAGAAATTATCAAAAATCGAGAAAATCGGTTTCGGTGCAGGCGACATGGCAGTGAATGTTGTTATTTCCTCCATGATGCTCATCATTACCTTCTTCTATACCGATATCTACGGCTTAAAGCCATCAGACATGGCGTTAATGTTTCTCTTAGTGCGCTTTCTGGATGCGGTTAGCGACCCACTTATGGGCACTATTACAGACAAATACACCAGTCGGTGGGGGCGATACCGACCGTATTTTCTGTTTCTTTCCATTCCTTTTGGGATCTCAGTCTTTCTGACATTCAGTACACCGGATGTTGACTACAATGCAAAGCTGGTATGGGCTTATTCCACTTACATTTTTGTGACACTGATGTTTACTGCGGTAACGATTCCCTACATCTCGCTTATTGGTGTGATGACGGCAGATCCTAAAGAAAAGCTATCTGCCAATGGCTACCGATTATTCTTCGCTAAAATTGCTGCTTTCTTGGTTACGATTATTGTGCCAAAACTAGCCGGTGCTGATATGTGGGAAGGGAATCTGGCGGAAGGCTACCGCGTGGCTATGGGGCTAATGGCAGTGCTGGCCGTGATAATGTTTCTATTTTGCTTTTTCACAACAACCGAGCGCCTGGAACACAGCGTTGACGAAAAGCCGTTTAAGGAACAGTTCAGGTTGCTGATGAAGAATGATCAATGGTTAATTCTGTGTGGGGTATGTGTCCTTGGTACTGTTGGTTACGTAGTTCGAGGCTCAGTGGCTATTTTTTATGCCAAATATTACCTTGGTGGTGGCGCTGACATGCAAGCTAATTTCATGGCTACTGGTGTCGTGGCTGCTATTTTGGCGATGATAGCCTCAACCTGGATTACTAAACGCTATTGCAAGGTTAAGTTGTTCCGCTTTAGTCAAATGGCAGTAGGATTACTTAGTGTAGCCATGTACGTCACAGTGGGACAGGGTGATGTAGTGCCTGCTTTTATCTTCTACTTCCTGATCTCCTTCGTTGTAGATCTTCATGCCCCTATATTTTGGTCAGCAATCGCTGAAGCTGTCGATTATGGCCAAAGTAAATCAGGCAAGCGAGTTGCGGGCCTCTCGTTTGGCGGTATTTCATTCTGCCAGAAAGCTGGTATGGGCTTCGCTGGCGCGATGGTCGGCTGGTTGTTGGCATGGTTCGATTATGCTCCTGAGCAAGTGCAAAGCGAGTTTACTCTTACCGGACTGGCATTGATGCTAACCATTATTCCCGGAGTATTTCATTTTCTCGTTGGCTGGCTGATGAATCGCTATCGCATCACTGACGCAGAGTATCAGCGTTTGGTATTAACGCTTGACGCAGAATATAAAGCGCCTGGTGAAAGCCATAGTAATAACGAAGAGCACCTTAGCAATAACCAAAACATGACAAGAGGAGTCCAGTCATGATGAATTCAAATACACCGCTGATCCCCCAGCGCGCAGATCCGTTTATTTATAAACATACTGATGGCTATTATTATTTCGTTGCATCGGTACCGTCTTACGAAGGCATTGAGCTGCGCCGTGCTCGCACTTTAGAGGCGTTGGCAGAGGCTGAAACGCGTATGGTGTGGACAAAGCCGGAGACTGGTCCCTACTCAGATCTAATCTGGGCTCCTGAAATTCATTTTAACGATGGCGCATGGTATGTCTATTTTGCTGCCGCCCCAAGTCGTGAAATTAAAGACGATCTGTTTCAGCACCGTATGTATGCTATTTCCTGCCTGGACGATAATGCAGTAACAGGAGAGTGGTCGTTTTGTGGACAGATTGACACAGGTATCGATACTTTCTGCCTGGACGCGACAACGTTTCATCATAAAGATCAGCTCTATTACTTGTGGGCGCAAAAAGGCCCAGGCATTAAAGGTAATTCTAATCTCTACATCGCGCCGATGTCTTCACCAACAACAATATCCGGCGAACCTGTTCTGTTGACTAAGCCTGAATTGGAATGGGAAATTCGGGGATTCTGGGTGAACGAAGGTCCTGCAGTTTTGAAAAAGAACGGTAAGATTTTTGTGACCTATTCAGCCAGTGCCACAGATGAAAATTATTGCATGGGTCTCATTTACGCTAATGAGAACGCTGACCTGCTAGATCCGGCGAGCTGGACGAAAGTGCAGGACCCCGTATTCCAGACTGATGAGTCCGTGACTATGTTTGGACCGGGCCATAACAGCTTTACAAAAACAGAAGATGGCGAAGATGTACTGGTCTATCATTGCCGCCAGTATACTGAAATTGAGGGAGACCCATTGTGGAATCCCGATCGCCATACTTTCGTGAAAATGGTGAAGTGGGACGAGAATGGCATGCCGGTGTTTGGGAAGCCAGGACAGCCGTAAGGATGACTATGGCCAATTCATTTTCAGTATTCAGGCGCCCATTAGTGTGCGCCTTCATTTCTGTAGCATTTCTTACAGGATGCGACTCCTCGACGCACACTTCCTCTGGTCAGCTTACTTCTTCCAAGCAAGCCGTAACGGACAATGTCGGCCATGAGTCATGGCAGCAACAGATGGATTTTGCTATCGCACAAGTGCAGATTACTGATGGGCCGTTTCTTCACGCCCAGCAGACCAACATAAAGTATCTGATGGCAATGGATCCCGACCGCTTACTAGCGCCTTATCTCCGTGAGGCCGGCCTTGAGCCCAAAGCTGACAACTACGGCAATTGGGAGAGTTCAGGTTTGGACGGACACATCGGTGGGCATTACCTCTCTGCACTAAGCCTGGCATGGGCGGCTACTGGCTCTCAAGAAATCAAGCAGCGTCTGGACTACATGATCAGTGAACTGTCTCGGGCGCAAGCCGCGACCGGCGGATATCTGGGAGGGATCCCAAACGGTAAGGCAATGTGGGAGGAGATAAAGGCGGGTAAGATTAAAGCCGATTTGTTCAGCCTTAACGAACGCTGGGTGCCGCTTTACAACATTGATAAGATATTTCACGGGCTGCGAGATGTCTATCAGGTAGCCGGCATCGAAAAGGCGAAAACGATGTTGCTTTCGCTGGGTGAATGGATGCTGGAAGTTACCGAAAATCTGACCGACGAACAGATACAGGACATGCTTTATTCAGAGCATGGTGGGTTAAATGAAGTGTTTGCTGATATGGCGCAAATCAGTGATGATCAGCGGTACCTAGAGTTGGCGCGACAGTTTTCTCATCTTTCCGTATTAAAGCCTTTGGAAAGACGCGAAGATAAGCTAACCGGGTTGCACGCGAATACGCAAATTCCAAAAGTAATTGGATTTCTGAAAGTTGCAGAAATTGCAGACAAAGACGCCTGGGAGCAGGCGGCAGCGTTTTTCTGGGCCACCGTTTCTCGTGAGCGTAGTGTCAGTATTGGTGGCAACAGTGTACGAGAACACTTTCACGATAAGTCTGACTTTACTCCCATGATTGAAGATGTTGAAGGCCCTGAAACCTGCAACACCTACAATATGATGAAGTTAAGTAAAATGTTGTACCTTCATACTGGTGAAGAACGCTATCTGGCATTCTATGAGCGCGCTATGTACAACCATATTCTGTCTTCACAGCACCCTGATCATGGGGGCCTGGTGTACTTTACACCAATGCGCCCGGGTCACTATCGCAAGTATTCTTCTGTTCAGGATTCAATGTGGTGCTGTGTAGGATCGGGTATCGAAAACCATAGTAAATATGGTGAGTTGGCATACACTCATAAGGGGGACGAGCTATGGGTGAATCTTTATGTGCCTTCACGATTAAATTGGCAGGAAAAGGGCTGGACCGCTTCTCTTGACACGCTCTTCCCGGACGACAATGCAGTGACTCTTACACTGAATACTGCTGGTCGTGCCGCGACGTTTTCCCTGCATCTTCGCAAGCCACGCTGGTTATCTGCAGAGATGCAGATAAATGTAAACGGCATGGTGGCAGATTATAAAGAGCAGAATCAGTTTCTCACTTTAGAGCGTGAATGGCAGGATGGCGATAAAGTTACCTTTTCATTACCTGCAGCACCGTACGTTGAGCAACTTCCAGATGGCCAGGATTATTACTCTGTACTCTACGGGCCAGTAGTAATGGCGACCAAGGTACAGGCATTTGCAAACGAACAACTTAGTTTTGTTGCAGACGACAGTAGGATGGGTCATATAGCTTCAGGGCAGGTGTGCCCGCCAGAAGCGTTACCAGTTATGTTAGGTGACCCGGAAACTTTTCTGGCGGGGCTTGAGCGTAGTGAAGACACGAAACTGGCTTTTACCACCAGAGAAAATGTAGCGATTGCTAATCAGCCTGAATTAGACAACCTAAAATTTATTCCGTTTTTCCGGCTGCATGATAGTCGCTATGAGGTGTATATGCCGCAGTTAAGTAAAGACGGTTTTAAACGCTTTGTCGCGAATGCCAAGGCTGAAGCTACGAAAGCCGAAGCGTTACGCAGAATCACGGTTGACTCTATTAACCCGGGCGAGCAACAGCCGGAAGTTGAGCACAATTTCAGTGGTGAGAAAACACGTGCAGGTGTTAATAATGGTCATCACTGGCGGGATGCCACTGGTTGGTTTGGGTATGAGCTTAAGAACCCTCAACAAAAGGCCACTATGCTGCGGCTAACCTATTTTAAAGGTGACGTGGATCGCGAATTTACAGTTTACGTGAACGACAAGGTTTTGGCTGAAATTAGTCTACCGGTAAAGGGGGCCGACAGTGAGTTTTACACAGTAGATTATCCGCTGCCAGACTCATTGCAGAGTAGCGAATTGTTGCGAGTGAAGTTTGTAGCTAATGCTGATTCTGTTGCTGGTGGGCTCTACGGGATACGTTTAGTTTCAGAGTAGAATATTTTAATATTATACGCCGCGTCTGGCTTGTCAGTCGCGGCGTTTTTCGTTTCGTGTTGTGGTTAATCAATGGCTAAAAATAAACAGAAAAAGCAAAGTAAAGGATCTGCCGGGCAAAACCGAAATCAGACTGCCGCTTTTCTTGAGCGCTATGCCCAGAGAGAGGGAGTTATCAGTACGGGGTCGGGACTGATGTACCGTGTTATTGAAGATGCCATCAATCCGTGTCCGGACCTGAATCAGGTTGTAAAAGTACACCAACGCATTCTGCTCGCTGATGGTAGCGTAGTTGATGATACCTACAAGAAGGGGCCACCCGAAAATTTCCATTTGGCCGAAGCGATAGAAGGGCTAAAAGAAGGCTTTCAGCTTTTACCAAAAGGTGCACGATATGAGTTTGTTATCCCTCCCGCACTGGCATGGGGTAAAAAGGGAAATGGCGGTAAAATTGGTCCTAATGCCGTGATGATCGTAGATGTGCGACTAATTGAATTTGAGGCAGAATAACCTGCCTGCAAAAGTACGGCAGGCAGGTGAGTCTGTTAGTCTTTGCTGAGTGTGGTAGTGCGGATGTTAAGATCTTCCGGATCAACCTCTGGCCAGTTTTCATTCCATTGAATGGGCAGAATTCTCAGTTTCTGTTTAGCGTTATCTGCAGTTTCATAAGCGTGAAATACAAGATAATCTTTACCGTCAAAGGTATAAGCAGCGTTGTGTCCAAGTGCAACCCAGTCTTCATTCCCTTCTAATACAAGCGTGCCGCCACCATCATTTAACGGCTTGCCACTTTTGTCCAAGTAAGGCCCTTCGACCTGTTTACTGCGACCAACGCGAATATTGTACGTGCTATCCATGCCGCGGCAGCATTTATCGAAAGATACGAATAAATAATAAAAACCATTCTTCTTGAAGATATAGGGGGCTTCAATAGCACCTTCGCCAGGATCTGAATCGTCATTAGTATCTCGTCCAGGGCGTTTGGCAATAGTGTACCACTCCTGAGGCTCTGCCAATCTGACCATGTCATCATCCAGTTTTACCAGCTTCAGGCCGCCCCAAAAGGAACCGAAACTCATCCAGGGGGTGCCATAATCATCTTCTACAATCGCAGGATCTATCGCGTTCCAGAAATCCCGGTTTGGCACCGACTCAATCACAATACCATGATCAACCCAGCGGTAGTTTTCGGCATCGGGATCAAGAGTTTCATTGACGGTGACACCTATTCCTGAGGTATTTTTTCCAAACGCTGAAACTGAGTAGTAAAGGTAAAATTTACCGTCTTTCTGGTAAACATCAGGGGCCCACAAGTGGCCGTTAAACCCTGGGGCGACCCGCGCTGCCCAACTGGGCTCATCAGGGAAAACCCGTCCGGTGAGTTTCCAGTTTTCCATGTCATCAGACTCGTAGTAGGTGATGCCCGGGCCAGTACTAAATACATAGAAAGTATCACCTTCTTTTGTCATCACCGGGTCGTGAACCTCGACCTGTTTAGCGCTGACATCATTGCAACCTGTTAACAATAGGATTGCTGAAGACCAGGCGATTTTTTTTAATCCATTTGGCATATCATTTCCCCAATAACTGAATTTGGTATAGGAAGTTTATCAGGTATCATGTTAAATATGTAATACAATATTAATAATTGGTTTTCAACTTATCGTCTTAATTTAAGGAAATGCTATGTCAGGGTGCAAACCATCTTTACTTGCAGGTTTCATGTTTACCTGTTTTTCAATTAATGCCTCATCCGAAATTCAGTTACCTGCGCCACCAATAGATAACCCTATCGTACTGCAACGCGCGGACCCTATGCTAGTGAGACACCCGGATACCGGCTGTTATACCTTTATTGGCACCTCGCCTGATTTTGATGAGATTGAATTGAGGCAGGCTTGCCGGCTCAATGACCTTAAACTGGCGAAGCCAGAAGTAATCTGGAAAAAGCGGGAAAAAGGAGAAATGAGCGCAAATATTTGGGCACCAGAGTTGCACAAAATAGAGGGAGACTGGTACATCTATTTTGCAGCTGGTGATGCAGATAAACCATTTAGCATCCGAATGTATGCACTAAAAAATACCAATGACGACCCAATGAAAGGAGAGTGGCTGGAAGCTGGAAAAATAGAAAGTGGCTGGGATACTTTCGCCCTTGATGGCACCACATTTGAACACAATAACAAGCGATATTATGTTTGGGCACAACAAGACAGAGCGCGCTCTTACAACTCAGCATTATGGATTGCAGAAATGCTTTCACCAACCACACTCAAGCTGCCAGCCACATTGTTATCAGAACCCTCACTTGATTGGGAAGTGCAGGGATATAAAGTGAACGAGGGCGCATCGGTTATTTCGCATCAGGGAAAAGTATTTATGACTTATTCAGCCAGCGCCACCGACCACCGTTATGCCATGGGATTATTGTGGGCAGATGCCGATGCCGATTTACTCAGTCCTGGCAGTTGGCACAAGATGGCCGAACCTGTGTTTACCACCAATCCGGAGGTTGGACGTTTTGGCCCTGGCCACAATAGCTTCGTAAAAGCTGAAGACGGTACTACCGATTTGATGATTTACCATAGCAGGGACTACGAGACGCTTAGAGGCACGCCGCTGACAGACCCTAATCGGCATGCCAGGGCTCGAGTACTGCGTTGGAATGACAAAGGCTTTCCAATATTTGGCGAGTCTATTGCAGACTAGCGGCATGAATTTGGCGAAGAGAAAAAAAGCCCCGGTATATGCCGGGGCTTTATATGTGTTTTACATGTTATCCGTTTACGATCACCAGAATCGAATGTAAATAAACGCAGTGATACCAAGAATACCGGCTGTGTGAATATAGTCCCACTTATCGATATTGTTGATAACCTCACGGTAAGTGCCTTTATCAAGAGTGGAGAAAGTCAGTCCGGCTAACTTTTCTTTACTTGCTGGCTTTGTAAAGATACTCGTTACAATAATAATCCCCACAACTATCACAAACAGCAGAATACAGAAATATAGCCAGTTCATAGTGACAATCCATTCAAATGGACTCCCTGCCAGGTTATCTCGGAAAGGTAGCATTGCTAGACGAATCATACCCAGTACAAAGCCCGATACAAGGCCGACAAAACCAGCTGTTGGCGTAACCCTCGTGCTACATAAACCAAGCAAGAATACTGCAGCGATACCTGGCGCTATGAGTGATTGAACACTCTGTAAATATTCATACAGAACATCTGCAATTAGACGCATAACAGGAATCCATAGAATACCGAGAAATACAATAACAATCGTAGCGATGCGACCAACCCGAAGGAGATGCTTTTCACTGGATTCTGGCTTGAACTTTTTATAGAAATCGATTGTGAACAGCGTAGCCGAAGAATTAAATAGTGAAGCCAGGGAACTCATCAGGGCAGCCACCAGACCGCCGATAACAATACCTTTTACTCCTGCCGGCAGCAATTCAGAAACCAGCGTAGGAAACGCTTGATCAGCACTTTCGTAGGAAATGATGCCTTTCGCGTTTAGGGCATATGCAATCATGCCCGGTACCAGGAAAATAAATACAGGTAATAGTTTCAGGTAGCCGGCGAACATCGTTCCTCTTCGAGCTTCCTTGATGCCTTTTGCTGAAAGAACACGTTGCACAATATACTGATCAGTACACCAGTACCAAAAACCAATAATAAAAGACCCGAAAATAATACCTGGCCATGGGAAATCGGGATCCGAAGCGGACCGAATAAGGTGCATTTGTTCAGCATTGAGGCGCTCTACTTCTTCCCAGCCTCCCACTTTATCAAGGCCAACCCACAGAATGACCACTGAGCCAATAATTAAAACGGGTGTTTGCAGCACAGAAGTCCACATAATGGCTTTCATGCCGCCCAGTACAGTGTAAATGCCGGTAATGATGACCAGTCCCAGAGCCGATATCCAGAAGAAATCAATGCCCCATATACTTTCAATGCCAAGTATTGTTTTGAATGCGATACCGCCAGCATAAACAGTAACTGCAACTTTAGTAAGTACATAACTGACTAGAGAAATGACTGACAGAAAAGTTCTGGAGGAGGCATTAAACCGGCGCTCCAGAAATTCTGGCATGGTATAAACCTTACTGCTCCAGTAGAAGGGAACAAATATCCAACCAAGCAGGATTATGATCCAGGACTGAAGTTCCCAGTGTGCCAGTGCCATGCCTGACTGAGCTCCAGACCCAGAAAGACCAACCAAGTGTTCTGAACCAATGTTTGAGGCGAAAATTGATGCCCCGATAACAAGCCAGCTAGCATTACGACCAGCGAGGAAATAGTCCGCAGTATCCTCTTCTTTCTGGCGCATAGAAAAGATAACGACGGCCAAAAGCAGTACAAGAAAACCAGCAAGAACGAGCCAGTCAAGAGTGCTAAGTTCTACCATTTTGAATCCATATTACTTCCCTGTTAAACAGGATGATTTTGAGATATAGAAATATTATATGATAATTAATCGGATGGGAAGAACTTGTAAAAAGTAGGTTAAGTTTACGGCTATTTAATTTGATATCTGAAATTTCTAACGTAATTGCACTATTTCAGCGACCGGTTTCGAAGTCTGAGCCGGTAACAATGACTAGCTAATATTATCGTAGTATTATAGGGTTTCTGACTACAAAGGAATCACCATGGCGCGCATTGAAAACCTTAATTTGTCTCAACGGGTAACGAATGAGCTTGGCAAAGCTATCATCTGTGGATCGTACAATACCAATACTGGCTTACCTACTGAAGCCCAGCTTTGCGAGGAATATGGTATTAGTCGTACTGCAGTGCGTGAGGCGGTAAAAATGCTCGCTGCCAAAGGACTTATTTCATCTCGGCCCCGGCAGGGAATTCGTGTCGAATCTTCTTCTAATTGGAATCTTTACGATACCAGCGTTCTGCGCTGGTTGCTGGATAGTAGTCCTTCTCTCTATGTGCTTAAAGAGTTTCTGCAGATGCGAATGGCAATTGAACCTCAAGCCGCTGCCCTTGCTGCCCGAAATGGTGATAAAGAAGCAATAAGCAGAATTAACGATGCACTGCTGGACATGCGAAAAGCCGTAGATCAAAAAGAAGGCAGTCTGCATGAAGCCGACCTTGCATTTCACACGGCAATCTTGTCTGCATCTGGCAACCGCTTTTTCTTTCAGCTCAGAGAGTTCATCATTACTGCCCTCAATGTCAGTATTCAACACACAACGCCAGCAAAGGGTAACAAAAGCACCATTGTTGAGGAGCATGAAAAAGTGTATGCCGCTATTCTAGCCGGGGAGCCTGAACGCGCTAAGAACATGATGGCCTATCTTATTGATGAAGCCATGGCCTTCATTGAATCAGAAATTGCACAATCTCAAAGTGCGTAAATGCCCTTTAAATCTTTTCGAGTTTAAGCTTCCAGGATGGCAATGAATCAATCGTCCGATCTACAAGCCGTATATCCCAGTCTGTCAGACAAAATTGTCTTCATTACCGGTGGTGGTACTGGTATTGGAGAGGTGCTGGTACGAAAGTTTGCAGCACAGAATGCACGAGTTATCTTTGTCGACATGGCCGTTGAGCAAAGTGAGTCACTGGTAACTGAACTAAAAGGCAGGCATCGCTACGATGTGATGTTTTATCAGTGTGATATTCGCAATATTGCGCTCCTTACATCAATACTTTCAGATGTGGCTGATAATGTCGGGAACATTGCTGTGTTAATCAATAATGCTGCAGATGATACTCGACATTCGGTGGAAAATTTGACAGTAGAATATTGGGATGACCGCTTTGCGGTTAACCTTCGTCCATCATTTTTTGCTGCGCAAAGCGTAGCCCCGCAGATGAAAGTGCGTGGCGGTGGCTCTATTATCAATATGGGGTCAGCAAGTTGGCGTATGAAACAAAGCTGTATGCCTGCTTACACTACCGCGAAAGCGGCAATTGAGGGATTGAGTCGGAGCCTCGCCGGAGCACTTGGTGGCGATAATATTAGAGTAAATACACTCATCCCTGGTTGGGTAATGACTGAACGTCAGATGAGCCACTGGGCCAATCCGGATATTGTTGAAGAAGTAAAAAAAGAACAATGTTTGCACGACACTCTTCGCCCTACACATATTGCTGATGCTGCGCTTTTTCTGGCCGCAGACGAAAGCAGAATGATGACAGCACAGACACTTACCGTAGACGCTGGCTGGACCTGATATAAGTATTTAAAAAGAAGGTTGACGAAAATTCATATTTACAATAAAAAGTAATATAATATTAAAAGTGAAAATATTGTATCTATTTCGTTAATTGTTGAAGGTTGTTAGCTGCTTTGTCTGAGTTTGTCCTCGTTTACGTTATTTTAATTATTGGCTCCTGCTTACAAAGCGTGATCGGATTTGGCCTTGGCCTGTTGTCTGCGCCCTTACTCTATTTTCTAATGCCTGAACTGGTTCCTGGTCCAATGATTCTCAACGCTCTGCTATTAACATCACTACTTTCAGTAAAACATCGAGGTGAAATAGATTTAAAGATGACGGGGTTTTCAATTCTTGGCGGTACTGCGGGTGTTCTTATCGCCGGTAGTGTACTGTCGTTCATCGACAGCCATCAATATCAGTTGCTGTTCGGTGTATCTATTTTACTTGCTGTAGCGCTTTCCTTTATAGGTATCATGCCGAAAGTATCAGTGATTTCTAATCTCGTTGCTGCTATGGCATCGGGCTTTATGGGAACAACTACATCGGCGGGCGGGGCCCCAATGGGTCTTTTGTATCAATCTAAAGATGCAGACACTATCAAAGCGAATCTTAGTATCTTCTTTGTTTATATTAACTTCTTCGGCATCAGTGTGTTGTGGTGGAATGGCAAAGCCGGTCATGACGATTTACAGTTGTTCCTTAAATGTGTACCTGCGCTTATTCTGGGCTGGGCAATTTCATTTATCTTTAACCGGCAATTAAATGAAAAGCTTATTAGGCTGCTCATTTTATTTATTGCAGCATTATCGGGGCTGCTACTTATTCTTTTCCACGGTTAATCTACGCGTTAATATGACGTTCGATCTTTCTCAAAATGGTGCTCATTATGCAGCAAGGTTCTAATACGAACATGGAGCAATTCACTCTTGTACATACTGTGAAATGTCAATGTGTGCTAGGAGAAAGTGTTTTTTATAGCGATGATCGGCAGCAAGTCATTTGGAATGATATTGAAGGCAGAGTCATCCACACTCTCGATTGGGATACTAAATTCCACAGAACCTATGGCGTATCTTCGCGCCTTTGCTGGCTGATTCCTTTTGAACATGGTGGTTTTGTAGGCGGTTTTGAGAATGAAATTTGCCTTCTTGACGACAATTTCTGCAGACAGAAAACGCTTTGGGTGAATAAAGATTTCGCGGAGCGTGTACGCCTGAATGATGCTAAAGCAGACCGATCAGGACGAATCTTCTTCGGCACAATGGATGATGAAGAGAAGGAAGCGAAAGGGAATATTTACCAACTAGTGGTGTCAAAGGAGCCGAGGATCATACAACGTGATTTTACGGTTTCTAATGGTCCTGCTTTCAGTACATGCGGAAAGTATATGTACGCCGTGTCATCGGCCGAAAAGTGTATTTACCGTCTCTTCCTTTCAGCTGCAGGCGAATATCACTCTCCTGAAGTGTTTATACGATTTGGTGAATGCTTTGGTTGGCCAGACGGTGTTACCGTTGATGCTGACGATCATCTCTGGATAGCTGGATGGGATGGTAAAGGCGTATTCAGATTTACTCCCGAAGGCGAACTAATTGCAAAATTGTCTACACCCGCGCCACTGACAACATCTGTCGCATTTGTGGGGCCGACCAGAAGGCATATAGCCGTTACTAGTGCATCAAGAGACTTAACTAATGAGCAGCTTGCCCTTTACCCTGAAAGTGGGAATCTTTTCATCTATTCAGTAGAAGCAACCGGTGTGGTGGAAACACCGGCAACGCTATCTGACTAACAACGTCAAACACCAATAAGCTGTTTACACACCCGGTTACTGCCGTCTCGTCTTGCTTGATACAGGGCATCTTCGGCATTCGCGGTAAGCTCGTTCAACGACTTACTTGATGCAGAGAACGATACCCCGAAAGAGCCTGTGATTTGAATTTGTGATTGCAGATCACTGGTATCCATTGTGGCCAACCCCACGCGCAAACTCTCGGCGATATCCATTGCTTCGTGGGGGCCGCTTTCTGGCAATAGAATAATGAATTCTTCGCTACTCCAGCGACCAATAATGTCCTTGGTGCGGATGCTGGCAAGGAGATTCCCCGCCACTTTATCAAGCACCTCGTCGCCAGTATTACGGCCGTAGGTATCATTGATTACCGCGAAATTATCGATGCCTGCGATCACAACGCTGATAGAGGAGTACGCTTCCAGCAATTCTTTGTACTGCATTTCAATGCCTGGTCTATCTGGCAAACGCTGGCTTTTGCGTACCACCATTTCAGGCTGCATATCTTTGCGGAAATAGTAAAGCAGGTGGTAAATCATGAGGAACAGCGAGAACACCACAACCAGTAAGGTCACTACACTAACCACAAAGGCCTGTGAGATATCCGCCTGACGTTTATCCAGCGGGCTTAGCAGGTACACCGTCCAGTTGAACTGGTTAAGTTTAACTTCGGCGATTAAGTATTCCTGCTGATTAATGGTGACAAGGCGGTTATTCAGCGCGCGCTGATCTTTTACATCTACCGGTAAACTGGCAAACCACGGCAACTCTGAAAGATTGGTAAAATCAGAGTATTCGGCCATGAGCGACGATTCTGAAGACAGCATGATGTCGCCTTGCTCATCGACGAAAAGGAAATCATAACCATACTGTTGTTTGTAGGTATCGAAGATACTGATAAAGCTCTTTAGGCTTTTGGCGATACCAAAAAAGCCAAGGAACTCATTGTCTTTGTTGTAAATCTTAATATCGATATAGAAATGGGTGTCCTCCCACTTACCGATATCCGCGACTCTGTCGGCTGGTAATTTTTTATACTTGAAGTACCAGCTTACTTTGCCTTTGATCAGTGGAATGGTGGTACCATCTGAATTGTACTGCATGCGGGCTTTTTCACTGGCAATGAAGAACTTCATGCCAAATTCATCTTCTAGGCGGGCCAGGGCCGACTGAATTTCAGGCACATCGAGTTCTTCGCTGTCCATTAGCGCCACTAATTCTGTTGAGCGACCCAGAGCTTCAGACACATGCAATGGCTTTAATAACTGATTGACGATCAGGGAAATGGCTGGAGAAAGTGACTGTTGTTGCGCCCGGCTTTGCTCGGCAACAATTTTATTTACACTGAAGTGGACCAGCGTAACGATAGCGATCACCACTACTGCAAACAACAGTAAAATACTGCGGTGAAGTGTCCTAAATGTGCTCACAGATTACCTGCTCTCCCTGCCTGTTTCTGTAAATGATTTTGACCTAATTAATAGACAAAAGAGTATACCTTTTCACCAACAAAACTGCTACCCAACGCAATTAGATTTAATATTCTCTCTCAATTTTTCATAACGATGTCGCTGACTTGTTCTCATCCCTTGGTTACACTAGCGCCATTAAGTAGGTATGCAGCACTTCAATTAAGGATTATAAATGGCTTTTTCTGTAGTTGTTCTCGCCGCTGGTAAAGGCACGCGAATGAAATCTTCTTTGCCCAAGGTATTGCACCCCATCGGCGGTATTCCCATGGTTCAGCGGATCATCAATACAGTGGAAGCACTTAGCGCCAGCGCGGTTCATCTTGTTTATGGTCATGGTGGCGACCAATTGCAGGCGGCGGTAAGTGGTAACAACCTAAACTGGTGTTTGCAGGCTGAGCAGCTGGGTACAGGTCATGCTGTGCAGCAAGCTGTTCCACACATCAAAGACGACGAAGATGTACTGGTGCTGGTGGGCGATGCCCCATTAATTCAGAAGGCCACACTGGAGCGGCTGGCTGCAGTAAAAGCAGAGTGTGATTTAGCGTTACTTACCGTGCAACTGGATGATCCTACCGGCATGGGCCGCATTGTGCGTGAGAACAACAACATCACCGCCATTGTCGAGCATAAAGATGCCACCGACCTGCAACGCGAAATCAAGGAAATTAACACGGGCATGATGATGATGGCCGGTGCCGATCTGAAACGCTGGTTGGGTAACCTGAGCAACGATAACGCCCAGGGCGAGTTTTATTTAACCGACGTTATCGCTATGGCGGCTGCCGAAGGAAAATCAATTCAATCTGCGCAGCCCGATGCGGTTGAAGAAGTGGAAGGCGTTAACAACCGTGCGCAGCTTGCGGCGCTGGAACGTGCCCTCCAAGCTCGCCAGGCTCACGAACTCATGATGAATGGTGTGACGCTGGCTGATCCTGCCCGCGTAGACATTCGCGGTGAAGTCACTACCGGCAATGACATCGTGGTTGATGTAAACGTGATCTTCGAAGGTAAAGTGACGTTAGGCAGCAACGTGAAAATTGGTCCGAACTGCATTCTTAAAAACTGCACCATTGCCGATAACGCCGTTATTGAAGCAAATTCGATTATTGAAGAAGCCGAAGTAGGCGAAGCATGTACCGTGGGGCCGTTTGGTCGTTTACGTCCGGGGGCGGTGATGAAAGCGAAAGCCAAAGTCGGTAACTTTGTGGAAATGAAAAAAGCCGTGCTGGGTGAAGGCGCGAAAGCAAACCATCTTACGTATCTGGGAGATGCCGAAATTGGCGCTGGCGCAAACATCGGTGCCGGCACCATTACCTGTAACTACGACGGTGTGAACAAATCGAAAACGGTAATTGGCGAGAACGCTTTTATCGGTTCCAACTCTGCGTTGGTGGCACCGGTTACCATTGGGAACGGTGCAACCGTGGGAGCGGGGTCGATTATCACTGCTAAGGTAGAAGACAATGCACTGGCCATTGCCCGCTCAAAACAGCGTGTTATCGCCAACTGGCCGCGCCCAACTAAGAAGTAAGTGTTTACTTATTGAGCGGTGATGTCTGAAAAGGCATCACCGCTTTTTTTATGCTTCGCCGTCGAGTTTCGCCAATGTCTGCGACATCTCGTCGTTAATTTCGGTACGCATCTTCGCTAAGCGCAGCGCATAGTCGCGCAGGTAAATGTCCCGCTCGGTGGTGGGTTTCCATTCCGGTACTTCTGCCGGTTTCCCGTCTTCATCTACTGCCACCATGATCACAATACAGTGGGTCGTTTTATGGCCGTCTTCCCGTTTCGGATCGCGGGCGTTCACATCAATAGACAAGTGCATCGATGTGCGGCCGGTGTAAATGACCGATGCTTTTACTTCAACCAGGCTGCCCACCAAAATAGGTTTCATGAAACGAATACCGCCCACATAAGCGGTGATACAGTACTTACCGCTCCAGCCCGCCGAACACGCGTAGGCCGCAAGGTCAATCCAGCGCATTACAGCCCCACCGTGAACCTTACCACCAAAGTTCTGATCGCCGGGCTCGGCGAGAAAGCGTAAGGTGACTTCTCTGTTATCTGACATCTACTTCTCCGTGGGTCATCAATCATTTGTTCTCTTTATATTCACACTATTACCATTCTGAATGGCAATGTCACCCTTTTTACTTATTTGAGGCCACTGGTCCGTCAGGCTTTGAGGCTTTGGGCAATATGCGATAATGTGCGCAAATAGTTTTTCAAACGAGACCGTTATGATCCGCACGCTTTTAGTGGGCTTTGGTTTTTCAGCCACCACCTTTCATCTTCCTTTTCTACAGCAGCTTTCCGGGTTTTCACTTTCTGGCGTAGTGTCGTCCCGGCCCGACGATGTAAAAGCCGTGGTTGACGATGTACCTGTTTATGCCTCGCTGGCCAAAGCACTGGCAGCAGACAGTTTCGATTTAGTGGTGATCACCACGCCGAATACCCTGCACGCCCTGCAGGCAAGACAGGCATTGATGAACGGTGTCAATGTGCTGGTAGAGAAGCCGTTTACGCTTTCTGGTGATGAAGCCGACGAACTGGTTTCATTGGCTACCCGAGAAAACAAGAAGCTTTGTGTTTACCACAACCGTCGCTTCGATGGCGACTTCCTAACCGTGAAGTCGTTAATTGAGACAGGCACGATGGGTAATGTGAAACGGCTGCAATCCCGGTTTGACCGATTCCGGCCGCATCCGCGAAACCGCTGGCGAGAAAATGCGGGACCCGGCGCGGGTATCTTTTGGGACTTGGGTCCGCACTTGATGGATCAGGCCGTGCAGCTGTTCGGTGTACCAAAACAAATTCATGCTGATGTTCAAATCACCCGTGAGGGTGGTGAAAGCGACGACAGTTTCGATATTACCCTGTTCTACGGTGACAAAACCGTGTTGCTGGGAAGCTCGCCCCATCAAGCCAATACCACATTGCGCTTCGACCTTCAGGGTACAGCAGGCAGCTATCGAAAATTCGGCTTAGATCCGCAGGAAGATCAACTGAAGCAAGGGCTCACTCTCGACCACCCGGCCTTCGCCACTGAATCTGAATCAGCTTATGGTGAAGTTGCTGATGGCGAGCAGGTGATAAAGCACCCCACGCAAAACGGCGACTATATCGGCTTTTACCAGCAACTCGCCGGCGCCATTACCGAAGGCGAGGCATTACCTGCCGATGCTGAATCGGTGGTACCGGTTATTCGCCTTATCGAGCTGGCTTTCGAAAGTGCGGAAACGGGCAAAGTGATGCCTGTATACCTGGATATGAAAGTAAATAACTAATTTATCTTGCATGTCGAAACTTTATCTGGTTAAGTGCTTTCACTTCGTAAGATAAAAGTTTCGAAATGCAAAAAAGAAATACACAGCAGCGTCGTGAAGACATTGTTGAATGGGTGAATCAAGCTGGCCAAGTTCAGGTAGATGAAATGGCCGCTCGGTTTGGCACCTCGGAAGTCACTATTCGTAAAGACTTAACGGTGCTGGCCGAAGAAAAAAGAGTGCTCCGCCAGTACGGAGGCGCTGCGCCTATGCCCATGCTTCAGCAGTTCGGTCCGGCTCAGCAGTCCGGTTCGGCTCAGCCATCTGGCTCCGGGTCAGCATCGCAACATGCGCAGCAGGTTTCACCGCCTGTGAAATCTGCCATTGCTCAACTTGCCGCCCAGCTTGTTGATGACAGCAGAAAACTGATCCTCGATAGCGGTAATACCACCGCAGCCCTCATTCCGTTTCTTACCCAAAGTAAATTGGTGGTAATGACCAATTCTTTAAGAAATGCTAATGAATTAACGATCGCCGACAACGAACCTACCGTACTCATGACCGGCGGAACCTGGGATGCGCACTCGCAAGCCTTTCAGGGCCGCATGGCAGAGAACATGATTTCCGCTTATAGCTTCGATATCGCCTTTATTGGCGCGTCTGGACTGGACGTTGCTCGCGGTACGACTACGCTGAATGAACTTACTGGGCTTTCCAAAGCTATGGCTGGCGTTGCCAGCAAAGTGGTGATTCTGGCGGAATCCGAAAAATTTACTTATCGCATGCCAAACCTTGAACTGGCGTGGGATGACATTGATGTGCTGGTAACCGACAGCGGCATCGACGAACAGATTAAACAAAAGATTGAACAGCAGGGCGTCACCGTATTGGTCGCGCCGGCAAATGGAGAATAACCGATGTGTGGAATTGTAGGCGCTGTTGCAGAGCGTAATGTAGTTGAAATTTTGCTAGAAGGTCTGAAGCGCCTTGAATACCGTGGTTACGATTCCGCCGGTGTCGCGCTGTTACAACCAAGCGGTGAACTTACCCGTATTCGTCGTACCGGCAAGGTACAGGAACTGGCGGATGCTGTAGCATCTGGCGAAGCGCTGGGTTCTACCGGTATTGCGCATACCCGCTGGGCAACCCACGGTGGCGTAACTGAAAAGAACGCCCACCCGCACTGTTCAAGCGACCGCATCTCGGTGGTTCACAACGGCATTATTGAAAATTACTTGGCTTTGCGTGAAGCGCTCACCGCGCAAGGTTATACGTTCACCAGCGACACCGACACTGAAACCATTGCCCACACCGTGCATGCAGAAATGCAGAAAGGCGGCACGCTGCTACAAGCTGTGCAGAACAGCGTGAAGCAGTTCCACGGTGCTTACGGTACGGTGATCATGGACAGTGAAGACCCAGGTCGCGTCGTGGTTGCTCGCTCAGGCAGCCCGTTGGTCATTGGTTTAGGTTTAGGTGAGAACTTTATTGCGTCTGATCAGATGGCACTTTTACCGGTTACCCGTCGTTTCATCTTCCTGGAAGAAGGTGATGTGGCAGAGATTACCCGTCGTGAAGTGCGTGTTTACGACGTAAACGGCGAGCCTGTTGAGCGTGAAGTTATCGAATCAAACATCGAGCATGACGCTGGTGACAAAGGCGGCTATCGCCACTACATGCTAAAAGAAATTCACGAGCAACCTACGGTAGTTCGCAACGCGTTACAGCATCGTTTGGATGAAAGCGATTTGCTGCCTGATATCTTTGGCCCGGGTGCAGAAGAAATATTCTCTAAAGTAAAACACGTGCAAATTATTGCCTGCGGTACCAGTTATCACGCAGGTATGACCGCGCGCTATTGGCTGGAACAGTACGCCAATGTGTCTTGTAGCATCGAAATTGCCTCGGAGTTCCGTTACCGTAAATCGGTGGTACACGAGAACAGCTTGCTTGTGACTATTTCTCAGTCTGGAGAAACTGCCGATACCTTGGCAGCATTGCGTTTGGCCAAAGAGCTGGGTTATATGTCTAGCCTGACTATCTGTAACGTGCCAGGCTCATCACTGGTGCGCGAGTCTGATTTGTCGTTTATGACCCGCGCCGGTGCGGAAATCGGTGTGGCGTCGACCAAAGCATTCACCACCCAGTTAACTGCCTTCCTGATGCTGACGTTGGCGATAGGTAAGCACAGCGGTATCAGCGAGCAGGATCAGCAAAGCATTGTGAGTGCGCTGCACAGCTTGCCCGCAAAACTGGAAGAAACCCTGACCATTACCAAAGGCATTGAAGATCTCGCAGAGGAGTTTGCCGACAAGAACCACTCACTGTTCTTAGGTCGTGGCGACCAGTATCCCATTGCCATGGAAGGCGCGCTGAAGCTGAAAGAGATTTCCTACATTCACGCTGAAGCCTACGCTTCGGGTGAACTCAAACACGGCCCACTGGCCCTGATTGACGAGGAAATGCCAGTCATCGTAGTAGCTCCGAACAACGAACTGCTGGAAAAGCTGAAGTCTAACGTGGAAGAAGTGCGCGCCCGTGGCGGTATCATGTATGTGTTCGCTGATAAGGATGCACACTTTGCCAGCGACGAAACCATGCGGGTAATCAACGTGCCGCACTGCGAAGCGCCTATTGCGCCCATCGTTTACACCTTGCCACTGCAGTTGCTGTCTTATTACGTAGCGCTGATTAAAGGTACCGATGTGGATCAACCTCGTAACCTGGCCAAGTCGGTGACGGTGGAGTAGGGATACGGAGTACTCTGAATGAGTGCATATTAAACGATGTCCGAAACATTGTTTAATATGCACATCTCTTTTTAAACTCAAATACGACTAACTTCCCACTATCGAAAGTGTGAATCAGCTTTGTGAAATTCGAATAGACCTCTGATTTGAGAGCATAGCTGCACAGCGGATAACAAGTGGTCTTCCTCACTTGAGCAATAATTCACATTTTGCCGACAGCACGTTTCCAGCAAATATCGTCTAATTAAAATCAAACTATGTAATATATGGAATATCTCTAATTATTCCAAAAAAAGAATATTGCGAAATATTCCTTATAGAGTATATTTTGTATTATTCACTATAGCGAATACTGAGGTCTAGCCATGAAAGTGATTACACCAATGGATTTTGGACATTTCATTGCGTCAACACGCAAGGCAAAGCAGTGGTCGCAGGTCCAGTTAGCCCAAAGGATAGGTAAAGACCAGCGCTTTGTGTCAAAACTGGAGAAAGATCCTTCGAGCGTGGCGTTCGGTACGGTTATGTCAACGCTGACTACACTGGGTATTAAAATGGAACTAAATAACGACGCAAATACAGCAGGGCCATTAGGCAAAAGACAGGCTAATGATAGAAAGGGTACAGTTTTAGCTGGCAGAAAAAACTTCAAGAAACCTGCAATTGTTAGCTCCGAGCCGGGCGACAAAAACTAGTGAGCAAGAAACGCAAGACTAACCTTTTGCATGTCGGCATTAACGGACGCCACGTGGGTACCTTTGAGCGCAGAGGTGGTACTCATGCGTTTAACTATGATCTTGAGTGGTTAAATAGTAAAGACAGTCATCCTATTAGTCTATCGATGCCACTGACTATGCAGCGGCATACCGGTGAGGCGGTGCGCTTTTATTTTGAAAATCTACTGCCAGATGACACCGACATACGAAAGCTGATTGTCGATAGAGTAGGAGCGTATTCTGTTGATGCCATGGATTTGCTCAATGAGATTGGGCGGGACTGTATAGGATCCTTGTCGCTGACCGCGGAGCCCGTTGACGGTATGACGCGCATGGAAATGCAACCGATGTCGGAACAGGAGGTCGCCGAACACCTGAGAAAAACGGCGCGGCGTAAAACGCTGGGTATGGATAACGATGATGTGTTCAGGATATCGCTAGCTGGGGCCCAAGAAAAAACGGCTCTGACGTATATCGATGGGAAGTGGCATAAGCCAATAGGTACAACACCGACTACACATATATTCAAATTACCTTTATCGGATCTCGGTAACGGACTTAACTTCAATCACAGTGTGGATAATGAATGGTTCTGTTTACGGGTTCTTCATCATCTGGGCTTTCATGTTGCGCAAGCTGACATCCAAACCTTTGATGATCAAAAAGTACTCGTCGTTGAGCGCTTTGACAGGGCTTTTGGAGAAGATGGCAGATTGTATCGTCTTTCCCAGGAAGACATGTGTCAGGCGATCGGAAAGGGAGGGCAAGCCAAATACGAAAGCCAAGGTGGCCCTGGTGCAAAAGAAATATCGAATCTACTTCGTTTTAGTAATAACAGCGATGTAGATCCCTATGATTTCTTCCTGGCGCAGTATGTGTATTGGCTGATGATGGCTATTGATGGTCATGCCAAGAACTTTAGTGTGTACATTGATCACTCGGGATACTGGATGACACCGTTGTACGACATTATGTCGGTGCATCCAATGAAAGATCAATTTCGACGCCGACAGCTTAGGATGGCAATGCGCGTTCTATCTAAAAATAGTCACTATATTTGGTCGGATATTCAAAAGCGTCACTGGGTGTCACATGCTAAGAAAACAGTCCTGGACCCTGTCACGGCAATGGCGTATATGCAAGAAATTGATGCGACTCTCGATGATGCAATTAGTCTAGCTTTTGCTGATGCGGATGAGCAATTTGACCAGTCGACCGGCGAGAAGATTGCCGAAGGAATGCTTCTGGCAAAGACAAAACCATAGTACGCCTGCACTTTTCGCAAGGTTTGGCTATTCCCTTTACTAAACCCGCAATAACCGCCATTCATCTTTCACTTTTGAATGATTCATTGTTTATATTTCTGAAAATAACTATCATTTGCATTCTTTTTTAAAGGTTCGACTCGGAGTATCAATGAAGTCTCGTAAAAGTACGCTCGCGCTAATGATGAGTTTAGCCATGGCAAGCCACGTTGCTCAGGCGCAGATAACACAAGAAGACGTTGAAAAGGACGACGAAGTCGAACACATCACAGTAAGCAGTTCACAGGTAAAACTTAACGACAGTTTTGCTGGTGGTCAGGTTTCTCGCGGGGGCCGCGCCGGTATCCTGGGTAACCTGGATATGATGGACTCGCCTTTTAACAGCATTAACTTTACCGCCGATATTATTCGTGAGCAGCAGTCGCGCAGTGTGGCTGATGTACTGCAGAACGATCCGGTTGTGCGGGTAGCAAAGGGCTTCGGGAACTTCCAGGAATTGTATGTCATGCGCGGCCTGCCGGTGTATTCCGACGATATGACGTACAACGGACTATTCGGCATTTTGCCCCGTCAGTACGTGGCGGCTGAATTACTAGAGCGGGTTGAAGTATTCCGTGGTGCCAGTGCCTTTTTGAACGGCGCAGCACCGGGTGGTAGCGGCCTGGGTGGCTCGGTGAACATCGTGCCGAAAAGAGCCGGTGAAGAACCGCTGAACCGCTTTACTCTGGGCTATGAATCTCAAAACCATTTTGTTGGTGCGGTAGATGTAAGCCGTCGCTTCGGTGAAGAAGATAACAGTACTGGCGTACGAGTAAACCTGGTTCAACGCGGTGGCGAAACCAGCGTAGATAATCAGGATCGCGATTTAAGCGTGGCATCTGTGGGTATCGACCACGAAAGTGAGAAGGCACGGGTATCGCTGGATTTAGGCTATCAGGATCATCAGGTGGATGCGCCGCGTCCGGCCGTAACGCCATCTGGCGGTATTCCTGAAGCACCAGAAAGCGACACCAATTTCGCACAACCATGGACCTACACCAATGAACGCCAGTTGTTTGGTGCCGTACGTGGTGAATACGACTTTACCAATAGCATGACAGGTTGGGTTGCCTACGGCTTCAGAGAAGGCGAAGAAGATAACATTTTTGCTAATCCAACGGCGCAGGTGAGCGGCGAAAGCAGTGCATATCGCTTCGATAACGTACGCAATGACAGCATTCGTTCTGGTGAAGTGGGCCTGAACATCGAGTTTGAAACCGGTGAGGTTGCACACACACTAATCACATCGGCTTCTGTTTTCTCATTGTCATCTGAAAATGCCTACGCGTTCTCTAGTTTCGCTGGGTTCCCGGGCAATATTTATAATCCACAACCTGCAGAAATGCCGGCTGCTGACTTTTTCATAGGCGGGGAGCTGGATAATCCACTGGTTACCGAAGAAACCGATTTGTCGAGCGTGGCTATTGCCGATATGCTGTCACTGATGGACGGTAAATTACTGGTTACCCTGGGTGGCCGTTTCCAGAATATTGAAACTCAAACGTTCAACTATAACGATGGTTCATCGCTGTCTGCTTATGACGAATCTCAATTCACGCCAGTGGCTGGCGTGGTGTACAAGCCTTCTGAGCAATTGTCTTACTATGCCAACTACATCGAAGGTTTATTACCAGGCGAAGTAGCACCTGCCAGTAGCGGTGGTGAGCCTATCGATAACGCCGGTGAGGTATTCGACCCGTATCGTGCAGAACAAATCGAAGTGGGTGTGAAGTACGATGCCACTGACTTTGGTGGTGCATTCAGCGTGTTCAGTACCTCGAAGCAAACATCCGTGGTAAGAAATAACGTGTTTTCTACCGATGGTGAGCAGGAAAACCAGGGTGTTGAATTAAGTGTCTTTGGTATGCCGTCAGACAACCTGCGAGTGGTTGGCGGATTTACCTGGTTAGATGCTGAAATGACCAAAACCCAGGACGGCCTGCTGGACGGAAAAACCGCTATTGGTGTGCCTGACTTGCAAGTAAACGTGAATGTTGAGTGGGATGTGGTGGCATTACCAGGCTTAACACTGGATGCCCGCGCTGCGTATACGTCTGAGCAGTACGCCAGTGCAGACAACAGCCTGGAAGTGGATGCTTCAAACCGCTTCGACATCGGCGCCCGATACAGCTTTCTGGTTGGCTTAACCGATATTACCCTGCGTGCACGCATCGATAACGTTTTTGATAATAACTACTGGGCATCGGTTGGTGGCTACCCAGGCTCCAATTATCTGGTACTCAGTGAGCCGCGTACAGTTAAGTTATCTGCTTCAGTAAGCTTCTAACAGGCTCTCCATGATGTTATCTCTCGCTGCCTTTTCAGGCAGCGCTTTTGCTGTCGGACTGTTTTATTCAGCCTGGCGCTCTCATCAGCCCGCAACTGGGCGATTCATGAAGCTCTTTGCCATAGCATTGATAGTCGCGAGCCTATGGCTATGGTGCAACCAACATGGCCCAGAGCTGGGTACTTGCTACGCCGTAGTGGCGTTTTCCCTGCAAGCCTGGATCTGGATTTTCCTCGCCAGACAACGTATCGACAAAGACATCAAACGCGTAATCTTACCCTTTGAATCTGGTCTGCAGTTGCCGAAATACAGTGATATGACCTTGCGGCTAGCGAAAGCGGCTGGGTGTATCTTCTTGTGTGCAATCAGTGCCATGTTGCTTACCGTGGTGTGGACTACAGCTTTGCCCATGGATAGAGTAGACCAAATTGCCCTTGGCATTTACACCATGCCATTGCTGTGGGGGGCGTTTGTTTACTGGCTGTGCGCCGACGATGCATGGTGGCGACCGGCTGTATCACTGAGTGTGATTGGCGTGTTGAGTTATTTGCTGATTTATTATGTGTAGTATGAAAATTCCAATTTCTCCCAACGCCAATAAAAATGCACTGAAGAGCCATGCCTGGATTGGCTTGGCGGTGAGTGTGCTTATGTACTGGGTTTGCTTGTCTGGCGCGCTCTCTGTGTTTTCCCAGGAGCTGTTGCGCTGGGAACAGCCCCATATAGCCGACAACCTGGATTACTCACCTGAGACTATCCAGAAAGCCTATGAGCAGTTCTTGTCTATACAAGGTGGCACAACACAAGGCAATATCGTTGTGCGTTTACCCACCCAAGATCTCCCTCGCGCGCGTATCAGTGCCGACGATGAAGTGTGGAACATAGCCCCAGATGGCACGCTCAGTGAGCCGTCCAGTACCCCGATTACCGATCTCATTGTTGATTTACATGTGGCGCTGCACCTGCCCGAAGATACGGGCATGATAATCGTGAGTATGCTGGGTGCCATGTTAAGCGCGTTGATACTGTCCGGCATCGTCGCTCACCGACGCATCTTTAAAGATGCCTTCCGTTTGCGAACCGGGAACAACGAGCAGTTAACTCAAGGGGATTTGCATAACCGAATGAGTGTTTGGGGTTTGCCTTTTCATTTGATGATTGCACTAACGGGTGTGTACTTCGGGCTGGCGTCGTTTATGACGTCGTTCTATGCCGACACTTTATACGATGGCAACAAGATGGCCTTGTTTGCCGATATTTACGGCTCGCCCATTGAGGTAGAGCCGCAGGCGGGAGTAGCTAATATCACCCGGGCGCTATCTGAGCTAGAGAGCATAGCGCCGAATACCCAACCGATTTTTGTTACCCTGGAAAATGCGACCCGCGACAACCAATACATTCTGCTTAGCTCTCAGCATATGGATAAGTTGATTTACGCCGAGCAATATCGTTTCGATGCGCAAGGGAATTACATCAACAAAGTTGGCTATTCTGATGGCAAAGCAGGTCAACAGGCCATTTTCTCTGTTTACCGTATTCACTTTGGTCACTTTGGCCCCGAGGCGATGAAAATTTTCTTCGGACTCATGGGCTTTGCACTCACGATTATTTCTGTAACGGGCATCAATCTGTGGCTGGCGAAACGACAAAAACAAGACATGTTAAATCAGCTGTGGATGGGCATTGTGTGGGGAACGCCCATTGCGATGGCCGTAGCCGGTATCGCTTCGCTGGGTGTTGGCTTGCCCACAAAACCCGTATTCTGGGTTGTTTTAACCGCCGTACTGGCGGGTTCGCTGCTGCAAAAAGCGCTGGTTAAAACGCATTTGAATTTGCTGCAAATACTGACAGCACTGCTGGTCTTACTGCCGGTCACTCACTTCGCAGTGCACTACCCAGATGTACTGGTATTAAACTCACTGGTCATCGATGCCGCATTTGTGGTGTTTGCTGGTTGTGTGTGGCGCTATCGGATGTCTCGAATTCGCAAAGGCTGGATGAGCTAGGCCGGTCATTTCGCCTTGCTCGTCCACCGGCTAGCTATCTCTCATGAAGCCAAGTCCTCAAGAAACCCCGGCAAATACATTCACCGTTAGCCTGCCATCAAAAGGAGAGTCAGACAGCGTTTGTGAACTGTCGATTAATCCAGAATGCAGAAGTGTGCCCGGATAAATCACCAGTCGGTTTGGCTTGTAGTCTATCTTGCCCATCAGGGTATATTCTTCGTTACTTCCATAAAAATAGGCTTGTGCGCGTGGGTTTCCATTGGAAGAGTATTCCTGCCGGGATTGTTCAAAAGCAGGCCAGCGTTCTGGCGTAATGTTTTCGAAACCGGTTGGATTGTGGCGATAAAACCCGGTGCCTTGAAAGCTCTGTGCGCTGGCATATAGCATGATGGCGAAGTCGGTGTGTCGCTGAGAATCGAAGTGTGGGACACATTGCAGAGGATGCAGCTTGTCGGGTGGGGTGCTGGCGATGCTTACCCAGGAACCCTGATCGGCTAAACCATCATTGCCAGATAGTCCGTAGGCCTGGCGGATAATACCACTGCTCATGGTCGTTAAGGCTTCTCGTAAAGCATCTGGGCAACGGGCGCGAACGCCCGGATAATAGGTGCTGGCTTCTTTGTCGAATGCGAGCTCATAAGCCATGCTCTGAACAGCAGAGATATCGACAAACACATCATCGACCAGCAAAACACGGGTTTTCTCATGGCCTATTTTCAACACATGCCAGCGTGCCCGGGAATTTAATGCGAGTGCGGATTCAGTCATGGTTAATCACCAGATAACCGTCGCGATACTGTTGCCCGGAACGTCAATCTGCCACAGTTTGTCATGCAGAGAGAAAGAGACGGTTTGCGTGCTGTCATTGGGATTTGTGATCACACTCACCACTGAGCCGTCAGGATTCTGAAAGGCGACATTTTCCATATGATTAATGGTTTCTGGTGAGGAGGCGATACGAACAGCACCCCGCCGAATGAATTTTGAAAATTGTCCGGTAAGCCAGTATTCCGGGGTTTTGTACCAACCTGCGCTGTTGCCTTTCTCCTGGATGAGCATGGTAGGGCCCACAACACCCAATTTGTTATACGGCCCCTGATTGGCTTCATCCACCTGTTGCGGCAGCATGGTAACCCAAGAAATATAGGCAGTAGACCAGTGACGAAAATGACGAATAACTGATTGGAAACCTCTGTTCAGGTTCGCATTGCCCACGCCCCACACGCTGCCTTCGGTGAATATCACGTCTTTTTGCGGATGGGCCTGATGCACACTGGCCATGGCCGAAGAGTCACCGGCGTAGTGATGAAATGCGGTGCCGTCGATATAGTGATACAGCCCCTTTTCAAGAAAGTCGTCTAGCTGTGCAACGGCTTGCTGCCAATAGTCAAAGTTATGGTCGAGAGTCCACAATTTCACATTCAGCTCTCTGCCATGATGCTGATTAACGTTATGGAAATTGTGATACACCGCAATCAGTAAATCCCGTTCTTGTTGCCATGACAACACCATGCCCGGATAAGCGGGTGGTTGAAACTGGCGCTCGTTCTGTAGCGTGAGTGCGTAAATGGGAATACCCTCTGCCGCATAAGCTTCAACAAACTCACGCAGATATTGGGCGTAAGCTTCGTAATACGCGGGCTTCAATGTGCCGCCTTGAACCATGTTGTTGTGCTCTCGCATCCAACGTGGTGGGCTCCATGGGCTTGCTACCAGTTTCACCGGATTATGGGTTTCCTTACCAACTTCCAAAGCCATTTGAAGCGTGTTTACAATTCCCAGCTCAATATTGCGCTGAATAGAGAACGCACTGTCAGCGGTATCTTGAAAGCTGTACCACCCCTTTTGGTTGTCTGGCGGCGTCTGCGCATGGGTGCCATCGGAGAAATCTGAGGTACCAATGCTTATTCTAAAGAGATTCAGGCCAATGCCATTCACCGGGTCGATAAGTGCAGAAAGCAGGGCCTTTTGCTGTGCTGGGCTTTTATTTTTGCGGATGGCATAAACCGTGGAGTGCTCCAACGAGGCGCCTATGCCCAAAATGCGCTGATATTTCTGTTCTGGGTCAAGCACTATCAAGTTCTTCGCATCGGCATTACTGACTGACTGAACGGGCAAATCATCGAGTCGGTGCGGTACCGCTTCTTCCGGCCAAGGTTCGCTATACCACTGCTTGTCATTGGGATGCCACTCGGTGGAAACCACGGCTTGAGGCGCTGAGTGGGTTGATGTATTTCCGCAGCTGACAGACAAACCGGCCACGGCAATTAAAAGAAGCAATCGATACATAGTGAAAAAAATCTCGGTTAAATAAAAAAGCCGGTAAGCGCGCGAGACTTACCGGCAACAGGGCCAAACTAAAGGGCTAGTTTGTCGTAAACTCCATCCAGTTCAGGTTCCACGCGCCGCCTAGAGCGGTAAGTTGTAGTTCCTGATCGCCGGCTTCCAGCGTAACGGTGAGTGAAATGGTGGACCAGTTCTGCCAGTCGCCGGTATCGGCCACCGCAATGCTGCCAATGCTGTTTCCATTCATTGTGAATGCAATGCCTTCAGAACCGCCTGAACTGGCTACTCTTAGCGATAGTGTGTACTCGCCAGCTTCAGCAACCGACACGTTGTAGGTTAAGGTGTCGCCCGCATCGGTATAGCCCAGGTTCTGGCCACCACCTTCATCCTGCGTATCTTCTACCTCGAAGCCCGACTGACCGCTGAAGTGCTCAGCTTCAATGCGTCCTGGAATGGCGGCATAAAAGATTTCAGTGGCAACTTCGTTGGAGGCGTAGCTTTCTTCACCATTGTCGGCGGTTACCATGTAGTAGTAAGTCACGCCTTCCGTGGTGGTTTCGTCGAGGTACATTTCCGATTCCAGGCCTTCTGCAAGCAATTGATAGTTGCTGCCTGACGAGGTAGTGCGGTACACGTTGTAGGTTGCATCGCTCACCCCCATCCAAACCAGACTCATTCCAGCGTCAGTTTTTTCCAACGTGAGGGCCTCGGGGGCATCGGGAAAGTTAAAAATATCAGCCGGCTCATCAGACACCAATGCCTCATACACGCCTTGATTAATTTCATATTCCACCGTCGACATGCCTGCAAAATAGGCCTCGATGGTTTCTTTGGAATCGTTATTTAAATCGATTTTTGCCATCGCTGCGGCGCTGATGTCCTCGCCATTTACTGGTGGTTCAGGAAGTAGATAGATTTCTGCCCACATATCAGAGGAATTCACATCGGCAAAGGTGCCGCTGAGTAAATACGACTCGCCACCTTTGAGTTCAACGGCTTGATAAACACCGCCGTTTGAAAAGCCATCTGTTGCAGAAAGGCGCAGTACGTTTTCATCACCATTGGCGAAACCGAGCTCTACCGACAAGTTATCATCCTGAGGACTGGTATTCGTACCGCTCCACTCGGTCCAGCCTGCATCGGTATCGAATGCGCTGTTTGTGAGGATGTTTTCACCGCTTGATTGTGCGGTGAGTTGCAGGTTGTCGAACTGCACATCATGCTGTCCACCCAAAGCACCCGATTTCACAATAAGATAAAACGTTTGATCGGTGTCTGTCGGGGTCACTATTTTCGCTGGGGTTTCACAGGCTTCGGCGAGGGTTGAATCCCAACCATCACAACTCCACGTGGTGGCTTTTGCCAGCAGACGCTCTCCTTTGTTAGTGACATAGCCCCAGGTGCCATTCCCCTGACCGCCGTTAGTGCTTAGTACCTTGTAAGACCAAGCGGTTCCAGCCCAACTCAGCTCATTGTATCGGTCGAAGGTGGCACGGGTGATGGGGCCTCCAAGTTCGCCTAAACCCGCCCAAGGTTGCATTTCACCTATCAGGAACGGGGTATCCAATTCGCGAATGCGGGCGTCCCATTCGCACACACCCGTAGTGCCATTTTGTCCGCAAGTCAGCCAGTCGCGATGCACGTCGTAGCCAATTTCACCCCAGCCGAAAATGCCCGGATAAAAGTGCATTTCAAACGCAACATTGTTCATCCCGGCGTCTTCAGGATCGCCGTAAGCATCAATGCCGCTGTTGTGCCCAGGTAAAATAACCACGTGACTGGTATCGACTTCGCGAATGGCGGTATAGAGCTCGGTTACGTTTGCCGCCAGCGTTTCGGCATCCGTGCCCCAGGGTTCGTTCAGTACGCCGTAACCGGCAATGGCGGGCTCATCTTTGTAGCGCTCAGCAATCTGCTGCCATAGCCAGCGGGTGCGGGCCTGATTGTCTGCTGCATTGGGGCCATCCCAATATTCATTTTTACCTGCGCAACCGCTGTGATGTTCCCAGCCCTGGGCGCCCGCCGCACCGTGTAAATCCAGTACTACCCACATATTGCGGGATTTCGCTTCTTCGATGGCGTAATCCAGGTATTGCCATGCGTCATCGCGAAGCGTCATTGGGTTGTTGGCGTCTTCAATAAGCTGGTAAGGGAAAGGCAATCGGATGAGATTGAATCCAGCTTCCTGCATGATGTCCCAGTCTCGCGTAGTAATGAAATTGTCGCGGTACACGTCCATCAATCGGGCTTTTTCATCGGTACCGAAGCGTTCTTCCAGTTTTGCCTCAAAGGTACATTGGTCTTCAATGCCTTCACCCACAGGGTTATCGCCACTGTCGAGCATCCACATTTCCAGCATCAGCCAGTTGCCGAGATTCACCCCACGAAGAGAAACTATTTCGCCTTGGGCATTCATCCAGCGTTCGCGATCTTGCTTTAACAGACTGTATTGCTCAGCGCCGGTTGTGGGTTTAGGTGGGGCAAAGTCGTATACCGTAACGCCATTATTGCTGTCAGCATCACTGGCTTCGTCCAGGCCGCCGCAGCCAACTAAATTGAGTGCCAGGCCACTTATAGCAATCAATTGTGCGAGTTTGGTAAGCGTAAACTTATTCTGTTTATGGGTTGTTTTCACCGGTTCTCTCCGAATAGCTCTATTGGGTTTGTCGATGCGCTTGATTCAACAAGTTTGCAACAATCAGTTAACCAAAATCTGTCGCAGGAAGATTCCGCATCGGCGCGAAAAGGCCAATCAGAACGTTCTGATTAAGGTCAGAACGCGATTTTTGAACGAAAAGTAGGCAGAACCTTTTGTGGTTTGGGCGAAAGAGGTTAGCGGTTAAGGGATTGCATGAGTAGGCTGCGAAGTTGCCGTGCCTGGTTGTCATCGAGTTCTCCCAGCATGCCTTTGGCTGCGGTAGGGATATGCGAAAAACGCTCGTTGTCGTTGCTGAAAATGTAGTGAGCGAACATGTCCTGCCATATCCGCTTTTCATGCTCTGGTAGGCTGGCGATGCTAAGCAAGGCATGTTGCAGTGCATGAATAGGCGCATCTGCAAAAGCCGGTGTGGTGCGCCACCAATAATTTACTAACATATTGAACGGTGCCGTGGCTTCTACCTCATGCCACCACATACTGGGAATAAATAACGCGTCACCCGGTGTCAGCGTGGCAATTTGTGCTTGTGCGAGTGCTTCACTGAAAGCAGGGAAGCGCTGTTGGTCGATGTGGTGCAAGTCAACCAGGCTTACTGGCTGGCCAGAGGGAGTAAACTCCAGCGGACCAACATAAAGGTTGTTAGTTTGTGACGGCGGAAAAAGGGTGAACTGTCGTACTCCTGCCACACAGCAAGCAATGTTGAGGGGCAAATCCTGATGAATCGCTACCCGAGACTGATTGCCTACCCACAAACCATTGCGTACTTGAGAAGCCGGGATGGGAACAGGTAGATTTAGCGTACTGAAATTCGGCAAATAATGTTGCAAATGGGTGCCGCCGATGAACATGGCGGGCGGCGATGTGAGGTCCGCGGATTCAATGAGTTTTGTGAGGATGAGATCAAGACCGGCGGCCACCTTTTCGAAATTAAAGCCGCTCATATCGTGATTGTAAAAGAAACGACCTTTCACTTCGGGTTCGGCAAAGAAGAACCCCAATGGCTCGCCGGTGTAGTATTCAAGCAAGTGATCGCAGAGTGCCTGTGCACTTTGTTGTGCGAGGGTGACTGCAGGCCAATGGCTGACATAGTTACTCAGTTTCACCGGCTGCTGGCTGGCAAGTAGCCAGTCTGGAAGTGGCGCGCCCGGGGCCAATGACACTTCCTGACAGTGCGGTAAATTGTGGCGATTACTCACTTTGTCGGGCCCGTTTTTTGTCGATAAGTTCGGCAAAATTAGCCTGACTGGCTAACACGAAATGAATTAACGCCAGCATGCCGGTTTTGTGTAAATGCAGCACTTGTGCGTCGGTTAGCGTGCGTAACTTATCTTCGTTTATCGTGTAATAACCATTGAGGCGGTGTTTACTGTCGTTACCCATGTCCACGTCGAGATAGAAACTTTCCAGTAATTCGTATTCGGTGAGCGTATTCATGAAAGCGCGGGTTTCTTGTTCTCTTTCTTGGATCGCCGACAGAATATCTGTCACTTTTTGTAAGTGTGCACTGTGTCCACCGTGGGCTAAGAACAGCGGTTCTCCTTCGGTGTGACTAAGTTTGGGACTATCGGTGTCGACCAATAAAACCGTTTGGCGCTCTCCATCGTCGTTGGCTGGGCGTTGACCAATTAAAAACGGCTGACGCTGTACCATAAGCGGAATATAGCTGGCGTCCCAACCAAACTGGTTTACATACAAGTTTTCGTTTTGCTCTAATCCTAGTAAAACAACAGCATGGAATTGTTGCTTATCGTCTTTATAAAACACAATCGGGTATTCATGCTGCAAGCTTCTAAATTCAAACGGCAGCGCTAACGCAATCATCAGCGACTCGGTGTTCTGGCTGTTATGAACCGGATTTATTTTTAGATCTTTGTGCGTAACGTTGTTCAGTACTACGGGGTTAGGCATGGTATTACCTCGTTAAACAGTAGGTTAAAACGCAAAAAAACCGCACGAAGAGCGGGGTGGTTGGGAATGCTCTTCGTGCAGCGCTGGGCTCATTGCTATGGCTTAAAAGGTGTAACGCATACCGAGGTTGTAGCGCGGCGATGATTGTCTGAGGTTAATCAGCATTTGTTCATGTCGGCCGTGCTGGCGCTGGTACTCGTTGGTCAGGTTAATGCCTTCCGCAAAAACGGTAAGGTTTTCGGTAACGTCGTAACTCATGTTTACGTCCCACTGGCCGTATGCCTCGGTGTAAACTGGGTTGTCGCCAGAGCCATCCCCAATCCAGGCAAGGAATTTGTCTCGCCAGTTATAGGCAACACGAATAGACAGCTTATCGTTCTCGTAAAAAGCGATGAAGTTTGCCGAGTCGCTCAAGCCGGTAAGGGCATATTGCGGCTCCATCGACGCGTTGTCGTAGTAGAGGTCGCCGTCAACCATGGTGCCGTTCACGTTCACGCCAAATCCAGAGTCCCAGAACATGTGCTGAATCGCTACTTCCCAGCCATTCACGTTGTTATCGCGCTGGTTAAAGGGAATATTGATTTCGAACTGAGCCAGGTCGTCTTCCGGGCTGGCGTCAATCACCACGTCGCCGTGCTCGTTTAGGTACACATTCGGATCGCTGTCGAGATAGTTATCCAGAATGTACTGACGAATTTCAGCGTTGCCAGTGAAGCCGGCGGCTCGTGCTGCATCAGATCTTGGCCCTTGTGCCGGGTTGCGCAGATCAAACGCCGTTTCGGTTATGGTGCGACGGCCGACAAAGTTGGTTACGTCTTTATTGAACCAGCCCACTGCGGCGTAGCTGGCTTCGTCGTAATACCATTCCAGCGATAAGTCGTAGTTGGTGGATTCCAATGGCAATAGGGCGGGGTTGCCCCGTGAACCACTACCTTGAATGGTAGTAATTTGTCCGCCCAGGGTTTTACCACCCTGCATATCGCCGTAACTTGGGCGGGAAATGGTTTTACTGAATGAAGCCCGGGCAACCAAATCGTCTGTCAGATCAACTTTAAAGTCGATGCTAGGTAGCCAATTACTGTATTCACCGTATTCATCGGTAAAAACCGATTCGCCCGTGGGCTGCAGTACTAATTCATTGGTGCTGCTCCAGGAAATACCGTCGTAGCTAGGTACCAATGCTGATGCATGGGTTTTGGTTTTCTCGTACCGCACACCGGTGATGATTTCTGCCGGCATGTCGCCAATATCGAATACCAGATTAGCTTGCACATAAGCGGCCTGCATTTTTTCATCAGTATACCGGTCTGTGGTGTAATTGGTGCCGCCACAGAAGCGTGGGCCACAAGGCCACTCAATATCATTCTCGTTGTAAAAGTTGGCTGCGGTAAATTCGGCAATTTGTTCGAAGTCCCAATCGATATAGTAAGGTTCTAAATCGGGGTCACTATGCCCTGGAATATTGTCAAACATATCGCCAAGTGAGCGCTGGGTGAACCAGCTGTCTTCCCAGTCTTCGGGCTCGCCCACACCGCTCCAGGTGCCGCGTGTTGCGCTGGCATATTTAGAGTGATTATTGGTTTCTGTTTGTGAAATACCAAAATCAATACTCTCAATAATGCCGGCGTCAAAATAATACTTACCACTGGCCTGAATTTGCTCTAGATCGGTGCGCTCGTGGTTGTTTCCGAAGTTACTCCCTGCGCCAATCATGTCTTCTGGCTCAAATCCATCAACGCCTTCAGGATATTCGATGCTGAGCACAGGTAGTACCTGAGAAAAATCCACCGTCGTACGGATACGGTTGTTGGAAATCATTGCCAGTGAACCCCAGCTACCGTATGGGCTGTTTGGTTCATGTTTAGCCGAGGCGTCGTGATAATCCAGTTCTACCATCAGGTTATCATTCACCTGATACTCAAGATTAAGACCCACTGAGTTATTGGTATTTTTAGTGGAGGAGAATCCTCTACCAGAGTTAATGCCAGTACCCGCACCACGAGCGGCATCCGCGCTGAAGTTATCGGTATCCTGATATTGGATGGGATAAGAGATACCTTCTTCATTGGGATCTGACCACACCATGGTCGCATTGTTGTAGTTGAACGAGAACCAGGTCGACATATCGGTGAGCTCTCGGTCGATACTGCGCTCTGAGTAGGTGTAGTCCAAACGGGTTTTCAGTTTGTCGGTAGCCTGATATTCCAACGTAAGCTGGCCATTCACCCGGGTGCGATACGCTTCATTAAACTGGTACACCAGGTTCTGAGGTACAGCGTAAGTCACGCCATCGGCAGGCTTATTCAGATACGAATTATCAGGGTCTTCTGCGGGAAGATTACCCCAGCCGCCTTCATCCTGACCGGATATAAACGAACGCCAACCCGAGGCAACCGAGGCATTGCTGTTGCCGCTGTCACGCTTTTGGTAGCTGCCGGTTAGTGCGATGCCGAATTTATCGTCCATGAAGGTTTCAGAGTATAGACCGGAAAGTTCCGGTGTCCACTTGTCGCCTTTCTGCGTGGAGTCGTCATTCACGGCTTTAAAGCCAAACGTTGCCTGCCGGCCTGGGTTTGCCAGCGGTCGGGGAGTGATAATGTTTACTGTGCCACCAAGGCCGCCAGTCGCGATAGAAGCGCGTCCGGTTTTATATACTTCTACTGTACTCACCCCTTCAGATGCCAAATCGGCAAAGTCAAAAGAGCGGGTTGGGGTTGGCATTTGTCTGCCGTTTAGCAGTACTAGGTTGCGGTCGGCACCGAATCCGCGAATGGTGACGCGGCTACCTTCACCGTCAGAACGGTCTATAGAAACACCGGTAATCCTTTGCAGTGACTCGGCCAGGTTGGTGTCGGGGAATTTCCCGATATCTTCTGCTGATATGGCTTCGACGATACCATCCGCTGAGCGTTTCAAATCCATGGCGCGAATCATACTGCCACGAATACCACTGACTTCAATAACCTCAACGGCATCGTCAGTGTCTGCTTCCTGAGCGTGTGTGCTGGTGATCATCGCCGAACCTAAAATCAGCGATACCGAAAGGGCAATCCTGTTTTTATTAAAGGGGCGAGTTTTCATTATTTTCTCCCTGCGTAAGCCTATGTGTTGTGCCCGTGTTGCACTCAATTTTTAAACCTTTCATTAACATTTTTGAAAAGCATGGCGGAGAGTACGCTTGCGCAAAAAATAAGTCGTTTTAATGGTGAAAAATCCGCGAATACGAACGTTCTGATCAGGGAATAGAACGTTCTTTTTTCAATATTGCTAAGCCCGGGTCTTTAAATACACATGGTGGGGAGGGAGGTGGTTGACTGTGCGATCAACGTTCCCTTTGATATGACTAAGAAATTCCTTGAGTTCCTGTTCACTCATCATATCTGCAATGGGATGATAGCCCTCGGGTAATAAACCCTGACCAATCATTACTTGTTGCCAGGAATCATCGAATAGCTCATTGGCTTTTCGGTGGATTTGACCGCTTTCTCGGAAAATTTGTAGGCGCTGAGCGAGCGTTTCCGGTATATCCATGTGTCGGCAATGTCGCCAGAATGCGGAATCAGTTCGCGCTGTCACGTGATAGTGAAGAATAATAAAATCGCGAATATGCTCGATTTCATCCACACTTTGACGGTTAAACTCATCCACGATGGCTGGCCTGATTTCGTCGTGGGGAAACATTCTGAGAAGCCGCACAATACCCTGCTGAATAAGGTGGATGCTGGTCGATTCAAGGGGCTCGATAAAACCGCTGGCCAGGCCTAACGATACGCAATTACGGTTCCATTGTTTTATGCGTCTGCCTGGCCGGAACTTAATCACCCGCGGCGGGTTAAGAGGTGCGCCATCAATATTGTCAGTAAGCCGCGTGATCGCATCGCGCTCAGAAAGATACTTACTACAAAATACTAAGCCGTTACCCACTCGTGTTTGTAGTGGTATGCGCCATTGCCAGCCATCTTTATGGGCGATACTGCGGGTATAGGGCAACGGTAAGCTAACACTTTCTGTTTGCACGGCAACGGCACTGTCGCAAAGCAACCAATGCGACCATTCTTCGTAGCCTGTGTGTAGGGTTTCTTCGATTAGTAAGCCACGAAACCCGGTGCAATCAATGAATAAGTCCCCTTCTATTTTTTCTCCATTATCCAATTGCAGATGACGGATGTAGCCATTGTCTTCTCGCGTTGCCACTTGTGCTATTCGGGCATCGAAGCGTCTGATCCCAGCTTGCTCGGCGAGGTTGCGCAGGAACATCGCGTATTTACTGGCATCCAAGTGATAGGCGTAGTTAAGGCCGTTTTGAGGTAAATGCGCAAATTTTCCCTGTTCTGCAGCAACACGCTCTAAACAGTATGCGCCGAAGTCATCGCTTAGGCCCAGCTGCCTCCCTCTTGTCCAGAAATGTTGGAATCCGGCTGCCCAGCAATCTTTTCCCGTTGCGCCAAAGGCATGCAAGTAGGCGTCGCTGGTGGTTTTCCAGTTTTCAAAATTGATCCCAAGTTTGAAGGTGGCATTGGTGGCGGCCATAAAGGATTTTTCGTCAATTTTCAGCAGGCGATGAAAGAACGTTAGCGTTGGGATGGTGGCTTCGCCCACACCAACTGTACCAATGTCACTGCTTTCTATCAGGGTAACCTCTACCCGATTATGTAATAAGCGAGAAAGGGCTGCTGCTGCCATCCAGCCTGCAGTGCCTCCGCCGGCGATAACAACGCGCTGTTTCTTATTATTGTTCATGGTGTTTACCTGAAGTTACTGCAACTTGTGTTAATTGACTGAGAAGTGCCCGGTTGCCTGGCAATCCGGCCAGATACTGTTGAAGCAATTTATGCTGCTCTTGTTGTTTAAAGGTTTGCTGTTGGTGATGTTGAAGGGCGCCGACAGAATGCTGGAAATCCGTTGTAAACCCCATGCCATAAAGCACATAGAGGTAACTGGCTGCGGGAAATATTTCCTCTCGAAAGCTAAAGTCAGCAGCACTGGGCGAACGGGTTTTCCATAACGTCAGCCAGTCACACAGCTGTTCTGAGCAGTCACTCATGTTGGTTACTTTTCGCCAATATTCGCTGTCTCTGCGTTCGCTTAACACATAATGCAGCTTGAGGAAGTCGACTATACGCGGCCATTTAGTACTGAATTCCCGATTAAATTGTCGCGCTGCGGCCGGCAGTTGATAATGGTATCGGGGAAGACGTTCAGCGAGGTGCGAGGCGGCTAACTCTGTCATGACCAGCGCAGAGGCTTCAAGGGGTTCGAGAAAGCCCGAAGCGGTACCAATAGCAATACAGTTTTGTATCCAGGGGCGTTGGCGATAGCCAGGTTGAAAACGAAACAGGCGGGCTTGTTGCGCAATGTCATCCCTTGATTTAGGTGCTAAAGCGCTATCCGCTAAAATGTATCTTTGCAGCGCATTAATGGCGTCATCTTCAGAGCTGTATTCGCTACTAAAAACATGACCAACGCCGCGCCGGTTTGTTAGCGCAATGTCCCAAATCCAGCCGTTTGCTTGTGCCGTAGAGCGAGTAACCGATGGGATGTCTGTATCGCTTTGTGTATAGGCGCATTGCAAAGCGACAGCGCTATCGTTAGGCAGTTGTGCCTTACAAGATAAAAGCGGCTCTCCAAAATGCTCGCCAATTAATCGTGCTGAAAAGCCGCTGCAGTCTACAAATAAATCGCCTTTGATCTGTTTGCCAGATTTCAACGTCAGTCCCTGTATGGCGTTGCCTGGCGCAGCAATAATACGCTCGACATGATCAACAACATGGGTGACACCCAATTTTGAAATGGCGTGAATTTTCAGTAGTTGTGCAAACTGGCTGGCATCCAGGTGATAACCGTAATTCAATACACCGGCAAAAGGCGGCGTTTCTACCTGCTTGGGCGCCAGGAAATGATCGCAAACCGTACTTTGGGTGGTAACCGCATGGGCGAAACTGGACTGGCTCGCTTCTCGCTGCCACCATGCTGCGCAATCGGTGTCAAAGTAATTAAAAGGCAGGCTGAAAGGATGGTAATACTCGTCGTTGCTGTTGCCCGTCCGCCACTGGCGAAAGTGTGTTCCCTGTTTGAATGAGGCGTGACATGCGTGAAGAAAAGTGACCTCGTCGATGCCTATTTTTTGTAGGGTACCACGCATCGTGGGCCAGGTACCTTCGCCAACACCAAGTAAGGGGACATCCGGAGACTCAACGAGTGTAACTTGTATATCGGCGCTGTGTTGTGCGGCCAACAATGCGGCGGTAAGCCAGCCTGCACTGCCTCCGCCAACAATAACAACCGATGTAATTTGGGTGGTGTCCTGCATCTTACTTCCCTAAAACTGCTGCACAGTGTCAGGGGAGTGATTCAGTTACACTTATTCCTTAGCTATGCACTTTGCCTGGCCAGCCTGAGTTTGCATTCACTGCGATACTGACTCGGCGTTTTATTAAATTTTTTCTTAAACAGCGTGTTGTACACCGACTTGCTGTTGAATCCGGCATCGTAAAAAATATTGGTGATGCTTTTGTCATTTTCTGCCGGATCTTCAAGCATCCTGCGGGCTTCCTGGATGCGATAATTGTTGATGAACTCGTAAAAATTCACTTCGTAGTGCCGGTTTATGGCGTTTGAAAGTTCCTTCACCGGAATATCCAGCTTCTCTGCCAGCCGCTCAAAAGAGAGGTTCTGGTTCAGATAGGGCCGCTCCGTTTCCATGGTGCTTTCAAGGCGTTCAATAACGGCTTCACTTACCGGCTCTTTATTTACGGTTTTTACTTTTATTGGCTGTGTTCTCAGGAAATGAGACGCCGCCATAAAAATTACTGCGTTGAACAACACGAACTGCATGTAATACGATGCCAGCCCAATGAACTCCACCAGTTCGTAGTAAGGGAACCCGTACATAGCATGATATACCTTGATACCGCTTAGCATGGTTTCCCAAGCCATAATGCCCGCAAGTACCATCAACACTTTTGGTAGCCAGGCTGGAATATTAAATCGCTCTTTTACTTGCTCATCGGCCCTGCTTACCACTGCCACGGCATAAAGACTAAAGCCGACCCGGGCGATTTTGGCGATTAAGTCCACAAACACGTAATCAAAGTCGGCAAAACTGTAATTTCTGATCAGTGTGACCTTGGTCTCGTGGGGCAGAGCGTAAAAATGCAGATAGATAAATATTCCAAATATCAGCACCGGTAATAGCAACGCACTGTGCCATCGCTGCAACGTAAATTTCTTTTGTGTGATGGCGCATGAAAAAAGAAACAGCAAAGGGCCATCGAGCCAGTATGCAAAGTTAAGCGTGAAAAAGTAGTTTGGTGAAGATTCAAGTACCCAGTACCTCACTGAGCTTCCCCAAAGCACAAGTTCATGCAGTGCAATACAGGCATGCACAACAAAAAATGCGATTAGCAAACTGGTAGGGAAGCTGCCTTTGGCGCGATTAAATCCTATGTAAATCGCTACCGCCAGACATTCGAAAGCGATAAGGAGAAGCACCAAATCATGCAGGTTGAAGAGCGTTTTATCCATGACTCTCTGATTATGACTGTTGTAATAATATTGTTAATAAGTCATAGGGATAGTAACGAGTGCCTGTTACTAAATCAATCGATAAAAGTGCCTTCAGGCGTTTAACCGAACGTTCGGTTGCACGATGTGGCGAGTAGTTTCCCTGCTTTCAGACTTATGCCCCTGTCAGTTGTACTAACGTCTTACAAGGTGAATAAAAAACGAGAATTCAGTTGGTTACAAGTTCGTACCGGGATCAGAACGTTCGGATAAGCGTTTAGGCGCAGAATGAAGCGAACCTTAAATCTGCAAATGCAATCGTATCAGTGAGTTACGGTAAAAGGAGAGAATAAAGGGAGTGGTGATAAAAGTTACAATTATGTTGCATTTATTGTGTTTTTCGGTGAGGCCGTATGCAGGCCAGTGACGTTGTTGGCAACATCACCGGCCCAATTTCAATGCTATTTTAAGTGCATCAGAACTGATATTTCACGCTTACGCTGTAGTTAACTGGCGAGCCTGGCATGGTCCATAATGCATGATAAGAATTCTCGAAATATTCCTCATCAAACAGGTTGTTCACATCAAGCTTCACCGATAGCTGATTGGTGAGGTTTACCGAACCTGACAAATTCACCAACGTGTAAGACGGCAGAATGTAGTCTGGGTCGGTGGTTTGTCCAAGGCGGTCGCCCACGTAACGCACTGTTACACCAACGAAGGCGTCTTTCGCCATGACTTCGGTATAGTGGTTCAGCGAGATAAAGCCCGAGTGCTTAGCAATGTTTATTAGTCGGGAACCTTTTGGGATCGGCACGCCCCAGTCAAGATTGTTCACTTCGTTTGCGGTTTTTGCGTCGGTATACGCGTAGGACACATCAATACGAGTGGACGCGGTTAAATCGGTTGTCATCTGGAACTCGACGCCCTGACTTTCAACTTCACCCAAGGTGGCGGAGAAACCCGTATTCGGTTCTGCTGTTAGCATGTTAGTTTTTTCGGCGTTGAAGATTGCCAGACTACCGGAAAACATGTCGGCGACATTTTCCCATTTTGCCCCCACTTCATACGACGTGGTTTCTTCCGGGTCAAAGGCATTTCTGTCGGAATCCAGACCTGGATTCGGACGGAAGCCTTCGGCATAGCTGGTATACAAATTCAGATTTTCGGTAACTTCGTAGGTAAAGCCAAAACGTGGGGTAAACGCGGTCTGATCCTGCTTCTGCGGCTCTGGCGTTTCGGCGAGGAAGTTAGTAATTTCCTGCTCGAACTTATCTACACGGAAGCCTATCAATAAGGTAGCTTTTTCGGTGAGTTCAATTAAGTCTTGTGCATAAAAACCAAGACCTTGCTGCTCTTCAGCCGTAAGCGTGGTGGGAGATACTTCTGGCCGGAAAATAGTGTAATCCGGGTTGTTCGGATCAATGCTGTAAGTGGTATCGCCAGCACCCCAGGCCGTGCGCCATCTGCGATAGTCTGTGTCGATATCGTAGTTGTAATAGTCCAGACCGAACAGCACATTGTTCACTAAGCTACCGGTACTGAACTCGCCGCTTAGCTCCAATCGCAGAGATAAATCCTGCGCTTCGTAATCTCGGGTACGGCGTTGTCTGGATAAAATATTCGGATCAGTAAACAACAGCTGACGACCGCTAGACAGCTCGGTATCAGAAGACTGACCTTTCATCGAAGAGTCGCGGAATGCGACACCACTCAGCAGGTGCCAATCGGGATTCAGTTCATGGTTAAGTACTAACTGGTGTCCAAACGCTTTCACTTCATGGGCGCCGTCGCGGATGTCGCCATAGAAGCTTTCAGGTTCAACGGCATCAAAGTCGCCGTTAAGTACAAAAACGCCTCGATCCAGTGGTTTTTCCTGGTCGAGAATCTCCATCTGATAGCTCATGCTGGTGGCTTCAGAGATATTCCAGATGAAAGACGGATTAATGTTCAGATTTTTGAAGAATACATGGTCTCTGTAGGTGTCCGAATCTTCATAGGAACCGTTCAGGCGGTACGCCATGTCGTTGTTAAGGGCATTGGTGTAATCGAACTCAACTTGCTTTTTATTGTAGTTTCCAACGGTACCTTGCACGTAACCTTGTTCTTCAAACTGCGGCTTTTTCGTGATCACGTTAATCGTGCCGCCGGGTTCTCCCTGGCCGTATAACGCAGAGCCAGGACCTTTCATCACTTCGATAGTTTGAATATTAACCGTGCTGCGATTGCCGCTGTAGCCGCGGGTATTAAATCCGTTGATCAGGTAGCCAGTAGGGTTGTTCTCATCACCAGAAAAACCGCGCACGGCAAAACTATCAAACAAACCGCCCGAAGCGTTTTGTCGAACGATAGTAGGGCTAAAATCAAGTGCGTCGAGAAATCGGGTAATACCTTCATTATTCAGCGTTTCCGCGCTTATGCGGTCGATTGCCTGTGGTGTGTCGATAAGCGGCACGTTACCGCGATAGGGCTGGTAGTGCTTTTTTACTTCAACGTGCTCGATGTCATCGTTTTTTTGTGAAGTGCTCTGTGAAGTGTTTTGTTGCGCCGCTACGCTGGTTGATACGGCGAGTAATGAAAGTAAAAACTGCTTTTTCATATATTAAGTTTATCTTAGCCAGGGAATGAACGGCGAAAGATGTTATAACATCACATAATTGGGGGCAAGTGCAAAACAAGTCTGGGTTTAGTGGTCGGCTCACAGCGCTAATTCGATTTCGATAAACAGTGAAAATCTCATCAAGTGTTCACTTAATCGTCATGGTCCGGTCATATTTTGCTCCCAACATGACTGTCGAAAAAATATTAAGGAGACAGAGCATGGGCGTGAATATGTGGCAACTGCTGTTGGTATTGCTAGTGGTTATTTTGCTGTTCGGTCGGGGTCGCATTCCTACACTGATGGGCGATGTCGCGGCAGGCATTCGCAACTTCAAGCAGGGCATAAAAGACGAAGAAAACGCTACGCTGGCAACCAATCAGAATGCGGAAAAAGCCACAGCCGGTATCGATGAAATAAACACGCAACCCGCTTCGGTAGAGCAAAAAAATGCTTGATTTGAGTTGGACCGAACTGTTCTTCGTGGCTGTGTTGGCCCTTATTATCATTGGGCCAAAAGACTTGCCTGAAATGTTCCAGTTGTTCGGTCGATTCACTGCCAAGATCAAGCGGATGTATGCTGACATGCAAGGCAGCATGAACCAGCTCACAAAAGAAGTGAACATTGTGAACGGAAAAGCGCAGCCTGGTGATGAAAGCTGGAAAGCCTTTCTGCCCGAGGAAATAAGAAACTTACCGACGGATTACACGCCGGGTTCAATGACCGCAGAGCAACATGCAGAGCGTCGTAGCAGAATTGACGATGCACGCAGGCAGGCTGAAGAAGCGCGCGCTGCGAAGGAGTCGGGCAATGAATGACGAACAGATCAATAAGTCTACGGCTCCCTTACTCAACCACCTCATCGAGCTTCGCACGCGACTGCTTTATTGTCTGGCGTTTTTTATGGTGATGTTCGGTTTGGGTTACTATTTCTCTGCTGACATTTATCACTTCTTGCAGCAGCCTCTACTTGAGCAATTCGGTGCAAACAGCCAACGCCGTATGATCTATACGGGGCTACAAGAAGCCTTTTTCACCTATCTGAAGCTGGCCTTTTTTACTGCTCTATTTTTCTCCATACCGCTTATTCTCATTCAGATATGGCGATTTCTTGCGCCTGGTATGTATGCCCACGAGAAAAAGAGCTTTATGCCGCTATTCCTGATGACACCTGTATTGTTTATTGCCGGTGCAGCGCTCGCCTTTTACGTGGTTATGCCCATGGCGTGGCAGTTCTTTATGAGTTTTGAAACTGCCGGCGGCAATGAGGCAATCAGAGTCGAACTTGAAGCGAAAGTGAGCGAATACCTTTCACTGGTGATTAAACTGATTCTGGCATTCGGATTGAGCTTTGAACTACCTGTATTTCTACTCATTTTGGCAAAAACTGGCATTGTGACTGCGCAGACGCTGCGGCACTACCGACGTCATGCCATCGTGATGATTTTCCTGGTGGCCGCGTTTATAACGCCGCCGGATTTAATATCGCAAATAGCACTGGGCACACCCATCGTGCTGCTTTATGAAATCTCAGTTTATCTGGTCTCGCTCACCGAGAAAAAAGCCGCAGAAAATGAAACAGTAACTGCGTAGCTAACTTCCTAACACATTATTTATTCGGTGTTTTTTTTCTGAAGGTTGCGCTGTGTAAGCAAGTAAATCATCTGTCATTATTTGTTCTTTTAATCGTCAATAAAATGACGACGAAGTGTCATTTTTCCACCTTACCTTATTGGCTGGCAAGACCGGGAAGTTGTCCCCGTAGAGGTTCGGGGTTCCAAACATTAAAAACCAAATTATACAGGTGCAAAAAATGTCTAAAGATACAACCGGGATGAATGCTATCCAGCCGGCGGTCAATCGTCGTGATTTTGTTAAAGGTGGTTCAGTGGTCGCAGCAAGTACGGCGCTGGCGTCGTTATCTGCAAAGGCGGCAACGCTGCCGTTTTCTTCATCGTATGGGCCGCTCACGCCAAAGGCATGTAAAGCAACAGGTTTAGAGCTGTTGGCTCTGCCTGAAGGCTTCGAATACACCTCTTATGGTTGGACAGGTCAAATCCAATCTGACCGCAACCCTACACCCACTGATCACGATGGCATGGCTGTTGTGGCTGCGAAGCAGAACATTGTGTGCCTGGTACGCAACCATGAATTGAGCGAAGGCGAAGGCCACAAATGTGACCCATTACGTGGTCGTGGTATCTACAACTCAGCGCAGTACGGCGGCACCACAAACGTACTTTTCGACGTAGTAAACGGTCAATTCTTATCGTCTTACAACAGCCTTGGCGGCACAATTCGTAACTGTGCTGGCGGTGCAACGCCTTGGGGCACCTGGTTATCTTGTGAAGAAACCTATCAGTTTGCGCAGGATATTCCTCACGGCTACATCTTCGAAGTACCAGGATTCGGTATTTCAGACGGTCAACCTATTCGTGAAATGGGTCGCTTTACTCACGAAGCGGTTGCGGTAGACCCTGCCACAGCCTTCGTTTACATGACTGAAGACACAGGTAGCTCCGCTTTTTATAAATTTGAACCTGCTGGCGCATGGGGCGATCTGAAGTCTGGCGGCACACTGTACGCCATGGTTGTGAACAACACACCTCGGGTTGATTTGCGTGGTGGTTTGGTTGAAGGCGCTACTTACGATGTAACTTGGCAGGAAATTCCTGATCCTGACGCTTTCAATGAAAGCTGTTTCAGCCAGGCAACCGACGCTGCGATTATTCTTCGCGGTGAAGGTTGCTGGTATGACGATGGCAAAATCTATTTTGTATCCACCTCTGGCGGTGCCGCAGGTCTGGGTCAGATTTTCTGCTTCGACCCCCGCCGTCAGTTACTTACCGTGGTATTTGAATCTACCAGCACCTCCGAAGTTGATGGTCCAGACAACATTGCCGTTAGCCCTCGCGGTAGCATTCTGATGTGTGAAGACGGTGGTTCTGATCCTAAGCGTCTGGTGGGTTTAACGCAGGGCGGCGAAACCTTCACCTTCTGTGAAAACCGTATCGCGTTGGACCAAGGCGACTTAGCGGTAATTGACGAAGTGTATCCGGGCGTTGCATCTGGTTTTACCGACAGCGTAGGTGAGTCATTTGATGGTTCTGCACGTCGCAGCTTTACCAGCCGTGAATGGTGTGGTGCATGTTTTTATGGTCGCTGGTTGTTTGTAAACATCCAGTCGCCGGGCGTTACGTTTGCCATTACCGGCCCGTGGGAAAACGGCGCGTTATAAGCTTTTTAGCAAATTAAAAATCCGGGGGCAGAGTCAGCCCCCTTTTACACTTAAGGAATAGTCATGAAAGTTTTAGTATTACTCGCGTCTTTGCTGGTAGCTGTACAAGCCAACGCCGCCATTTTGTCTCTTGACGTACCAGGAACGGCAACCGGCTCTTTTTCTGACGAAAGTGGCTGGTTAAACGGCGATACCGCAGAAATTGATTTTTACACCTTCGAGCTTACTGCAGATACCGATGTGAGCTTCTCGCTGGAAACCGTTTTCACGTCGATGGGAATGAGCTTATATACCGGCGAGATTATGATGGATCCGGGCTTTCTTTTTGATAACAGCGGTGACTTCTTCGATTTTGCCGGTACCGCGTTAACCTATGTAACCGGAACGGACGCGTTACTGCCTGGCGCTGGTGACAACGAACTGGCAGCGGGTTTATTGGATGCAGGCTGGTATACGTTGGCAGTAGGTGGAAATGAAGGTTTCAGCTTTGGTGCGTTTGATTATACGCTGACTGCAACAGCAGTTGCGACTACGGTGTCTGAGCCTTCTACCTTTGGTGTTGTGCTAATGATGTTAGCCGGTCTGGCGTACAGCCGCCGCGCGCAACGATAAGCAACAGCTTAAATTTATAGAAGAGGGCCGTGCAGGCCCTTTTTTGTTTGCATCAGCAACCCGACAAATCCACAATAATTTCAGGCGCTTTGTAAGCATCAACATATGTTTCGTAAGACACGTAGCATCCACTTCCTGCAATTTGCGTGTGCCCCGCACCACTGGCCATGCGATTTCTGGTGGTGATATACATTTCCCGGGTTAATTCGCCGCTGATTGACTGGCCGTTGAAGTTTTCGGCAATGGTAAAATCGTTGGAGCCATATTCAACCAGCTCCAGAATTTCAGGCACGCCGTCACTGTCTCCAAAGGATGTGCCAAGAGGATAGCCTTTATCGAAGTACACGCCGTCAAAATCAAATCCATTGGTAAAGCCGCCATTTCGACGGGCAATAATGGCTTTGGTGTGAGCAATGTTAGCGGTTGAGCGAAGGGTGCCTGCCATTGTTTTCAATACGGCAGCATTGGCTTCACCCGAAAGATCGACAAATCTTGGCAGGGCTGTCACAGACAGCACACCCAGCAGGATGATCACCAGAATAAGTTCGATAAGCGTGAAACCCGATTGCTTCGTCATCGCCGAATTCATTACCTTCTCTCGAAAAGTTTCCCTGAACACATCTATTTAACCCGTTCAGTCTAAAACAAACCCAGCACTGTGTGGTTATGCTTACACATACTCAGTTAGTCTGCTTTTTACCCGATTTGTAGTTAAGCTTTCTTCATTATTAACGGCTGCAGCGCGGGAAACCTGAAGCGAATAGGCAAAATGGACTGGAATATCTGTAGGTTGATGACGGAATTTTAATCGAATTAATAGTGACAAAGTCCATGGTTCTCGCTATTTTTAATTAATTGTTAATAAAGTGGGAGACGAACAATGAAGTTTGTAATTGCTGGGCTTTTAGCCATAAGCACTTCAGCTTATGGAAGCTACACCACTGATGAAGCAGAAATCATCGCTTTACTTGAAAAGGAGTCGACGAGTTGGCGGCTAGGCGATTTAGAGGCGCATGCCGAGTGCTGGAACATTCAACCCTATAGCCGAATTCTTGTGTCGGAAGTGAATGGTGCCGTCAGAGATATTCCTCCGCAGATAATGGTTTCGCCGCCCCCGGGTGCGGCAGGACAGGGAGGCACGTTTGAACATTCAGATTATCGCTTTAGTGTGGTGGGCGATTCTGCGTGGGTAAGCCACAACGAGGTATCTACTGCGGCCGATGGCGACAAAACCTATACCTATGAAATTCGACTGCTCGAGCGTTTCGACAATGAATGGAAACTGGTGGGGCAGTCCATCCACGTTTATGACTATGACTGGGATGAAGATTTGATGATGCCGGACTGATTTTTTTTCTGTAGATTAATGATGATGCATTATTAATTCAGGGAAAATCGTGAAATCTACTCTTAAAGTTATTATTACAGCACTTTGTTTATCTGTGGCATCTGTAGCGGCAAGTGCATCGTCCGGGCCTGTATACTTTCCAAAATCAACAGGCGCACCTTATTCGAAAGCCGTTCAGGTGAACAATACGCTATATATTTCTGGCCTGCTGGGGATGGGGAAAGGCGGCCTTTCTGATGATTTTGGTACTCAGATGACGCAGTTGATGACGAACCTGTCGTCTACACTGTCTGAATTTAATCTGACAAGTGCCGATGTGTTTAAATGTACGGTGATGATTGACGACATGGCTAACTGGCCTGCGTTCAACAAAATCTATGTTTCATTCTTTGAGTCTGATCGTTTGCCAGCGCGTAGCGCTTTTGCTTCAAATGGTTTACCTGCAAATGCGCTTGTTGAACTGGAATGTCTGGCGTATATGCCGAAGAGGGAAGAATAGCCCGATAAAGCGATGAAAGGATGTGTGAGCCGAAGGGGAGACGTATAGCTCACACATCAAACTAGCAGAAGAATTTACTAAGGCGTAGTACGCAGGTACTCCCGGTATTCCGGTTTCCAGAAGTTGGCTTCGATGACAGCACGCAAGTCATCATCGGAAATCGGCGAACACAGGTTTTGCATCTGTGCGACTTTCGCCACATTAAATGCCATTTCTTTACTCAGTGCTTGCAGCTCCGTTAATGGCGGCAGCAGTGCTGACTTATCCTTGATGGTGCGGTTAGACCATTCTGCCAGCGTATCGGCAGCGGTAAGTAGCATTTCATCAGAGATACGATTAATGCGTGCAGACACCACACCCAAACCAATGCCCGGGAAAATGTAGGCGTTGTTACACTGGCTTACTGTGCGTTTCTCACCATCATATTCTACTGCTGCGAACGGGCTGCCGGTGGCAACAATGGCGCGGCCTTCAGACCATTCGTAGATGTTTTCTGGCGTCGCTTCTACCTGAGAAACCGGGTTACTCAGCGGGAAGATTATAGGGCGTTCGTTCACGGTGCTCATGGCGTGAATAACTTGCTCAGGGAACAGGTTAGGCTGACCAGAAACCCCAATCAAAATGGTAGGTTTCGCACAGTTAATAACATCCAGCAGCGTTGGGTATTCGCCGCTATAGCTCCACTCGGTAAGACTTGCTTCTTTACGCGCCAAGGGCAATTGGAAGTCACGTAAGTCAGGGGTGGATTCGGTAACAAGACCAAAACGGTCTACCATGTAGAGGCGATCCCGAGCTTCTTCTTCGCTTAAGCCGTTCGACACCATGTAGCTGATGATTTGTTCTGCAATACCACAGCCAGCACTTCCGGCCCCGGTGATCACCACGCGCTGGTTCTGCAGAATTTCTTCTTTACGGTAACAGGCAGCAATCAGTGTGCCCAGCGCCACAGATGCGGTGCCTTGAATGTCGTCGTTGAAACAGCGATAGGTGTCACGGTAACGTTTCAGCAGTGGCATGGCGTTTGGCTGTGCAAAATCTTCAAACTGGATCAATGCGTCAGGCCAGCGACGGGCAATGGCTTTCATCGCCAGATCCACGAACTCGTCATAGGATGCCTGATCGATACGCTCATGACGATTACCCATGTAGAAGGGGTCGTCCAGCAGCTTCTGGTTATTGGTACCCACGTCCAGCGTGATAGGCAGCGTGTAAGCCGGGCTGATACCACCACAGGCGGTGTACAGTGAGAGCTTACCGATAGGAATGCCCATACCGCCAATACCCTGATCGCCAAGGCCAAGAATGCGCTCGCCGTCGGTGATAACGATCACTTTTACGTTTCGTTTTGGCGCATTGCGCAGTACTTCGTCAAGGCGGTCTTTGTCGCGATAGGCGAGGAACAAGCCACGGTTATGACGGTAAATATCGGAGAAGCGTTCACAGGCTGCGCCCACGGTAGGCGTGTAGATGATAGGCATCATCTCGTCCAAATACTGGTTCAGCAGCGAGTAAAACAAGGTTTCGTTACGATCCTGAATAGCGCGCAAATAAATGTGCTTGTTAATCGGGTCGCTGAAACTGGAGTATTGCATGTAGGCCCGACGTGTCTGTTCTTCAATCGACTCGAAACGGGGCGGGATAAGGCCGGTGAGGTTGAAGTCCCAACGCTCTTTTTCAGAAAACGCCGTGCCCTTGTTCAGCAACGGGATTTCCAGCAGATTAAAACCCGCGTAATGGGTAAACAGTCGTTTTTTACTGTTTGATTTGGTAGTCATGATGTTTCCAACAGAAATGTGTGACGAGAAGGGGGTCGAAAGACCCCCATTAACGATTTATCAGTGCAGCATCTCAGGCAGGAAGAGCGAGATGGCCGGAATGTAGGTGATCATGGCCAGGAAGATAAGCATCAGACCTAACCACGGCGCACAGGCCTTGATGGTCCACAGCATACTCTTTCCGGTAATACCTGACGTTACGAACAGGTTCAGACCCACCGGCGGTGTTAGCATGCCCAGCTCCATGTTCACTACCATGATGATACCGAAGTGGATTGGGTCGATACCCAGTTGCATGGCAATCGGGAACAGAATTGGTGCCATGATCATAATGATCGCACTTGGTTCCATGAAGTTACCGGCAACCAGCAGCAGAATATTCACTAAAATCAGAAACGCCCAGGCTGGCAGACCCCATTCAACCAATGTAGAGGCGATACCGTGAGGAATTTGCTCGGTAGTCAGTACGTAAGCGAACAGCATCGCGTTAGCAATTACGAACAGCAGAACCACACTTACACGGGCTGATTCTTTAATCATCTTGCCCACTTCCTGATCGAACGCAGATTTCACGATGGCAACCGGCAGAGCGATAATGTTGCGCATCAGGGCTACGCCCAGGTTTTCACCTTCGTTGCGCCACTTCACGCCTTTCAGCGGGCCCACATCACGGTAAACCCATACGCACACCAGGTAAGCGTACACGGCAGCAACCGCAGCGGCTTCAGTTGGACTAGCAACACCGCCATAGATAGAACCCAGTACCAGGATGATGAGCATTAATCCACCCATTGCGCGGGCACCGGTGCTCATTAGCGTGCGAACACCTGGGAACGGCTGAGAAGGCAGGTTCTTTTTAATCGCTACGATGTAAATAACCACCATCAGGCTCAGGCCCATCAACAGACCAGGAATAACACCGGCTTCGAACATACGTGCTGCAGATACTTCAGTGGCAGACGCGTACACCAGCATTACGATAGAAGGAGGAATAAGAATACCCAGCGTACCAGCGGTAGAAATAGTACCGGCGGCAAAATCAAGAGGATATCCGCTACGCGCCATACCCACCAGTACGATTGAACCGATAGCTGCTACCGTTGCTGGTGAAGAACCCGATACCGCAGCAAACAGCATACAAGCCAGAACCGATGCCATTGCCAGGCCACCGCGAACGTGACCAACAGAAGCGATGGCGAAGTCGATAAGACGACGGGCTACACCACCGGTTGAAAGGAACGAAGAAGATAAAATGAAGAACGGAATAGCAAGCAGTGTGTAGTGCTCGGAAACCGACTCAAACATCTTCAGGGCCACAGAGGCCAGTGAATCGTTAGTGAAAAATAAAATAGTGAGTAGTGACGACAAACCCAGCGAAATTGCAACAGGTACGCCAATGAACATCAAAATAAATAAACAGGCAAACAGGGCGAGGGCAGTCATTACTTCATCTCCTCAGATTCGTCGAATGCTTTGCTGACATCATTAGCTTGATGCACATGGAAGGTGTCTTCTTTGCCGCGGATGATGTTGAACAGGATTTCCAGAATACGGTAACCCAGTAACACGAAGCCGATGACCATGACTGAGTAGGCAATCCACTTTGGTACCGGAAGGTCGTCGAGTTCCAGCCCAATTAACTTCATCTTGCTTAAGTACACGTAGCCGCCGTAGCCAATTAGTACGCAGTAAGTCAGGCTCGCCAGACAGCCGATAGCGACTATCCAAGGGCGAACTTTTTCAGAGAATTTTTCCAGCAGAAAATCAACGCCGATGTGAGCACGTTCACGCAGCGCCCATGAGGCACCTAGCAGAACCATCCAACCCACTAATATGGAAGTCACTTCCTGCGACCAGTGTAAACCTGTGTCAAAGCCGAATCGCAATACGACTTCGATAAACACTAACAATGTTGTCAGTACAAGCAGGATGCCGATGAGTGCATCTTCCGCTTTGTTTATAAATTGCCTCATGTTGTTATCTCATTAACGAAACGTAACCTCCTATGGCAAAGAGGATGCCAGAATGTTAAATGATGTTAACGCAATGAAAGATATGGACTTTATTTTAAAGGGTGAAAATTGAGCAATTGAAATGGGTGGACAACCACACGTTTAAAAAGGCAAATGTGTGGTTGTCGGTACATACGTTGAGCCGGTGACCCGGCGCAATGCATGGAAAATGTTACTTAAACTGGCTTTTATCGATGTCGAATTTTTTCATCTTTTCGTACAGGGTTTTACGTCCAATGCCGAGACTGGCTTGAACATCTTTAAGTACACCATTATGGCTATTGAGGGAGTTTCGGATCACTGATTCTTCAAAATGGTCCATTTGTTCGGTAAGTGTTAAATGCCCACCCGAAAAATCGCTGCTGTCCGCCATTTCACCAAAAGCCCTTGATTCGCCTAACAGAGTAAAGCAGTCGGCCACGTTGCGCAGTTCCCGCACGTTACCGGGCCAGTCGTTATTCTGAAGGGCATGAGCATGGGCTTCCGATAAACTCGGCATCTCCGCGCCATAACGGTATGCGGCCATGGCCATGAAGTGTTCGAACAGCAAGGGTATGTCAGATTTGCGGTTGCGCAGGGCGGGAATATCTACCTGAATCACGTTCAGACGATAATACAGGTCAGAACGGAACTCACCTTTGTCAGAAAGCTCACGTAAATCTTCTTTGGTGGCCGCAATAATACGGATATCCAGCGGAATTTGCTTATTCGAACCTAAGGGCTCTACCTTACGTTCTTCCAGCACCCGCAACAGTTTGGTTTGCAGGTTCAGTGGCATACTTTCGATTTCATCCAGCATCAGGGTGCCGCCGTTGGCGTACTCAAATTTACCTACACGCTTCTTGTTAGCGCCGGTGAATGCGCCGGGTTCGTGTCCGAACAGTTCACTTTCGATGATGGTTTCCGGTAGCGCACCACAGTTAATCGCCACGAAAGGCTTCTGACGACGTTTGCTGTGATGGTGAAGATAACGGGCGACCAACTCTTTACCGGTGCCGGTTTCGCCGTTAATGAGTACGTCTGCCGGGGTGTCTTTTACTTTATCCAGCAACGCCCGCATTTTTACCACGCCGGAACTACGGCCAATAATTCGCGGGCCAGGTAATTCCGAGGCTTCCAGTTCCCTGCGCAGGCTACGGTTTTCCAGGGTCAGAGTGCGCTTTTCCACTGCCCGGTGAACCGTTTCCAGTAGAATGTCGACAGAAAAAGGCTTCTCAAGAAAATCGTAAGCGCCCAGTCTCATGGCTTCTACGGCCAGCGACACATTGCCGTGACCGGTTAGCACAATCACCGGAATATCGCTGTCGATGGCCTGAATGCGCTCAAGTAACTCTACGCCATTCATGTGCGGCATGTTAATGTCGGTGATGACAATGCCTTCCCAGTTCGCTTCAATAATTTTTAGTGCTTCCTGCGCGCTTTCGCAGGCTTCAATATCAAAATCTTCCAGGGTAAGTGTTTGTTGAAGTGATTCACGAACGTGCTTTTCATCGTCAACAATCATTACTTTTAACGCACTCACGTATTATCTCCATGCAGCTCTTTGAGAAGTGTGATGGTAAAGGCGGTGCCGTTTGGCTCTACCGCTTTTACAGTAAGGGTACCATTTTGTGACTCAACAATACGCCTTGATATAGTTAACCCTAAACCGAGACCTTTCTCTTTGGTGGTAAAAAAAGGTTCGAACAGGTTTGCCATTACATCGCTGTCCATACCGGGCCCGTTGTCAGTAACCGTGATCAGCATCCATTCGTCACAGTCTGAAATGTTAACGACAATGCGTGCATCAGGTGTGTCTTCCAATGCTTGCGCCGCATTCGATATCAGATTAACCAATACCTGACCAATCATTACGGGCTCGCAGTTTATCATCTGGTCAGTGGCTTGATTATCGATCTGGTAATCAATCTGTTGTTTCTGAATTTGCGGCATGATGATCGCCGATACGTTATCCAGAATTTCGCCAATGAACGCTTTGCGGCTGTCTGGCTTGGCGCGGCGGGAAAAAATCTTAAATTTGGCTACGGTTTCTGCCATCGTAGCGGCAATGTTGGCAATTTCTTCTAAATTTTTCTCTGCCAGCTCAATTTTATCCCGCTCGATGAACTTCTTACCATTCTGAGAATAGGCGATGAGCGCTTGTAGCGGCTGGTTCAATTCGTGGTTTATCCCTGCAGCCATTTCACCTAATACCGCCAGTTTGGCGGTTTGAATCAGTTCAGACTGGGTGTTCTCCAGCTCAGTCTGGGTGCGTTTATAGTGATCAAGCGACAGCTCCAGCTCTTCATTTTTACGGGTAAGGTTAGCCGCTAGCTGCTGAACCCGGATCTCCAGAGAATTATTCAGTGCAGCAATTTCCTGATGATGACGTCGTCGCCCGCGGTACACCATTAAAAAAGCCGCGATGGCGAAGTAGGTCAGCATGGTTATGCCGGTCATCTGAGCGACAAACATCACGCGGTATTTATAGTCTGAAATACTCATCACCGACCAGGATAGCCCCGGAATGGGTAATTTGTATCCACTAAAATAGGCCTGAGTTTTACCTGACTTCAGTAGCATGCCTTCACTTAAACCGGTATTTAAAACCGGTTGATTACGGATAACTTCGATAGGTTTGTCGTTAAATCGCTGTTCATAATCAAGCTGCGTTATATCTTTATCGCTAAGCGTTGATAACCCTTTTTCTTCAAAGCGCCCAGACCCAGAATAGAAAACGATATTTTTTTCGTCGAGGAATAGTAAGTCGGTGGTTTTTTCTACCTGAATGGTAGACAGGAAATCGATATTCACCTTCAGTGCCACACCACCGATGATATTGCCGTTCTCTCTGACAGGGGCAGAAAAATAAAAGCCCCGTTTGCGGGTTTTTATTCCCACCGCCATGAAGCTCCCGTTATCACCTTTAATGGCGCTTAGCACATAGGGCCGGAAGCTGTAGTCGTCATCAATGAAATTTAATTCGTTATAGAAGTTGCTGGCCGCCAGTACTTTGCCGTTTTCATCGAATACGTAGGCAAAATTTACGCCCAGCGTGTCGGTTAACTGCAGCAGAAAGAAATTAGCCGCATCCTGTTTTTTCTGATCGGGCGCCGTGAGTAACTCCCGAACAATAGGATACTGGCCAATAACCTGTGGCAACCCCTGAAAGTGACTACTCCAAAGATAGACCTCCCGCTGTATACGGTTAGTTTGCGTGTTCAGCAGGTTTCGCTGGCGTTCGGCGGAATATAACCAGAATCCGCTGAGGGCCAGTGAAAGGACAACCACACCCATAATGATGAGATTGCGCCTGTTAATGTTAGCAACCAGAAGCGTTTCAATGTCGCGATGTGTCAGTTTCAACCCATTTCCCGTTTATCTATGTTTCACAATCCACTCATAGAGGGATTGGTTAAGGGTGATAGTTTGTATATCTCACTGTTTTACTTGATTTAAATCAAGTTGGCACACGCTGTGCCTATAGAGTGTTGTAAATGAATCATTTCATTTCGGTTAATTGCCAGTTTTATTTTAACCAGTAATTAAAACATATAACGAAAACCTTCTGAGCGTTAAAGGAAATAGATAAATGTTTAACAAAATGATCGCTTCACTCTTGCTGACTGCCGCTGCCCTTACACCGGTAACCAGTATAGCCCGTCCGGTTGAAATTAAGTTTTCACACGTTGTAGCAGAAAATACGCCAAAGGGACTGATGGCTGAAAAATTTAAGGAACTTGTTGAAGAACGTATGCCAGGGAAAGTAAAAGTCAGCGTTTACCCTAACTCACAGTTGTTCAACGATAACAAAGTTCTGGAAGCGATGCTTCTAGGTGACGTGCAAATGGCTGCACCTTCACTGTCTAAGTTCCAGAGCTTCACTAAGAAACTGCAAGTTTTCGATCTGCCGTTCCTGTTTAAAGATATCGACGCGGTAGACCGTTTCCAGCAAAGCGAAACAGGTCAGGAACTGCTGGGTTCACTGAAAAAGCGTGGCCTGGTAGGTTTAGGTTACCTGCACAATGGTATGAAGCAACTGTCTTCTAACGAGAAAATCGTTACCCCTGATCAAATCGCCGGTAAGAAATTCCGCATCATGACTTCTGACGTACTGCAGGCGCAGTTTGAACAAGTCGATGCGATTCCACTGAAAAAGCCGTTCTCTGAAGTATTTACCCTGCTGCAAACCCGCGCTATCGACGGTCAGGAAAACACTTGGTCAAACACTTACTCGAAGAAGTTCTACGAGGTTCAGCCTTTCATTACTGCTTCTAACCACGGTGTACTGGACTACATGGTTGTGACTTCTGCAGAGTTCTGGATGACCCTGCCAGATGACCTGCGCACTGAAATTAAACGTGCGATGGACGATGCCATTGCTTACGGCAACGCTATCTCTAAAAAGAAAGCAGACGAAGACCGTCAGTTAATCGCCGAATCAGGCGTTACTGAAATCATCGATCTGACAGACGCACAGCGCCAGGCATGGGTAGCTGCGATGAAACCAGTATGGAAAAAATTCGAAAGACAAGTTGGTAAAGACGTTATTCAAGCCGCTGAAGCTAGCAACGAATAATTCCTACAACCGTCGTAGCAAATAAGAAGATTAATTATGAAAAATAGCACACTGAAACTTGCCTTAATGAGTGCTGGCTTATTTTCAGCAGCCAATGTAACTGCCGCCGCCATTCCAGATGCCTACGTACCCAATGTTGATGTGTACGGCTCTATTCGCCTCGGTGCCGACTATATCGACGCCGGTGTAGAAGATGATGGCGCGAACGGTCGTGACTTTCTTAGCCGAATTGGCGTGAAAGTAAGTGGCGAAGTCAGTCCGGGCCTGACAGCTGTGGGCGTGGTGGAATACGGTATTCGTGAAGAGAATATTGTTGATTTCGTCCAGAACAAAGGCCCTACGCTTCGTCTGGCTTTCATTGGTCTAAAAGGTAACTTCGGTGAAGTGTACTTTGGATCGCAAACCAATGTGTTCCACAAGTACCTGCGTACTTCTTATTTCTCCGACGGTCTGGATACTATCCGTCAGGGATCGGTTCGTGATGACGACTTACTGCAGTACTATTACAACGAAGGAAAGTTCTCCTTCGGTGCGAGTGTAATGATGGAAGGACAAGATGGCGATTCCTTCGATCAATTTCAGTTAGGTGGTCAGTATAATGATGGTCCCATAAAGCTTCAGGTTGCCTGGTCTAAAGACAATCGTGGCGAGAACAAAGGAAACCTTTACGGTATCCGTGGTTGGTGGAAGGTTACTGATAAAATTACGTTGTCAGCTTTCCATCACTATGCGGACGACCAGTACGATATCTACGGCGGAAGTCTGACAGGTACTGTACGTTTACGAGACGCGGAATTTGAAGGGAATAAAAATGCCCTGAATCCGTGCCGCACTGAGTCTCGTACCAGTTCTGCCATTTACGCAGGCTACCGCACTGGTCCTCACCAAATCCACGCTAAATACGCGCTGGATGCCTGTGATGTATCGGGTGACGTTAAAGCTGTGAAAGTGGAATACGCTCACCACTTCAGCAAGCGTTTCCGTATGTGGACAGCGGTTGAAGCCTTCAATAACGACGAAGGCCGTGCACCGACTACCGCATCAGGTAAAGACTTCACTCAGGTTCAGGCGGGTGCCCGTTTCGATTTCTAATCGAACAACACACACATTCCTCAACACTTAAGCAAAAACCCACCTAAAAAGGTGGGTTTTTTATTTAGATCCCTTTTTTGTCCTGTGTGCTATTCGATGGAAAACTCATCAAAAAGCATAACTTCAGAATCTAGGTCGCTCGGGTCGAAAACATAGCTTTTCACTGTTCCAGAGCCAGTATCAAGCACAGAGAACACGGATAACACATTGCTCGCTACAAATGGCAGGTTCGGATAGTCTTCATTCTCAGCACTCATAGGGCTGAAATTGGTAGGGAAGGCCATCACACGACCTTGTGGATCGCCATTAGGCGGGTAATCCGTTTCGGACCAACGTGGATTGGCAGAATACACGTCTTCCCAAAAGTCGGCTGTTGCCGGTCTGCGGTTATCTTCGTATGCACCGGATGCATCATCATAGTAAGCGCCGTAACTGTTGCCTACATTAGAACTCTCCAGGTAGTGGAGGTTTTCAACCTGTGCGCGGTTCCACAAATGTGAATGGCCGATATGAACCAGGTCCACACCGTTTTCCAGCAGCAGTGGTTCAATATCATTTAACCAAACATCTTGGTCTAATGGGTACTGATAGCGTATTTCAGTGGCCGTTTCCAGCATAGGCGCTATGGTTTCTGACCATGTAGCAGGCTCAATAGGGAAGGTATATTCTGAAACGGTTTCAGCGCCTGAGCCATTATCCTGCACTACTTGCAACACAGGCTGTGACAATACAGGAACCGTGTTGTCACCCAATCCAAACACGCCCTGATGGGCCATAACCACTTTATATTTGGCATTTTGGAATGCTTCAGACTGCATCACCTCTGTAAGCCAGGCATATTGCTCTGACTCGGCATCGAAGCGTTCAAACAGAAACTCACCAAAGCCCCATTGTGTTGGGTCGGTATAGTTTTCTGCGTTTTCAACGAACTTGGTTTTGTTGTTCGGCGTGACGCTCCATGAGCGCCAGATACGAGAAACGTTCATTGAAATCAGGAATACGTCACCAAAAGACACGGCGAAATATTCTTCACCACGAGGACCATCATTTGGGAAGGAGAAGATATCCAGGAAGCTCATCTGGTTGTGTGAATGGTCGGCAATCCACTGCGCTTTTACTGTTTCGTCGTCAGAAGGATTTACCTCGGTTTTCACTTCTTCGTACGCCACTTCTGCAAACCAGGCTGGTTGAGGATCACCAAAGCCACCGTTCAGGGTGTAGCTTTCGCTATCAGGGGTATAACGCCCCATGACTTCGTGATTTCCGATAGTGCCGAAAACCGGCGCGTGCTGGAGTATTTCCCCGCCATTGTATGCAAAGCCGGGCATGTATTTCTGATAGTGGCCCTGCAGCGCAGGGAAAAAGGCTGGGGCACTGTCTTTCGCCTGATCGAACCATTCAGATGCACGGTCGGGAACGTTAACAAAATCACCCGCAAAAAAGACGGCGTCAGGAATACCGACGGTCTCTACCACTTTCTGATAATTCGCCACCACGTTTTTCTTCGACTGAAGATCGGATGTAAGCAGGATCATGAGCGGTTGGTCTGCTGCCGGAGAAGGTGCCAGCGTGAACGTGTCGCTGGTAAAGGCGAAACCATCCTCATCGGTACTGGAAACTGAGTAATTGACCCTTTCACCCTGCGTTAGGCCAGTTGCCGTTGCTTCGTGACGATATACATCACGGTAGGTGATACCTTCATAAGTCTGCCCTGTTACTGCGGAACTGGCATCTTCCATCATCCGGTCAAGTTTGGTTGTCATTACGTCGGTCACAGTTTGATCGGCAAAAGTCAGGGAATGACTACTGCCTTCAAAATTTGTGAACCAGACAACGTTAACGGTAGATTCGGTGGGTAATTGTAAGAATGGGTCGGTGAGCATAGTATGCTCAGGATTGACGGTGACGGGGACTTCTACGGGTACTTCGACTTCAATGGTTTCATCGTCGTCACAGGCCGTAAGAGTAAGTATTAGTCCGGCAACACCTGCAACACGTAACTTCCACAACATGGATACATTCCTTTTTAGAATAGAGAAAATGGGGAAAAGAGGGTACTGCAAAGTCCACTTTCTCAGCTTCGTGTGACGGGAATGAGTTTAAAAAATGACAGTGTTGTGAATACTTTCGAACGACGCTCTAACTACTTATTAGAGCGTCGGTTTTGTACCGTAGAAAAAGCCTATTTTGTTAAAGCATTTACCAGTTCACCCAAATCCTTCACGATGTAATCCGGCTTTTGTGCTAATGGATACAAGGCTTTGCCTGGTCTGGCGACAAATGCGGTTTGCATACCGGCTGCTTTTGCACCGGCGACATCCCAACCGTGGGCGGCCACCATCAGGGCCTCTTCGGGTTTCACGCCGAGTTTGGCAAGAGCCCACTCATAAGCGCGGAGGTCGGGCTTATAAATTTGAATATCTTCGATACTGTATCTGGCTTCAAAAAAATCTGTTAACTGCGCGTTCTCGAACTGCGTTTTAACGCCGTAATTGGATGAGTTTGTCAGGCTAACCAGCTTATAGCCCTGCTTCTTCAGGGCAGTTAATCCGGATTTTACATCGGCATGAGGCGGCAGGCTGAGGAGCGGTGTAACAATGGCTTCTTTGGCTTGCTCTTCAGTAATATCGATATTGTTATTCTGCGCAACCATCATCAGTGCTGCGACACCAATTTTACCGAAATCCTGATATTCGCCCGAGACGGTTGAAACTAAGGAATAGTGCAACATGGTGGAAAACCATAACGGTAACAGTTCTTCCTGGCCGTTTAATGCTTCGCCCACGGAGTCACGCATATTTTCCAGGTCGAGTAGGGTTTCATTAACGTCAAACACAGATTTCGAAAATTCATAAATTACCTACGTTCTAAATGATGAGTTGATCTTATTTGTTTTGATTTTTTAAATGAAGTGGCGGATATTGAAACCTGTGTTTAAGTTTCTTAAATGATGTTATGTACAACCTAAGCGATCTTGAAACCTATATTGCGGTAGTGGAAAACCGGGGGATTAACGCCGCTGCGCAAATGCTAAAAGTATCCCCTGCCACTGTCAGCTTGCGCTTAAGTAAGTTAGAGCAAGCGCTATCAACGGTATTGGTGTTCCGTGATAGTCGAAAGCTGAAATTGTCGGCAGAGGGTGAAGTTTTCTATCAGCAGGTAAACACTATTCTTGAGGCACTACGGGACGCAGAATTTCAGATTGGTGCTAGACGCTCATCGGTGAGCGGCGTATTACGAGTCACCATGCCGCCTTGGGTGTATTCTAAATTTGTATTGCCGGCATTAATGACATTCGAGCAACAATATCCAGATCTCAAACTGGAATTCCTGGTAAACGATCAGTTCGTTAATGTGGTCGAAGATAAGCAAGACGTCGCTATTCGGGTGGGCAAGCTGCCAGACTCCGGATTGCTGGGGCGCAAATTAGTGAGCAACCACCGCTTGTTGTGCGCTTCCCCCGACTACCTTGAACGCTTCGGCACGCCTAAAAACTTAACAGCATTACGCCAGCACCGCTGGGTAGTGCTACCTTGGCAGCGTCAGTTAAAAATGCGCGATGCTAATAAGGTGGTAACCTTTCATACTGATGCCCGGTTTACGGTGTCTAACTCTGACAACATGACGCAGGCCGTGCTTGCTGGTCATGGTTTGGGGATCAAGTCGTTCATTGCGATTAGGGAAGAGCTGGAAAGTGGCAAGCTCGTGGAGGTTTTGCCCGGTGTGTTAGCCGATGACGATGCGCCGGTGTGGTTTCTAAAACCGCAAAACAGCCTCACCACCCGTAAAACCGAAGTATTTTTCGGGTTTATGAAATCACTGTTTGCCCAATAAAAAAGGCAGAAGTACATCTCTTCTGCCTGATGGTGTGTTTCCGGTTAGATTACGAATTACCGAAAGAAATACCACATTATGCTGTGCTCTGAACCCATGCTCCACAGCGCTACAGCAATGATCAGTAAGGCTTCGAGGATCAACACGCCCATACACAGAGTAGAGGTGGAGAGAATGAATCCTTCTTTGTCATTAATGCCTAAAAAGCTCGGTGTGCCTGTATACAGTAAGAAAGCGGTGTAAACCACGCCTGCGCATACCGCAGCAACACATAGCCAGAACACCGGATAGATGGCAAACACGCCGCTTAAAAACAGTGGTGTGGCGGTATAGCCGGCAAATACGATGCATTCTGCTCGTGATGGGCGCTCTGGGTATCGCCGTGCCATCCAATGGATAACGCTCCCCACTGCAGCGACTGCTAATAGGATTAATCCGTAAAAGGCTGCTCCTAATATTAATCCGCTAGTTGGTGAAACCTGAAATACTTCTTCGCCACCGAACGTCCAGCCTACGCGGGTAGTGCCGATATACGAACAGACGACGGGAATTAATGCGTACCAGAGCACATGGTGTGTATACAGATGACTTACTGTTTCATGCTCTTCGTTAATAGAACGCCACTCTTTATCCGGGTGATGGATCAAACCCCAAATGTGATTGCTCATAAACAACACTCCTGCTGGTCAAAGAACGAACACTTTCATTATTAACATAAAATAAACATTTGGCTATAACTTTTAACATATAAGCAAGTGGGCTGTAGTAGCTTTATGGAATAAAGCCGCGTTGAGGGCAAAAAAATAGCAGCTCAAAGGCTGCTATTTGCATTGTGGATTGAAACTTCGTATCGGTTAGTCTTCGAAGAAACCTTCATTAGCGCGCACGGTCATCGGGTGATAACCGGGCTTCGCTTCTTCAAACGCTTGCTTCGCAAATGCTTTACCTTCCGGTGTTTTCACCAATTCACGATAAAGTGGTCTCACCAACTTATTGCGGCCGATGGAAACCAGATAATCATGTAAACGGTTATAAGCAGGCTTGTATTCGTTCTGCACTGCAATCATCAGCCAGCTATGCGCGATTTCGTTGTTGTGGCTTTCGGTTAGGCCAAAGGCACTGTCTAGTTCAGCCAACTGTTCGTCAGACAACGACGACGGCATGTTGTTGAGGAAATACAGCCACTCATGGGTGGTCCATGCGGATGTATCGATGTCTGCGGCCGCCTCTTTACCGTTTAGCCATGCAGTGCGAGATGCATCGACTTTATCGAAGGCATCAGACTCAGGCTTAGGTGCGCCTTCAGGCAGACCCGGCTCAAACACCCACTCATTGATACGTTCTTTGCTTAATTTTTCCGGATACTGCTTCAGCAGCGTTTCATCCAGGTAAGTCAGGAAGGTATCGGTGGTAATGCTCTGGAAGCTGAACTTTTTGAAGTAGCTCATAAGGAACGCGTCAAAGTTTTCACGTCCCACTTTCTGTTCCAGCTCGCGCAGGAACAGCGCCCCTTTTTCGTAAGGAATATCGCTGAACACGTCGTCTGCACCGCGACCACGAAGGTCAATGGCGAGGATTTGATCGTTTTCAGGCAAGGCGGCAATATCTGCTTCCAGACTTTGGTAACCCAGCACGGCTTCCATATTGAAGCGGTCTGTACCGTACAGCATTTCCATAATGCGGTAGGTCAGATAAGTGGTGAAACCTTCGTTTAGCCATAAATCCCGCCAAGTAGCATTGGTTACCGTATTACCCGACCAGCTATGCGCCAGCTCGTGGGCGATCAATGAAACCAGGCTCTTATCACCAGCAATAACCGTTGGCGTGATGAATGAAAGACGAGGGTTTTCCATACCACCGAACGGGAATGAAGGTGGCAGGATCAATAAATCATAGCGATCCCAGCTGTACGGGCCGTAGGTTTTCTCGGTCAGTTCCAGCATGCTTTCAGTATCTTCAAACTCTGCCGCAGCTGCATCGAGAATTTCTGGTTCTGCGTACACGCCGGTGCGCTCACCCATGGCTTTAAATTCTAAATGCCCAATGGCCAGCGCAATTAGGTAAGAAGGAATAGGTTGTGGCATCTTGAAGCTGTAGTCGCCATCACGAGCGGTGTCAGGATCGTTCGACGCACTCATTACCGCCAGCAAGTCGGCTGGGGTTTTAATATGGGCGTCGTAGGTTACGCGAACTTGTGGAGAATCCTGCAGGGGAATAAAGCTACGGGCGTGAATGGCCTGCGCTTGGGTAAATAAGAAAGGATATTCTTTACCCTGAGTTTGTGCCGGTGTTAACCATTGTACGCCGGAAGCGTCTTCAGAGGTGGCGTATTCAATAGTTACGGAGGAAGCGGCGTCGGGTAACGAAATCGATAGCGCGGAACCCAGGTTCTCATCTTCTGCAGCCAGCTTAAATTCAACCGGCTTACCTTCTGCAGTCACCTGTTTGATATCCAGATCGCGGGTATCAACAACCAAGGTATCAGCACCGTCTTTAATGCGGTCGAAGTCCAGCGTCACAGAACCAATCAATTGATGCTTATCGAAATCGGCGGTGAGATCGAGTTCAAGGTGAGTAACGCGCACTTCATCCGGATTAGACAGTGAATGATAGTCGGTTCCTGAAACAATCGTGGCTGGTTTTCCAGCCGCAACTGCTGGTTTTTCTGTCGTAGGTTTGTTGTTTTCTGCCGGCTGAGAACAGGCGAACAACAAGGGTGCTGATACGAGCACCAATGAGAGTTTATTCATTGATTTCCTTCACTCTTCAAATTAGTCTGGGCCGGGAAAGTCATCTGTTTAACCCGGGTGACGTACACAATAGCAGGCAGTCGTCGCGTGGAAAACCCAAACGCCGTAAATCGGTGGTGGCAGGCGTTCAGAAGCAGTAGTGTGAAAAAGCATTACGTCTGTAGGCGCAATACGTAACGACTTCATTCATCGTTTCAGGGAGCAAGTTATGAAGAAAGTTCTGGTTATTTTGTTGCTGGTAGTCGTGGTTATTGCTGGCGCAGTGGTTTATTTGGCGAGTGGCGCAAACGACTTTATTCGAGCGCAAATAGAGTCGCAGGGAAGTAAATACCTCGATACACCGGTAACAGTAAGCGCGGTTGATTTGTCCTTCACCGAAGGCCGTATGACCATTACTGATATTGATGTGGAAAACCCAGATGGGTTCAGCGATGAAGATGCGTTTAGCCTGGAAGGTGTAACACTGGATTTAGCTGGTGCAACTGAAGAACCTTATCGCATTCAAGAAATTACCATCAACGCACCGGAAATTCTGTATGAAGTAAATGCGGCTGGTGAGGGTAATTTGCTGGCGCTAAAAAATAACCTGATGGCCAACCTGCCTCAAGGCAATGAACAACCTAGCGAAAGCTCAGGTGCAAGCCCTAAGCTGATTGTAGATAAAGTGACGGTGAGCAATGCCAAACTGATGCTGAACTTTGAGCAATTAAACACCGGCGAGTTGCAAATCGACAAGAAAGCGTACGAGGTTACGTTGCCAACGTTCAACGCGGGCTCTATAGGCCAGCCTGACGGACTTCCAGCAGACCAGGTAGGTGCTGCTATTGTGCAACAAATGTTGGACAACGCTATTAAGCAAGCAAAAGCTGAAGCGAAAAAAGTACTGGCTGATAAAGCCAAAGAAAAAGTACAGGAAAAGATCGATGAAGAGAAAGAAAAGCTGATGGAAAAAGGCAAAGACAAACTCAAAGATCTTTTCAATAAAGACTAATTTTTTACAAGGAACATGGCAATGAGTATGGCTGATGTATCGACCCATACCGCGGCAGAAGATGCCCGTAACGACGACATTCTGATTTACGTAAACGGTGACATTGTTCACCGTGACGAGGCTAAGGTCTCGGTTTACGATAGTGGCTTTATGCTGGGCGACGGGATCTGGGAAGGCATGCGTTTGTATGATGGCAAATGGGCATTCCTAGAAGAGCATATGGATCGCTTATTTGAAGCTGCCAAAGTGGTTGATATGGATTTAGGTATGAGCCGTGAAGAAGTGATAGCCGCGCTGGAAGCCACCCGTAAAGCGAATGACATGCATACCGACGTCCATGCCCGTCTGATGTTCACTCGTGGCAAGAAAAAGAAGCCATTTCAGCATCCGGCGCTGTCGGTTCATGGCCCTACGCTGGTGATTATCTGCGAACATTCTAAGCCTGCCATTGCCCGTCCAATTAAGCTTGCCACTGTGCCCCATTTACGCGGGCTGCCGATGACGCAAGATCCTAAGCTTAACTCTCATTCTAAGCTGAACTGTATTCTCGCGTGTATCGCCGCTGAAAAAGCAGGTGCTGATGAAGCCTTGATGTTGGATGTTCACGGTTTTGTAAACACCACCAATGCATGTAACTTCTTTATCGTGCGCAAGGGGGAAGTATGGACTTCCACCGGCGACTACTGCATGAATGGCATTACCCGTCAGAAGGTCATTGAAGTGTGTAAGCGTCTTGGCTTAACCGTACACGAACGCAACTATTCGCTGGTAGAAACCTTTGGTGCAGACGAAGCGTTCTTAACCGGCACTTTTGGGGCGCAAACGCCGGTGTCACACATCGATGGTCGCGCCATCGGCACCGAGCATCCAGGTCCGGTGACGCAAAAAATTCGAGAAGCCTACTATCAATTAGTTAAAGAGAGCCAGATGATTAAGGAGGCGCAATAATGCGTATCGCAATGTGGTCTGGCCCAAGAAACCTCTCCACTGCAATGATGTACGCATTTGCTGCAAGACAAGACTGTGGGGTAGTGGATGAACCTTTCTACGCGGCATTTCTAAAAGCCAGCGGCGAAGTGCATCCGATGCAGGAAGAAATTCTTGCATCGCAGCCCCAAAGCGCCGATGACGTTATTGCGCAATGCCTGGGTGAGGCACCGAATGGAAAGTCCGTGTTCTATCAAAAACACATGACACACCATATGATGCCCGATTTTCCGATGGCGTGGACAGATAACGTCATCAATGTGTTTCTGCTACGCCACCCAGCACGGGTTATCGCCAGTTACCATGAAAAGCGCGAGAAGCCGGTGCTAGACGATATTGGTATTCGTCAGCAGGCGGTGCTGTTTCAGCGCCAGTTAGACAAAACCGGCACGCCGCCGGTGGTTATCGACAGCGATGACCTATTAGTGAATCCCGCAGCAGGCTTGCAGGCGCTGTGCGAGGCAATTGGCATTCCTTACGATGAAGGTATGTTGCATTGGCCTGCTGGTGGCAACGAAGCCGATGGTGTTTGGGCCAGTCACTGGTACAACGCCGTGTGGGCAAGCACTGGTTTGAAAGCAACGCCAATGAAGCCACTACCGGCTCTGGATGATGAGTTACAGGCAGTGTGTGAGCAAGCGCTACCTTACTATAAACAACTTGAACCCTATAAGCTTAAATTCTGAGCAGTATTTCAAAGTGTGATTCAGGGCTGGTCTGTTGAAGGCAGTGCCAGCCCGAGCTTCTGCTCTGCCAGGCGAATGATATTTTCATCCAGCGGCGGCGGGGTAATATCCACACCCTCACGTAACGCTTTCACGATAGTTTTGATCACCTCAATACGGGCATACCATTTGTGCTCCCCATGAATCTTTGTCCAGGGGGCCTCTGCGGTGTCGGTGTTATCAAACATATCGTGAATAGCAGCTTCATACTGGTGCCATTTCGCCCGGTTACGGATGTCTTCTTCGGTGAGTTTCCAGCGTTTATAAGGGTTGTGCAGCCGCTCTTCAAAGCGGTTCAGCTGCTCTCCGGCAGAAATGTGCATGAAAATTTTGATGATCTTCACATCATCATCAATAAGCATGCGTTCGTATTCGTTAATCTCCTGATAGGCCCGCTGCCACTGCGGTTCAGAGGCAAACGCTTCCACTCTTTCTACCAGCACGCGCCCGTACCAGGAACGGTCAAAAATGGCGATGCGACCAGGCTTGGGCAAACGGGTCTGGAATCGATAGAGATAATGACGCCCCTGCTCGACAGCGGTGGGGGCCGCGATGGGGTGCACGACAAAGCCACGAGGGTCGAGTTTCTCGGTTAGCCGGCGAATCGCCCCGCCTTTGCCCGAAGCATCCCAGCCTTCAAATACCACAATCGCCCGCCTGCCCTGATGAAAATAGGCCTGCTGCACGTGCAGCAGCTTTTTCTGCCATTTCTTCAGCAAATGCTGATAGCGGGCTTTATCATCCAGAGCCGGGGCGTGGGTTTCCTCATCAAGGCGGATTTTACGATTCTGCAGAACAATATCTGATACGCCGTATTTCATACACTTCCCTGTCGTGGTTAAAAAATAAATGACTGCAGACCATTTATACACGCGCAAACAAGAATGTAAACGCAGGAGCCCTGAAGAAAAAACTGCTGTTGCGCTCGATCAACCCCACCTTTTTTGTGTGGGTTAGTGGTAGAGATTTGCAATCAGGTAGTCGAGCAACAGCCGCACTTTGGTTGAGACGTGGCGGGTTTGCGGATACACAGCCCAGATCCCGTCGTCATCCACCTGCTGGGTGGCCAGAATGGCTTTCAGTGAACCGTTGCGGATATCTTCCGCTACGTAGTAGTCCGGCAACTGGATAATCCCCAGATGCTTAAGCGCGGCATCACGGATACCAATACCGCTGTTGCAGCGAATGCGCGGATTCGAAATACGATGGGTGGTCACCCGATCGGCCACCTTAAACTGCCAGTGTGCCGAAGTACCGGCAATACACTGATGCTGGTTCAGATCCGCAGCGGTTTCTGGTATGCCGTGATCGGCGAAATATTCAGGTGAAGCACAGGTGTAAAGGGTTCGGTAACCCAGACGCCGGGCAATCAGCGATGAGCTTTCCAGGTGCCCCAGACGTATGGCTAAGTCATAGTTGTCCTGCACCAGATCCAGCATTTGGTTGGTAAGATTCAGTCTTATTTCAATACGGGGGTGTTCTGCGAGGAAATCGTTTATCACCGGCGCGATGATGCGTTCGCCGTAGGTAACCGGTGCAGTGACCATTAGTTTACCTGACGGCGCGAGCTGCTGATCGGAAACAAATCGCTCGGCATCTTCCAGCTGATCAAGAATATGACGACACTGATGATAGAACTGCTGACCCACGTCAGTAGGGGTGACAACCCGGGTCGTGCGATTAAGTAATTTCGACGACAGGCGGGTTTCAACAAGGTTAACCTGGCGGCTGACTTTGGCGGTGGAGATCCCCCATCTTTTTCGCTGCCAGTGTGAAGCTGCGCTGTTCAACCACGGCGACAAATTCAGTGATACCTTCCCAGTTCATGGTCATGCTCCGGTGTTTAGCTTTATTATTGCAAATATGAAAAAGTGATTTTCAATTTGTCTGTATTGTTTCATAACTGTAACTGGTTAGAATTGTAAAAACATACATAGAATTAAGGATTACACTCATGGCAGATGTTATTACCTGTAAAGCGGCAGTTGCGTGGGAAGCGAAAGCGCCACTGTCCATCGAAGAAGTTCAGGTTGCTCCACCTAAAGCGGGCGAAGTTCGTGTAAAAATCATGGCGACCGGCGTATGTCATACTGATGCCTTCACCCTGTCAGGTGAAGATCCTGAGGGTGTATTCCCGGCTATTATGGGTCACGAAGGTGGTGGTATTGTTGAGTCTGTGGGCGAAGGCGTTACGTCGCTGAAAGTGGGCGATCATGTTATTCCGCTTTACACCGCAGAGTGTGGCAAGTGTAAATTTTGTCTGTCCGGTAAAACTAACCTGTGTAGCGCAGTACGTGAAACTCAGGGTAAAGGTCTGATGCCTGACGGCACTACCCGTTTTACCTGTAACGGTAAGCCAATCTATCACTACATGGGCTGTTCAACGTTTTCTGAGTACACTGTGCTGCCTGAAATTTCACTGGCAAAAGTAAACCCGGAAGCACCGCTTGAAGAAGTGTGTCTGTTAGGTTGTGGTGTTACCACCGGTATGGGCGCAGTAACCAAAACGGCAAAGGTTCAGAAAGGCGACACTGTGGCTATCTTTGGTCTGGGTGGTATTGGTCTGTCTGCAATCATCGGTGCGACTATGGCAGGCGCGGGCCGTATCATCGGTATCGACCTGAACGAGTCTAAGTTTGAACTGGCGAAAAAACTGGGTGCCACAGACTGTATCAACCCGAAAGACTACGACAAGCCAATCCAGGAAGTGATTGTTGAAATGACTGACGGCGGCGTGGATTTCTCCTTCGAGTGTATCGGTAACGTGAATGTAATGCGTTCTGCACTGGAATGCTGCCACAAAGGCTGGGGTGAGTCGGTTATCATCGGCGTAGCTGGTGCTGGCCAGGAAATCTCTACCCGTCCGTTCCAGCTGGTAACCGGTCGTGTATGGCGCGGCTCTGCGTTCGGTGGCGTAAAAGGCCGTTCTGAGCTGCCAGGCATTGTTGAAGACTATCTGGCAGGTAAATTCCCGCTAACGGATTTTATAACCCACACCATGCCGCTGGGCGATATCAACGAAGCCTTCGACCTCATGCACGAAGGTAAGAGTATCCGCTCTGTTATCCACATGTAATGTGCTGAATATGAAAAGCCCCGAATTATCGGTAATGCCGATCATTTAAGCGATTGACATTTGGCGTAAGAGAATCAAAATCCGATGATCGTAAGGTCATCGGTTTTTTTATGGAACTCAGCGAAGCACTCGCCCGCACATCTATCAATCGACTTACCGAGTTTCGGTGTTTAGCCGATATATTAGAGCCTGAAATCATTGAGTCTTGTCTGGGTAACTGCTCAGCAGGACCCTAATGACAGGCTGCTTTAAAGTTGTTGAGCAGAGGATAGGTAGTTTTGTTCTGTGTAGCTTCGAGAATAGCGCGGATCCAATTCAGAGGATTCAGCTTTTGCTTCCGGCACCTTAAGTGAACGGCATTAGGCTTAAGTGCCGCTTTTTTATTACCTTAAAAACGTAGCAGACCTATCTTCTATCATATAGTTTCTTCCAAAAAAGCGTTTGTTTGAAAGCATATAACACTCATTAAAAATAATGTCATATCTAATAACAAGGGCTGACTCAGGTTTACCGTTATAAGCGACCAAGCTGCTTTAAGATTTTACCGTTATCAAACTCTGACACATCTCTACAGAATTGATATTTTTTATAGGAAGGTAAAGTTTTATCGAATACAGCTAGTTTCTGCGCTACTTGTTTGTGACCTAAAGATTTAATCGAGCCGATATTTCCTGATGCAAAGTCAGCGAGAGCTTTAAGTGAATCGTCAAGCTGTCCGCCCATAATTTCGTGAGAAGCATCTTGATAATCTAATGACCAAATGAGAAATTCATTTTGGCAAAAATAATCAACACCTCCATCGATTATTGTAAATCCGGACTCATTAGATATTCCCTCTAGCGCGGCCGACATACCTCTGCTGTAAACATTCATGAGTGAACGATCTCGCCCACTTACAGACAGAAAATGAAAATCTTTTTGTATTAATAAACCGGAAAATTGGCTTTTCAATTTTGCCAAGTCTGCACAATCTGGAAAGCATTCGAACAACAACTTTCTCGTACGTTGAATTGATACTTCTAACTTCTTAAGATCTACTGCTTTAGCAAACACTCCAGAGGCCGCAGCTCCAGCTTGCGCACCCATACCGGAAAATACATATTCTGTTGGCGTAAGTAACCGATATTTAAAGCTGTTATGTGACGAGACTGTAGGCGAACTTGGGGTGCTTTGCGTTTTGTCTAACGAATCCAAAAGACTGCGCGATGTTGCACTTGGTAACTCGAATGCTCTTTCAAAAATTAAATAGGTTTTATCTGATAAGTTCCTATAAACACTTTTATAGGGGGAGCGATCTTCTCGAAGCTCGTTCTTCTCTCCACCGTAATAATCACGTACGGAGTTATCTTTCGCTTTGGAAAAAGCTAGTTCATAAAGTTGCTGCCACATCTTTATTTCAAATCGGAGTGCAAACGCTTTTTTGTTATACCAATCGTTAAATAATTCGCTTGTTATAGCAGAGTTTTCACTAAGGTCTGTTATCAATTCATCGCTAAGCTTAGTTAAAATAGGAGGAATAATGTCTTTAGCAAAATAGCCAATCTCAGATACTAATTTATCATACTCCTTTTTCGATGATATCTCGTTTGAATTAAGCCTTTGTATGAGTTTTATTCTTTGAAGCGCTACGTCATCTATAGTTTTCATAGAATTTTTGCTTTCAATAACGTTTTCATCAATCTTTAATTCATCTTCTATAAGTTTTTGCCTTAAATTCCCAAGCATAGCCATTAATGGGTGCGATTGATATTTACCTTCAAATTGTCTTATAACCTCTAGCGCTTTGTCGTTCTGCTTTAACTGCGTATATATTGCCGCAAGTCCAAACATTACATCAGGCGCGCGTCGTTCATTCGGAAAGTGCTTAAGAAAGTACTCATAAATTAATCTTTTCTGCTCCCAATCTTGAGTCTTCTTCGCTAAATCAAGTAAGTCGCTCGCACTAAGGTCTTCCATCTTTGGTGTTGCTGCTTCTTGGGGCTTCTCGTTTTGACTTAATGTTCTACTCTCGGAATTAGGTGCTTGTGTTAATGCTTGTGAGTTTCTTTCGTTTTCAGAGGGCTTATATAGAGGTTTGCTGCCTTCTATAGTGTTTACGTGACGCGCCGTAATTTGTCTTTGTGTTGTTTTATTCTCTGCAATTATCGCCGCATTATCGTTTGATAACATATCTACGGGGGGCATGGAATAAAGCAAGGAAGCACCATCGAATCTGGAGCTTTTGTTTGTTTGAAGTTTTTTGATAAGAACTAGCATAGTATTTCGGTGCTTATTGTTCCTGTCATTTATTATATTTTTCACATCACTTTTTATTCCCCAGTAAATTGGTACTCCTTCTTCTCTATTTAAAGTAAGAAAACGCAGCACTGCATAGGGTAAATATTCTGAACTTTTATGTTCCTTGATAAGCTCGTGAAGAATCACTCTTTCTCTTTTCGCCAGCTTTTGTTTTTGTCTAAAATTACTGGTTGTTAGGCTTTCTTTTGACACTAACTCACTGAGAATTTCTTGACTGGCGAGCGCTTTCTCGTAAAGTTTATTAGCCTCTGTATTTTCACCAGATAAAGCAATGTTGCAAGAGAAACTCAGAACGATGAAGCAAAGAAGCATTTTAGAAAGGGGAAGTGCTTTAGTTTGGTGCATATAGAATTTCCAATGTCCGTATTGTATAGCCTCAAATAGGCATAGCTACGCATCCAATATCTTTACTGAGCTGCGCTTTAAATAGCATTCAAAGTCAACGAATGATGCTATCTGCGAAATTTGATCCACTAACTAGTGCTGATACTGTCTCGCTTTATATAGTCAATAAAAGTTAGATTTAACTTAAGCCTAACCCATATTGAACAAATATTAACCTTAAATATGGATAAATTAGCTCACTAAATAACAAATCTTTGTCTAATCAGTTAAATACGAACAAGAAAAGGTTCGACGAAAAAGTTGGATATTAATGGCTCATTTGTTAAAAGGCGTATTTCCGAACCAGCTAAGCTTACGTGATCAGGGCGAGAGCATGAACGTTCAAATATCGTTCAGCGCTACCAACCCCGCCGCTAAAACCTTTTCCAAATAATCAGTGCTACCGTGCGCACGTTTCTGTTTCCGTGGCACTCTCACTTTTCTGGTTGTCTTTGCTCGAAGCATGTTCAAGGCAAGCTTCCGTGCCCCTGATAGTATTTCGGCGGCATTGCCACGATATATCTGGCATTCATCTTCTTTCATCGAGACATCAAGGACCCAATGAAGACTGTTTTCTACTGCCCAATGACTTCGCACGGCATTGGCGAAGCGGGCTTTAGTCAAAGCGGCTGAGCTAATGTAGTACCGGTATTCCAATGATGCTTTACCGTTTTTGGGCTGCCGATAGCTTAACGTAACGCCTATCGTTTTCAGCCCTTTCTCGCGGAACCAGTTGAAGTGTAAATCACCAAAATCTTCGATGTCTTCCCAGCCTCTTGCTCCAGCGATGGAAGAACACACAACAAGGAATAAAATATCAGTGAATAAATGCGCCACCTTAGCTGATTGACGAGGATCTTCTAACTCACTAAAAAGCTGTTCAAATGCGCCTGTGCCCATGACTCTCTCCGCAAAAGAGAGTAGAAGATCACAGTCACTATATTTCGTCCAGTTGTAATATCTACTGTTAACTCAACTGTTCAATAAATGTCCCCAGAATTATACTAGATATCAAAAGAAATGCTGCACAGTTCAAGCTTGAAGGAAGGTGTGAAAGAAGTTATCCAAGGTGTTTAAAGGCGTCGAAGAATCGGTATCCAATCGCTAGAAAAAGAAATGCCGCTCACCTTAAGTGAACGGCATTACCGAATTATCGGGGCTTTTAGTTATGGTCATGAAAGGCGGAGCATCCGTGCTCCTAGTCGATTGGACTTACTGGGTCATGATGCGGGCAACGTTTTCTGACACGCTAACCGCACCTTGATATATCTCATCCATCACGGCTTGTACGCTCTGGATCTGTTCTGCATTGGCATCTACGTCATTTTTCACTTCAGACATTTTGTCTCTGGCGCGTTGAGCAAGACCTTTGTTTTCGCCTACCACGTTTTCAATCTCGATGGTGGAGTCGCTGGTACGTTTTGCTAACTGGCGAACCTCGTCAGCAACAACCGCAAATCCACGCCCTTGATCGCCCGCTCGGGCCGCTTCAATCGCTGCGTTAAGTGCGAGTAGGTTGGTCTGATCAGCAATGCCGCGAATGGTAGATACGATCTGTTCGATATTGGCCGATTGCGTGGTGAGTCGCTCGATTAACTCGTTGGCGTCGTCAACTTCTTGCAACGTGGCGTTAAAGAAGTTCACTGAGTTCGCCAGTGACTCGGTGCCACGCAATGCAATCTGCGAGGTCTCTTCTGAAATAGCCACAGCATGCTCAGACGCTCTGGCTATATTGTTTTGCTCGTTGACCCGTTTGGTAATGTCAGCAGCAAACTTGATGATTTTTATTACCCGGCCATCTGGTGAGTAAATCGGGTTATATGTGGCTTCAAGCCATAGCATTTCACCGGCAGCATTTTTACGTTTGAATTGCCCAGACTCGAACTTACCGTTAGCAAGTTTATCCCAGAAATTAGGATTGTCGATGTAGAAGTCGTCGTAGCAGAACATACGGTGGTGCTTGCCGCGAATCTCGTCGAGGGTATAGCCTACAGTTGATAAGAAGTTATTGTTTGCTGTCAGAATAGTGCCGTCTGGCTCAAATTCGATAACAGCCGTGGACCGGTCTAGGGCATCGGAAATGGCTTTATTCGCTTCAGCGGTTTCAATCTGTTTTGTAATATCAGCACAAATTTTCAGTACACTGGTAATGACCCCGTTGTCATCAACGATAGGGTCATACGATGCTTCCAGCCAAACAGCAGTGCCGCTACGATGGCGACGACGAAACTGACCAGTGCTGGCGCGCCCGCTGTGCAAATCGCGCCACATTTGAGCGTATTCAGGAGAATTCTTATATTCGTCGAAACACAAGCTGCTGTGATGCTGACCAATAAGTTCGTTGGCAGAGAAGCCGAAGATAGCAGCAAACTTATCGTTGGTTTCAGTGACGATACCATCAGGCGTGAAAATAACATACGCGTTATGACGTTTTACGGTATCTGAGAATGCTTTGTACTGATTCGCATCTTGAGAAAGTTTCGCGATATGATTTTCGTAGGTTTTTTTCAGGGCAAACATTAGAAGTCTCGCGCTTTATTATTAATTATCATAACCATACTACTTTCATTGGTTTGAATTGTGAGTTAGTCAAAAGGATAAAGTTTGTCTACCCAATTGAATTTATTACTAAAATAAATCTGACTTTATGAAGTCATGACAAATTTTAATAAATTGGTGTAATCAGTTTGTACTTAAATGTTAGGACAGAATGTTAAGGCAAACTAATTTTACCCATCGTGGTTTCAGGAATGCCGTAGCGGTTGTCTTTGAAGCAAGGGCCCCCAGCAAGCGTTTCATTCGCCAGTATGGCGAATAACAGCGCTTCTTTTGCATCAGGGTCGATACCCAGCTCAGCGAGGTTTTTCAACGTAAAGTTGGCTGGTAAGTCCGCTTGGATTGCCGAGGTTAACATTGGATTATGCACGCCTCCGCCACTTAGATACACGGTGGTATCCATACTCGTTTGAACGGCATCAACAATGCCATTGGCAATCGCTTTGGCAGTGAATGCCGTTAGCGTAGCCACAACATCCTCTTTGGGTAGTGTCAGTGTTTGGCTGTGTAAACGAGACTGATGCAAATACTCAAGGTTAAACACTTCCGGCCCGGTCGTTTTAGGCACGGGCGCATCAAAAAATTCGAAGCGTAGTAACTCGTTCAGCAGAGCTTCGTTAACCGTGCCACGCTTCGCGATTTCGCCGTTTTTGTCGTAGCGCAAATGAGAAAAGTGTTTCGACACAAAAGCATCGAGAATCGTATTACCCGGTCCAATGTCGGTACTGAAAACGTCCATGGCTTGCTGACCAGCGGGTAACCAGGTGAAATTAGCGATGCCTCCAATATTTAGTAACACTCGGTTTTCGGTTTCGCTGCCAAACACCAGATAGTCGCCATACACTGCCAGCGGCGCACCTTCCCCCCCCGCAGCAATATGCTTTTGACGAAAATCTGAAAGGGTAATTATGCCGGTAGCCGTAGCAAGGCGGTCACCGTCGCCAATTTGCAAGGTGCCGTTGCCGTAGTCTGGTAAACCGTGTTGTTCTTTCGGACAGTGGAATATGGTTTGACCATGACTGGCAATACAGTCAATGGTTTCAGGCTCGACCTGCCATTTGCTCAGGGTTTGATTAATAAGCGCGGCGTGACAGTCGGCCACCCAGCCATTCAATAGGGTGACTTCCTGTAAATCCACATCCCGGCGGGCAAAAACTTGCTGAATGGCAAGACGGAATTCAACATCATAGTTAACCGTGGTGAAGCGCTCTACCCGCACTATCGTTTGCTGGCCGTGGTATTGAATGTCGCATAGCGCGATATCCAGACCATCCAACGAAGTTCCACTCATCAAACCGAGAATTTTTCGGCTGGATTTGTTACCACTGTTATAAAGGCGTTCTATATATTTGTTCATGCTCTCTGGCCGGTTAGCAATCCGTATTGCAAAAGCAGTAGAATGGCGCAAGATACTACAACGCACTGCGAAACAGAACTCGAATGCTGTTAGTAAGTCCAAACTAGCACAGACTATGTGTATAGTCGTGAACAAAGATTCAGGGTGAGATTACCCGTGATAAAAGTGCGACCGGCTTCGGTTCGCCAGTAGAAGAAGAAGGTAATGAGTAACGATGTTGTCAAACAAGGTTTTTCGCCGTATCGGATTTCGTATTCTGATAGTATTACTGGGCGTGCCGATGCAGGTGAATCTCGCCATGAGTGCTGAATTTTCTAAATCACAAATTCGGCAGAATATTGCTCAAAAGCTCATGCTCGACATGCGCTATTTTTGTCACGACGACAATGACAAATGCCGTGAGCCTATGACGGTTTTGCCAGAGTCGTTAGCTGATTTAATTGAAGATACTGGGCTTGGTGGTGTGATTTTGTTCAGTGAGAATCTGCGCTATCCCAATCAAATTGCGGCCCTTACAAGTGATATGCAGAAAGCGGCACTCAGTAGCAAAGCTGGACAGCCCTTATTTATCGCTATCGATCAGGAAGGGGGGCGCGTGTTCCGCACGCCGAGAGTATTCACCACCGATTTTGCGGGCAATATGGCGATTGGTGCAACAGAAGCGAAGCACGGTACCCGGTTCGCATCAGAAAGTGGACAGATCTTAGCGCAGGAACTTAAAGCGTTAGGGATTAATACCAATTTCGCGCCCAATGTGGATGTGAATGCCAATCTCGAAAACCCAGTGATCAATGTGCGATCTTTCGGTCAGGACCCAAAACTCGTTGCAGAGATGGGGGAGGCACAGGTGAGGGCCATGCAAGGTGAAGGTGTGCTAGCAACGTTGAAGCATTTCCCTGGTCACGGCGACACGCATACTGACAGTCATCTGGCCTTACCGGTTGTCGACCATACCAAAGCGGTAATCGATGCCGTTGATGTATATCCGTTTAAACAAATTATCGCCAAAGCCAATCCCGCCATGGTGATGACAGCGCACATTCAGTATCCACAGCTCGACGACAGCACCCTGCTAGACCGTGATGGCAATCCGCAAATTAAACCGGCTACGTTATCCCATAAAATCCTTACCGGCATTCTACGCGACGAACTTAATTTCGATGGCATTATTGTGTCAGACGCTATGAACATGGCGGGTATTGCTAAATTTTTCGACCAGACCGATGCGGTTGCGGCTTCTTTTGCAGCAGGGACTGATGTGGTGGTTATGCCATTGCCCATGCATAACAAACAAGACATCAAACGGTTCAATAAGCTGCTTGATGCGTTAGTGAAAAAAGTGCAGAAAGGTGAGCTCGACGCGAAGCAAATTGCCCGTTCTGCTGAACGCATCCGCGCCACGAAGCAGCGCTTTGGGTTAGCCAAGTGGCCAGCACCCTCGCCAGAACAATTGGCCGCGAATTTGTCTGCTAACAAACAAGAAGCCCAAAAACTGGCTGATGCCGCAGTGGCTGCTTTGTCTGGCATGGCGAAGGATTATGTTATCCCGGAAAGCGACAAAGTACTGGTTTTGATGCCGGAAATGAATGTGTGCAGTGCCCTTGAGTATCACATCACGTTGTACCGCCCGAAGCAGCAAATTATGTGCATGAGTTTGCAGCAAATTAACGCAGCGTCACTGAAATCAGCGCTGCAACAAGTAGACAGCGTGGTGGTTGGCAGTATGACACCAACACCAAGCCTGGTTGAGCTTGGTGGTATGGAAGATATGGCGGCGAATCAGCAACAACTGATGGGGTTTGATGAAGCGCAGGCCATGCTACCGGGTTTGTTTGATCAGGTTCAGGCCAGCGGCAAGCGCAGCATTCTGGTTTACCTGCGAATGCCTTACGACAAAGCGCGATTGGACACCCGTGCTGGTGCGGTTCTGGCCACCTACAATGCGAATGTGTATGCCCTGTCTGAAGACGAAGATGCCCGCTTTACCGGCGGCACGATGGACAGCCTGGCAAGGGTGTTAATCGGCCTGCTTAGCCCATCAGGTGGATTACCTGTGTCGCTGACAAACTCTGTTCATACTGAAGCGGCACCTCATCCCGCGCGATTTGAATGGGCCAATGATTAGGCGCTTTCGTCGCTACGCCACATTGACACTGGCGACCCTTATCGGCGTGACACCCGTGCTCGCCGATGGGCTCTCGGGCCAACTGGTATTGCAATCAAAAAATCGGGGACAACGTGTTTCCGGTGTGTTTACTACGCCGGGTGAACGCGCCCGGCTGCGTATTTTTCCCATGCAGTACAGTCAGGTCATCATTGAAATTAACCATCAGATTGTCTACCAAGGCGAACTTAGCCCTACATCGAAAGGGCCGCTGATCTTAAATGACAAATCCGCAGTGCACGGCGGAGAAAACACGCTTACGCTCACGCTCACTGAGGGTGATGTTGCCGTGGCGGTGGATTATCCGCAGCTTGAAATGGCAGGCGAAGACGCAGCGCTGACAGAACCCCAGAAGCGTGAACTCAGGCAAATCATAAGTCGCTATTCAGGCACAGACCCCAATACCAGTCTGTACCCTGGTGCGGCTTTACTGGTGGCCCGGGGCGGAAAAATCCTCTTTGCTGAAGGGCAAGGCATGGCGCAATATCAAGGGGCAACAGACGGCGAGCTTTACCCGTTTACTGCCCCTCGTAAGGTGCACGCTGACACTGTGTTCGATTTAGCCTCGGTGACCAAGGTGGTGAGTACCACTGCTGCGATAATGCATCTTGTGAGTAAACGAAGTTTGTCACTCACCGATACCCTGGGCGAATTGTTACCCGGCATGTCCGGCACAGATAAAGCGCAAATCACATTGCAGCAACTTTTAACGCATCGAGCGGGCCTGTGGGAGTGGCAGCCTACCTGGCTGCATAAAAAGCGCAGTCGAAGTTCTGTTTATGCTTATCTGGCAGCGTTACCTCTGCGCTATTCGCCGGGAGAAAAGCGTGCTTATTCTGATATTGGGTTTATGTTACTCGGTGAAATTGTGGAGCATACAACGGGCTCCCGTCTTGATGACTATGTGCAAAACACCGTATTTGGTCCACTAGGCATGAATCACACCCGCTATCTGCCGCCTCCAGAATGGCGAAGCAATATCGCCGCGACGTCATTAGGTAATAGTTATGAACAGCATATGGTCTCGTCGGGTAAGCCTTATCCGATTCTAGATAATCCACCGTTCTCCAATACGTTCCCTGGTTACCGTAATGATGTGCTTAATGGCGAGGTTAACGATGGTAACGCCTGGTACGGACTGGAAGGTGTGGCGGGTCATGCGGGATTGTTTTCTACCGTGCAGGACCTGGCTGTTTTCTGCCAGACATTGTTAAATGGCGGTGGTTACGGCAACACCATGCTGGCCGATCCGGAAACCCTGCATCAGTTTTTGCAAACGCCTTACGATACCAATCAGGCGCTGGGGTTCTGGCGATTTGAAAATGGTGAAGGGCGAGAAAGCTTCGGGCATTCTGGGTTTACCGGCAGTGAAATCATGTTTAGGCCAGACGACCAGCTCATCGTGATCATGTTGACCAATCGGCAACATAATGGACGCTCTGCCGATGGTACATACCCTTCTGTTAAACCTGCCTGGAATGCGCTACTCAGAGCGCTTGACGGGTTTTGGTAGCGGTATTATCCCGGTTTTGTGATTGCTTGTAGCAGTGGTAAAGATACACACTGAGTAGCGCCGAAGCACCTACTAACATCACACTTAGCGCTATTTTCCAGCCAGATTGAACAACTACCCCTTTGCCCATTAATGAGAAAATTATCATTTGCGGAATATAGCCAATGGCCGAACCAAGGATAAATGACTGCGGTTTCACGGCAGTTACGCCAGCAGCAAGATTGGTCAGTAAATTGTTACCAATGGGCAGCAGCCTGATGACAATGGTTTTGAGAAAGCACCGCTCCAGAAGGAAGTCGTTAATCTTGGTAATTTTTTCTGGGAAACGCTTGTTTACCCAGCGACGGGCCCACAGTCGAGACACGGTAAAGCACAATGCGCAACTTGTTGTCGCTGCTAATGTGGCATAGATAAATCCTTCGGTGAATCCAAACGCATATCCAGCTAAAAATGCCACGACCTGACGGGGTATACCTACCGATAAAAGGCCCGTTGCCAGAGCAAGAAACAGCACAACGCCATTGATACCCTGGTTTCGCGCATGCGCATCAATCCAAGCCTGATCAAAGCCGATCAAAGCTGGAAGCTGGCTAAGCAATTCACTGGCAGCAAACAGCACTAACAACAGTAGTATCAACTTTATTATGAGGTTTTTCAGCATGGAGCCAGAAATGAGATTGCTATTTTTCATCGACTGAAAGCGCGGAGGCTGAATAACGCTTAAGAGAAAGGAAGGAAACTAACATACGCCTGATAGGTCAGGCGTATGTTTGAAGAAGGCCAGCTTATTTAGCTTTACCTTGCTTAGCTACGGCATCCATCATCGCTTTGATGGCTTCCGGGTCGCCCAGGTATTCTTTTGAAATCGGCTTCAGATCTGCATCCAGTTCGTAAACCAGTGGAACACCAGTAGGAATGTTCAGTTCCAGCACTTCTTCTTCAGACATACCATCCAGATACTTAACCAGGGCACGCAGGCTGTTACCGTGAGCAGCAATAACCACTTTCTTGCCGCTCTGAATTGAAGGGCGAATCACATCGTGCCAGTAAGGCAGTACGCGATCGATGGTCAGTGCAAGGCTTTCTGCGCGAGGCAGGATGCTAGGATCAACATGGCTGTAACGACGGTCATGGCCAGGGAAATGTTCACTGCTTTCTTCAACCGCCGGAGGTGGTACGTCGAAGCTACGACGCCAAATTTTAACCTGATCTTCACCGTGCTTCGCAGCAGTTTCGGCTTTATCAAGGCCAGTTAGCGCACCGTAGTGACGCTCGTTCAAGCGCCAGTGGCGCTCAACTGGCAGATAATGCTGACCCATTTCTTCCAGCGCCAGATTCAGGGTTTTAATCGCACGCAACAACACAGAGGTATAAGCGATATCAAACTCGAAGCCAGCATCTTTCATCAGTGTACCTGCGTTTTTCGCTTGCGCGACGCCGGTTTCTGTCAAATCCACATCTTTCCAGCCGGTAAAACGGTTTTCCAGATTCCACTGACTTTCGCCGTGACGGATTAGTACCAATTTATACATATAGGTTCCCTAAGACTTGGTGTTGGATAGAAAGTGGTAAAGGCATTCAGACTGCTATGCCAAATTTACAATCGAAATTGCAGTAATCATCCTTTATTCACGGTTAAAAATCCAGTTTAGCTGGTCGGGCTACCACAACTTATTGGTATTAGTTATTGAAATAAAGGCACTTTTTAAGACGGTATTTAGAGAATAAACCGGGTTTGGTGTGTTTTATGCTTCGTCAAAGGGGGAAAGAAACTTTTTAGCTGGTCTGAAGAGCGCATTCAAACCTGAATGGTTACGTCGGGCAGGTATTTAAATTGTGCAGGGAGTAACGACAATGTGTCTTGATTCTATCAAAATTCAAAAAAAACGCGGTAAAGCAATAAAATTAGGCGCTGACGACGCGGCTGATATTAAGGGTGCTGGCAAGCAGTATCGTTACAAGGCGCGAGGTACGCGCAGTTCACAACTGGTGAATAAATCGATTTCTTCTACGTCTCACGCCAGCTATTAATTCGCACTCGTTTACCGCTCATTCAGGCCGGTTGCATCGGCCTGAATGACAAAAAATCTTTCGCAGTTAAATTTCTGCAAACGCCTCTTGCAGAATTTGCACTGCAGCCAGAGTTTTTACAGGTGTAGCGTCGTGTTTAGGGCCAATGGCATATACGCTGTAAGACGCTTTTTTCCATTCCGGCATCACATTCACTAGTTTACCTGACGCGATATACTCGCGAATTTCTGGTTCTGGCAGAATGGCGTAACCCACGCCATCAAGTGTAAGGCGCACCAGTGCCTGCACAGAATTAACAAGCATGCGGGGTACGGCCGGCACCAGATTTCGAATTGCGTCTGACGTTTCAACGGTATCTTGCAGGCCGCGATGAGCCATGTAGGTGTACTCTGATAATGCCTCAGAAGTAAGTTCTGACTGATTCGCGAGGGGATGATCGCCAGCTACACAGAGCATCAGATTCCAGGTTGCCAAGTGACGACAATGTAAATTCACATCGTGAACTTCTTCCACTGAAATAGCCAAATCGGCACCAGATGCGATGACATCCACGTGATCATCGGTGAGATCCAACGATACTTTTATCTTGGGAAATTCATTGAGTAGGGCTTGTAACGGACCACTTAACAAACCACCACCAAACCCTTCAGGAGCAATTATCTTCAGTTTTCCAGACGGCGTCTCCTGAAGTTGTTCCATTTGTTGCTGGGCTTTTTCGGCCACATCGATCAGCTCTAAACTGGTTTTGTAATAGATGTGACCGGCTTCAGTCAGGCTGATGTGGCGGGTATTACGATTAAACAGGCTAAGGCCAATTTCATGTTCCAGTTTTCTTAACTGCTGACTAATGGCTGAAACGGTCATGTGGAGTTTTTTGGCTGCAACACTCATGTTGCTGGTTTCAGCAACTTCAACAAAAATCTGCAGCGAACGGAGAAGCTTGGTGTTCATATAACGAGTTGTTCCTTTGAAATCTCAGAAATGAGTTGAGAAATCGTACGAGTCAGTTTAGTCTAAATAAAAATAATTCTCATTTCTTGATAGTTCACACTTTGCCAGAATAGAGTGGTTAGAAATAAGAGTCGAACCCATAGCGCTCAATTCGTGGGGCAATGGGATAAACGGCTGATAAGCCCGATTTATCTGGGGATTGTGAGTTTTTAAGACGTTTTCAGTAACATGAATTTAATAACCCAACTACGGGTTCAGATATTTTTTATAGGAGTTAGTTCATGGAATTTACTTTTCGGAAGCCAACGGGGGTCGCCAGAAAGGCGCTCTTTTCTCTTGCGGTGGCTTCCGTAGCTCTGATGTCCGGTGCTAGTCAGGCGGATGAACTCAAAGTCACGTTGCCGAGAATGTCAGTGGCTGAGTATCACGCGCCTTACGTGGCGGTCTGGCTGGCTGATGGCAAGAACAAACGCGTAAAAGACATCGCCGTGTGGTACGACATGGAAATGGAAAACGCCAAAGGTGAGAAGTGGCTGAAGGATTTGCGCTTGTGGTGGCGTCGCAGCGGTCGTAGTGCAGATATGCCTCTTGATGGGGTGAGCGGTGCAACACGTCGCCCTGGTGAACACAGTATTGATCTCGGTAACACGTTTGCGGATATCCCTGCTGGTGAGTATACGCTGAATGTAGAAGCAGCCCGTGAGCTTGGTGGCCGTGAAGTTGTAAGTGTACCAGTAACATTGCCTGTAACGTCCGCCCAGCATCAATCTGCTGATGGCGAAAGTGAAATTGAAAAAATTGAATTAACCCTGGAACGGTAAAAATGAAATTAAAAACTCTATTAGGAACCGGCGTTGTTGCCTTGTCTTTAATCGCAACGCCAGCCATGGCACACCGTGCATGGATCAAGCCTTCTACCACTGTAGTATCTGGTGAGAACGAATGGATTACGTTTGATGCCGCTGTCGCCAACGGTATCTTTATGCCTGACCACTTTGCACTGGGCACAGACGCTATTTCTGTTACTTCCCCTTCTGGCAAAGCCGTTGAGAAACAAAATGCGCAGAAGCTGCATTATCGCAGCGTGTTCGATATCAACCTTACTGAGGAAGGGACCTACAAAGTTGAGATTGCGAATCAGTCTTTGATGGCATTCTGGAAAGATGCCGACGGCAAGCGTCAAATGTGGCCTGGTCGCGGTAAAACCGGCACGCTGGCAGAATTTAACAGTGCTGTACCTAAGCAAGCCGATGGCCTGCAGGTCGTTGAGTCTTCGCGCCGTATTGATGTTTTCGTTACCTCTGGTGAGCCAAGTGAAGCGTCTGTTGCACCGTCGGGTAAGGGTCTTGAGTTAGACGGTAAAACTCATCCAAACGACCTGTACACCGGTGAGGAAATCAGCCTGGGCTTCCTGATGGATGGTGAAGCAGCAGCAAACACCCACGTCACTATTGTTAAAGACGGTGAGAAGTACCGTGATACCGATGACGCGATGAAACTGACTACCGACGCCAGTGGCGCTATTGCTGTGACCTTTGACGAGCCGGGTATGTACTGGCTGGAAGCAGAGTTTGAAGACGACAATGCGAAAGCACCAGCACAGAAGCGTCGTGGCGCGTTCGTACTGGTTATGGAAGTACTTTCTCTGTAATCGCAATGCCTGGTTAAACACCTTGCTTAAAGCCCCGAAAGTTAACCTGTCGGGGCTTTTCTATTTGTAACGGACATTTACCCTAATTCACTGGCATCGACTCGCGCTTATATGTCTACTTTTGCGCCCCAAAGTGATAGTCTTAACCCATAAATATTAATTCCTGATGATTCTCACCACGCATCGGCAACGCCGCTCTGGCCGTATCAGCACGGCGAGGTAGATATCATCTTCAATTCAGGCTTACATCCATGTTCCGCGCTGGTTTTACTTTCCGCTCCGCCATGTTGTTAGTGACGGTTTTACTTTTTGTTGGTGGTTGCTCCTCTACGCTTCAATCTGAACTTCCCCGCGTAGAAAGCGCAGAAGCTGGAATCGGTTTTGGACCTAAACAGTTTGAACAAGCCGGTTTCACGGCGATTGCTGTGGCCTATGGCCCGGAAATGAAAGGTATTCTGGGCCGCATTGAAGCCGACCCGGCGGCAGAAATAACCGACGTGGTGCAATACAAGGGCGTAACTTATCGTATGGGCAGCTACCACGATGAGCCCATACTGATTTTTGCTACCGGCATGAGTATCGCTAATGCGTCTTTGACCATGCAAATGGCCATCGATTATTTTCCAGTAAAGCAGGTTGTGTTTATGGGGATTGCCGGTGCGGTGAACCCTGCCTGGCAACCGGGCGATGTAATTGTGCCGGAGCGTTGGTACTATCATGACGAAAGTGTTTATGCCAATCCTGATAAAGCCAACCCGGGCAGCTATGTTCTGCCAGAGTATTACGCCAAATTTGTTGATGAACAAGAGGCCCGCCGGCGTGTAGACCCGCACTTACCCAAATATAAAAACTTCCGCTTTATTCACCCTGATGAAGTGCTCATTGTGAAAGACGGCATGACAGTGCCTCAGGACACGGCATATTTTTCTGCAACACCACGTCTGCTGGATGCCGCCAGGGAAGCGATGATGACCATGCCAGAACAGCGCATCTTAGGTGAACGTAAGGCGCAACTGACAGTGGGCGGCAACGGGGTAACCGGTTCGGTATTCTTAGATAATCGGGAATATCGAAAATGGACCAGAGAAGTGTTTGATGCCGAAGTAACGGAAATGGAATCGGCTGCGGTGGGACAAGTGTGTACCATCAACAATATTGACTGGGTGGTAATACGTGCTATTAGTGATCTAGCAGGAGGCCAGGAAGGCGTAAACGTTGAGCATCTATATGATCAGGAAGTGTCGCGAGTTGGTGCAAATGTGCTGTTTGCGGTATTAAACTCTCTGGTAAATGCAGAGAAATCACGCTAAGCCTTATACATCCGTATAACTTTAGTATTTTGGTGGCGCATAATTATAATTTATTAGGTAAGCTAGTCTGACCAGAAGTTCAGGTTGTAACTATGTTTAAAATTCTTGTTGTCGAAGACAGTCAGATTGTTCGTAAAATTCTGAATAAACTTGTTGAAGACAATCCTCATTTTCAAAGTGTGCTGTGTTCCGACTATGCGCAAGCAAAGGCGAAGATAGAAAGTGACGAGGAATACCTCGCGGCCATTGTCGACCTGAATCTGCCAGACGCACCACGTGGTGAAATTGTAGAGCTGATGCTGTCTCACAATGTTCCTACTGCGGTGCTCACCGGTAACTTTGATGAAACACTTCGCAACGTACTCATTGATAAAGGTGTGTTGGATTACATTACCAAGGAATCCCGCTATTCCTATATGCAGGTAATCAAACTCATCGACCGCTTGCGAAAAAATCTCACTACCAAAGTGCTGGTGGTGGATGACTCCACTACCAGTAATTCCTACTTATGCGCATTTTTGCGGAAATTCCGTTTCCAGGTCATGTCTGCGTTTGATGGTGTGGAAGCGCTGAAGATCTTGCGCGAGAACCCTGACATAAAACTCGTCATTTCAGATTACATGATGCCCAATATGGACGGCTTTGAGTTGGTTAAAGCGGTTCGACAAGACAGGGCCTTCCAGGATCTCGTATTCATTGGCCTATCGGCAAACGGAAACAGTATGTTGTCCGCCAAATTTATTAAAAGCGGTGCCAATGATTTTCTGAGTAAACCTTTCTATCACGAAGAGTTTTTCTGCCGGGTGTTACAAAACCTCGAAGCTCAGGAAATGCTGGAAACAATCCGCGAAGCTGCCAGCCTGGATTCCCTAACCAATACATATAACCGCCGCTACCTTTTTGAACATGGCGAAGCACTGTTCAGACAAGCAAAAGGCGAAGTGGGTCTCAGTGTGGCCATGCTTGATGTTGACGACTTTAAATCCGTGAATGATACCTATGGGCATAAGGTGGGCGACCAACTGTTGCAAGAGTTTGCCAGCCTGATGGGAGACTACTTTGGTGATGATCTCTACGGTCGATATGGCGGTGAAGAATTTAGCGTGATGTCAACGCGTCAGTATCACCTGTTTATTGAAGACATTAATAAATTTGTTGCGGCGGTTAGAAACCACGAGTTCACCGAACACAGGCTCAAACTCACCTGCAGTATAGGTATTTGTTCAGAAGAGCAAGAAACGCTGGATCAACTGGTTGATATTGCAGACGCTCGCATGTACAACGCCAAGCGCTCAGGAAAAGACCAAGTTATAGAGATGGATTGAGTCGACGGGCTTATGAGCCAATATTCAGTGCGCGGTGCTATGGAAAGTATTTAAAATTGATTAAGGACAATGGTTATGTGCAATCGAATACCTTTTGGCGCGCTTTTGTTTACGCTGGTTTGTTGGCTTTCCACGCCACTTGCCAGCGCTAACGAAGATACGCCAGACACTCTAAGCCAGCTTGATAGTGAAATAGCAACCCTCCTCGAAACCCGCAATATTCCCTCTATATCCTACGCCATCATCCAACCTGATCAGCCACTGCATATTAAATCGATTGGCATTGCCGATAACGCCACAGGCAAACCGGTGCAACCTTCTTCTCAGTACCGTATCGCTTCTGTCAGTAAGATGTTTGTGGCTATTGCGGTGATGCAGCTCATTGAGCAAGGCCGCATCGATCTTGAAGCGAATGTGCGTGATGTATTGCCCGACTTCATGTTCGAGAACCCTTGGGAAGATAGTCACCCCCTCAAAGTAAAGCATCTGCTCGAGAGTACAACGGGGTGGGATGATTTGTCGCTGATGGAATTTGTCCATGATAGTCGGCCAGCACTGCCGCTCGACGATGCGCTGAATTTCCACCCAGACAGCCATGTATCACGATGGCCGCCGGGAACCCGCCATGCGTATTCAAATAGTGCTGCAGCCGTTGCGGCCCTGCTGGTAGAAAAAACTTCTGGCATGCCCTTTGGTGACTATGTCAAAGCCAATATCTGGCAGCCATTGGGCATGAATAACACCACTTACAATGAACCTGACGATGAGCATTCCGTTACGGGATACAGTAACGGCCAAGCAGTATCTCATCAACAAATACTGGTTTACCCCGCTGGCGGCGCATCGGCCAGTATTGAAGACCTGGTTACCTTGCTACAAGTGTATCTCAATCGCGGTGAACCGCTGCTAGGCACTCCAAGTGTCGAGCGAATGGAACAGTCTGAAACCACCAACGTAGGTACGTTCCCTGGTGGCTATGGCGTTTATAATTTTGCAGCCACGTTCGACGGCTGGCGTTTTCGTGGTCATGACGGCTCAATAGCTGGCTGGTCTTCCGAGCTGGCATACATGCCAGAAACCGGCGCCGGATTTGTGGTATTGCAAAACAGTGGAGATCAGCGAGGTTTTTATCAGGTGGTGCGTAAACTGGCAGATTTTCTTACCCAAAACTACCCGTTGCCAGAATTAGAATCACAACCTGTACCAGCAAATTGGCAGGAAAAATCAGGTTTTTATCGCCCTATTAACCCCCGTATTGAGAAACAATATTTTCTTGAGCGAATTGGTTCACCTTTGAAGATAGATATCACCGAAAGTGGCGCGCATCTTTACAGCGTGGCGACCCCGGGATTCGACCGGGAAGCCGTTTATGTGGGTGATAATTTATGGAAGAACGACAAAGGTGCCGTGGTAATGACTGCCGGAACCGATCCGGAAGCAGGAGACGTCATTCATTACGGCAACATGGTGTTAATGAAAACCTCCGCGTTCGATGTTTTTGCCGATAAAGCCGTTTTATTGCTTTGGTTGCTGTGCTTATTGATTTCTCTGGTATACACGCCGGTGTGGCTGATCAACAAGGCCAGAGGCAAAATCACAGCACGCGCTGGCATTATGCTTCGTAAGTGGATGTCGTTGTCTATGCTATCAGCAGTGGCTTTCTTGGCGTTACTCGCAGTTGGTTTAGGCGACCCTTTTGGTCAGCTTTCTGCGCCCGGATTTGTGTCGATAGGGATCACCGTGATGTCTGTGGTATTTGCTGCTATCACCATGTATGCCTGTGGTGTGCGGTTCAAATATCGTGGCAAAGACACGTCCCGCTGGCTCCGGGGCTTTGTTGGTTTCTATTTGGTTTTACAGGTGGTTGTGGTTATCTATTTGTTTATCAATGGTGTAATCGGACTCATCCCCTGGACCTGATAGCGCAATAAATTAGCCCATAAAAATCTGTCGCTCCTGTTTTTTTACATCATAAGGCCATTGCGCCTGTGATAGTGAAAAGGTGGGAGCGCCTACCTTCCACTTTTTTTGCTTTTAGCGTTTCACTTTTTACGTTTCAATTTGCGCGTTAACCCGTCGTTAACCCTCCCCGCGTTATTCTGAGATCATCAGAGTAATAAGAGATGCGTCATGAACGTTAAACTGTCGATGCTGGCAATCGGCATCAGTTGCCTTCTAAGCGGCTGCGCCAGTCAATCCGAAACCCATTACAGTGAGCAGGCATTGGAAAGCCTTAACACCGGTGAAAGCTGGGGCCTCGAGCAGTCGAATGCCAAAAGAACAACCAGTCTTGTTGAGTTAATGCCGGTTGCACAAGTGCAGCATCTAATCGACGAAGCCTTGCTGCATAACCCCGGATTGCAACAAACGCTGATCACCTTGAAGCAATCCCGGGTGCGGGAAACCTCGGCTAACGCATCCCGACTGCCGCAGGCATCAACCTCATTGTCGGGCTCAAAATCTGAGAACGGGGAAGACGTGTATAGCGCTGCACTGAATGTAAGCTGGGAACTTGATGTGTGGAATCGCATTGGAAACAGTGTGAGTGCAGCTGAATTCACTTCTCAGAGCAATGCCGCCGCACTGCAGTCGGCGCAAGCGACATTAGCAGCCAGCGTGATGCAGGCTTATCTTGACGTAATAACACAGCAAAAAGTGTTGGAAATTGAGCGAAGAAACCTCGCTACGCTGGAAAACAGCGAAAGTGTGATTCTGGCGCGCTACCGGGCAGGTCTTGGCACCTTGAGCGATTTAGACACCGCCCGTACCAGCAGCGCGACTTCTCGCGCAAATATTGCAGAATACGAATACAACCTGGCGAATTCACGGCGTTCACTGGCGGTGTTGCTGGGCAGAACCGATATGTCGCTAAGCGATATTAGTGATGCCAGTCAGTTCCCGGAAGTGATATTGCCACTGGCAACCATGCCCGAACAGGATTTGGCCCGCCGGCCGGACCTAATGGCAGCGTATTATCAGATAAAAGCGAATGAGTCCTCTGAGAAAGTCGCGTATAAACAACTGCTTCCTTCATTAAGTATTTCTGGTTCACTCAGTGACAGTGGCGGCACGCCAGCGTTAGCATTGTTTAAAGATCCGGTATGGAGTCTGTTAAGCAGTGTAACTGCGCCACTATTCCAAGGTGGTGAACTGCGAGCCAATATCAAACTGGCAGAACTGGATACCCTGAACAGTTGGTGGGGTTATCAACAAACTCTGCTGACTGCCGTACAGGAAGTGCAATCGGCACTGGATTTGGAAACCACCTACCAGCACCAGCAACAGCACACCCGTCAGGCGTATCAGAACGCCAGACGTAGCCTGGACAACTACACCAGCCAGTACCGTCAGGGTTTGAGCGACATACTCGATTACCTCTCGGTCACCCAAACCACCTATTCGCTGGAAGCGCAGTTGGTACAACTGCAACGCAATCAATTATCAAACCGCATTGACCTGGGCCTGGCGCTGGGCCTTGGAGTATCGTCATGAGTCAGAAACGTAAAACTATAATTGTCACCCTTGCTGCGGCAGCGGTGATTTTCCTGTCGTTACAAGTGGTAGGTGGCTCGTCGCAGCCGCCAGGACCACCGTCTGCCCCTGGCGGTAAACCCGAATCTTCCCAGCCGAACGCTGAGCCGGATTCACAAAATCCCGAACGTGAAGCAACACCTTCTCGTCCAGCAACACCTTCTCGTTCACCTATGGGCGCACAGGAAGCGACCGTACCTGAGGTGGGTGTGGTGAATGTAGTAAGCCGCTCGCATCAGGCCAATGTGGAAGGTTACGGCCAGGTGAATCCACAGTTCAATCTTACTTTATCTGCGCAAGTAGCAGGGCGCATTCAGTCACTGGCTGATAATTTTGAAACCGGCGTACAGTTCAGTGAAGGCGACATCCTTGCAACCATCGACGATACCGACTACAAACAAGCGGTTGCTGCAGCCAGCGCCGCGCTGGAAGAGGCAAAAGTTGCCTTGGAAGAAGAGCGATTACAAGGCAAGCAGGCTTTGTCTGAATGGCAGCGTTCGGGTTTGGATGGCGAGCCTTCCTCTGCGCTGGTATTGCGCGAGCCGCAACTGGCTGCCGCCGAGGCAGCAGTGAAGCAAGCCAGTGAAGCCTTGACGCAGGCAAAGCGCGACCTGGCTTATACGGAAATTACATCTCCGTTTAACAGTGTGGTGGTGAGCAGAAGTATTCAGCCTGGCAGTTTTGTTCAGTCTGGTGCTGAAGTCGCAGGCTTGTACGCTACGGATATCGCCGAAATCTCTGTGCCGCTTTCTGCTAGTCAGTGGAACAACCTGCCGCCTGCAAGCTCGCTTAAACAGCAGCAGTGGCCGGTAACGCTCACCGACATGGACGGGCTTACTCAATGGCAGGGTGTGGTTGAGCGTGTGGAGCAACATCTTGATACCACGTCGCGCCAGCGTAGCGCTGTTGTACGTGTGGAAAAACCTCTTGAGCAATCTACACCGCTTTATTTCGGCACTTATGTGGTGGCGAAAATCACTGGTCGCGTGTGGGATGACGTGTGGCAAATTCCGTCTACGGCGATTTCCCAGAAGCAGGAAGTTTGGTTCGTCACCGATAACAACACACTGGATAAATTTACCCCGTCAGTACTGTTTATGGAAGGCGGTCACGCCTTTATCACCCCGGTGGAAGGTATGGATATGGCGAAAGTTGTCGTGCGCCCGCTCAACAGTTACTTGGTGAACACAAAAGTAATGCCGGTATCGGAGGCGTCTGATGGACAATAATAACGGCGGCGCTATTAATAACGGCGGTATCATTGGCTGGTTTGCCCGTAACCCGGTAGCCGCTAACCTGCTGATGCTGACAATGATTGTGGTGGGTATTGCGTCGTTGAGCGATATCCGCAAAGAGGCATTCCCAAGCATGGACCCCCGTTTTATTACCGTGTCCATGACCTACGACAGTGGTGATGCCGAGCAGGCGGAAGAGGGCATTGCGATTAATATCGAGAATGCGCTCGAATCTGTGCCAGGCATTAAGCGGATCACGTCTACCTCATCTGCCAGCGGCGCCAGTGTGCAGGTTGAGAAGGAAAGTGACTACGACCTCGATACGCTGCTAACCGATGTGAAAACCAAAGTCGACAGTATCTACAATTTCCCGTCAGATGCAGAAAAAGCGGTGATTTCGAAAGGGCGTCGTCAGGAGCATGTGATCTGGGTTGAGTTATACGGCGATACCGACCGCGCCACCCTGCAACAACTGGGCGAGCGCCTGGAACGAGAATTACTGGCCAAAGACGGTATTCGCGAAGTCAGTACCCCTAATTTTATCGACCCGATGATGTCCATCGAAATTGATGAAGCGAAGTTGCAGGCTTATGGGATCACCATGTCCGACATTGCTGATGCAATTAATCAGGAGTCGGCTACCGCCCTGACCACTAGCCTGCGGAATAAAGAGAAAGTCATCCGTCTTAAGGCGTCTGAACAAGCCTATTATGCCGAAGACTTTGCCAGTATTCCGCTGGTAGCCAATGACAACGGCACCTATCTTACCGTGGGCGATGTAGCCAAAGTCACCGATATGTTTGCCGACGATAGCTATTCGCTGGCCCGTTATAACGGCGTGAACGGCTACGGTATCGAGATCGTGATGGACGAAAACGGTGACGTGGTCAACATGGTTGAACAGGCGAAGCAGGTCGTTGCCGACTGGCACGAGCGCGATTTACTGCCTGAAGGTGTCGAGCTGGAAACCTGGTACGACAGCAGCTCTATGATCACCGACCGCCTTTCTCTGCTCACTAAAAATGCCATGTCGGGCATTATTCTGGTGTTCATAACACTGGCAATATTCCTGAACTTACGCGTGGCGTTCTGGGTTGCGGCAGGCTTGCCGTTTATCTTCTTCGGCACACTGTTTTTCATGACCGACGATTTTGCAGGCATGACCATTAATGAAATGACCACGTTTGGTTTCATAATGGCCCTGGGGATTGTGGTGGATGACGCCGTAGTGGTGGGGGAGAGCGTATACTCCACCCGGCAGAAATACGGCGATACGTTGAGCAACACGATTAAAGGCACCTTACGGGTTGCTGTGCCTACCTTATTTGGTGTGTTAACCACGGTGGCGACGTTCTTTGCGTTGTCGAACGTGGAAGGCGGATTAGGGAAGCTGTATTCTCAGTTCGGTATGATTGTCACGATTTGTCTGTTACTGTCGGTGGTTGAATCTAAGCTCATTCTACCGGCTCACCTTGCACACTTGCCCACACACAGAAAGCCGAAAAAAGGCATTGCTGACTTGTGGGGTAAAGTGCAGCGCGGTGCCGATCGGGGACTGTCTTTCTTCAACGAGCGCATGTATCAGCCTGCGTTGAAAAAAGCGATTCAGTATCGCTATGCCTCGGTAATGCTGTTCATTGCCCTGTTTATTCTGGTGATTGGCATGCCTATGAACGGTATTGTGCGGGTCGGCTTTTTCCCCAGCATGCCGGGTGACACGGTATCCGCTACCATGACCTTACAGAGCGATGCCAGTTATGGTCAGAATGAGAAGAACCTTACCCGCCTTGAAAATACCCTCAATCAGGCCGACGCTTTTTTGATGGAAAAGCATGGTCTTGAAGGTTCGGGTATTGGTAACCTGCAGGTTACCGCCTCTGGTGACCAAAGTGGTAGCCTGACCGTGTTTCTTTCAGAGGACAAGCCTTACACACTGGACGAGCTGGCAAGTAAGTGGCGTGAACTGGCAGGGAACCCGGAAGGGGTGAAGCAACTTAAAATTCAATCCCGCCGCGAGATGGTAAGTGCCTTCCAGGTTGAGCTGAAAAGTATCAGTAACGACACCCTGAACGCGGCTGAAGCGGCTTTTCGTGAAGAGCTCGCCAGTATCGAGGGGGTTCACAGTGTGGAAAGTTCACTCACACCCGGTGAAGCCATGCTGCGCTTTGAACTAACGCCCCAGGGCCGCGCGCTGGGTATGGATACCAAAAGCCTTTCACAGCAATTACTGCGGGCATTCGGTGGTGAAATTGTTCAGCGTTATCTGCGCGACAAGAACGAGGTGAAAGTGCGGGTACGTTACCCGGAAGCCGATCGTTCTAACCCCGCAGATATTCTTAACGCCCGTGTGCGTTTGGACGATGGTACAGTGGTACCACTGGATGTGGTCGCCAGAATCATCCCAGATAGCCAGCAGAAACAAATCACACGGATTGATGGTTTGCGAGCGCTTACTGTCTCTGCGTCGGTTGTTAGTGATACGGTCACGTCTACAGAGCTAGTGCAACAGTTGAACGAAGGTTTGGCGGCGAAGCTTGAGCGTCAGTATGCCGATCTTAAAATTCACTTTGCCGGTGAAGCCGAGCAACAGGAAGAAACCCAGAGCTCTATGGAAACGGTGTTCATCCTGGCGCTGATTGCGATCTATTCACTCCTAGCCATTCCATTGAAATCGTACATACAGCCGCTAATCATCATGACCGCCATTCCCTTTGGCATCGTTGGGGCTATTCTCGGTCATTGGAGTAACGGACTGATGATGAGCTTGCTTTCATTGAACGGCATTCTCGCCCTCAGCGGGGTAGTGGTGAATGACTCATTGTTACTGGTTTCCCGGTTCAATGAACTGCGCCGCATGGGGCAAGGTGTGCAAGACGCTATTGTCGAATCTTGCAGTAGCCGCTTGCGGGCCGTTCTGCTGACATCGGTAACCACCTTCGCCGGGTTGTATCCTATTCTTGGTGAAACCTCACGTCAGGCCCAGTTCCTGATCCCTGCGGCGGCATCGTTAGGTTATGGTATTCTGTTTGCCACTGTCATCACCTTGTTGCTTATTCCTGCACTGGTGCTGATTAACGAAGATGCCAAACGTGGTCTGCTGTCACTTAAGCATGCCATTGGAAAACGGTTTGGAGACCGCAATGACCACATTACTGCTGGTTGAAGATGATTTCGATTTAGCCGGGAACATTGTTGATTATCTGGCACTGGAAGACTTTGACTGTGATCATGCCAGTAACGGCGTGGCCGCACTGAATTTTCTGGAGGAAAACGAATATGCCGTGGTCATTCTGGATATCAATTTGCCCCGACTGGATGGCTTGTCGGTCTGCGAGAAGCTGCGTGAAAAGGGCAATGATACTCCGGTTATCATGCTCACCGCACGGGACCAGCTAGATGACAAGCTGGCCGGGTTTGCTAAAGGGGCCGATGATTATCTGGTAAAGCCGTTCGCCATGGCTGAGCTGGTGGCACGTTTGCAGGCGCTATCGCTACGACGAAGCGGACAGGTAAAGCAGCTGCGATGTGGTGAACTTTGCGTAGACGTGAACGGAAAAACGGCTACGTTGGCAGGCGAGCCGATAAAGATGAGCCCCACCGCGTTTATTGTTCTTGAACAACTGGTGCGGGCTTACCCTGCGCCGGTATCCAGGGAAATGCTTTCTCAGGCGGTGTGGGGAGAAAACCGACCAGACTCCAACAGCCTGAAGGTACATATTCACCACTTGAGAAAAGCACTGGGGAAAGACAGCGGCCTGGACGTACAAGCCGCTACCGGTGTGGGTTTTAGATTAGTTTCCGGAGCACAATAATATGGTTCGTGGCTTCAGCCTGAGTTTAAGACGCTATATTCTCATTGCTTTGCTGGTAATGGGAACCGTGGTCATTTCTGGTTTCAGCGTACTCGCAATGATGAATTTTTTTGCCGGTATGGATGGCGTTATGCGCGGCACTATGGTGGATGCAGCCAGACAGACCAGGGTCGAGCCAGGTAAGCCACAGGAAGTACTGAGCTATATTATTGCTGCCGACTGGAACGATTTGCCCGAAAGCGTTAAATCAAAATTTAACCCCGACACGCTTCGCCCTTTTCACTTGTATAAGGAAGTGGAGCGATCATTTATTTTTTTCCGCCCTACGAGCGCAATGTTTGTGGTGAAAGTGGTTGATCGCAGAGGCATTCATCCCGACAGATATGTGGCGCAGGTGTTTGGTACGTTGCGATTAGAAGATGAGCCGAGGTACATCCTGTCCCACGAGGGCTGGTCTATGCTGTTAGGTCTGGTGGTACTGATATTGTTTGCGGGCGTGCTGATGATCCTGCTGCGTAGTGTGTCCAAACCGGTAGAACGATTACGTTTATGGGCGCAGGGGCTTAACGAGCAAACTCTGGAGCAACCTGTACCGGAATTTAAATACCAGGAGCTCAACGAGTTGGCGGGTATTGTCCATTCCAGCCTGCAACACGTGCGGGAAGGATTGGTGAGGGAACGAGAATTTGTTTCCCACGCCAGCCATGAACTTCGCACCCCTATTGCGGTGATTCGTTCCAGTGTGGAATTGCTACATAAGCTGGAAGAGAAGGGGCCATCAAAAGGCGGCAATGCCATACGACGGATTGACCACGCTTCGCACACCATGACCGACCTCACCGAAACTCTGCTGTGGCTGAGCAGACAGGACCACGACGATCTGGTTATCTCTGAAATTCAGCCAGGCAAAATGCTGTCTACACTGGTGCAGGACTTACAATACCTGCTAATCGGAAAGCAGGTGCAGGTGGAACTCGCTACGGATGAGGCCGTTTGCTCTATCCCGCGTACGGCGCTTCGCATTGTGTGCGGCAACCTTATTCGTAACGCATTCCAACATACCCAAAGCGGCACGGTTATCATTCGCCAGTGCGGCCAAACGCTGACCATCAATAATCGTGAAGACAATACCGATCAGTGTGATGACACAACCACAGGCAACGAGCTAGGTTACGGGCTTGGTTTGGATTTAGTGAAAAGGGTAACGGCCAAACTGGAATGGACCTATCAGCACCGTTTTACTTCCGATGGCTGCGAAGTGCGTATTGTGCTCTCATGATTGAAGTTTGCTGTTTGAGTATCATCCCACTGTCATAAATCTGCATTAATGTTGTCATCTCTCATCTTCTGCAGCGAAGGCAACATTGAACGAAAGCAACTCTCCGGCTGACTGGCAGGGCATTACCGACCCGGCAGCCGTTCAGTCCCGCAGCGCGTTAAAAGCGTTTATCCGCGGGCTTACCAATGATCCGGTGGTAGCCGAAGACGTGCTGCAGGAAACCCTGCTGCGCACCAGTAAAAGTGTGCGCTTCGCCGAACTGGAAAATCCACTTGCCTACATGATTACCGTGGCGAAGTCGGTGCTGTATGATTTTCAGCGTAAAGCCGTGCCGAATGCCGTGGACTGGCAGAATGAAGAACTGGAAGCCGCCAACGACAGTCCCGAAACCCATTATCACAACGCGAGTAAACTGGCTTTTATTGAAACCGTATTGGCACAAATGTCGCCGTTACGCCGGGACGTTTTTGTTATGCGGCGAGTAGACGGTATGAGCCGGGACGATATCGCCGCCGCGCTGGATTTGAGTGTGGAAGCGGTGAAAAAGCACCTTACCCGGGCCATGGTAGAGCTGACGCTCAAACTGGAAGAAGCGGGTTGGACAGAATCTGCAGAATAATCATTCTTTTTGTCCCCGAATGCATAAAATCACCATCTATATAATTGAATGTAAGTAACAGAGGCACAGATGACACACGCAGATCATTTAGATCAGGCCGCAGACTGGTTTGATCGCTTTGATGAACTGGACGAACAGGGCAAGGTTGAATTGTCGCTGTGGCTTGCTGTGCCTGAACATCAACAAGCTTTCACGCGCATTGCAGCGGCGATTGGCCAGCCTGAGGTGGCAGCGGCAGCAATACAGCTAGCCAGTCGACAGCGCCACGATAAAACAACCACCATTGTGCCTGACGTCGTCGAAATACGCCGTACAGCGCGCCCGTGGTTTGCCATTGCGGCCAGTATGGCGGTGGCGGCAGTACTGGTTATTTGGCTGGGGTTACAACACAACAATACCGTGCAAACAGAGTCGCCAGTGGCCGTTGCTCAGGCTCAGACACTGTCTGTCGAAACACACGCAGGCTCACCTGAATCGGCCGTGTTGCGAGATGGCTCGGTGGTCTATCTGAGCGGCAATTCATCATTGCAGGTGAATCACACGCAGGCGTTGCGTGAAGTGAGTCTTACCCAGGGACAGGCTTATTTCGATATTGCTCATGCTCCGGAGCGCCCCTTCGTAGTTAATGTCGATACCACCAAGGTGCAGGTCGTCGGCACCGCGTTCGATATAGATAAACTAGCGCATCAAACCGTGATCAGAGTGTACGAGGGGGTTGTTCGTGTGTTTGCTGACAAGTCGCTCACGCTGGTGAAAGGCGAGGGCGTGATCCTGGAAGATGGCAACTGGCACCGTACATTCCGAATCGACGACAGTTTGTTGCCGGAATGGCGAAGTGGTTGGCTAGATGCAGATAATCAGCCTGTTGGCATCGTAACCGAGCAATTGTCCCGCTATCTGAATAAGCCGGTGCACGTGGTAGGGAACGGTAACCAACGCATTAGCGGACGGTTTAATCTTAATGAAGCAGCGAAAAGCCTGCGATTGTTGGCGCATTCAGGTGGGCTTTCACTGGTAGAAAAGGATGACGCCTACGTCATAACGGTGTCCGACTAGCAGGGCGGGTTGTGAAAGTGTTTAAGCCGTTAACGCTATCTCGCTTCTCGTTCACTGCCATCGCGGTGGTGACAGGTTTGTGCATTGCCTTACCCGCCAGCGCTGCGGTTTCTTCACCGTCTCCTGTTCCTGTTTTTATTGCATCCCAACCGCTTAAAGACAGCTTGCGCGCGCTCTCTGAGCGGTTTGGTCAGTCTTTTGTCACTGACGCTGCAGTTAATACGGCCATGAGCACCCCAGCGTTGAATGGCCAGTTTACCTTGCCGCAAGCCTTAGAAGCGCTGCTACATCCCGCGGGATTGCAATACCGCATCACCGCCGAGGGTATCGTGATTAGTCCGGCAGATGAATCGCTCCCCCAAGCGCCTATTGAAGAGGTGGCAGTTACCGGATTACGGGCTTCGCTGGATGTCTCCCGTCAGCGTAAGCGTGAGAATCACGTGATTTCCGATGTGATTGCATCAAACGATATTGCCAGTTATCCAGACCGCAACCTGGCTGAATCGATGCAGCGAATTCCCGGCATGTCGATTACCCGTGAAGCCGGGGAAGGCCGTCAAATCATGCTGCGGGGGCTCAACCCGGATTTCACCCTGGTTACCCTGAACGGCATGACAGTGTTGGCAAACAACGATTCGCCCATGGATAGCAGACTTCAGAAGCAGCGGGACCGCTCTTTCGATCTGAATTTGTTTGCCACTGATTTGTTCAGTGAAATACAAGTGCTGAAAACCTACGATGCTGAATTACCCACAGGGGGAATGGCAGGCATTGTGGCGCTTAAAACCGCGCACCCTTTCGACCACCCCGGTTTACACTGGAACCTGTCTGCCCAAACCGGTGAAAACCAGTTTACCGACGTATTATCGAAGCGGGTATCTGCCATGGTGTCGAATGCCCGTGGTCACTGGGGCGCATTGTTCTCTGTGGCCTACGGCACCCGTTCTTATCAGGAAATGGGCGCAAATACCTTTCGGTGGCGCAGTATTCCGCCTGATGGGGCGGATATCTCCGCCTTACCCACAGCGCTTGCCAGTGCATGGCAAAATGGCGAGTTAACCATACCTCGGGGGAATCGCTACTCGGTATGGCAGAGTGACATGGACCGCGCCGGAGTGGGAGCCTCCATTGAATATAAAACCGACTTTGCCCACGTTACCCTGGATTGGTTGCACGGACGTTTGGCTGGTGAGCGATACGAATATCACTTGTATCCCCGAGGCTTTAATTCGACTCCGGTGATTGAAGGGGAAACCCGTATCGTTGATGCCGCTGTGAACGACCAGAACGAACTGATTTATGCGGCCTATGAACAGGCTCAGGTGGGAACGGAAAGTCGTTATCAACAAGTGGCCACCATTTACAATCAGTGGGTGATGAATGTTGAGCATCATTGGGCACAGGCGCTAACCGGTAGCGGTGTGATTGGCTGGGAGCACGCCCGTTACGATATGCCCCGCAGCAACAAGGCCTACATGGAAGGGGAAACCGATATCACGGTGGATTATCGCCACGACGCTCGCTTTGCGGACATCACCTATCAGGACGCTCTGACACAACCCACTTTCTGGCAAATGAAGGAACTGGACGCCGAAGCCTATTTCGCCGCCACGGATTTTTTCAACGCCCGCTATACATTAGCTTACAAGCCGACGGATAACACGACCTGGAAGACCGGCCTTGAGCTGGTTCATTTTCGCAATCAGACCGATTTCTATGATATTCAGGATCTCCTGTCTGCAGACTGGGCAAGCGGGCAACGAGACAGCACGGTGCCTGAAAGCTACAGCACCCCTCTCACTGCTCATCCTAAGCTGAACTGGCTGACACTCAATACCAACGCGATATTTGGTTATTTTGGATTGCCCAATGAGGTAAGTGCACTGAAGGGCACCCATGCTGCCGCTGAAAGTGAATATAGCACCGAACAAGACGACATCATCGAGCAGCGCCTGGCGCTGTATTCGTCATTCAGCACAGATTGGGGAAACTGGCTGCTGGATGCAGGCTTACGCATTGAAAGCGAACAAACCCGCATCAGTGATTCTGACAGCGAGTTCGCCCGCAACCGCACACTGCGTCACGTCCATTGGTTACCTGCGGTGAATCTGCGTTATCGTTTAGCCGCAAACAACACATTGCGCCTGAGTGTGAGTAAAACGCTGGGCCGCCCGCAGTTAGATGATCTGGCCGCGACTGTACGCTATGACAGCGAAGAAAATACGCTCTATGGCTATAACGACAGCCTGAAACCCTACAGTGCTTACAACATCGATGTGGCCTGGGAGCGATATCTTTCCGACACGAATCGGTTTGCAGTGAGCGCCTTTACAAAGTTTCTGGATGACTACATAGTGTATGTAAGTGACAACTTACTCATCAGCCAACTTCCGGAATATGAGGAGTTGCTTTCGCTATCTGCGAGCGACAGTGTTACACTGGTGACGGCACAGAATGCCCAGCAAACCTGGCTTTACGGTGTAGAGGCCAGTGTTCAGCTTGAGACGTCCTGGCCCTGGTCGCCTCAATACCATCTGGGTGTGGTGGGAAATGTGAGTTACACCGAAGGCGATCTCACTTACCATAATGCCAATACCGGCGAAGCGCTGTCGGTGAAAAGCTTGCCGTTTCTATCCCCCTGGCTGGCGAACATTACTGCTTACTGGGAAAGCTACGATTTAAGTATTCGTCTTTCAGCTACCTATCGCGACGATTATCTCGCAAGGGTTGATAGCCAGACATTGCAGGATGAAGACGAGACCGGCTTCGAAGAAAGTGTGTATGTTGATGCCGTTATTGCCTGGTATGTGGCGGATAACTGGGAATTGCGCCTGGAAGCTACAAATCTCACCAATCAACGGGAAATTCAGTATTCCGATTCCTCTCACCGCCCTTACAACACCACGCTAAGCGGGCGAGATTACTACGTTGGCGTAACGTATCGTTTTTAGTTTGCATTTATAGCTGGCCAAACACGAATACATTAAATTTTACTCGCCATAGGCACGCGACGTAGCTTCTGTCGGCTGTTTCTTAATATTGTAAAAAAACAATATAATGCAACTTTAATGTCATAATAATGCTTTTTTACAATGTTATAATTCTAGAGTAATAGTGCTTTTCTGCACTATAATGCCAGTATTCACACACAATAATGAGTATTAACATTATTATGGAACTCGACAGAAAAAGTAATGCAGCGATCCTCGAAATGATAGGTAAGCGATTCTTACAAGTACGTCTTAATGAAGGGCTTGAGCAGCAAGAGTTGGCCGACAGAGCTGGCGTGAATGTGTCAACTGTGCAGAGCTTAGAGGGTGGTAAGCGAAGCGTTGGTATTTTAAAAATGTTGGCTGTAATGCGTGCCTTGGGCAAGTTGCATGAAATAGATAATTTTATGCCGGAGCCACCAATTAAGTCAGCGTCGTTGTTAACAACAAGAAATGAGAAACGTAAGCGCGTATCAAAGGCAAAAAATAAGAATGAGCGAGTAGCGGGTTTCGAGTGGAATAAAAAGATCCAAGATTTACACGGAAACAAGGACAAGTAATGGCTGAAGTCATCGAAAAAGCTGATGTGTATCTTTGGGATACATTGATTGGTTCAGTGATTTGGCAAAAAGGATTGGGTTACTTTGAATATTCAGAACACTTTCAGCGTTCAGGGATAGAATTGTCGCCGCTGAAGATGCCGTTGAGCAGTAAGTCTTATTCATTTGGTGATTTGTCAGAAGAAACCTTTAAAGGTTTACCTGGAATGTTAGCTGATAGCTTACCTGATAAGTTTGGTAATCGGCTAATTGACCAGTGGTTAGAGCGTAATTCTCGCGATCCGAAATCATTTAGTCCTATAGAGCGTCTTTGTTATATCGGCTCTCGTGGTATGGGAGGTTTGGAATTTAGGCCCGCTCTCGGTGAGTTCAAAGAAGGTGTATCAGAAATTCAGTTGAGTGAGCTTGTCAGTTTGGCGAACAAGGCTCTTCAAGAAAAGACAGAACTAAACACGTCGTTTGAGCACGAAAATCATGATGCGCGACGGGATATTGTCGAGCAAATCATCTTAGTTGGTACATCGGCTGGTGGTGCGCGAGCAAAAGCGGTTGTCGCGTGGAACAAAGAAACCAATGAAATTAAAACTGGTCAGGCTCCTGCAGGTGAAGGTTTCGAATACTACTTATTAAAGTTCGATGGTGTAGATGGGAATAAAGATAAAGAGTTACTTTCTGATCCGAAAGGCTTTGGACTGCTTGAATACGCGTATTATTTGATGGCCTTAGATGCTGGTATTGAAATGAATGAATGTCGTCTGTTTGAAGAAAATGGGCGCTCTCACTTTATGACTAAGCGCTTTGATAGGATCAGTGGCGGTGACAAAATTCATATGCAATCGCTGTGTGGTTTGGCTCATTACGACTTTAACGTATCTGGCGGTTATTCCTATGAACAGGCAATAGGAGTCATGCGTGAATTGGGCTTATCAGCAAAAGAAATTAAACAGTTCTATTTACGTATGGTGTTCAACGTAGTGACTGTTAACCAGGATGATCATACAAAGAATATTTCATTTTTAATGGACCAGTCTGGTGCTTGGCGGTTATCGCCAGCTTACGACATTACCTACAGTAATGGCGCGGGATGGACGAGTAAGCATCAAATGACCGTAAATGGTAAAACACGGGATATTCAGTTAGACGATCTAGTCGCTGTAGCGCGTTTTGCTGATATTGGAACTGCGAAAGCTAAGAAAATGGTGGAATCGGTGGTTAAGGTCGTTTCAAATTGGCCGTATTACGCGGAACGCTCCGGTTTGGTCGCCTTTGGTGATATGAATGAATTTGTGGCAGAAGTGGGAAAAGCACATCGCCTATACTTAGGTGAACATTTATAACTGAAACAATGATAATGGTTCGATGTCCATACATTTAATGTTGGGTCATAGCTTGGCTGGAAGAGAAAAACGGGATCTTTGCGATCCCGTTTTTGCTTTCAGGCCGTGAAACCGGCCCTTTTGGGTTTTTCAATGAAACCTTACATGACGTAAGTCACGCCCAGGTACACCGTACGGCCACTTAATGTGGTGTTGTACAGGCGGTCATCAGAGTCAGAGTACTGCTCTTCACGCTCATCGCTCAGGTTAATGCCTTCCAGGCTCACTTTCAGTTTCTCGTTAATGTTGTAGAACGCCGAGAAGTCATAGTAAGTGGTGCCGTGGAAACCCGCTTCATCCTGATCGTCACTGGACGTTTCTACCTGTGTCAGGTAGTCATCACGATGGGCTGCAGATACGCGGGCACCCCAGGTTTCTGTTTCGTAGTAAACTGTTAGGTTATAGGTATTTTTCGACAGTCCATAGAACGGTCGGGATACCTGCACGTTTTCGCCGTCTACCAGAACATTGTGTACCGATTCGCCATCCGCATAGGTGTAGTTGGCAATCGCGCCTAGTTTATCAAACGGTGCTGGCAGGAAGTCGAAATCACGCTGAAACGCCACTTCCCAACCGCTGAAATCACTGTCTTCCAGGTTCTGTGGCTGTGACACGTTGTACAGCGTGCTGGCAGACTGCGCCACACCGTTTTCGTCTACCGCGCCTTCAATCAGGGCAGAAGGATAACCGGTTTCACCGTAAGGTGTAGGAATGGTGGTGGTGGCGATAAAGTTGTCGATGTCTTTGCGGAAGTAAGACAGCGCTGCGTAGCCTACGTCATCAAAGTAGTATTCAACGCCGGTTTCCATGTTCAGGGTTTCGAATGGCTGCAGTGACGGGTTACCAGAGCTGATTGACAAGCCGCTTGAACCGGCCAGCGGATCGGTGTTGATGCTACCGCCAACGGCCAGGTTATTTAGCGTTGGGCGAGTCAGGTTCTTACCCGCACTGGCGCGCAATACCAGATTGTCGGTGGCATACCAGGCCAGGTTCATCGCTGGCAGGAAGCCATCGTAGTCACTTTCAATGGTGACATAGTTGGTGTCGTTAACCAGGCCGGTAGACGCAATTTCTGTTTCATAGTAACGCACACCAAAGTTTGCACGAAGCTCGGTATCGCCTAGCAGCATGTTCAGATCGTAAAGCGCGTACGCTGCTTTGGTTTCTTCTTCCACATTGTTTGGCGTGCGGCTCATGGTGCCATTACGGTCGATATTGAAGTCGGCGAGCACAGCGTTCACATCTGTACTCAGCCACGACTGACGTTCGTGCCCGTTATTCACGTACACCGTGGTTGGGTCTACTATGTCAGACACTTCACCCGACTGCCATTCACTGCGCAGCAGGTTGTCGGTTTGCAGGTAGTTGTCCATGTGTTTGAACTTCTTATACGACAACCCGAACTTCACGCTGCTGATATCATTGAGAAACAAATCGGCATCAATTTTAGCCACGTCGAAACTGTTCTCTACCTCGTTTTCAAGTAGGTCAATTTCATGATAGCGGAACTCATCGATGTTAGTTGGATCGTAGTCGTTGATATAGGTGTTCTGGCCGTAGAATCGGTCTGGGCGGAAGTCCAGTGTCATGTCGCCGAAGGATTCAAGATACACCTTAGCGCTGTTGTCTTGGTATTCGCTCTTCATGTGACCAGCAAGGGCAGATAGCGATAAATCAGAATTCACTGTCCAGTCTGCATTGAAGACAAATTGGGTAATTTCTGTTTTCGCGGTTTGATCGCGACTTTCCGAATGCAGCGCCGTGTTTTGCCATTCTGAGTACACCACTTCATTGTTGCTGTTGAATTCAATGTCAGTCAGTTCAGAGCAGTAGTAGCGCGCGCCGTCATCGTAGTCCGGCCCGGTGCAGCCTAACGCCGTTGAGCTGGAACCACGGCTTTGCAGGTGAAATTCAGAGCGCTTGTTATCCAGTTTGCCGTACAGCGCATCTAAACCGAACGACAGGTCGCTGGTAGGACGATACTGCAGTGCAACCGTTGCACCCAGACGGGTTTGGTCGCTGTTAAACAGCGAGTAGCGGCTACCACGGGAGAAGCGCAAATCACCACTGTTTACCGCGTCCTGATCTTCCGCTGATAACGCAGAAATGTCAGAACCCTGGGCATCACGAGGACGCCAGCGATAGGTGTTATAGCCCTGTTCGCTGGTATCGCGGTTGCTGTATGCGATGGAGAACAGTGCGCCGAACTTGTCCCAGGTATTCGAAACCAGAGCCGCGATGCGCGGGCTGGTGTCCTCGGTATTTGAGTTCTGACCCGCTTGTGCACTGATTGCACCCTTGAAGCCATCGTAATCAAAAGGTTTGGCAGTGTGCAGACCTACCGTACCGCCGATACCACCTTCATCCATATCAGCAGAGTACGATTTCTTCACGTCGATTTGGTTAAACAGTTCTGACGCAAAAATGTTGAAGTCGAAAGAGCGAGAGTTGTTTGTGGTACCACGACTGTCCATGGGCGAAGAAGACGTGCCCAGTGCTTCCATGCCGTTTAACTGTACTTGCGTAAAGTCTGCATTCAGACCACGTAATGAAATTTGACGGCCTTCACCCGCTTCACGGGTAATGGTGACGCCCGGTACACGCTGCAGAGATTCTGCCAGGTTCAGACTGGGGAAGTCGGCAATGTCTTCGGCCAGAATGGTATCTTGCGTGCCCAGTGCATCTTTTTTCAGATCTTTTGCTTTAATGAGTGAGCTACGAAAGCCTGACACTTCAATTTTTTCAATGTCGTCTGTACTGGCTTGTTCTTGTGCCACAGCAGCAGAAGAAATGGAGCCTAATACGCTGATGACGGAAGCCGCCAGAACGTGTTTCTTAAACGTGGTTGTCATAGTGTGTTCCTATTTTTTAATGTTGAGTAATGTGAATTATTGAGAAACCGGGTTTTTCCGGCGCAGGGCGCCATCGGCAAAACTGACAACGTGGCCGTCACGTTTTGCCTGAAGAGAACCCAGATAAAAATCGGTGGAAATCATGTGCGCGCCACTGGTAAACGCCGCCATTTTTTGCGCTGTTTTGTCTTCATTGCTGGCACTGAAGTCAGCATCGGCACGGGTGCGAACCAGAAATCCCTCTGCCACACGCTGCTTAATTTCGGTGTGTTGCGTGAACGGGTCGTTGATGATCATGAAAGCGGCGCCATCATCGTTTGCTGGTAACGAGGCAAACATCACGCGACCTTTTAGTCCTGCATGGTTTTCCATGAAGCGGGCGTTCTGATCAACGTTGCCATCGAACACGAAAATAAATTTCCCGCGCAGGCTGTCAGCGTCCGGCCACCCGCGTTCGAGCACAACTTCACGCAGGGTGCTGAAATCACCCCGGATATCGTCAGGGGTAATAACGCCCTCTTTTAATACTTTGCGGATGACGTCATTGAGTTGGTCGTAAGTGGCGGCGGTGAACGGCGCAGGCGCAGGGCTATTTATAAAAGAAGGCTGGTTCTCTTTGGCGTTCATCAGTACCACGATAGGGAAGTGGTCAGCATGGGCCTCAGACCAGCGTTTTAACTTGTTCAGGCAAGCGGCAAAACCGGTGCAGTGAGATTGCACATCAACGTGAGGTATATGCAGTACCTTAAAACCCGGTCGTGCCAGCTCGCGTTGAGCCTCATTACTTAGCCAGGTTTCGCCAAGGCGAGTAGCCAGTTCCGGTTTGTCATATTGATTGCCTGTAGGGTCATTCACCACGTCAATTTCTAACTGACGCAAACCGGAATCCAGCTGTGCTTCAAGAGTGCCATGGCCGTAATTAATTTGTTTGGCAGCTCGCGGATTGTTTTTGGCCAAAAACTGATAAACCGACGCAGGCAAGCCTTGCTTATAACTGTTGTGCGAGCCAATCCATTGATAATCTGTCAGCGCATCTGCAAATGTTGTTTGCGTGGCCGCTATGGATAAAAGCAGGGTAGTTAAAAGTCGCATTGGTTTTCTCTCACAGGTCATGTGTGAGGAAGATGCGAAAAGCAAAATTTCGGGGACAGCAAAAATTCGCTAACCTATTAATATTCATCAAATTGTCATATTTCAGATGAAGTTTTTGTGACATTTGAAAATCTCTGTCCCCGTTTTTTAAAGGTGCACGTCTATGTGAGTTGGGCCGCTATTTTTTGTGTGTTTTAACGGGCGGCATTGGCTATGCAGGACGAAAAAAATGAAAACGGTACTATGGGGAAAATGGGTGTTTGGTATGGTTGCCGGAATAATACTTTCTGGCTGCGGTGCCGAAGCGGCGAAAACTGAAGTGCCGGAACCTGATAATCAGGAGAAAGAGCAGGAGTTACAAATTGCCTTTCTTGCAGACATTCATTTGCATGACTTCTTCTCGGCAGCTGAAAATTTGGATGCCTCTGAACTGCCGTTGATAGTAAATATCCCAACCTCAGCTATCAGCTCACAGGGAGCACAAACGCCAGTGTTAATGCGTAGCATGCAGGCGCAGCTCAACAGCACCCGGCTGTTCAATGAAAACTATTTTGTTTTTCTTGCTGCATTGGATGAGATTGCTGCCAAAGGCATTAAGCTGGTGGCGTTACCCGGCGATTTTTCAGATGACGGACAGCCCGCCAACGTGAGGGCGCTGGCTAGCATTCTGGCTGAATACACCGGCAAATACGGCATGCGCTTTTTTGCAATTACCGGCAACCACGACCCCGTGCGACCCTTCTCCCGTGCCGGAGGAAAGAAGGACTTCCTGCATCGCAGCGGCAAAGAAGTAGCGGTAATGAGTCCTGACCACCCTGATTGCCTGAATAAATCGGCATGGCAATGCAGCAATGCACTGCGGGAATGGGGCTATGCTGACATCATGGAAACCCTGAAATCACAGGGCTTCAGCCCGTCATCACAGGATGCGTTGTATGAAACGCCCTTTGGTACAGCTGATGTTGCTAAACGGGGCTGGCGCTGGTGCGATCCAGAAAGTAAAAGTGGGGAAAGCAATTCGACTGAAGAGAACGGGGAATCTTGTATTTTCATGCCTGATGCCAGCTATCTGGTTGAACCGGTAGAAGGCCTTTGGCTATTGGCTATCGACGCCAATGTGTATACACCCAAAGGAATGGTTTCGTCGCGGGAATTTAATGGTTCGGGAAATGCGGGTTATAACGCGCTGGTGGACTACAAACCTGAACTCCTTGATTGGATAGCGGGCGTAGTCAAGCGGGCTGAAAAGCACAACAAGCGCCTGATTGCGTTCAGCCATTTTCCCATGGCGGACTTCTACGACAACACACAAAAGCAGCTGGCTGAGCTGTTCGGAGACACCGGCATGCAACTCAAACGTATGCCGTCAGCATCGACAACGCAAATTTTATCTGATCTCGGATTGCGGTTGCATATGGCCGGGCATATGCACCTGTACGACATTGCACAACCTGAAGACACCGGCGGGCTGGTGAATGTGCAGGTGCCGTCGCTGGCTGCCTATCAGCCAGGCTACAGCGTGGTTACCTTAAGCAATGATGGCAGTGCTCAGGTTGATACCATCATTCAGCAGCAAGTCGGCCGTTTCGATACCTTATTCCCTGTGTATGCTCAAGAGTGGCAATACCGCAACCAGGCGGGACTGATAAACTGGGATAAAACCATTTTAGATGCGCCGGACTATCTGCGTTTTACCGACGCGCATTTAAAAGAAGTGGTGCGTCAGCGCTATGTGGGTCGTGAATGGCCGCAGCCGCTGGCTACTTTCATTCAAAGCAAAACGGTTGGTGACGCACTTCAAACGCTGATATGCAGCAATGTTAGTCGTGTTACTGATGAAGCACTGTTCGCAATGCCCGCTATCACATTGGCTAATGATTATTACCGTATCAGGAACGCCGGTCAGTTTGCTGACCTTGGTGGACGGGAGGTGGTATACGAGCGCCTCAGTGATACCACGTTACATTGTGAGTTGCCAGAAGCTGCTCCTGAGCAAACGCAACAGGTGAGGCGCTTTGTCGAACTGCTCAGCAACGTGGCGGTATCACGGGACGTTACGTCAATCACGGTGAAGGGCGTTTAACAGGGCACGTTGCGCCCCGTTGTCAGCCTGCTATCGTGATGATCGCTTCTGCTAGCTTCTGCATGTGGGCAACCGGAGTAAAAATTTGCGGCGTCACGCGGATATTACTGCCGCTGGATAAGTCATTTCTGACAACGGTAAAAATACCAAATTCTTCTTCCAGGCGTTTTTGTAATGCCTGATTTTCTTCGGGGCTGGTTTTGCCTTTTAAACGAAAGCCACCCATGCCAGATGCATTATCTGAACTGGCTGCGCCAAGTATTTCAACTTCAGGGTTTTCCCTCAGTGGTAGCGTCCAGCTTTCCCACAAATACCGCAACCGCGCTTCTTTATTTTTGCCGCCAATTTTGTGGTGAAATGCCAGGGCATCTGGCACGCTTAAGAAACTGGCGAAGTCAGACGTTGCAAGATGTACGCGGTTAGCCACGTCATTGTCGCCCGGATCTTCGCCCGGAAAGGGCATTACAGGTGCTAAGGTTTGTTCCCGCATATACAGAGCGCCTACACCCACCGGTGAACCAATCCATTTATGCAAATTGAAAATTGCCCAGTCGACACCAAGTTCATCCGGCGTGAAGTCGAGTAGACCCCAGGACTGAGCGGTATCACAAATAACATAGATTCCATGTTCTCGCGCAAGTTCTGCAATACGCTTAACCGGCATAACAAGGCCATGCTGATTGCTCACATGGGTAAGCAGCATCAGTTTTAAACGTGGATTGCGCTTAAATGCTTTGCGATACGCATCAACGTAATCATCATCTGCACCGGAGGCCGGAAGTGATAACTCGTGACCTTTTACGTTTCTGCTTTCGCTTAACCAGACCATCATGTCCTGGTAGGCAGGGTAATCTATATCTGCCCACAAGATTTCATCGCCTTCCTTAAAATCATTGAATTGCGTGATCAAATTTACAAATGATTCCGTGGCATTGCGGGTCAGCATGATCTCATGAGTTTTAACCTTCAAAGCGTCAGCAACAGACTCCCGCGCGGCAAGAAAATCGGCTTTATACTGCTTACGCACGTACCAGGACATGGCATGATTGACCTTCTTCGTGTGGTCAAAGAAGGCCTGCTGAACAGGATTGGCCATTTTGCCCCAGTAGCCCTGTTCCAGATTGATGATGTCGTTTTGCACATCAAACTGACTGCGTACGGCTTGCCAAAAGTTCTCATCCCTGGCCACGGTTGCAGCTGAACCAACCGGACTTTCAAATTGCTGAGCAGATAAAGACAAAGCGGTAGATGATGCGGCAAATGCCGCTGAATATTTCAAAAACTGTCTTCTGGTTGACATTTGTTCCCCGAACCTTGTTATTTTTAGTAATGTTATAGTGTTGCAATTCCTACGCTATAACCCTGAAATGTAAAAGTCCCGGTTTTGAGACGGATGTGCGGAAAATCTAGCCGAAGATGCGGTAGCCGGAGAGATGGATAGTGAAGCAGTGAGGGAGAGAAGGGGCTATCAGCCGTTTGAAGGCACCTGCACGATAAGCAGGTGCATCCTTTTTCTGGCCGGTTATTTGATTATTAATTCCGGCTAGGTGCTTAAAGCAAAGCTCGTTTTATTTCTGCTGGCAACTAACACCATGAGTAGCCCAAGCAAGGCGGTGCCTGCGCCAGCTAAGGCTACCGCTGGTAATCCAAGGCCTGCACTTATAACGCCGCCACCTAAAGCTGCGCCAACCGCATTACCAAGATTGAACGCACCAATGTTCATGGCCGATGCCAGATTCGGCGCTTCGCTGGCCTCCTGAACCACCAATGATTGCAGCGGTGGAACCACAGCGAAGCTAGCAATGCCCCAAAGGAAAATCAGTGGCACAACAACAACGGAAGAAGACATGGTAACGGTAAAGATCACCAGCAGCAGAATGACCGCAATTAACGATACGATTAATGTGCCGTACAAAGTGCGGTCGGCATAGCGTCCGCCCAGCACATTACCCACCGCAAGCCCCACGCCGTAAAGCACCAGCATAGCTGTGACAAAAGTCGTCGAAGCATGAGTTTCTTGCTGCAGAATTGGCACAATGTAAGTAAATACCGTGAACATAGAGCTGGCACCCACCACCGTTAACAGTAGTGCTGCCAACACCGACCCTTTGCTTAACACAGCTAGTTCATTTCGAATGTTGGCTTTTTCTTGATTCACCAACGGAGGCAAGCTAAAGCGCAATGCTATCATTGCAACCAAACCGATAGCCGCAATACCTAGAAACGCATTTCGCCAGCCCAGCGTTGTGCCCACAAAGCTTGCCAGCGGCACACCGCCAACAGTTGCAATGGTGAGCCCTGAAAACATTGCTGCAACCGCACCGGCACGTTGATTTGGCGGCACTAATTGGGTTGCGACGACAGCACCAACACCAAAAAATACGCCGTGATTGAACGAGGTGATAATGCGGCTAATCATCAATGCGCTGTAACTGTCGGCCAGCGCGCTCATTAAATTGCCTAGGGTAAAAATGCCCATGGACAAAACTAGCAGGCGACGGCGCGGCATATTGGCAAACAGTAAAGTCATGACCGGCGCACCCACCAATACCCCAAAAGCATATGCACTAATGAGAATACCTGCTGTTGGAATAGAGACGCCTAAGTCATCTGCTATCACGGGCAGCATTCCCATAGGAGAGAATTCCGTTACACCAATTCCAAAAGCACCAATGGCCAGCGCCATCAGTGGGAAGTTAATCTTCATGTTGAACTCAAGTTTATTTATGATGTTAGGGAATATAACGACATAGAGAATCCCCGAGTAGTGGGGTGGAAAGCTAATCTGTTTTGCATTGGATTCACAAATGAAGCAAGTTAAAGCTGATAAAACGACTGAAATGGAAACCTTTTTAACGGTGGCGAAACTCGGCAGTTTGAGTGGTGCAGCCAGAGAACTCGGTCTAACACCGTCGGCAGTAAGCCGGATGATGACCCGAATAGAAAAGCGTTTAGGTGTGCGGTTGCTTGTTCGTTCTACTCGCAAGCTTTACTTAACCAGCGAAGGGGAATCTTATGCCCTGGCTGCCAGGCGAATCTTAAAAGACGTCGAAGAGACCGAGCGCGCCATTGCCGACCGGGCGAGTCCAAGCGGGTTAATTAAAGTGAGTACCGCAACAGCCTACAGTCGTTTGACCATGATTCCTTTGTACAAAGAGTTTTTAGAGCGTTATCCCAACATTAAAATAGAAGTCGAGGTGAGCGATAAAATCAGTAATGTGGCCGACGGCCATATTGACGTCGCAATTCGTTTCGGCCCTTTACCTAATAGCAATTTGACCGCCAGGCGCTTAGGTAAAACCGGCAGAACCATTGTCGCATCACCCAACTATTTAGCACAGGCAGGCATTCCCGAAACCCCTGCAGACTTAAAACACTTTAATTGCCTGGATTTCAGTTTTCAGCGCATAGAGCCCGGCTGGCCTTTTCGTGAAAATGGTGAAGAATACATTCTGCCCATAGAAGGGAATATGACGTCGAACAATGGTGAAACGCTGGTTGAACTTACCATGGCTGATATTGGCATTACCCGGGTAGGCAACTTTCATATCGAACAGATGCTCGCATCGGGACAACTTGTTCCACTGCTAGAAGACTTCAACCCACAAGACAAAGAAGTTATCCACGCTGTGTTTATTGGCGGGCGACACATGCCGGCCAGAGTGAGGGTGTTTGTGGATTATCTGGTTGAGAAAATGGCTTCCAACTCTTAGAAAATGCTACTTCTCTCCCCGTATTTATATAAATCCGAACAGGGCTTTCTTTTACAACGGAATGGAGCGTTCTTGTTAGAATGTAAAATATTAAAGTCAGTAATGCGCTATGCTGGTTGCCCCGGTTTTGCTGATGGTTAACGCTATACAAATTTAATAAGGCCTGTTGTGAAAAAAGTCGGTATTTTCGTAGACGTGCAAAACGTCTATTACACCACCCGCAGTGCGTTTAAGCGCAATTTTGACTACAACCGTTTCTGGGCTGAGGTGACTCACGATAGGGAAGTGGTGACAGCCAATGCTTATGCTATCAATCGTAACGACGAAAAGCAGAAGCAGTTTCAGAATATTCTCAGAGCTATTGGCTTTGAGGTGAAGCTTAAACCGTTTATCCAGCGCGCCGACGGCAGTGCTAAAGGCGATTGGGATGTGGGTTTAACGCTGGACATGATGGAAGCGGCGGAACATTGCGACATACTTGTACTGGTGTCCGGCGACGGTGATTTTGATTTGCTGGTTCAGCGTGCCCGGGAAAAGCACCAATGTGAAGTGGAAGTGTACGGTGTTGAGGCGCTGACTGCCGACAGCCTGAAGCGCGCGGCTGATCGCTTTGTGCAGGTAACGGATAATCTGCTACTCTGAACCCCCATGCTGCTGTCAAACTGATAATTCTTAAAACATTTAACCGGATTCCTTCATGCGCGTAAAACTCCCCTACTCAGCCAAAGCTGTTGCTCTATCGTTAGTCACGGTTCTCTCTTTCTGTGTAACGTCTTTCACTGCTGTGGCAAAAACGGCTGCCTGGGCCCAACCAGAAAAAGAGCTGATGGTGCCGGTGGAAGGCGGCAAGATCTATGTGCGTTTAAATGGAATCGAACATAAAAACACAACGCCGGTGGTATTTATTCACGGTGGCCCGGGTGGCACGCACAATGGCTTCGTCGGCATGACTGAGCTGGCCAACGATCGAATGGTGATCATGTACGATCAACTCGACAGTGGTAAATCAGAGCAGCCAAACGATCCGGCCAACTGGCGGGTCGAACGATTTGTTGATTCTCTAGAGACGATTCGAAAAACCCTAGGGTTAGATGAGTGGCATGTTGTGGGCCATAGTTGGGGCTCGGCGCTGGCACTGGAATACTCGGCTAAATATCCCCAGCACACCGTGTCTACGGTTTTGGGAGGCACATTTATTTCGACGCCACATTGGATCATGGATGCAAACCTGTTGGTAAAAGCCGCCTCGCAAAACGTACAAAAAACGCTGAAACAGTGCGAATCAGCGAAGCCACCAGAAGGCGATGTTTGTCGTAAGGCTTACACCAAACTTTATTCAGCTTATTACACCCGGGGTATTGGCACCGAAGCGGCTAGAGTCTACTACGAGAACGTAGGCGGCAACGGCTTTAACCCGCTTATCTACAACAAAATGTGGGGACCGAGTGAGTTTTCATCTACCGGCGTGCTAAAGAGCTACGATGCCACCCATTTACTGGCAGACATCGACCCAATGAAAACCCTGTTTATGATTGGTCAATATGACTCAGCCCGGATTGATACGGTGCAGGACTATCTGGCACTGACACCCGGTGCTGAGCTGGCTGTGGTACCCGGTGGCGCACACGGTTTCTATAGCGATCGGCCACGCATTACGTTTGCATTGTTGAAAAGCTGGTTGGACAGAAAAGACAAGTAAAGTACTCCCTGTCACAGCGACTTGCGCAAAATAAACACTCCGCTGAAGCGGAGTGTAGTCATTGCATGTAAAGTACAAAACCTTTCAAGTTAATTAGCTTCGCTTTACCCTTTGTCTGAAGCCGGCGAGCCCGGCTAAAAGGCAACCCATCATTGCAAGGGTACCAGGCTCTGGCGCATTTACAGATGGTGGTGGGGCATTGAAACCCGCTTCCCCGGAAACATAAAATCCAGCAAAGAAAATATTGTCGTTAACTGAAGGGTTAATCGTATCTACTGTGATCGAGCTATCGCCAACGTTAATGTAGTTTGTTAGGTCGTAACGTTCTGTATCTTCAGCATAGGAAGGCATGAACGGTGAATAAGCATCGTCGAAGCTGCCGAAGGTGATCAGCGAACCATTTGCCTGGTTTTCACCGTCATCAAATCCTCCGGCATTTTCTGTAATCAGTGTACCATTGACTGAAACGTCAGAGGCCTGATTGCAGCAACTAAAGCCTATACCTAACACCATCTCCGCAAAAAATCCTGGCGAGGTAGGATCTAAAGGGCTTGCGAAGTTAATTGATGTTGTATCGCCGAGAATGTCCGAGAAACCATCCAGCAAGCCAACAGAAGCAATCGGTAAACTTGAGTTTTCGTAAACGATAACCAGTCCACTTCCATCAACTGATGCACCACCCACGAGTTCTTCGATACTGAAATCGTAGATACCACCAGGACCAGCATCGATAGTACTCTTCACAATGGAAGTTACGTCTGCTTTATGCATTCCTGTATGTGGATAACTTGGATTAGTGACCTCAGGGCCAAAAGTAACATTCACACCGTCTAGTGCCACGGTTGGCGTAGTATTTGAACCTTGAGTCGCAGTGTAAAGGTATGCAGCCACAACTGTTGAACCTGCGTCTACACTAGCACTAACAATACCGCTATTACTCGAACCGCCCCATCCATCTGTGGACATTCCGACATTTCCATAATAAGTCGAACTTGGTATAAGGGCCCCGTACGATGACGCTGACAGAGCAAGTGCAGAGATACTTAATGCCTTTAAAAGGCGCGACTTTGACTTTTGCATTGCAAAATTTCCTATGATTTGACTATATCCTTGCTTAGAAGTTTTTCTAAGAATTTTTCCGCAAATTAAACGGCTAAATGCGAACTTAAATTGTGCAAAAAATAAGCCAAATAAGGAAATTCTTATTTAACAGAAAGTTAAATTCTGTGTAAATTTTATACGGTTTGGGTTGTAATTTTTACCGACAATAAAAAAGTATTAGATAGCGCGTTTTTACTGCATGTGCACTGTGGTTAACAGCGAAAAGAAGCCGCTGAAGACGGTTAATGTGCATGAGGGCTAACGATATGTATCTGTTGATTGCGTTTTCTATCCTGTCGCTTGGCTTTCTTAAGCGGCGGGCATAAATCATCGTTGTTGTAGTACACAATGCATTCCAGACACTGCACACATTCGTTGTAATTGATATCGCCTTTGGGCGTGATGGCTTTGATGTCGCACTTGTGATGACATAATGTGCATGGGTTGCCACAAGCCTTGCGACGGGTAAGCCATTCTCCGGCGTGAAAGTAACCCAGAACGGCCAGGCCGGCGCCCAGCGGACAGACATAGCGGCAGTAGAATTTATTGATCCACAGGCCGGCAACCAGCAAGGCTACGGCATACAAAACAAACGGCCAGGTACGTACAAACTGGAGTGTGATAGCGGTTTTAAACGGTTCCACTTCTGAGGCGATTTCGGCTACTCTTACTGATGCAAAAGACGTGGTCACCAGGCCAATCAGAATGGCGTACTTAACCCACCAGAGTTTACTGTGAGCGTCGAAAGGCACCTTCTTCTGGCGGATACGCAGCTTTTTCGCCACCCAGCCCACCATTTCCTGCAGTGCGCCAAACGGGCACAGCCAACCACAAAAAATACCACGCCCAACGATAAACAGACTAACGAATACGTAGCTCCAGAGAATGAACAGAATGGGGTCCATCAAATACATATTGATGTCGAAACCATTGATCACACTTTGCAGGATTGGATAAATGTTGACGATGGAAAGCTGTCCCTGCCACAGCCAGCCAATGAATATGAGCGTGTAGGTGAGGAAACTCCAGCGAACCCAGCGGAATAGCTTCTCGTTACCCGACAAGCGATGCTGGAAGATGAAAATCAGCGTGACCAGAATCAGGCTCACCACCAGAACGGAAATATCCACGATGCGGTTTTCCCAAATCCGCACCCAAGGCGCTTTCGGGGCTTCTTCCACCACGGCTTCGGCAAAATCAAACAGGGTTTCCGGCAGGCTGTAATCATCGTGCAGGTGCAGTTGATTGCGGATGAGATGGTTGCGGGCAATATCAATGTTCAGATTCAATGACATGGTATCCCCAGGGTTGAAGCCAGACTGGGTGTTTACCACGAATACCTGCACATCGTCGCTCTCAGGCATGCCAGTGCCCAATTGCTGGTCGGCATAGCTGTAGAAATTTAAATCCCGCATGGGGAAGGGCAAATCATTCTGCGTCAGCGAAATGCGATTGGCTACCGTGCCGGGTTTGAAGTCGTCTTCCAGGTAGTTAAAGAAACCTTCCGACATCACCAGAAAAGCCTGCTCGTTAGGTTTCAGGATTGTCATCAAGCGCTGATATTCGCTGTCACCCAACAAATTACGCCCGATAGTTGGGGCGTTCAGGTAGGCGTAATACACGTCGAAGTTATCGTAAGAAAGGTCAAAGGTATCGCTGGGGAATGTATCAAGCTCGATGTTAAAGCCATCGGCCATCGCTTGTTGGCTGGTACGCCAATGACGTACCAGACCTTCTTCCAATAACTGCTGCCAGTTCTTTTCTTCAAACGTATCTTTTGGCGTGGCCAGCGGTGAACTGGCGAAGCCGGATAATAATTGACGCGCAACTTTAAGCGAAGACAACAAAATGGTGTCATTGATGATGATCACCGACACCGTGGCTTTGGTAACGCCATCCACATGCACTGTAGAGGGGTCGTCCGGATTATTCTTGGCAGCAGAATCTACAATTACCCGCTGTCCCACATTCAAGCCTTCATATTGATTAATGAAATTGAGCATGGGTTCCGGGCCAAGCCCATGCAGGAAAATGGGCTCATGGTGATTGATTATACGAATGCCTTTCACATTGCCGGCGGTGTCTATGCCAATAAGCAGGTTGATTCGGGTACCCGAGAAGCCGGGTAAATTCACCAAATCGTTACTGGCAAATACATAGCCCAGTAATTCCTGTAACTGATAAACCGGTTGTACGGGGACATCGGTTTGCTTTTCGCCTATGAGCGTGGCTTTAGGAAAAATGGATTGGATAAGGGAATCATCGATACTGACTTCTTCGGCCAGCGTGGCACATGTGCTAATGCAGAGTGTAATGAAGAAGAGGAGTCTTAAAAAGGCAGTATGGATGAATCCTGTCATGAGGTGGGTCCTTAAAAAAAGAGCTGGCGTCAGGTCCATACCAGCTCCTCAAAGAAAAACTCGCAACAGGGTTGTGGGACCAAAACCCTGCTACGATGCCCGCGTTACGAGCGAGGCAACTTGAAGGTCCAGACTGTACCGCCTTGGTTGATGTCTTTTACGCGTTTGGCAACTTCACCACCCCAAAGAGGAACGGCGCCACCCCAACCTGACAGAACACTCAGATATTGCTCACCGTCCATCTCCCAAGTAATTGGAGAGCCGACGATACCTGAACCTGTATTGAACTTATAAACAATCTCACCGGTCTTCGCATCGAAGCCCATCAGATAGCCTTCTGGAGTACCGGTGAATACCAGGTTACCCGCAGTAGCCAGAACACCACCCCACAGAGGCGCGCCGTTCTTGTATTCCCACACAGTTTCACCGGTTTTCGGATCAACCGCTTTCAGTGAACCAATGTGGTCTTCGAATACTGACTTGATGGTGAAACCAGAGCCTAAGTAAGCCGCACCTTTCTTGTAGCTTACTGGCTCATTCCAGATGTCCATACCCCATTCGTTAGAAGGTACATAGAACAGGCCAGTGTCTTCGCTGTACGCCATAGGCATCCAGTTCTTACCACCTAAGAATGAAGGTACTGAGAATACTGTTTTACCTTTCTCACCGTTTTCGCTTTCAGAAGGGTCACCAGGACGGCCGTTTTCAGTATAAATAGGTGTACCGTCGTCGTTCAGACCGCTCGCCCAGGTAATACCGCTTACGAATGGGAAGCCACGGATGAAATCGCCGTTTTCGCGGTTCAGTACATAGAAGTAGCCGTTACGGTCGGCGGTAGCCGCTGCTTTAACGGTTTTACCCTTTGACTTGTAGTCGAAGGCAATGAGTTCGTTAACACCGTCGAAGTCCCAGCCATCGTGTGGCGTGGTCTGGAAGTGCCATTTGATTTCGCCGGTATCAGGGTCGATAGCCAGACGTGAAGAAGAGTACAGGTTGTCACCAGGACGTAAGTGAGAGTTCCACGGTGCAGGGTTACCCGTACCCATAAAGATCAGATCTTGATCTGGGTCGTAAGTACCGCCAAGCCATGTTGCTGCACCACCGGTTTTCCACAGGTCGCCAGTCCAGGTCTTGTTCGCTTCACCACCAGTGATGCCGTTTTCTTTGCCGTTCAGGTAACCCATGTGACCTTCAACAGTAGGACGGGTCCATACCAGTTCACCGGTTTTCGCATCACGGGCTTCCACTTTACCTACGATACCGAATTCACCACCAGAAATACCGGTGATAACTTTACCTTTAACAATCATAGGCGCAGCTGTGAAAGAGTAACCTGCTTTGTAGTCACCCATTTTCTTACGCCATTTCACTTTACCGGTCTTTTGGTCAAGTGCTACCAGAATCGCGTCCAGTGTACCGAAGATAACCAGGTCGTCGTACAGTGCTGCACCACGGTTGATTACGTCACAGCAAGGCATGATGCCGTCTGGCAGACGGGCTTCGTATTGCCACAGCTCATCACCGGTTTTTACGTCAATGGCGTAAATACGTGAATAAGAGCCGGTTACGAACATAACACCGTCGTGTACCAGAGGCTGTGATTCCTGACCACGTTGCTTCTCGCCACCTAGTGAGAATGCCCATACCGGGTGCATTTTCTTAACGTTTTTGGTGTTCAGCGTGTCCAGAGGGCTAAAACGCTGACCGCGCGGGCCCATACCATAACTAAGTACGTCGCCGGTAGTTTTGGCATCGTTGAGGATATCTTTATCGGTAACGCCTGCCGCTTGAACACCAACAACGGTGCTAAGAGACAAAGCCAGACCGACAGCAGAGCTAATCAGGTGACGTGAAACTGTTCGACATTTCATCAGGTTTCTCCAGTAGTTCAACAGGTGCTTGAGGTGGTTATTCCACCTTTTTGCGCAACCGGCGCGCCTTTCTAAAACCTCGTTAAAGGTTGGGAGAGGTTTTTCCAGGTTGCCTAGCGTTATAGTTTAATCCGTCTTCCGGCGTGTTATGAGTTGGGCAACAGTCACTAAGCATAGACTATGTTCGGATGACGACAGCATCAGTATTAGCTAATGTTTTTTTAACAACCATTAAACCTTGGATTATCATTTTTAATCCCTTAGTAGTACTACCTGCTTATTTGCTTCGAAAAGTCGTAACCAAACCGCTGTCATTTAGCTGCTTTGCATTGATAGTGTTACGTTTTTTGGTGTTTTATATAAAAGCGGTGAATGTGAAAAGTGGCGCGAAATTGGAACTAAAACAAGGCTGTAATGCTGGCTATTTAAGGGTGAGTAGGGAAAAGTTCCCGGTATAAAAACTGGGCTTCTTAGAGTTGAATGGGGTGTCACCGGCTATTCGGCATAAAGACCAGGAATAGTGTAGGTGACGCCGTACTTTTCAAAGATACTTTGCATGCGACCGTCTTTGATCATCGGCTCGGTGATGCCTTCAATGGCATAGGCAAGTTGTCGGTAGTCCGTTTTTACCGCCATGCCGATGTCCCAGGCTTTTATGCTCATGGCAGCTAAGCCGGTAGCATTGATGGTGTATTGTTCAGAGGCAGGTTGTGCCCACTCCAACTGAGATTGCATACCCGCGACAGCAGCAACTTCACCCTTCTTGAACAAATCAACGCCATCGAAGGTGGTGGTTGTATGCACCATGTTCTTGCGCAAACGGCCGCCAATGGTCGAACCCAGAAAGGTGTCGGGCAACGAGTCGATTTCTACCGCAATTTTTTCATACTGAAAAATCGCTAGCGTATCGATGCCGTTGGTCTTTTCTGTGTTTTTGAGCAGCGCCCATTTCTCACGATGGTAGGGACCAAACATGGCCACCATTTCATTGCGAGGTAAACCGTAGCCATCAATGCCATAGCTAAACTTACGGTCGTAAGGGACACGCAACATTAAATCGGCTTTCTGGCGAGTGATGATATGGCCTTTCCACACGGCCTGACGCAGGTCGTCTTCAAGGTTCTCGTCGGCATTGATCCACATGAATTCGGCTTTTACGCCCAAACCTTCGGCAATGGCATTGCCCACGTCAATGTCGATACCCGTCGGTTTATCGTTTTCCAGGTAGGAATAGGGAGGGAAGTTATTGTACACCGCGATGGTGATGACGCCAGCATCGATGATGTCGTCGTAGCTTTTGGCCTGAACTGAAAAAGCGCTGGCTGCTATAAAAGCAGTCAGCGCCAGGCCCGTTATCCAGCAACGTAATAAGCGAGCCATGGTCGTTACTCAGGCGTACCGCGAGTCTCAATGTAAGATTTAATCGCCCACATCGCTTCTTGGCTCAGAATGCCTTCAAACGGAGGCATATAAACGCGACCGTCGATTACTGCACCGTTTCGGATACGCATCAGGAACCACTCATCAGCTTCTTCCGGGCTGAAAAATTCGTTTTCGTCATTAAGTTTACGCAAATCAGGCGTGATACCACCAGAGATAACTTCCAGACCGTGACAACGTGCACAGTTCTGGTTGTAAGCTGAGTCACCAATTTTGATGGCAGTTTCATTGCCGGTGAATGGATTAGTTGTTTTCCACTCTTCACCTAATTGCGGTAACGCACTGGTATCGACAGCCTGAGGGGTAACGTCGCCGTGGGCAAATGCCTGCGCGGAAGAAAGCGCAATCACTGCTACAAGCGTGCTACGCATGATGGTAGAAAAAGTTTTCATGTGTACATCTCCAAAAGTTGTCAGATAGTGTCAATGCTGGTTAGAGTTGGCGGACAACTTCAGTTGGTTTTGTTGTATTTGCGACACAACCAGACACCTTTTACAAATTAGGATATAAGCGCTTTTCCTCCAATTGTACTAAGGTAGTAAACCTTTCATCCTTTAAGCTCATTCATTATGGCGGGGGCATCAACTAGTATTTAGTTCACCTTCGCGAAAAGGAGGGTCGGAATGACCGCCCTATATAAAAAAATAATAGCGAAACTTGCCAAGACCTTATGTTTACGTGCAGCGAAGCGTTGCTGTAAACGGTTGCGCCTAAACTTTTTCCTGCCATTGCTTATGCTTTGCTTACCGCCCGTTCACGCCAATGAACTGACCGTAAATATAGCGTACGTTATGCAAACCTCCAGTAAACCTTCGCCATCGCTAGCGTTGTTTAAAACACCTGAGAATAACGGCGTTGCGGGTGCTGAACTGGGCATTGTCGATAGCAACACCACCGGGAAATTCTTAAAGCAGCATTACGCTCTTCAAGTGGTTGAGGGGGCGGATTCTGCTGAGCTTATCGAGTCGTTGAAAAGCTGGCTTGCCACGAACCCAGGGCCCGTTATCCTTGATGTGTCAGACAAGGTAATGTCGGCAATGTTGGCACTGCCAGAAGCTAGCAACCGGTTATTTATCAACGCCACAAATAAGTCTGATCGTTGGCGGGTTAACCAATGTCAGACTGGGCTGCTACACACAGCTCCGAGCTACGCCATGCTAGGCGATGCACTGGGACAGTTTTTAATGGCGAGACGGTGGCGTGAATGGTTTATCGTAGAAGGGAGCAGCGAGGCAGATAAAGCCATGGCTAACGCTTATGTAAGAAGTTCAAAGCGTTTCGGCACAGAAATTACCGGCCGCAGAACCTGGACCTTCGATACGGACCTACGTCGCACCTCTCAGCAGGAAGTGCCTGCACTGACGCAGGGTGAAGATTACGACGTGGTGCTGGTGGCTGACGCAGGTAACCTGTTCGGCTTTTATCTTCCTTACAACACTTACCTGCCGCGCCCTGTAGCCGGTACGCACGGAATGAAAGCCGCTAGCTGGCATCGCAGTATTGAACAGTGGGGAGCACTGCAGTTGCAAAACCGCTTTTTCGATACCAATGGTCGCCCGATGAATGAAGATGACTACAACGCCTGGCTGGCCGTACGGGCGGTTTCTGAAGCCGTCACTCGCACCAAATCAGCGAATTCTGCTACGCTTTATCAGTATCTTATGAGTGATAAGTTCGATTTGGCGGCATTCAAAGGGCGTAAGCTTACCTTCCGAAAGTGGAACGGTCAGCTACGACAACCCATTCCTCTTGTTCAACCTGAATCTCTGGTTTCCCAGTCGCCTCAGCAGGGTTTCCTGCATCCGAATACCGACCTGGATACGCTGGGGTATGACAAACCTGAAGTGCGCTGCTCAATGGCACAGGAGTAAATAATGAAGTCTTGGATTTTGCCTGTAATGATGATGGCTGCGAGCCCGGCGATGGCAGATATTGCCTACGTATCGAATGAAAAAGATGACACTCTGACCCTAATTGATACCGACGCCCTAGAGGTATTGCAAACCATTGACGTCGGCATGCGCCCCCGGGGCATTATTTTCAGTCACGACTACAAATATTTGTACATCTGCGCCAGTGATTCTGATGCGGTGCAGGTACTGGATGTGGCAACCAACAAAATTATCCATAACCTGCCTTCTGGTGAAGATCCTGAGCAGTTCGCACTGCATCCTAACAATCACCACTTGTACATCGCTAACGAAGATGATGCCGTTGTTACGGTGGTCGATACTGAAAAGCGGGATGTGGTGGCACAAATCGACGTGGGCGTAGAGCCTGAAGGCATGGCGGCCAGTCCGGACGGGAAATGGGTGATCAATACCTCTGAAACCACCAACATGCTGCATTGGATTGACGCCAGCACCCAGGAACTTGTCGATAATACCTTGGTGGATCAGCGCCCCCGTCATGTGGAATTTACCAAAGATGGCAAAACCGTATGGTCATCTTCTGAGATTGGCGGCACTGTCTCCATTGTTGATGTGGCCAGCAAAGCCATCACACATACCATTAATTTTAAAATTCCCGGCGTGCACAGAGACAAAGTTCAGCCTGTAGGCGTAAAACTCACCGATAACGGCAAATATGCGTTTGTGGCACTGGGTCCTGCTAATCATGTTGCTGTGGTTGATGCGAAAACCTACGAAGTACTGGACTACCTGTTAGTCGGTCGCAGAGTGTGGATGCTTGAATTCGCCAACGATCAAAAATTACTGCTGACGACCAATGGCGTGAGTGGAGACGTCTCGGTAATTGACACCGACGATTTAAAAGTGATTAAAACCCTGAAAGTGGGTCGCTACCCTTGGGGTGTGGCGGTGAAGCCGTGAGTCTGGCCCTGAAAGTCGATTCGCTGCGTTATCGTTACCTGCAAAAGTGGGTGCTGGACAACGTGGATCTGCAACTAGAGCAGGGGCAGTTTTACGCCTTGCTAGGGCCAAACGGCGCGGGTAAAAGTACGCTGTTTAATCTGTTGTGCCAGCTGCTTCAAACCCGTGACGGCGCCATTGATGTGGCCGGTCACAGCACCTTGAAGGCACCGCGCAAAGCGTTGGCAGCACTGGGCATTGTGTTTCAGCAAAGCACGCTGGATTTAGACCTCACCGTGCAGCAAAACCTGGAATACCACGCCAGTCTTCACGGCATGTCTACAAAAGCGAGTAAAGCGGCTATCGAGCGCGAACTTGCTCGCTTTGAACTTACCGACCGCAAAAAAGATTCTGTACGTTCGTTAAATGGTGGCCACCGTCGCAGGGTGGAAATAGCCCGTGCATTGCTGCATGAACCGGCCATTTTGCTTCTCGATGAAGCCAGTGTGGGACTGGATATGCCAACCCGCGACAGCATCAATCAGCATATTCGTGGCTTGTGTGAATCACGGGGCATTACTGTGTTGTCGTCGACCCACCTGGTAGATGAAGTGTTGCCTGAAGACCACCTTATTCTGTTACATCAGGGCAAAATTCTGCTCGACAAACCCTGTCAGCAAGCGCTGGATGATGAACAGGTGGGCGACGTGAAATCACTGTATCGCAACCTCACTACTTCCGGGGAGGCAGCATGAAGTATTGGGTTGCGTTCAAAGGCATTGTGATTCGAGAAATGTGGCGTTTCTGGCATCAAAAAGCCAGACTGGTTAGTGCGCTAGTACGACCCTTATTGTGGCTGGTGGTGTTCGCTGCTGGATTCCGGGCTGCGCTGGGCATCGCAATTATTCCGCCCTACGACACGTATATCACCTATGATGTATATATTATGCCGGGTTTAGCAGGAATTATTCTGCTGTTCAACGGCATGCAAAGTTCTTTGTCGATGGTATACGACCGGGAAATGGGAAGTATGAAAATTTTGCTTACCAGCCCATTGCCAAGGCCATTTTTGTTGGTGTCGAAACTGGTGGCTGGGGCGATTATATCGTTGTTGCAAGCCTATGCTTTTTTCCTGGTAGCCTGGCTGTTGGGTATTGAAGTGCCGCTGATGGGCTACTTATATGCTGCTCCAGCTCTGCTGATAACCGCCTTAATGCTAGGCGCTCTCGGTTTGTTGTTGTCGTCGTTTATCAAGCAGTTAGAAAACTTCGCCGGAGTGATGAATTTCGTCGTCTTTCCCATGTTCTTTCTTTCCTCAGCGCTTTATCCGTTGTGGAAACTTAAAGAATCGAATGAGTCGCTTTATTGGGTGTCAGCGTACAATCCCTTTACCCATGGCGTTGAATTAATACGATTTGCTTTATATGAAAGCTGGAATCCTACGGCAACATGGGTCACTCTAGTTACCACAGTCCTATTCTGCGGCGTGGCAATTTGGGGGTACGATCCAAAGCGTGGTATGCAACAAAAGAAAAAACCAAGCAAGTAGACAGCTTAATGCTCGACAGCGGTATGCTGAATTGACTACTATTCGTTTAGAATTAACAAAAGGTTTACAATTATGGTAGAGATCCTGGTTGCAGACGATCATCCACTTTTTCGTTATGCCATTACAGATTTCGTAGAGCGCAATATCGCTGACACGAAAACTGTCACCTGTACTGATCTCGATGCTGCCATTGAGGTCGCAGAAGAAAATCCAAACATTGATCTGGTTTTGCTCGATTTAAACATGCCAGGCATGGACGGATTGAACGGTATTGTTCGATTCCGAAATCAGTTTCCGGAAATTCCCATCGTGATCGTTTCTGCTGAAGAAGATAAAAACGTGGTATTGCAGGCGTTTACCTATGGTGCAGTAGGCTTTATCACTAAATCCTCCAGCTGTGAGCAGATTGTAGCAGCGTTAGAGCAAGTGCTTTCGGGTCAGGTTTATTTGCCGCCAGACATTATTCGCAAAGGTGGTAACAGCAAGCCAAAAGATGACAGTAATTCTCAGCAAATCGACCCTAAACTGATTGCAGCGCTAACCCGTCGTCAGCTGCTGGTATTTGAATGTATTGCGAAGGGTAAGTCGAATAAACAGATTGCGTACGAACTTAACATAGCCGAAACCACGGTGAAGGCTCACGTATCTGCTATTCTCAATAAACTTAACGTGCACAACCGCATTCAGGCTGCCCTGTGTGCGGCCAGCATCGACTTTAATCATTATTTGATGCGATGAATAAATGATGATGTGGCCGGCTGCCATGGCTGGTCGCAGCTTATGCTACTTATTGCTTAACAGGAATTTACGTAAATCCCGCTCTTCCCGCATGACGTATAAGATGAATACCTTATCTGCTTCCAGTTTATAAAAAATCCGGCAAGGACTTGCTACAACTTCGCGATAATTTAAATGCTCAAGTTCGGGCGGAATGCGTCCTGATTCAGGACATGCTATTTTTAGCTTCTGAATGACTAACAACCTTGCCATCAGAGAGTGCACGTTCTCCCCGTGCTATGCCTTCTAGAATAGACAAACGATTTTGCATAAACTCATAGTCACTGACATCTACGAGGTAAGCCGAAGGAATACCATGTTCTGTTATCAAAACAGGTTCTTTTGTATCACGTAAATCAGCAAGAATTTTTGTCGCCTGCCGCTTAAGCGATGTGACCAATTCTACTTTCATATACGGTGTCTCCGATGAACACTAAAGTATCACTCAAGTGATACTATTCTATCATTCACACATTTACAAATTGGAAACAGTCATGGCCGGACTTAAGTGATGAGACAGGTCGTCTGAAATCACTCCCCAGCCTTTTTCGACATCAGGTTGCTCAACGCCAGTTTCATCTTGTGAGGCTTAACCGGCTTGTTCAGTAGTGAATAGCCTTTGGCCCGCACGGACTGACGAAGCTCGTTGGTGTAGTTGGCGGTGATCATAATTACGGGCACATCGCTGCCCAGCTCTCGCTCTACAATTTCCAGCGCGTCAAAGCCCGTATCTCCATCGTCGAGATGGTAATCAGCAACGACGAGATCAGGTTGTAAGTCTTTTAGCCAGTTATCCCGCGCCAGGTCTTCCAGTGTTTGTACGCTGGTCACATCAATGCCCCAGCCGGTAAGTAACTCTTCCATACCACGACAAATGGCTTCGTCGTTATCAATGATCAGTAGGTTTGCACCTTCCAGGTGACTGTTAAACCGGTCTTGTACTGCAGGTTTAATGGGTAAATCTGCTGTACTGCGTTGAGTACCAAAGGGCAGGGTTACCGTGAAGCGGGAACCTTTGTTCTCCACTGATGCCACGCGGGTTTTGTGATTCATCACGGTAGCGAGCTTATCAACGATGGCCAGTCCTAAACCCAAACCTTGATCGTGACGCCGTTTTTTCGCTTCTACCCGGTTGAATTCCTGGAATATTTCGCTGAGCTTATCTGCCGGTATACCGATGCCGGTGTCGCAGACCTGAATTTCAAGACCGTGGGCTCTGCGTCGCGCACCCAGCAGAATTGTGCCTTCATTGGTGTAGCGAATGGCATTGGAAAGCAGGTTTCGCAGGATGCGGGCCAGTAGATAGCCGTCGGAATTTACTACTCTGGACGAGTTACGGAAACGGAATTTGAGCCCTTTCGCTTCTGCTTGAGGACGGAATTCAGCTTCCAGATTTGTCATTAAATCTTCAACCGCGAAGTCGTCGAGTACGGGCTCAATAAGGCCCGCTTCCAGCTTAGAAATGTCTACCAGGGCGGAAATTAGCGATTCGAGATTTTCCAAAGAATAACTTAATGAATTTGTCAGCTTTAGTGCTTCTGGTTGTAACTTTTGTTCTGCCAGCGCGCTAACAAACAAGCGTGCGGAGTTCATAGGTTGAAGTAGATCGTGACTGGTGGCAGCCAGGAACTTACTCTTTGATTCGTTGGCGTGGTCGGCCTCGCGCTTAGCTTCCAGCAAGTGGATTTGTGCTAACTGGCGGTCTTCAATTTCTTTGCGCAACTGTGCGTTAATCTCAGAAATTTTCTTGGTACGCTGATTAACCCGCTGCTCCATGTAATCGTAAGCATGCTTAAGGGCCCGGGCTGTTCTACGTTGTTCGGTGACATCCTGTTCAAGGGCAAAAAAGCCCACCACGTTGCGGTCGTGATCGAAATGGGGAATGTAGGTTTTATTGGAGATCCGGCTATTGCCATTCTCCATGGTACTTTCTACCTCAAAGTTCACCGATTGCCCCAGCATTGCCCGTTCGATGTAGATGAATAGATTATTGAAGGCCTGCTCACCCAACACGTGGCGTAGATGCTGACTGATGATCTCTGAACGGGAACGGTGATACCACTTTTCGAATTCGCGGTTAACGAACTCGTAGCACATGTCCTTATTCACGTAGGAAATAAGCGCCGGCATGGCATCGGTAATTAAGCGTATGCGCTGCTCACTTTCCTGTAATGCACGCTGATGATGACTGCGCTCGGTAATATCGGTAAAGGTATTGAGCATGCCGCCAGAAGGGATCAGGTGGCTCTTGAACAACAACACACAGCCATTTTGCATGGTCACTTCTGTCTCGCAGAAGCCATCGTCGTTGAGTTGTTCAGATAAACGTAACGCAGGCAGGGCGTGTAATTCGCTGTTGGCGAGCAGGTCATCATACTTGTCGCCTCGGCGCACCTCACTTTCCTGTAAACCGGCAAACTCAAGAAACTGCTGATTCCAGGTTTCTAGCTCATTGTTTTCGTTAATGAGCGCCACACCCTCGGTCATGTTTTCAAGGGTAGATTTCAGCAACTGTGCTTGTTCCGCCATGGCGGTTTGATAGCGAAGTTCTTCGGTTTTCTTGATGTTGGTGATATCGGTGTACACCACCACCAGGCCATTTTCAGCGGTTTTCCTTTCCGACATCTGAATCCAGGTGTCGTCGCGCAATTTAAAAATCGTCTGGGTAATGGATTCAGGAAACGCACTGACTTTACGTTGAACCTTGCAGCTATGATCGACTAACGGCAGCGAAGCGGCGGTGATTTGCTGAAAAGTTGTTACTCCCATTTCGAACTTAATGCCGAAACGGTTCCAGAATTCACGGCAACGACTGTTTACCAACACAATTTTGCGTTCGGCGTCGAACAACACAAACGATTCTGAAATACTCTCGATGGCGTCGGTCAGTCGTTGTCTGTCTTGATCTGACGATACCCGGCTAATTTCCGCTTCGTGGCGAGCTTGATCGAGTTGCTGGTTGGATTCTTCAAGCCGGTGCAGGGTTTGCTGAAGCTTGTAGGTACGCTCTTTAACCTTGTCGGCCAGCAGTGCTGCGTCTTCAAAGCTTTGATAAGCATCACTGTGGTTGCCCCAGCCCATTTCCACACGGCGCATTAATACCGAATTGATTTTAGTGAGCTTTTCATTTTCGTAACGAAGCCGTTCCAGTTCGTCGGAAGCGGATTCAGTTTCAACGGCCGGGTAGGGGCTATGAGTAGGTATGTTCTGGCTGGAATTCGTCACGGGGATATCCTATAGCAACACCAGTGAAGGTATGGTTAAGGTGTAACCCATTGATTTGCTCACCATAGGTATTAAAGCCAATGACATTGTGCTCCCGGTATAACGCAGACATTTCTGTTTCCAACTGATACTCGTCAACTTCAGCGCGGCGATGCACGCAATCGAAGCCAATAAGCAGTTGGATCTCACCCACTGATTCTTCCAATAAATTAAAGATCATTGAGGTATGAGAAAGCAAGCCAGGTGAGGTCATTTGTGTAAGCACTACGCCTGCGTCTATTGCGCAGAAGAAGGTAAGGCTGAGGTCGTCATTAACCTGCTGAATACTACGAATGTAGAGATGATCACCAATCTGAACCGCCAATGGATACATGGCAAAGGTGCGAGGATTGAGATCTTCCAATTTCAGGTTGTTGATGCGGCAGTATTCCAGTGCAGCGGGCTCGGCATTAAACTCTTGTACCACACGTAAATTGGGTGATACCTGAGTGACTACCAGTTTTTCCTGTTGCGGAGCCAGATGATGCTGCGAAAATACTTCAAACATACAGGTGGTATTCACCAGCATGAATACGGCAGCGTCGCTGTAGAATTTACCGTTATAGAATACCTGGGTGTCTACGAAATGCTGGTCATCACCGGCAGAACCTCCCACCAGCGGCACTTCATGCAAACTGGTACTCAGAGCAGCAATTACCTGCTCCTCGCGGATGGATAATCCGTCGAGCAATGTCATAGCAAAGCAATGCTTGTCGATAGGAGTGGGCGTGACAGCCTTTTTCCGTAGATTATCCATCATGCTGGCAACCAAAACATCGGCGTCGTTCTTAGTAAACGCCGTCAGGTTCTCAATGAGTACTGACTCCACTGCAAAAGACTGATGGCTTAAACCAAACGCACTAATGCTATGTTTACAGTACCCAAAAGGGGTTATTTCACCCGCAGATGTACACCCGATAACGGTAATATCAGGGAAGTAGCGCGATAATTCACGGGAGAGTAACTCCAGCGGATATCGTGTGCAGCAATAAAATACCACGCAGGTAGGCTCACACGGAGCAAGTGCCCGATAGATTTCAGCAGCAGCTTTTACCGGGTCTTGATTTTCACTCCCGGCGCGGGCTACACCGCTGACTACATCGTGGGCGACAGCCAGTTGTGCTTGTTGACGACTCATGTTTCCTCCAGAGGTATGGAGGAATAATATCTGTTTCACAAATACTTAACAACAATGTTGTGCAATTTCACATACGGACTCACCTGTCTGTGTCTCCATAAAGGAGTGCCGGGAAGGCGTTATACAGTGGTTTACATACCTCATTGACCGCCTCATCGTGGAGGAATCGCGGGCGGGGCAGTGAGATAATTTCCTGGTGCACAATGGTCATGGGCTTTGCGTCTAATATCAGCACGCGGTCGGCTATGGTGACGGCCTCCTTTAAGTCGTGGGTTACGTGAATAATGCTGAAAGGCTGTTCCTCTTTCAGCGTCAATAATAATCGTCGTAAACTTTCTGCGGCCGGGGCGTCCAGTGATGAAAACGGTTCATCCATGAGTAATACGCCAGGGTTAAACATCATCGCGCGCGCTAACGCCAGGCGTTTGGCCATGCCGCCAGACAATCGCGCAGGATAGCTGTTGATGTCTTTTTCCAGCCCTACCAGTGAGAGTAGTTTTTTCGCTTCGCTTTGTGGATCAGGATGGGTGGCGGGGGCAACCAATGTGACATTTTCCAGCGCAGTGAGCCATGGCATCAGGCGGGCTTCCTGGAACATTAATCCAACAGGACGCTTGGGCACTTCGGCAATCGTACCGTCGTATTCAGTATCGAGCCCGACGATAATGTTCAGCAGCGTACTTTTTCCTGCGCCAGACGGACCAATAAGAGCAACAATTTCACCTTCTTCAACGGAAAAATTCAGATCGGCGATTAGTGGGGTAGCGGCTTCAAATGCCTTTTGTTTGACTTCAATTCTCATCGTTGACGCCACCCTGACACCCTTTTTTCAAGCGGGCGTAAAACCAACGCCTCAATGCCGTATACAATGCTAACAAAGGCCAATGTGTAGGCTAAAATGGCGGTGATATCGAACAGTTGGAAATAGGTAGAAAGCTGAAAGCCAACCCCATTACTGCAGCCAATAAGTTCTACTACCAGCACGATTTTCCATACTAGGGCAAGGCCGCCTCGTGCAGCCGCGATGACATACGGATAAAGCTGAGGTAAATACACCTTGCTGAAGGTTCGTAGTGGAGACAACTGGTAAACTTTGGCGACTTCCATCAGTTTGTTGTCTACGGCACGGGCGCCTTCACGCAGGGTCACCGCCACATTCGGCGCCTTGTTTAACACCACAGCCAGAATAGCGGCGATATCGTTCAGACCGAACCAGATAAAGCACAGGATGATGGTGACCAGTGCAGGTACATTCAGCATGAGAGTAAGAATGCTGTCTGCCCAGTCATCAACCCGTTTGCTATGACCCATAACCAGGCCAATGGCAATGCCGATTACCATAGCAATAGAAAATGCAATGGCAACGCGGAGTAACGTTTGGCCGAGGTGATACAGTAGCGGGCCTTGCAATTCACTACCTAAGCGGGCAAATACGTCTGTTGGCGCAGGCAAGAGGGCAGGGTTAAACACGGCCACGTACACTTGCCAGAAAGCCAGTAACAGGCACACTGATGCCAGCCGCTTCAATACCGGAAGCTGGTACCAACGCTGAGTGCTGGCATTTAGTTCGCCAGACACGCTATTCCCATTGCCAAAGGATGGCTTCTGGCAGGGCTGTGAGGTTACCGGTGACATCATTGTCTTCCTGGTTGGCTACAAGCATGGCAAACACCTTCGCCATGGCGGGTTCGGTTTGTTTGGTCTCGTGGGTGAAGATACCTTCACGAAATCCGGCAATAAGAAAAGGCTGCGCCGGTATTGGGTAGCGAGTGAAAGCGGGTAGCGATTGCCATACCTCGTCCTGTTCTTTCATTTTTTGCTTCGCGTCGGCTGACAGCGCCAGAAATGAATTAATCGCGCTACGGTGCTCATTAGCCCAGTTTTCACTGAATACCCAGCCTAGTACCGGTAATTTTGTCTCGATACCTGAAGCTTGAAGTAAGTCTTCCATTGTCAGCAGTGTCGGCATATCTTCAGCGTTAAGCTGCGCAGCGTAGTGCCAGAAGTTGAGTACACCGTCCAGTTCGCCTTGTTTTACCAGTGCATTAAGCATGGGGGGCGCACCGAATTTAACGACGATGTCTTTGCCCAGTATTAATCCGGTTTGTTGCTGAATAAATGTTTTGAATAGCACCCAGTTTTTATTGGTTTTCCCGCCGGCGATACCGATAGTTTTGCCTTTTAAGTCACTGAGTGAATGAATGTTTGCGTTGTTTCTAACAACAAGTTGGCCACCGTTAGACGAGTAAGGCGCGAAACGGTATTCGCGGCCAAGGCCTTTTTGTCTGGCTACCCATAGCCAGTCGTTGAGAATGACGTCTACTTTTCCGCCCTGAAGTGCGACAAGTAGCGCCTGAGTAGATGCAAGTGGTATCGCCTCTACTTGAATATCATGGTTTTTTTGCAAGCCTAGGTGTTCAATGGCCTGCATTTCCCAGTTCACTGTGCCGTACTGTAAAACACCTACGCGGACAACGTCTTTGGCAAACGCGTCTTTAACCTGCATAAAACTGGAGAATAGGAGGCTTAACAGAAACAGAATGCGCGGCAATGCAGTCATAAGGTACTTTTTTCTTCTAGGTTTTGAGAATGGCTTACCTTATTAAGCGTAGACCAGCAGAGGAAAAAGGTACCCGCCAGAATGACGGGTACCGGACTTACGCCTTTTCAGGCAACGCTTTTAGAAAAAGCCCAGCGGGTTGATGTCGTAGCTGGTCAGCAGGTTTTTAGTTTGCTGATAGTGGTCAAGCATCATTTTGTGTGTCTCACGACCTACACCTGATTTCTTGTAACCACCGAACGCGGCGTGTGCAGGATATGCGTGGTAGCAGTTCATCCATACACGGCCAGCTTCGATACCACGACCCATGCGATATGCACGGTTAGTATCACGGGTCCATACACCAGCACCCAGACCAAACTCGGTGTTGTTAGCGATGGCCAGTGCTTCCGCTTCATCTTTAAAGGTAGTCACGCCTACTACAGGACCAAAGATTTCTTCCTGGAATACACGCATGTTGTTGTTGCCTTTCAGCAGCGTAGGCTCGATGTAGAAACCTTTGTTGAAGCCTTCGATGTTAGCAGGGCCGCCACCGATAAGGACTTCTGCACCTTCTTTCTTACCAATTTCCAGGTAGCCCAGGATCTTGTCGTACTGCTCAGCAGATGCCTGTGCACCAACTTGAGTATCAGTATCCAGCGGGTTACCACGTTTGATTTGTTGAGTACGTGCAACTACCAGAGAGATAAAGTCATCGTACATATCTTCTTGGATCAGGGCACGTGAAGGACAGGTACATACTTCACCTTGGTTGAAGAAGGCCAGAACAGTACCTTCCACACACTTGCTGAGGAACTCATCTTCATGCTTCATTACATCAGAGAAGTAGATGTTAGGCGACTTGCCACCCAGTTCCACGGTTGAAGGAATGATGTTCTCTGCAGCGCACTTCAGAATGTGAGAACCAACCGGAGTGGAGCCTGTGAAAGCAATCTTAGCAATACGCTTGCTAGTTGCTAGTGCTTGACCCGCTTCTGCACCGTAACCGTTAACTACGTTCAGGGTACCAGGAGGCAGAAGGTCACCGATAACTTCCATCAGTACCAGAATTGAAGCAGGTGTCTGCTCAGCTGGCTTCAGAACGATACAGTTACCCGCAGCCAGTGCCGGCGCCAGTTTCCACGCTGCCATCAGCAGAGGGAAGTTCCAAGGAATGATTTGACCTACTACGCCCAGCGGCTCGTGGAAGTGGTAAGCAACAGTGTTCTCGTCGATTTCACCGATGGTACCTTCTTGTGCACGGATACAGCCTGCGAAATAGCGGAAGTGGTCAGCGGCAAGAGGAATATCGGCGTTCAGTGTTTCGCGAACTGCTTTACCGTTGTCCCAAGTTTCAGCTACTGCCAGCTTTTCCAGGTTTTCTTCAATGCGGTCTGCAATTTTCAGTAGAAGCAGAGAGCGTTGTTGTACAGACGTTTTACCCCAAGCAGCTTTCGCTCTGTGAGCGGCATCAAGTGCCAGTTCTACGTCTTCTGTAGTAGAACGTGGGATAGAACAGAATACTTCGTTGTTAACCGGTGAAACGTTGTCGAAGTACTGGCCTTTTACTGGAGCGACCCATTCGCCGCCGATGTAGTTGCCATATTGTTCTTTAAACGTTACAACCGAGTCTTGTTGTCCAGGTGCTGCGTAAATCATATTTATTACTCCGGTTTTTCAATTTTAAAAGCGTTGCCAGATCGCGAGTTTTAGTCTGCGGACAGTATTTTCGTCTGTCCCGACCCCGGCCCCGCGGACCGGAAATGAATGACTGTTATTTTTCTGGCAATCAAATAACAGTTTAGAAATTCACAATGCCGCCAATCGCGATAGTGTCGGCTTCTTCGTCACCGAGGATGCCGCTGAATTCACTGGAGGCGTATTCAACCGCAAAAGTGACGTGGCTGTTGTAGTTGTAGAACCAAGCAACCTGCATCGCTTCGTGGCCAATGTAGTCTGAATCTTCAATTTCGTTCTCACCGTAAGACACCACAAAACGGTGATCGTCCATTTTGTATGAACCTTGAACCAGATAACCGCTGCTATCTAATTCATTCATGTTCATGTCGTACATCGTGACTGGGCCTAAGCCAAGTGCTGCTTCTGTTGGGCCAAGCAAAATACCGATACCTTCACCGGTGTAACCTGATGCATGCAGTGCAAAGCCACCAAAGCCTACTTTTACGCCGTAAGAAGTACCTGTTGAGTCAACATCACCCATGGTGTCTGACTCTGAACTCTGGTTCAGGAAACCAACCCACGCTGTTACATTACCGCCGTCGAAATCAGTTGAGTAAGTGGCTTCCGCTTCGATGCGTGGTGCAGATTCTTCGCGGTCATCAGCCGCATTGACAGGTGATGGATCGATTGCTGCGATTGCTACTTTGAAACCGCCACCAAAAGTCGGTGTGGTATAACGAATTTGAGAGGTTGGCATAGGATAGGTGTAACCGCTGCCGATGTTACCGAATGAAACGCCCTGACCGTCGATAAGACCAAGCGTGTCATTTACGTTGCCGTAGCCCATCAGGATTTCATCTAAGAAAATGTTGTTACGGTTGAACAGGGTAAAATCTTTACCCAGTAACACTTCACCCCAGTCTGAACCGAGTGTTGCGTAGAACTGACGTACATCAATACCGGTTGAAGTTACCGTGCTGTTGCTGTCATTGATGGTGACCCAGAAAGAAGAACGTCCGCCTACTTTCAGGCCGTTGATGTCTTTGCTGAAGTTCATTCCCAGCCAGTTTGGCAGGAAGCCCATCTTGACGCGAGACTGGTCGCGAGATGTACCAGCAGCATCGCTTTCGGTGCTGGTATTTACGTAAAATGTGTTGAAAGACGCGTCCACAGATACTGTGGCAACTTCTGCGTCATCATAAATCGTGATGGCTGCATTGGCGCTTGAGCAAACCAGTGCTGATACGGCTAAGGCAAGAGGCTTGAGGCTTACGTTCTTGTTGTTCATGTGTTTCACCTATCTTTGATTTGTTTAGTTTTCGTATAGGCGGAGCAACAATTCACATCGATCCCGGGTTACTCATGCCCATTGTTCACTGATGCGTTGCCAGCGAACTTTTTTTGATGTTTCGAGTATTGTTGTCGGGGGCTAAATTGGAAACTCGTCGATAGGGGCGATTCGCTTATCCTTTAGTCCGTCAATGAAATGAAACTATAGGTGTACTTCCAAAGTAGTAGTATTGGCGGTGGCGTCAGGTAGCGCTAAAAAGTACCATTAAAACAAACCTGAATGAGGCCGTGCGCAGGCTTCCCCAACTGTTTTTTTCCATTTACTATTGAGACAGTTCAAGCTGTCTGTAATCCATTTTGAGAGAATTATGACTTCAAAGCGTCACACATCATTTCCGTTGAGCTCGCTGTACTGTGCCCTTTTGACTATCGGCGCAGTCTCTTCTGCGGCAGCGCAAACTGAATCGGACAGTATTGAACACATCACCACCACTGCATCCCGCACTGGCACAGACAGCTTTACCCAACCGGTAGCGGTAAGTAGCGTAGACGAAGACGAGATTGCGCTTCTATCGGCAACACATATTGAAGAAGTGTTCGACAATATCGCCGGGGCGCAATTACAGCGCGGGAACGGCCAGGAATACCTTCCAGCATTACGCTCGCCGGTATTTTCGGGTGCGGGCGCCTGTGGCGGCTTACTTACTGCCGAAGACGGCATTCCTTTGCGATCGGCCGGTTTCTGTAACATTAACGAATTGTTTGAAGCCCACAGTGAAATGGCCCAGCGAATTGAAGTGTTAAAAGGCCCAGGCTCGGCACTTTACGGTTCTAACGCCATTCACGGCGTGGTGAACGTGATCACGCCAGATACCACGCAGGGTGGTGGTATGGCGGGTTTTGATTATGGTTCTTACGGCTACACACGATACAAGCTGCGCTCAGGCTACGACGCTGGGAATACTGGTGTAGGTATTAATGCCAGTGTGACCAGTGATAACGGTTACCGTGTTGATGAGGGGCTGGACCAGGAGAAAGTGAATCTTCGTCACCGCTACGAGGGCAACCAATTTTCTGTTAATACTGGCCTCACTTATACCAACCTGGAGCAAGATACAGCGGGTTATATCAGCGGTACCGACAGCTACAAAGATAAAGCACTGGCGCAGGGCAATGAAAACCCGGAAGCTTACCGCAACGCCCGTTCACTACGACTGTGGAGCAAGGTAGCAATGACGCTGGATAACGGCGATGAAATCATTGTGACCCCTTATTTACGCGATCAGGACATGGACTTTCTGATGCACTTCCTGCCAGGACAACCCGTTGAGAAAAACAGTCAGCGTGGTGCGGGCATACAAACGCTGTGGTCTCATGAATTGGCTGACAATATGACATTGCAGGCCGGTGTCGATGGCGAATATACCTCCGGCGATTTGTTGCAATATCAGGACTCGCCAACCGTAGGCTCTGCATTTCTGGTAGAAACCATTCCTTCTGGTCGTCACTACGATTACAGCGTAGACGCCACCGTACTCGCGCCATTTGCGGAGTTAAGCGGAGACATCGACAACTGGCACTGGAGCGCGGGCGTGCGATATGAGCACACCAAATATGACTACACCAATAACATGAATGCAGGCCGGGTACGTGAAGATGGCACCACCTGCGGTATGGGGGGCTGCCGTTACACCCGTCCAGAAAGTCGCGATGACAGTTTCAGTAATTTCTCGCCAAAGTTAGGCGCATCGTATTCGCTATCAGACGATTTATTGGTGTACGGAAACCTTTCGCGGGGCTATCGCGCGCCACAAGCCACCGAGCTTTACCGTTTGCAACGCGCCCAATCTGTCGCCGATCTTGAACCAGTGGTTGCCGACAACATCGAAATTGGCCTGAAGAGCAAAGGCGACGTACTTCGCTACAACTTGTCTGTGTATCAGATGGACAAAGACCAATTTATCTATCGTGACAGCGATTATTTCTATGTGGCCAACGGCAAGAGCCGTCACCAGGGCATTGAGCTTGAGGCGGAATGGCAGATGAGCGAGCAGTTCGCGTTAATAGTTGCAGCCACAGCAGCGAAACATACGTACCGCCATTCACAGCTTTCCGGCGAAATAGACATTAACGGCAACGACATGGATACCGCCCCACGACACGTAGCCAACACCCGCCTTCGCTACACGCCGGCCGAAAACATTATTGCTGAACTGGCGTGGAATCACGTAGGCTCGTATTACACCGATCCGGAAAACCAGCACGAATACGATGGCCACGACATTGTGGACCTGAGAACTAGCTGGGATATAACACCGCAAATGACGGTGTCTGGACGAATAAATAACCTGCTTGATGAAGCATACGCAGAACGCGCAGACTACACCTCATTCAGCGGAGACCGCTATTTCCCCGGTCGTCCGAGAAACTACATGGTTAGTCTCGTTTATCGTTGGGAATAAAATTTCCAACCGTATGTACCGTGGTGAATCTGTGATGTCTGGCATCTGGCGCTTCTGGCTGAGGTGGGCGTTGATTTTCAGAACACGGCGTAAACCCATCCATGGGGCCTCGGCTGCCGCTTCCCTGCGGCAGACGGTTCTGAAAATCAACGCCTCCCGCTTGCAGAAGCGCCAGATTCTTTCACGCTGTATAAGCACCGAGAGCAGTTTTTCGAGCTATTGGATGACACCGTTTTCAAGACATTCAATAGCTGGAAAAATTGTATTGAGGAAACATCATGAAAAAGATCGTCGTTGTTGGCGGTGGTGCTGGTGGTCTCGAATTAGTGACACATCTGAGTCACAAGCTGGGCCGGAAAGGTGAGGCAGAAGTTATTCTGGTTGATCGTAGCCAGACACACGTGTGGAAACCTTTACTTCACGAAGTGGCGGCCGGGGTTATTGATAAAAACTCCGACGGTGTGGATTACCGCATGCACGCCGTGCGTCATAAATACCAGTTCCAGTTGGGTAATATGCGCCAGCTGGACAAAGAGAAAAAGCAGATAATTCTCGACCCCCTCAACGACCGCGACGGCAAAGAAATCTTGCCAGAGCGCACTATCGATTACGATTACCTGGTGATGGCCCTGGGCAGTGTTTGCAACGATTTTGGTACCCCCGGCGTGGCCGAATATTGCTATAAACTCGACTCCCTGGCCGGCGCTGAGCGTTTCCACCGCGCGTTACTGAATCAGTTACTACGCATCAATCAATCTTGCACCGAGCAGGATATGCTTCACGTTGCCATTGTTGGCGGTGGTGCTACGGGCACTGAGCTGGCGGCACAACTTCACCATATTGCCAATCTCGCCCGGGCGTACGGTATGCCGGAAATGTCTGCCAAGCGTTTAAAGGTGTCCATCATCGAAGCTGGCCCTCGTATTCTGCCCGCATTACCTGAAAAAATAGCTGCGTCAGCGAAAAAAGCACTGCTGAAACTGGGTGTAGAAGTACTTGAAGGCGCTATGGTGTCTGAAGCCACAGAAAAAGGCTTTAAAACCAAAGACGGTCAGGAAATTGATGCTGACTTAATGGTGTGGTCAGCAGGTGTGAAAGCGCCGGATTTCCTGGTGGACATGGGCATTTTTGAAACTAACCGTGCTAATCAGATTTTGGTGAATGAGTATCTGCAAAGCACCATTGATAATCACATTTTTGCCATCGGTGACTGCTGTGGCTTCAAACAGAAAAACGGAAACTGGGTGCCGCCTCGTGCGCAGTCAGCTCACCAAATGGCCACCACTGCCGGTGAGAACATCATTGCCATGTTCCGCGACAAGCCTCTGAAGGAATATGAGTACAAAGACTATGGGTCGCTGGTGCATCTGAGTAAGTACAGCACAGTCGGCAGCCTGATGGGCGCCTTGTCTAACTCCAGTATGTTTATTGAAGGGCGACTGGCACGTCTTGTTTATATCTCACTGTACAACATGCACCAGTTTGCCGTACATGGTTGGTTTAAAGGCACTATGACATTGATGAGTCGTAAGGTGGGCAATATTGTGGGTCATAAACTCAAGCTGCACTAGCACCGTATAAAAGCCAGTGTAATGAGTTAGAGAGTCAGGGGTTCTGGCTCTCTTTTTTATTTATAAAAGGCTGAATCGAATTTGTGTACTTAAATAGTGTCAAAGCGATTCCCGTAAACGATGTCTGGTCCGCATGGAGATTGAAAGTATGAATTTACACAGCGTTTTAAATCAGGTGCTTAACTCGTCGGTAGTGAAACAGCATAAGGACAAACTGGGTGGCTTAGGTTCCGGGTCGTCGTCGGGTTCCGACTCACTAAAGAAAATGGGGCTGGGTATTGCCGGAAGTAGCTTGCTCAAATCACTGCTGAAAAAAGGCAAAGGTTCCACGTTACTTAAAGCGGGTGGCGCCGTGGCTATCGGGGCACTGGCCTACAAGATTTACAATAATTATCAGGCAGAAAAAGCGACGTCTGGTACGGCTGAAACGTTCAGCGAGAATGATTCGAAGCATTCGGTAAATGTATTAAAAGCGATGATTGCCGCGGCGAAAGCCGACGGTCATATTGATGAAACTGAAATGAAGCATATTCATGAAGCACTGGCTAATTCAGCCATCGGCAGCGATGAAAAGCAGTTTCTGGAAAGAGAAATCAATAAGCCGCTTGACCCTTCAGAAGTGGCGGCACTGGCTTCGACACCTGCTGAGGCTTCAGAAATTTATTTGGCTTCATGCTTAGTGATTGATGAAAAAAATCATATGGAAACCGTATACTTGCAGGAGCTTGCCCGCATGCTCAAGCTGGATGACGAGATGGTCAGGCGGCTTAATGAAAGTAGTCGATAGTTATTTTGGAATTTAAATAGAAAATGGAAAGATTGTTCGAAAAGTTGCTTTACGCATCGCGCTGGCTGATGGCACCTATTTATCTGGGGCTCAGCCTGCTTCTTATCTTGTTAACGGTGAAGTTCTTTCAGGAACTGATCCATATAGTGCCCATCATTTTCTCAGTACCGGAAGTTGATTTGATTCTACTGGCGCTGACACTTGTGGATGTGTCGCTAGTGGGCGGCCTGGTCGTTATGGTGATGTTTTCAGGTTACGAGAATTTCGTTTCTAAAATCGATCTCGAAGAGAGCAGCGACAAGCTAGGTTGGTTAGGTACGCTGGATACGGGGTCGCTTAAAAATAAAGTCGCCGCTTCCATTGTGGCAATTTCATCTATTCATCTGCTAAAAGTTTTTATGAATGCCCAGACCATCGAGAACGAGAAAATCATGTGGTATCTGTTCATTCACATCACGTTTGTCGTTTCTGCGTTTGCCATGGGCTATCTGGAAAAAATTAAGAAACACTAAGTCATACAAAGTAATGGCTGTTAAACCTCTATGCTGGCAAGCTTGATGGCAATAACAATGAGGACAACAGCCACGGTTCCATCAAAAATACGCCACCGCAATGGCGAGCTTAACCAGACTTTCAGTTTCGGTGCCAACCACACCAGGCTACTGAACCAGAAGATAGAAGCGACAATCGCGCCCGCTGCAAAAATTTCCGGCTGTGGCTGCAAACTACCAATATTTCCCAGCAATACCACGGTATCAAGGTACACGTGAGGGTTGAGTAAACTGATCCCCAATGCCACCAGACAGGTTTTACGTGCAGACAATGCTTGTTGTGGCGCCACTTGTAGCCCACCGTTTCCTTTCCATGCCCGAGTGAGGGCTTGTGCTGCGAGCCAAAGTAACAGCGCTACGCCGCCCCACATAAGAAAAGGTAACAGTGCGGGCAAAAAAGCCTGAATTTTTACCGCAGCAAACACGCCGGTAATGATGAGTAACACGTCGCATAGAATACAGGTGAGTGCGATGGTTACGCGATGAGGGTTCACCATGCTTTGACTCAGTACCCAAATATTCTGCGAACCAATGGCGACAATCAGGCTAAGCCCCATCAAAATTCCGGTGATCAACGATTCCACGCTATTTCCTCTTACATTGTTCATGCGTTTTCAAACAGTGCGCAGAATAAAGATTAATGGTTTATGATTCTAATGAATAAACCTACTCCATCATGCGTAAAAATCATGTTTGACTATCAATTACTCCGGGCGCTAGAAGCCGTGATTGCCAACCGGGGCTTTGAACGGGCGGCGCAAAAGCTGTTTATTACTCAGTCAGCGGTGAGCCGTCGTATTCGCCAACTGGAGCTGCAAATCGGTGAACCTGTGTTGGTGCGCTCACAACCGCCAGTGGCTACACCTGCCGGAAGCCGACTGCTCACTCATCTGCAACAGGTTATTCAGCTTGAGGCTGCGTTGGGGATGCAGTCGGGCGATGAAGACGCCGAGCAAAATATTCTTGCCGTTCGCATGGCGGTGAATGCAGATTCTCTGGCAACCTGGTTACCTCGGGCGTTGACGTTACCAGAGCAGAAATTCAGTTTCGATTTTCTAGTGGAGGATCAGTCTGTAAGCCTGAAAAGAATGAAACAGGGTGAAGTGATGGTGTGTATTTGCAGCAGCGATGAAACCGTTAATGGTGGTAAATCCGTTTATCTTGGTGCGCTTCGTTACCGCGCCGTGGCCAGTCCTGGCTTTCTGTCGGCTCATGGCATCACAGAAACTGCTGACCTATTCCATGCCCCTTGTCTGGTGTTCGACCACAACGATAGAACACAACACGATTTTATGCGTGAATACGCGGGCGGTGAGCCAGAATATATTCATTGGTGTCCGTCGTCCGAAGGCTTTCGGCAGGCCATGCTAGCGGGCATGGGGTACGGTATGTTACCGGATCTTCAGATTGAGGATGCCATCGACACCGGTGAACTGGTCGATTTGTTTCCTGGCAAGTACATGGATATTCCCCTGTACTGGCACTACTGGCAATCAGAAAGTCCGCAACTGAAAGCGTTAAGGGAGCATGTGGTTACTTCGGCGCAAAGCTATTTGCAATGAACTATTTGCAATAAGTAATCAGCAATAAGCCATCCGTAATCGTCTTCTTAACTTTTCGAACTGTTGATAGCAGGCTAGTAATCCACCTTCTTACGCATATCCTTGCGCTGGCTCTGCTGTTTCTTTGCTTCCGCACGACGTTTCTGTACGCCTTTACTTACACGCGTCGGGCGGCGGGTTTTCTGTACTTTGGTGGCTTCGCCAATCCATTGTGAAAGTCGGTCGATGGCGTCCTGACGGTTCTGCTCCTGAGTGCGGTAATTCTGTGCTTTGAGCACAAACACGCCTTCTGCAGTGAGCCGTGTGTCAGCTTTAGCCAGCAGACGTGCTTTAATGTGCTCAGGCAATGAAGACGCGGCCACGTCGAAGCGCAGATGAATTGCGCTGCTCACTTTATTCACGTTCTGTCCGCCAGCGCCCTGGGCACGAATAGCGCTCATATCAATTTCGCTATCATCAATGCGCAGGGTGGGGGTAATAAATAACGTCGTCATCAGTTTACCGTTAGACAATGCTGAGTGGGACGTGCCGGAAATACTCTCAGCAATGTACTGTTGAGGGTTTCATAGCCTGCAGCCATTTTGTCGGCTTGCTGCTGGGTGAGAACGCTGCCGAAGGCGGCAATCCGGGCTTCTTCTACGTGGGTATAGTAGAAGATTTGCATGTCGGTGCCGCTGTCTTTCCAGGCGGCATACATATTGTCGATATTCTTTTCTGAGTCATCGATAAACACTACTGCATCGAAGTGACGATTAGTCTGCTTCAGAACCCAGTGCAGCATGTCGCCTTTATTCATACCGGTTGTCATCATCACGCCCTGGCTGTAAGTCAGTTCACGCTCTAGTTGCTCGCGGTATTCGGGTAATGCGCCATCTTCGGTGGCAAGCGGCGATTTGGTCATATCAATACCGTTACTTTCCAACTCGCGCTCAGTCGCCGCACGGTAGCGGGGATCGCGTGAAGTGAGCGCTATCACCGTATTACCGTTCATCTGCCAGGTTGCGACCATTTCCGGTACCAGTGGATCGGTCAATCGCATGGGGTTGAGTTCATAAAGTAACCCAATGGTGTCTTCAAACAGACAGGACACTTTTTGCTGGTCTGTAGGCTGAATGTCCAGTTTGCCACGCTGCCACTGATACCAGATGTCGCCACCTAAATCAGTCGCACTGGTCAGCAGGGTATTGTCGATATCGGACACAATCAGCACATTCTCGGGGCCGTATTTGCGGTTAAAAGCATCCACTTTCGCATCGATATCAGAGTAAGACGTGGTTTCTGTAATTTTTACTGTGCCCTTGGGCGTTGGCGTGCTGGCACAGGCGGTAAGAAACAACGCTGTCGCCACAGAAAGCAGGGCAGATTTTAACAAAGGGTTTTCCATAAACGCGTTTTATTGATTCCAAAAACCGTACTTTAGCAGGTCGTGTTAGCGGAGAAAACGGCAACATGTGGATTAGCGTCGGTTTCGAAGAGTGCTTTGAGGTGATAAGAAAAAGCCGGTCATAGGGAATGACCGGCTTCAATGGGCTTACATCAGAATACCAGGCTGACGAATGCAGAGATGCTGCGCGGTGCACCAACGCCGACAAACTCAGTGGATTCGATATCGTCGTAAATCCCTTCCAGTACTTCATCGGCTTCACCATAGGTACCGAAGGTCTCGTACTCTTTGTCGAGCAAGTTGTCGACACGCAAGCCAAGTTTTAAGGCTTCGGTGAGCTGCCAGGTCGCTGATACATCAACAACCGTGTAGCCGCCAAGTTGGCGGTTCTCGTTGGCTTCATCGCCACGGAAGTATTGGCCGCCAGTGTAGTTTACTGACATATCTACCAACAGGTTGTCGATTACCTGCCAATCGAAGTCCAGTCCAAGTTGCATGTCTGGCTGTCCTGGAATGGTGTCACCCGCTTGAACCTGACGGTTACCACCCAGCGGATTTTGCGGGCTAAAAGCGGTATAGTCAGATTGGAAAGTGGCATCTAAGAAGCTGGCACTGGCACCAACAGAAAGGGTGTCAAAGTTATAGCGAGCCGCAAATTCTGCACCCTGACGGCGGGTCTTATCTACGTTCACAAAGTAACCCACAGACGGACGGTCTCCGGCTTGTTGGAAGATGATGTCATCTTTGGAGTTACTGTGGAACACCGCACCGGCCAGTTCAAGGTTATCTTTTATCCAGGAAGCGCGTAGCTCCAAGGTGTCGGTAACAACCTGTTCTAGAGGAGGATCGGCCACGAAACCGTTAGGCAGCTTGCACGGATCATCTTCATCGGCACAAGACAGTTCTGCCGGGCTGGGTGTCCGCGACGATTGGCTATAACTTGCTGAAACCGTTAATGCGTCACGTTGGTACTGTGCCCCAACGGCAGGGTTGAAACGGTTGAATGTGTGATCGCCGTTCAGCGACCCTTCACCGGTTTCAATTTGATCCATCATTTTTATTTCAGAGCGATTAAAGCGGCCAGAAGCCCAAACCTGCCAATTCTCAGACAGTTGCACTGAGTCGCTTAATAATAAGTGGTAGTGCGTTACGTCAGTTCGAAGGAAAACCTCTGAACCCGCATCGAATACGCCCACACCGGTCACGCCGCGGGTGTCTTCTGCAGTGTCGTTGTCCAGAATTGCAAACTCAGTCGCGCTGTTGAAGTCGATATTCGCTCTGTCGATACCGCCACCAAATACCCAGTTGTGGGTATGCATGCGCTGCGCTTTACCATGTAACTCAAAGCTCGCACCATAACTGCGGTTTTTAGTCAGTGAGGTATTGGCAGTGCCGTCCAGCTCGTCTGGGTCTATATCAGAAATGTCTTCTAACGCCGTGTTAGGCAAGTAGCCCACAAACTGCACTGGAATATCATCTGCATCGCCGTCTTCATCATCATCGTCGTCGTCATCGACAATGACGTCATCGACAATGACGTCATCATCACCATCGAAATCATCATCGTCGTCATCGTCATCTTCTTCACCCTCTTCACAGAGGGTTTCACCAAAGCCGACATCACATTCTTCGTAATCGCTGTCGTCACCGTTGTAGGTTTCGATTTCGTTTTCGCGATAGTAAAGGTTAACTGCCAGCTGGAGGTTGTCATTCAGTTCCCACTCTTGCGCCAGGCTCACAAAAGTGAGGTTGGTCAGTGTTTGATCTGGACGGGTATAGATGGCATCGCGGCCTTCGTAAGGAATTAAATCAACGGGAATGGCGCCATTACCAATCAAATCATTGTCGGCCAGTGCCAGCGTCAGCTGCGTGGATGAGTCGTCAGTTTTCCGCGAAAGCGTACCAAAAAGCTGTTTGACTTCGGTAGGCGAAAAGTCGCGCCAGCCGTCTTCTTCATAAAGACTGGCATTTACATAGTAACCCCACTCTCCGTTATTGCCGCCACTTTCCAACGTAGCGCCTTTCTCACCAAAACTCCCACCTTGTAAGGTGAGCTTGTTGTCGGTGAATGAGAAACCGGTTTTGCTTCGCAGAGACAGCGCACCGCCAAGGGTGTTTTGGCCGAAAAGCGGGTTAGCGCCGCTGATCAGGCTGACGTTATCAAACGCTGACATCGGGACTAAGTCCCAGTTTACGGTATCACCAAACGGTTCGTTAAAGCGCGTGCCGTTCAGGTAAACCGATAAGCCTTGCGGTAAACCAAGGAGTGGAGATGCCGTAAAACCGCGATACTGTACATCGGGTTGAAACGGATTGTTTTGCACATCATTAATCGATACTGAAAGTAACTCGCTGTCGAGCAAGCGAGCCAATGAACTCGCATTGGACAGGCTCAGGTCGTCCGCACTTAGTGATGCATTAACCTGCGAGTTATCAGAACCGTAGCCGGAAAGCGGGGTTTGACCCACCACTTCGATAAGTTCCTGATCTTCCCAGTCCACTTTGTTGGCATGAGCCGCGGTTACCGGAAGCATTGCACACACTGAAAGTGCTAAAAGGCTTTTATTGAATGTTCTCTGAGTCATAGTGCTATTCCACAATTATTATAATGTAAATCGTATGGCAAATGCCGTTTACAGAAAATTAACTTATGGTCTGAGGATAGGTGGTACTTTGGTATCAACTTATGGGAACTTTTCCCGGTTTGGGTGGGAATACTTCCCAATCTCTAGCTGCGGCAGAATATTTCCCTGTCGACGAGCCATTTGAATACTGCGTTAAAGTGTAGTTTTAAATTCTGAAAAACGTCGTATGTTATTAAAGAGGCATGCAGAAAATTGATATGCCTCAAAGGAGAACACATGCGTTTCTGGGTTATTGCTCTATGTTTGCTTACTTTGTTGCCTGCTTTGTCAGACGGCAGAGGTGCGGCTGCGGGCGCGAAAACAGAAGCCTTCGTTGCAGCTGTCAGCGGCGATTTGTTTATTGTTGCTGAGCAGCCAGGTGCAGAAGCCGAGTCTGAAAACGGCGATGGCATATTGTCTCCTGTCGACATACCGCTTCCGCGTTTCATTTCTTTTTCTAATACTGAAATAGTTAGTCTCGGCGTTGCTGATTATTTCAGTAGCAACGAGATCAGAGGTCCGCCCCGCTTTTCCTGATATCAACTGTGGGTTGCAAATTGGTTGCAGCCAAAATTTTCGATAATTAAGGAATTAGCTATGCATACCTTACCTTTATACAAAACTGAATCTGTAGACAAACTCGCCTGGCCTGAAGTGCAAAACAGACTTACTTTACAGTCGCCAGCAAAGGCCGTTTTCACCGACTTTAAACAACATGTGCCGCTGGTCATTGATTACGACGCCAAGGCGGCTGACCTCGAGCAGCTTATGAAGCAGTCGCACGTGAAAATGAAAATTGTGCTGGATAAGGCCGGCCAGTTCAGCGGCATTGTTACATTGGCAGATTTGACCAGTCAGCGCATTATGCAGAAGGTTGCCCAGGGAATTCCCCGCAGCGAATTGACAGCCGCAGATTTCATGCAACCTAAATCTATGTTGCAGTCGTTCGACTATGAGCAGCTCTCATACGCTACCGTAGAAGATATTATCTGTACGCTGAAAGATAATGGGCAACAGCATTGTTTGGTGATCGACCGTGAGGAGCACGTTATACGGGGTATTATCAGTGTGAGTGATATCGCCAGAGAATTGCACTTGCCTTTAGATATTCAGGCTCAGCCCTCCTTTTCTGCACTATCTAGCGTGATTGCTGCCTGAACGAAGAAACTGGTGTGGTGTTCCTGCCATGCCGGTTTCTGCTCAAATAAAATGGGTCGTGAAATAACTCGCGACCCTATATCTACCTGAGACTCTCTATTCTCTGAACAAACCATATTGTTGCTAAAGTTGATGTTTATGCAGCAAAAAGCCAATTTCCTCTGTTGCCAGAATTGATGTTCTGGAAGTTTTAAGTAATTTTTTCCTTATTTTCAGCGGTTAAATGGATAAATTTAACTAAACTGTAATAACTGGAATGGTTCTCGCAACAACAGGAGCATACAGGTCCCAATTACAGGAGCAATCGCTATGCATGCAACGGGAACATCACCAGCCGTTTTAATGAAAGCCTATGTAATGGCCTATGAAGCGATAGGTTTAACACCGCCAGAGGCCGCGAATTTACTGGGTGTGTCGGAAAATGCACTAACCCAAAGTTTATATGTGGGGTTTGCAGAAAACTCCAACGAAGCAGAAATTCAACTGGCACTGGTGCGAATGTACCATTTGCTGTTTGCGTTGTCAGATGGTGACAGTCGACGCATTGCTGAATGGCTGAACCGCTTTAATTTTCATCTAAATGCAGTGCCCCTTACCGTTTGTCATAATCTGGCAGGCATTATTTACGTTACGGATTATCTTGAAGATTTGCACAGCGGGGAGGGCATGCCGTTTGTGGACATCAAAGGCCACATCCATGCGGCCAATGATGACGAAGAAAGAACGATGCGAAGGTAGGGTTGGGGTTAATTCCCTGCCTCAAATGCTTCTGCATCTTTACGTTTATCAACTTTATGCTGATCTTCAGAGCGACCTTCACGCCAGTAGCTGCTGATATACAACTGCTCATGGGCAACATGGCGTTCTTTCACCAATAGTTGACGCAATCCGCGCATATCTGAAAATTCACACGCTACCCAAATGCCAGGCTTCCCAGGGTGCCACGACAGTGCTGCCACTTCATCAATCAGGCTATCATTGCCGGTTACCCAGATAATCGATACACCTGCGGGCGCTTCCAGTGCTTGAATGTCGTCTGCCGTCGTTACTTTAATTACGGCATAACCCACTGTTTCTGGCGCGAGTTTCTCCAGATAGGTAGAGATAGCGGGGAGCGATGTCATGTCACCAGCGAATAATACCCAGTCATAACTCTCGGCTAAACCTTTTGAACTGCCCGGTCCGCCCACGACAATGGTATCGCCTTCCAACGCAGAGGAAGCCCAATAGGAAGCAGGGCCGCTGTGTTTGTCATCACCATGAATTGCCATGTCTACATCCATTTCGCCGGCATTTTGGTTGATTGCCCGAATGGTGTAGGTACGAAGCTGCGCATCTTTCATTGATGCGGGGGGCGATGTTAATGGATTACCATCGAAATCAAACATCAGTTTGACGTACGCCGAGGTTTCTATTTCAGGATATTGCTTTAGTGCCTCACCAGAAAAGGTAATGCGACGCATGTTAGGGGTGAGTTCGCGATTTTCTTTTACCACTAGACAGGCGGGTTGTCTTGGCTGTCTTTTTTCCATAATACTCTTCTCATTTATATATTCACTAGTGATTGTAAATACGAATCATTATTGAGAACAGCTCATTGTTACGGATAAACAGACACTGGGGAATCGTATAAATCGAACATAAAAAAAAGCCGGTGACCTGACGGCACCGGCAAAACACTTTTAGGAATACACATGGAAGCAGAAACAATGACATTCAACAACTGTCGTTCTGTAAGATAAACATTAGTTCATGATGATTTATTGATCGACATGGAAGACCATATCAACGTAGTAAACTGTATACCTATTGAACAGAATGTTCGTCTATGGCAGTAAAATTGATTGTTTAAACCCTAGAAAAAAAGCTCCCGCCATATGGCGGGAGAAATCAGAGGTTTTGGAAAGGCCGGGATAGGCCTAGAGGGGAGATTAACTGCCAAGAAGACAGTTCACTTTCAACGTCACAACGTCATCAGTGTTCTTTGCACAACCTGAACATTCCTCTGTGAAGTATTCAGATTTGCCAAATTAGGTAACAATCCTTCGTACTGCTGACATCCTGTCTGCTTTTCCTAAAGTGATTTCCTTGTCTGATTCTATTAATGCCAGTTGTGTGCCAGAGTGGTGGGCTTGTTACTGATTAATTCAAGATATTGAAATTTATAAGGTTTTAGTGTTGTTGGAAGTAAGGTTGGATAATTTTGGTAAATAACCATGGAAATATTTTCCCACCCAGTGTGTATTTTTTCATACACACTGTTAACACTGCATTTTTATCTCGATGAAATCGCGGTTCGATACACTTCATGGAGCAGGCGCATTGGAATAACGCAACCCGCTCTCCAATTCGAGAGCGCTTAGGCAAGCTGTTTTCTTATTTTTGCGGGTAAGTATTTTTCTACAGCCTTTCCGGTAACCGACCATACAAGCACGGCCGTCCAGGCAATCACTGAAAAACCCGCGGGAATGCAAGCCAACGCAATGAGCTTGGCCTGTTTACGATTAAAAATCATCGCTAAAATCGCGGGCAGGAACCACAAAACGGCTACAGCAGCACAAATAACAATAAGCTCTATAGCGGATACATCCTGAAGTCGGGTAAAAAATTCATTCACGGTCACTCTCCTTATTAACTTGTTCATTGTGCTTAGTCCAAGGCGAATCACTTTTATTACAGGTTGCTGCAATAATTTGTTGGGCCTGGGTAATATCTGACGGATGTCAGCTGAGAAAAGGCCTGAGAGAATAATGGCAGTTTTGGTTGTTTTGTAGTCATATGTGACATAACGAAGTGCAGTAGATTAATCATCTCCTGAATAAATGTTAAGCAAATATTATGACTAAAACGATTTGTATTCTTGCCTATGAGGGCGTCGAACTACTGGATTTATCAGGCCCACAGTCTGCATTTTTTGAAGCGAATCAGTGTCAGCCCGATAGCTATGAACTGAAAGTCGTGGGTTTTAGCACCAAAGCTGTTACTTGTGAAGCCGGCCTGCAGATTATACCCGAGCTGTCTATTGAAGAGATTGGCAAGTGCCATTCCCTGATTATTCCTGGCGGTGCGGGAAGTCGCAGTGACAGTATTACAGAATCGGATTTAGAAAAGCTTAGAAAGCTGATGGTTCACTCAGAGCGGGTAGTTTCTATCTGTACCGGAGCATATTTGCTTGCGCGAACAAGGTTGCCTTCGGGAACGAAAGTCGCCACACATTGGGCATTCGCAGAAAAATTGAAAACCGCGTTTCCCACACTAACGGTAGAAAGCGCAAAGCTCTATATCAGAGATGGGAAGTATTGGTCGTCTGCCGGTGTGACTTCTGGCATCGATTTAACATTAAGCCTCATTGAAGCCGATTGCGGCAAGGCTGTTGCTCATTATGTGGCGAAACATCTTGTGGTTTATATGAAACGTTCAGGTAATCAGAAGCAGTACTCAGACTTACTTGATATTCAGTCGCCACGGCAAGATCGCCTGGGCAATGTGATTAATTGGATTCGGGACAATATCGGCCGCGATATCACGGTTTCTCTTCTTGCTGAACAACTCTGCCTGAGCGAACGACAGTGTCATCGCTTCTTTATTGACGAAACGGGGCTTAATCCAGCTGCCTATGTAGAGAAATTTCGCATGCAGGTGGCCAGCGATCTGTTGGTCAGTTCAGAGCGGGAAATGAAAGCCATTGCCGTGTTTGTGGGCTTTTCCTCATACGATGGTTTTCGCCGGGCCTTTATTCGTAATTTTTCCGTTTCGCCTTCTGCATATAGGAATGCATTTCGGTTTATCTAATTGAGTATGCGAGTGTTAGAAATAAATTTATATTTTTAAATGAAAGTATTTAAATTTTTGTCCAATTAAATTATCTACACCAAAACATTAAAGGTTTTTAATCTAACAATTTCAAAATCTGACTTAAAAGTCTATGTGTTTGAATTTAAACGTTATTTTTTAAGGGGAAGAGCTCGCGCTCAGTTATTTTAAATAACTATACTTTCGTCTATATTTTTTGCTTTTTTCCAGACCACACCTATAAAAAAATGCATAATGGAGCGCTAAATTTCAGGGAAAGTGCTTGTCATGAATATCAAAAATTGTGAAGACGAAGCGATCCATTTAATCGAGTCAGTACAGAGCTTTGGCTATCTTCTGGCTATCGAGCCTGGCACCGGGCTGGTTCGCGTGATGAGTGTAAACATCGCGGATATTTTTTCGTCACCCATCGTGCCAAATGAAACACTGATGTCTGAGTTGGTAGAAATGCCCGACAACAGCACAGAAATTCTCACAGAACTTTATGCTAAGGCGGAAGCGGTAGGTCGCCGTCATTCATACGAGTGGAAGTTTCGCAATCAAATTTACCACGATGGTGAATGGCACCAATTGGTCAGCAGTGTTATTTACGCCAGCGGTGATTATCTCATTATTGAACTTGAGCCCTCACCGGTGCTCACTGGCAGTGTATCGTCTAAATGGACGCCAACAGATACCGATATCCGCCCCTTACTGCCTAGTCTTTTTGAACTTAACTCCGTGGAAGCAGTGGCGGATAAGATAGCGTCTGCCATGCGTGGCTTTATCGAATTCGATCGGGTGTGCGTGTACAAATTTGATAAAGACTACTGCGGAGAAGTCATCGGTGAAGATTGCGCTGACGACATGGTGCCGTTCAAAGGTTTACGATTTCCTGCTTCAGACATCCCCTCTCAAGCCCGTGCGCTTTACGTGAAAAACCTGGTCCGTTGCGTTTACGATACCGATGAAACACCAGTGCCTTTACTACCTGCGCTTTCTGATAGCGAAAGAACGCCCCTTGATATGTCACTTTCCATGATAAGAGGGGTTTCACCTGTTCATTTACAATACATGCGTAATATGGGCATTCGGGCTTCTTTTTCGGTGTCTTTGATTTATGAAAATCGTCTGTGGGGGCTTATTGCTTGTCATAATCGCGAGCCGAAATATGTAGAGCAGCGTAGTCGATTGATTTGCGAAAGCTTGTGTCAGGTTTTCACTTATCAATTGCATGGTAAAAGCGTAGAGGTCAAAAGGGAATCGCTTCAGAAGCGACAGCAAAACTTGAATCAGGCGATCAATGCCTTGACCAACAAAGGTAATCCGCTGGAAGGACTAAAAGACGAGCAGGACTTGTTGCTTTCGACTATGCGGGTATGCGGTATTGCGGTGGTCACGCCTAATTCCCACTATCTGGTAGGGAAAACGCCCAGCTTTGAAACCATTTCCCACCTGTTTCATGAGTATTCCAGCGATAGGTCTGGACCATCGAAGGTAACCGCACTGACGCGGATCTCCAGCGACATAATTGCAAACTTTAAGTTAAACGGTGTACGCGGTCTGTTTATTTCTCCGGTTTCGAGTCGCCACGGTTATTACACGATGTGGTTCCGTGAACCAGTGGATAAAACCGTACGCTGGGCGGGCAAAGTGCAAACCGATGGTGAAAAGCCTAAATCACTCACGCCGAGAGATTCATTCGAGACGTATCTGCAGACGGTGGTGGATCAGTCTGTTGAATGGTCTACCGACGATAAATTACTCATTGAAGCTTTTGAGCAATTGTTTATTCCTTACGCACTAGGGATGAAAAACTCGCTGGATAGCCAGGTGGCAAAATTAGAAGAACTGGATAAAGCAAAAGATCAGTTTCTTGCCAGTATTTCCCACGAATTACGTACCCCACTGAACTCGATTATGGGGTGGACGGATCTAGCATTAATGGATACGTCGAATAAGGAGCGTTTGGTTGAAGCGTTAAACGTAGTGAAGCGGGCTGCAAGCACTCAGGCTGATTTAATTAACGACATTCTGGATCTTTCCAGAATCATCTCAGGCACCATGAAGCTGAGTACACACACGTTGCCGATTAGCGAAGCAATTAAAGACGTAACTAAGCAATTCGAGGCAGGTTTCGGGGCGAAGAGTATTCACCTAACCAGTGTGTTCAAAGACGAGCATACTACCATTCTGGCGGATAAAGTGCGTATCAAACAGGTGATACATAACCTGCTCTCCAACGCCCTTAAATTTACGCCCAAAGGTGGCTCTGTCACTATTAGTGGAGCCCGTGACCATTCTAATTATAAATTCTTCGTGCGTGACACCGGAAAAGGTATCCCGGAAGAGCAATTGAATTATGTTTTCGAGCGCTTTTATCAAGGAAAGGTTTCGCACAACAAACAGGGCTTAGGCCTTGGGTTATCGATTGTTAAAAGTATTGTGGAAATGCACGGCGGTAGCATTTGGGCAATGAGCGATGGAGAAGGGTTGGGAGCCACATTTTATGTGACCTTACCCATTGCCCCTGTTGCTACGAAAAGCCCAGAAGAAACACAATCCAATATTGTTGAAGGCGCAGCGGGAAGCAGCGATCGTCTTCGTGGCCTGCGCATTCTGGTTGCAGAAGACGAAGAAGATGCCCGCAGATTCATTCGCCTGTTCCTTGAAAGTCACGGTGCGGTCGTCACCCTGGCGAAAAATGGTCTGGTAGCCTGGAAGTTACTTAATGAAACGCCTGAAGCGTTTAATCTGGTGCTTTCTGACATCGGCATGCCGGAACTTGATGGTTTGGGTTACATCGCGAAAATCAGAAGCAGCGAACGAGAAGATATTCGGAATTTCGATGCGGTTGCACTAACTGCTTATGCTTACACGGCGGATAGGGTTAAAGCCCTGAAGGCAGGATTTTCCAACTACGTTTCGAAGCCAGTTGATGCCGAAGAGTTGCTTACCGTACTGGAAATGTACAAACCTGAATAATCCTTCACGCCTTATCTGAATCTCAGATAAGGCGCCTGGGCGCTTTACAAATAAGAAAGCCACAGCATGAGCAAAGCGCCGCCTATCATAAACAAATTCTCTGAAAGTGATACAAAACCCAACGGCACATTACTGTCGCCGCCCACGCAAGCACACTTAAGTTCCCGCTTATCGATGTAAACCGCTTTAACAACGGAAACCGCACCGATGGTACCGATAAAAAGCGAGATTGGCGCAATGATTACTGCCGGCAACATCGCTACCATGCCAATACCCGCAAATGCTTCAAGAAAGGGATAAATATAGGCGTAGCGAAGATGTCGCATAGCCAGCAAATCGTAGGTGATGAAAGAGTTGGTGAAACTAAATAAATCTCGCAGTTTCTGAACGGCTAATAGGGTCATTGAAAAGGCGATAAAGAGCAATAGCGTGCGAATGCTAAATAGATTCGCCATTAGCGCATGCTGCATAGCCAGCGCTAACAGTAATCCAACGGCAAAAATGGCGAGTACAGGTGTATAAGTCGTACCAGACTGTGCGCTGTCCCCTTTATTGAACAAGGCTTGAAGGTCGTCATAGCCTCCTACACGCTTGCCGTCGATAAATGTTTGAGGCGTCGTTTTTACACCATGATCTTGCTTGAACTTGTCAGTTTCTTCTCGCGAGGTCAGCTTATGATCTTCAATTTCAAAGCCTTCTCGTTCTAGCAAATCTTTTGAGCGTAAGCCAAAAGGGCAAATATGCTCATTTGTTACCATACGATAGAGAATTGCTTTCTTAGCCATGTTTGCCTCATTTCAACGAAAACCTTATACAAAGTAGCTACGGCGTCAGCTTGATTTTTGATCGTCTTCCATTAAAAGGGTTTGAAATGACATACTTATATCTTAAGTTTTGCATTTCATCTTGCTCGTCACGGTGGTAACTTCATCCATAGACAATTCGCCTAACCTTAATTTGACGAGCGGTTTTAAAAGCGAAAACCGTGGTCGTACCTGGCCTGGGTGCCAAACAATGTCAGGGATTGCGCCAAGATATTAAAATTGAAACATATTTTGGTTAGGTTTCTGGTTAAGAAAGCGGATGATAGTGCCGATACAAATACTATCCTGGTGTTCAGGCAAGTGCGCTTCGAACTGCGAAATCGAATTCAATATCAATAAATAACTCGTTGGAAAGACAGTCTATGTTTAATCGTCACCTCGTCAAAGAAAATGAAGCACTTCGTCAAGAGCTTCACATGCTCAAACAGGTTCGTGAAAGTTTCTTAGAGGAAACGATTTATCTACGTCTGGATCATGCTGGCCGAATCGAATTCGTTAACCAACATTTTCAAAACGAGCTCGGATATACCGCATCTGAAGTAATGGGCCGTCCGTTTCTAGAGTTTGTTCCTGAAATCGCGAAGTCGACAATGCACTACAAAAAACTCAAAAGTGCTTTCGACATTAATCAGACTTATCAGGGGGCTATTGAATTTACGCGTCGAAATGGCGAAGAAGCTTGGCTGCGCAGCATCTTGCAGCCCGTTGTTGATATAGAAGGCCGGTTAGATCATTACTCTGTGAGCATGACAGATCTCACAAGAACGATTGCGTTGTCTAAAGAGCATGAAGATTTGGTAGAAGCATTACACAAATCGACCGCCACAATCGAGTTTGACCTAAACGGCCATGTTATCGACGCCAACAAGCCGTTCTTGCGTACAGTGAAATACGACCTGAATGACATCAAAGGCAAGCATCACCGCACCTTTTGTACCGACGAAGAAGCGAACTCTGAGGGCTACAAACAGTTCTGGTCCAAGTTAGCCCGTGGCGAGTTTGTCGCAGGTCGCTTCAAGCGCGTGGATTCGCATGGAAATACGATTTGGCTAGAAGCAACGTATAACCCCATTCACGATTCTCATGGGCGCTTGTATAAAGTATTTAAGTTTGCCACTGAGATTACTGCGCAGGTAGCGCAGGAGCAAGCCGTATCGAACGCGGCAGACATTGCCTATCACACATCTAACAATACCGATGCAGTGGCGAGAAAGGGTAAAGATGTCATCAACAAAGTGCTCGAGGAAATGTCTTCGCTGTCTGAACAAATGGATAAAGCGAAAGAAGGTATTCACGCCCTCGACTCACAATCTCAACAAATTGCCACGATTATTGGCAGTATCAGCGCTATTGCAGATCAAACCAACCTGCTTGCATTGAACGCAGCTATCGAGGCAGCGCGGGCAGGAGATCAAGGCCGTGGATTTGCTGTTGTTGCCGATGAAGTGCGTCAGTTGGCTTCACGCACCTCAGAAGCGACAGATGAAATTGTTAACGTGGTGAAACACAACCAATCTCTGGCTGCTGAAGCTGTTGACCTTGTAAACAAGGGTGATGAGAAAGCGCAGACAGGTTTGTCATATGCTGAAGAGGCCGGCGCGGTTATTGAAGAAATTCAAAATGGTGCCAGAGCGGTAGTGGATGCTGTTGGCCAGTTTGCGAATCAGCTAAACAACTAAATAGATTTTTCTTATATAAAAACGCAGCATGATCAACATGCTGCGTTTTTTTTGCAAAATACATTGATGTATTAGTTTTTATTTATATAATGAGGGTGAATATCTTAGACTTGATGTGAATAACCAGGCTGAATCTAATGTCTTCACTGTTGTTACGCTTTGCCACTCAGCGCGCTGGCTGGGTCTACATTCTTCTTCTGGCACTCACACTGGGTGCCGGCGCAATGATCCCTAATCTGACTGTCGATACCGATCCGGAAAACATGCTTCCGGCTGACCATCCGGCGAGAATTTTTCATAACCAGACTAAGCAGACGTTCGCCATGCACGATGCCATTGTGGTGGGCGTGGTCGCTGAGCAAGATGCTAACGGTGTCTATACGCCTGAAACTCTGTCGGAAGTGAAGCAACTTACGGATAGCATTCTTGAGCTCGATGGTGTGATTGATGCGGATTTAATGTCGCTTTCCACGGTGGACAATATTTCTCAGGCCGGGCCAGGGACCATTCGGTTTGAGTGGATGATGGACAAGGCACCGGTTGATGAAGCGGGCGCGAAAGCCATCGAGCAGAGCATCTCCCGCCTGCCGCTGCTGTACGATACGCTGGTGGCGGAAACCGGCAAAGCGGCAGCGATTTATGTGCCTATTGCGGATAAAAACGAAAGTTATCGCATTGCTGAAGACATCCGTGCCGCCATCAGCAAAATGGGGTCGCAGCAACAGTGGTATATCACCGGTCTGCCGGTGGCGGAAGATCAGTTTGGTGTAGAAATGTTCATTCAAATGGGCATTTCCGCGCCACTGGCCGGGCTAATGATCTTTATTCTGCTTTTCCTGTTTTTTCGCAATTTGCCGCTAATCATCGCACCAATGATTGTTGCTATGGCGACGGTGATCGTCACCATGGGTATCATGATTGGTATGGGCTTTACCGTACACATCATGTCGTCGATGATTGCGATTTTCCTGATGCCCATCGCGGTGGTGGATTCGGTGCACATTCTGTCGGAGTTTTCAGACCGCTATAAGCCGGGCGAAAGCGCCGGGGAAGTTATCAGCAAGGTGGTGTCTCATCTGTTCACACCCATGCTATATACCTCAATTACTTCATCAGTAGGCTTTTTCTCACTCATGCTGACGCCTATTCCGCCAGTGCAGATCTTCGGCGCGTTTGTTGGCTTCGGCATTCTGTTCGCTTTCCTGGTCACGTTGGTATTCATGCCCGCCTATGTGTCCCGTATGAGCGATAAGGCATTGCTGAATTTGCAGCAAACAATGCACGGTGAAGGTGATGGTCAGTCTCGTGTTGCTGCTATTGCCCGAAGTATTGGTAAGCTGGCAATGTCCTGGCGTCGGGGCTGGCTGGTCGTATTCAGTGCTTTATTTGCAGTTTCAGTTTGGGGAATCACCCAGATCCAGATTAATGACAACCCGGTTCGCTGGTTTAAAGCTGACCACGAAATCCGTGTGGCTGACAGAGTGCTGAACGAGAATTTTGCCGGGACTTATAATGCTTACCTGGTGTTTAGCGATACCAATGCGGTGCCTTCGGCAGCGGCATTAATTGGGGTGGATGTACCCGAAGAATTATCTGGCTGGCAGTGGGATACGCTTAAATCTGTGGCAGAACAAACCCCAACTGCTGCACTGGAGTCGCTAATTATCGCTATCGACGACGCCTTGTTTACCGTGGAGTCGGATGAAGCCTTGGATTATCTGGACAAACTGGTAGCACGCACAGAGAAAGCCTTGTCGGCAAGCAAAACGTTCCAGTTCCCCGCTCAACTGGCGTACATTTCAGATCTTCAGAATTACCTGGCGACCACCGGTCTGGTGGGTAAATCTAGCTCGCTGGCTGATGTGGTTAAAGTGGTGAACCGTGAACTCCGTGGCGGCGAGGAGAAAGACTACGCCCTGCCGGATTCTCCCCAGGCCGTTGCACAAACCCTGCTGCAGTATCAGTCCTCACATCGCCCTAATGATTTATGGCACTTTGTTACGCCGGATTACCGTGAAAGCCTGCTGTGGCTGCAGCTCACCAGTGGTGATAATCAGGATATGACAGCGGCGATGAAGCTGGCTGAGCAATACGTTTCTGAGCATCCGCTCCCTGCAGGAATTGATTACCAGTGGGCAGGTAAGGCCTATCTTAATGTGGTGTGGCAGGAGAACATGGTCGCCGGCATGCTCAATAGTCTGCTTGGTGCGTTCATCATGGTTTTTGTCATGATGATGGTGCTGTTCCGATCCTTCGTTTTCGGCGTGCTAGCCATGCTACCACTGACGATTACCATCGCTTTCATTTACGGCCTCATTGGTATTGTCGGTAAAGACTACGACATGCCTATCGCCGTGCTTTCTGCACTCACTTTAGGGTTATCAGTGGACTTCGCCATTCATTTCCTCGAACGTGCACGGGCAATATTCAAAGAAACTAACAATGTATCCGCAACACTTGAAGCCATGTTCGGCGAACCTGCCTCTGCCATTACCCGCAACGCTCTGGTTATCGCGCTGGGCTTTACGCCCTTGTTGTTTGCCCCGCTGGTGCCCTACATCACCGTAGGTGTTTTTCTGGCCAGTATCATGGCAATTTCCGCACTGGTGACCCTACTGGTGCTGCCTGCGGCAATGAGTTTGCTGCATCGTTTTGTTTTCAAATCCCGTTAACCGGGAGCAGGAGAGTAAGATGGTTGTGAGAAGTATGAAATCTGCAATGGCATTGGCATTCACCGGTTTACTGGTGGCATCTGCATCAGTCTGGTCTGCTGAATTCGATGTAAACGAGCTGATTCAAGCATCAGAACGGGCATCGTATTATGCCGGTGACGATGGCCGTTCAGATGCGCGAATGATGATTGTGGACGCGCAGGGCCGTAAACAACTGCGTCAGTTCACTATTCTGAGAAAAGACGTTGCCGACAATGACGATCAGAAAATGATGGTATTCTTCACCCGTCCGGCCGATGTGCGCGATACCGTATTCCGGGTAGAGAAACATGCTGCCGTTAGTGAGGACGATGATCGCTGGTTATATCTGCCGGCGCTGGACCTGGTGAAGCGAATTTCTGCCGGTGATAAACGCACCTCATTTGTCGGTTCACACTTTTTCTACGAAGACGTATCTGGCCGTGCTGTTAGCGAAGATCACTTCACTCTTCAGGAAGAAACCGACAGCCGTTACGTACTGAAAGCCGAACCTAAAAATCCTGATTCCGTTGAGTTCAGCTACTACGTGGTGGAAATCGATAAAACTACGAAAATACCTATGCTGATCAACTTCTACAAAGCGAATGGTGAGAACTATCGCCGGATAGAGGCGGTGGAAGTAGAAACGATTGAGAGTTTTCCCACAGTGACCCGCTCGAAAGTGTCTGATTTGGCTTCTGGTGGTTACACGCTGATGGAATTCCGAAATATGGACTACAACCTGGGCCTAGAAGACGACATCTTCAGTGAACGTAGTCTGCGCACGCCGCCTATGCAGTGGTTGAAATAATATGGCCGGTAACAGCTTTCGTACAAGCCTGCTGGCGGCAGCACTTGCGCTGAGTGTTGGCGTATTCGCGCAGGAAGCGTCACCAGCTGTAGACGATTGGGGCGCTTTTGATGAAATGGGCGATTGGGACGATGAAGAAGTCGCGTCTCCGTTCAACTGGGCCGGATTTATTGATATTGCCGCCGGTACCCGTTTACAGAGCGACAGCGCTATTCGTGGTGACACCACGCTGGCTGATGTGCGCGGTCAATTTCAGGCGGACTATGCTTTTGAAAGTTCGAAAATCGGCTTTCGTGGTGATGTCTGGTACGACGGTGTCACCGATAGCTGGGAGTCACAAATCCGTGAGCTTTACTGGCAGGGCAATCTCGGTTTTCTCGGTAACGCTGGAGAGAAGTTCGACCTCAAAGCGGGTCAGCAGATCCTCACCTGGGGCGTCGGGGATTATCTGTTCCTCAACGATTTATTTCCTAAGGATTATCAGTCCTTCTTCGCCGGGCGGGACGACGATTACCTGAAATATCCGTCACTGGCGGTAAAGCTCAGTGGCTACTTTGACTTGGTGAACGTGGATTTTGTGGTGATGCCGGAATTCGAGCCGGATAACGGTATCAACGGTGAATATTTCTCCTACTTTAATCCCATGCTCGGTGAAAACACCGGTGCACGTATGGTGATCCCGGATGAAAACAAGCCCGACGACCCGGAATACGCGCTGCGTTTATTTCGCAGTGTGGCGGGAACGGAACTGGCGATTTACGGTTACAAGGGGTTCATCAAGCTGCCTGAAGCGGCTGGCGAACTTGGCAGGCCTTTGTACAGCGACCTTATCGTAACCGGATTCAGCGCCATCCGGCCCATTGGCCCGGGTATTGGTAAGCTGGAATACGCTTTTCATGATGGTGAAGATACCGATGGCTCAGACCCCCTTATTCCTAACGATCAGAGCCGCCTGCTGATTGGTTACGAGCAAGAACTGATTGCAAATTTGACCGGTGGCCTGCAGTGGTACACCGAGTTTAATCATGGTTACGATGCGCGGATAGCCAACAGCCCGTGGCCGCAATTCGAAGCGGCGGAGCGCCGTCACGTGATCACCACACAACTGCGCTATCAGGCATTGCAGCAGACGCTGGTGTTGCACGCATTTAACTTCTGGTCACCCACCGATGATGATGGCTTCCTGCGATTCCGGGCAACGTACTCACCCACCGACAAATGGCAGGTGTCCGGCGGCATGAATCTGTTTTATGGCGATGAAGCACATACGTTTTATGGTCAGTTTGAAGATGCATCCAACGTGAATGCGTCTTTTCGTTTCTTTTTTGAGGGATAGCATCGCTTAATTCTGTATCCGCAGATACACAGCGTAGCAGTACGCAGCAAAGACTGTGGTAAATTGTATGTGTGAGGGTAGGTGAGTTGCACGGCTTGTCTCCTTTTGACTGGCTCGTCTTAACAAAGTAACGGGGCAGCTTCTTCAAACGGGTTATTTATTTTTCTTTTTTCGGAGTTTTCTTGGAAGGCATTGCATTTTTCGAGCTGTTTACCGGTGCCGGTGAGCTTTCTTCACTGGTTGCCGCTGGCCTCATCGCACTCACATTCATTACCAGCATCATTACTGCCACCATTGGTATTGGCGGTGGCGTTTTATTGCTGGCGACCATGGCGACGGTGATGCCGCTGGCGGCGCTCATTCCTGTTCATGGTTTGGTGCAACTGGGCACAAATGGTAGCCGGGCGTTTATGACTCGGCAGCATACCGACTGGAACATGGTGAAGTGGTTTGTGGCTGGCGCGTTGATTGGTGCTGTCATGGCATCTTTTATTGTGGTGCAGTTGCCATTAGTGGCTATTCAGTTTGCTATTGCAGGCTTTATTTTGTTTCTGGTGTGGGGGCCTAAACAGAAAAACCGGGAGTTGGGTGACAAAGGCCGCTTTGTTGCGGGTATTTTTACTACAGTGGCAACCATGTTTGTAGGTGCAACTGGGCCGCTGGTGGCGGGCTTTGTTCATCGTTCTACCAGCGACAAAATGAAGCTGGTATCGACTTTTGCTACCTGTATGACTTTTCAGCATCTGCTTAAAGCGTTTGTATTCAGTTTTGCTGGGTTCGCTTTTTTTCAGTGGTTTCCATTAGTATTGGCAATGATTGCCAGCGGCTATGCCGGTACCTGGCTTGGGCTTAAATTTCTGAAAAAAGTCCCGGCTGAAAAATTTCGTTTAATATTCCGTGTGGTGGTAACGCTGTTAGCCATGCGCCTTATCTGGCAGGGGATTGAAGGGTTATGATGGCCAAGCGTTGACGCGGCTTACATCAAAGCTTACGTCAGCGTTTACGCAACGTCAGCTCGTATCTTTGTAACTTGCGGTACAGCGTACGGGTGCTTACGCCCAGCAATTCTGCGAGTGATTCCGGCGTGCCGTCATAAGTTGCTGCTATATCCGAAAGATAACTGGCTTCTGCCTCATCCAGCGTTTTAAGGTGAGGGGTAAATTCAGGCTCACCACCAGTATTCTGTACGCTAAGGTGCATCGGTAAATCAGCAGGGGTGATCTGATCGTCAACAGACAGCAGCGCTGATTGCTCCACAATATTACGTAGTTCACGGATATTCCCTGGGAAGCCGTAACGATTCAGGAGTAGCAGTGCTTCTCGGGTGAAACTTTTATCTGCATGCCCAGTTTGAATAAGAAAGTGTTGGCAAAGCTCCGCGATATCTTCCCGTCGCTGCCGCAAAGACGGCAATAAAATGGGAAAGCCTGCAATACGGTAATATAAGTCCTGACGAAACTGCCCCTTTTCCACCATCTCTTTTAGATTCTTGTGGGTGGCGCACACCAGTCGGAAATTGGATTTTCTCTGCTTCAAGCTGCCCACCGGGCGATAGCTGCCGGTTTCCAGCAAACGCAGTAATTTTACCTGCATACTCAACGGTACATCGCCAATTTCATCAAAGAATACGGTGCCACCGTCGGCCGCGTCTATCAGGCCCTTTTTCGACGTGCTGGCGCCGGTGAATGCGCCTTTCTCGTATCCAAATAGCTCCGACTCAAACAAGGTTTCGGTTAGACCTGTACACTCAATTACCACAAAGGCTTCTTTACGGCGCTTGCTGCTGTCGTGAATAGCCTGGGCAACCAGTTCCTTGCCTGAACCGGTTTCCCCCTGAAGCAATACGGCAATGTCTGCCGGCGCCGCGCGGCTGATTTGCTGCAACATCTGGCGGAAAGAGGGGGCGTTGCCAATGAGCTTGCCTTTTCCTGCCCGACTCGAAGCGTATTGAATTCGTTCCAATATTTCCAAATACCCGAGAACCATGCCGTCCTCATCGTGCACCGGTTTCATCAGAATGTCGCAGTAAGAATCACCATGCTGGGTTTTATGGTTATGCACCACTGTGGTGGCGCGTCCGGACTGCTGACACTCTGCCAGCGGGCAGGATTCTCCGGCTTGATCACAGGGTACCGTGTTGCGGTGAGATATCTGGTGGCAACGACTCTGACCCGTAATAACGTCATCCTGATAAGTGTCGCGGTAAGGCTGATTAACGGCGTGGATAACATAGTCCGGCGTAATAAAAATGGCCGGTTTGTCGATGGCATTAATCATCGATTGAATGATGCTGATATTCATATGTTGTCTGACGATACTGTCACTATGGTGACAAATTTGTCAAAAAATTTCGTTTTCCGCAATGAAAGTTTGCCAATTCTATAAAGATAAATCTTGCGATGGATCAAGTTGCGACAAAATCTAAAGGTGTAATGTAGCGCCATGAATCCAGCGACGTGTCTTGAGTCTTACCGACTAGCCTGTTGTCTCTGCTGTATGCGTATATCTATCGGTTATTAGCTATTTGCAAGCACCAGACGATAGGAGTTCGCCATTCATTCAACGGTTGGCACGACACGTGCTCAGGAAGTGAATAAATGGCAGCCGATGTGTCGCCAAAGAAAGAGCCAAATTACTAATTAACCGGGAGATGTTCCTAATGAGCGATACATTAATTGAGTTATCGCGCTGGCAGTTTGCATTAACTGCTATGTTCCATTTTATCTTCGTTCCTCTCACCCTCGGACTCACGTTCCTGCTTGCCATTATGGAATCGGTGTACGTGATGACCGGCAAGGAAATCTATAAAGAGATGACCAAGTTCTGGGGTAAGTTGTTCGGGATAAATTTCGCAATTGGTGTGGCAACGGGCCTCACCATGGAGTTCCAGTTCGGTATGAACTGGTCCTATTATTCTCATTACGTAGGTGACATTTTTGGCGCACCACTGGCAATTGAAGGATTAATGGCGTTCTTCCTCGAATCAACGTTCGTGGGCCTGTTTTTCTTCGGCTGGGACCGCATGTCAAAAGTGAAGCACCTCATGGCGACCTGGTTGGTAGCTATCGGCTCAAACTTCTCTGCACTGTGGATCCTTATCGCCAACGGCTGGATGCAAAATCCTGTGGGCGCAGAGTTCAATGTTGAATCCATGCGTATGGAAATGGCCAGCTTCGCTGATGTGATTTTCAACCCTGTGGCACAAGTCAAATTTGTTCACACCGTCTCTGCAGGTTATACCACTGGCGCCATGTTCATTCTGGCGATCTCAAGCTATTACCTGCTTAAGCACAAACACGTGGCCTTCGCCCGTCGTTCGTTTGCAATTGCAGCAAGCTTCGGTCTGGCATCGGTATTGTCTGTAATCATCCTCGGCGATGAAAGTGGTTACGAAATCGGCGACGTGCAGAAAGTAAAACTGGCTGCTGTTGAAGCTGAATACGAAACCCATCCTGCTCCCGCGCCATTCACCATCTTTGGTATTCCGAACGATGAAGAAGAGCGTATGGACTATGCCATTCAGATCCCTTATGCCATGGGTATTATTGCCACTCGTAGCTTCGACGAAGAAGTGATTGGTATTAAAGATCTGAAAGAGAATCACCGTGTGCGTATTCTATCTGGTGTTCAGGCGTACAAATACATGGATGCAGTACGTGACGGCTCTGCAACGCCAGCTGAAAAAGCGTTGTTTGAAGCAAACAGAGAGAACCTGGGTTACGCCATGTTGCTGCAACCTTACACCGACGATATCACTCAGCCCACACCTGAAGCGCTGAAAAAGGCCGTGGATTACAGCATTCCGCCCGTGGCGCCGCTATTCTACTCTTTCCGCCTTATGGTGGTTGCAGGCTTCCTGATGTTGGTGCTGTTTGCCACTGCATTCTGGTACAGCACTAAACACCGTATCACCCAACCACGCTGGTTACTTAAATCTGCGTTGTATGGTTTGCCGCTGCCTTGGATTGCCTGTGAAGCGGGCTGGTTTGTGGCTGAGTTTGGTCGTCAGCCATGGTCTATCGCCGAAGTACTGCCGGTTCATGTGTCAGTGTCAAATTTGAGCGTAAGTGATGTGGTGTTCACTATGGTTGGCTACACCCTGTTCTACACCGTGATGTTCATCATTAGCTTCTATCTGATGAAGAAGTTCGCCAAAAAAGGACCCACTCCGCCAGCGGATGAGAAAGAAGAAAGCGTTATTGGCCTGAATGAAGGAGTACACGCATGATTGATTATGAAGTTCTAAGGGTAGTTTGGTGGGTGCTGGTGGGCGTGCTGCTGATTGGCTTCGCCATCACCGACGGCTTTGATTTAGGGGTAGGCGCACTGCTTACCATTATCGGACGTACCGACGAAGAGCGTCGGGTAATGATTAATACGGTAGGACCACACTGGGACGGTAACCAAGTCTGGTTTATCACTGCAGGTGGCGCTATTTTCGCTGCCTGGCCAATGATTTATGCCACCGCGTTCTCCGGTTTTTACATTGCATTGTTTCTGACCCTTGCGGCACTGTGGATGCGTCCGCTAGGCTTTGATTATCGCAGTAAATTACCCAGCCAGAAATGGCGTAAAAACTGGGATATTGCCCTGTTCTTCGGTGGTTTTGTTCCTATCCTGATTTTCGGTGTGGCCTTCGGCAACCTGTTGCTGGGTGTACCTTTCGAGCTGGATAACACCCTGAAATCAACCTACAGCGGTTCTTTCTTTGGTCTGCTAAACCCATTCGCTATTCTGTGTGGCTTGGTATCAGTGGCGCTGCTGCTTAATCATGGCTCTGCCTGGTTGCAGATGAAAACGGACGGTTTTGTTGAATCTCGGGCACGCTCTGCATCGATGGTGTTGTCGCTGGTTACTGTGACACTGTTTATTCTGGCTGGCGTATGGATTGCGTTCGGTGTCGATGGATACGTAGTAACGTCGACTATCGATACGGGTGCAGTGACTAATCCTATGCATAAAACGGTCGCCACTGAAACCGGTGCGTGGATGAATAACTATAGTCTGTATCCCTGGATGGTGATCGCACCTGCGCTGGGTATTCTGGGCGGATTAGCTTGTGCTTTTTTCTCAAAAGCAGCGCGCGGCGGATGGGCATTTGTCTCTAGTTCTGTCATGATTGCGGGCGTCATCTTAACTGCGGGTTTCTCCATGTTCCCGTTCCTGATGCCAAGCAGCACCATGCCAGACGTGAGTCTGACAATGTGGGATGCGACATCCAGCGAAATGACCCTACGTATCATGTTTTTTGTAGCCTGTGTGTTTGTACCGATTGTTTTGTCTTACACCGCTTACGGCTTTTACGTAATGCGCGGTCGCATTAAAAACGCTGATTTAGACAAATCTCACGCAATTTACTAGGAGAAGATACTATGTGGTATTTCACTTGGATCCTTGGTGTACTGCTGGCTTGCTCATTCGGCATTATTAATGCCATGTGGCTGGAAGCGACCGAGAACCTGGACCGCCCCGATACTGAAGAATAAGGGCTAATTTGAGTCGTTCCCCCTCACTATCTGGCTGGTTTCAGCAATCTGTAGCCACCGGAGACGCCGCTTCCCGCGGCGCTCTGGTGGCTTTAATCTTTCTGCAGGTGTTCCGCGATATCGCACTTATCGTGGCCTACTGGGGCTTTTCCGCCATGATTGCCCAATGGGTAATGGAAGAAAGTCCTGCTTCAACCTCGATGCTCGTACTTACCCTTGTCAGCCTGCTGCTGGTGTGGCTGAGTCAGGGTCTGTCACTGTTTCTGAATCATCGATTCCGTTTGGGCCTGCTGGCGCAACTGCAATCGCGGTTGTTAGTTACTTTTTCCCGTCAGCAGCACGCCTTGGTGCGTCAGCATTCGGCTTTTCACTGGCAGACCTTGTGGCAGATGCATTTGCCTGCTGTGGTGAACTGGCATTTTGATTACCGAGTGCAGCAGATGGTGGCCGTCGTCGTGCCGGTAATTGCGCTAGTGGCGATTTTGGCGGTGAATTTGGTGGTAGGGGCGAGCCTGCTGATCACCTTGCCCATTGTACCGTTATTTATGGTGCTGGTAGGTAAAGGCGCTGCTGCCCAGCATCGCAAACATTTCATCGCGCTGGAAAGGTTAGGCCGCCTGTTTGTTGACCGTGTGTCGGCACTGCCTTTACTGGCGATGTTTCGGGCGCACGATGCACAACGTAAACTGTTGGACACCGCCGGTAACAGCCTGCGGGAGCGCACCATGAAAGTGGTGTCTATTGCTTTTCTCTCTACCACTGTACTGGATTTCTTCTCTACTCTGGCAGTGGCGTTGATTGCCGTTTATATCGGTTTCACTCTGCTGGGTGAATTTGATTTGGGCGAATCTATTAATTTGCAGCAGGGCTTATGGCTGTTGCTCACTGCACCGCTGTTGCTCTCTGAAATGAAAAAGCTGGGTCAGTTTTATCACCAGAAAGCCCAGGCTGAAGCTGCCCGGGAAGCCATGGGCGATATGCTGAAAAACGATGAGTTGTCAGCGTATGACGCGGAATTCTCGTCGCTTTCACTCACCGGCGAACTGACTACGACGCCGGATCTGCGTACCGAACAGCTGAACTTGGAAACCGGAGACTGGGTGCGACTTGGTGGCGAATCCGGTGCCGGTAAAACCGTGTTGATGGAGCTGCTAAGCGGCCAGCGTCCGGGCCTTGATGCGTCGGTCACTCACTACGCGCTGCTCACTCAGACTCCGGTTATCCTGCCGTTTTCCGTGCGGGAGAATCTTACGCTCGGCGGTGATTTTACCGACGATGTGCTTAGTCAGGTACTGGCCGAAGTCGAGCTAACCGCCTGGGTGGCTTCACTGCCTCAGGGGCTAGATACGCCAATGGGTGAGCATCCACCACTTTCCGGTGGGCAAGCTCAGCGATTGGCGATTGCTCGCTTGCTGTTACGCAAAGCGCCAGTGTGGTTTCTGGATGAACCCACCGCCCACTTGCCGCAGGCACAACATGATGCCATCAGTGCACTCATTCATCGCACCTGCGGCGATGCTACCGTGATTTGGGCATCACACAAACCGCTGCCTGAAGCCTGGTTTAACCGCAGTTGGCAGGTTGCAAACGGGGTGGTGTCACAATGAGAAATATACCGTTCATCAGTTTACTTTTAGCTATCCTGCACACCACGTCAGGATTACTCATTCTTATATTTTCATCATGGTTTCTCGCTGCTTGCGCGCTAATGCCGGTTAATTTTAATTACATGCTGCCTGCTGTGATTATCCGAGCCCTCGCACTTACCCGAATTGGCGCCGGTTATGGCCATATGTGGCTGGCCCACCATGACTTATTGGGCCGCACGACTTGGTTGCGCAGCGAACTGTTCAATCGCCTAAGAAATCATATCTTGCTGGAAAAAGCGGGGGATGTGGAAAAGCTCGCCGCACAAACTGAAATGCTGTCATCCGTGTGGGTGGGCTGGGTAGCCCATCAGGCCAGCGCTGTGGTGCTGGTACTGCTGTCGGTTTCTGTAGTGACGTATCTAACATTGCCCGGTGCGGCTTTCATGTGGATCATGGCCGGACTGTGGCTGGTGATCAGCCTCTGGCTTGTGTACTTCGGGCTGAATAAGGCCGCCAGTCAGGCGAAAGACGAGCAAGCATTTCGTTATCAGTCTGAACATTTCTTTGCTGCCAGCAGCCTGTGGCATCTGCAACTGAATGAAAATAACCAGCAGTTTCGCAATGCGCCGCAGCTTTCATCAGTATGGCAGAATCAGCAGACGGTGGAATCCGCCGGTCAGTGGGGGTTGTGGTTCATTCACGGTGCCGCTATTGCAGCCATTGGCGCACTGTTCTGGAGTAATCAGCAGGACGGCTTTGGCGACGCCACGGCGATCATCGTGCCTATTCTGCTACTGAGTATTGCCGACTGGCTGGGGCGTCCTGTGGGCACGGCGGCCCATTTGGGTAAATACCGGCAGGCGGCACAGGCGCTGAAGCGGGACGATGCTGCGCCATTACCGCCTATGGTTCAGGGCGCGCCGGAACAGAAGATTGAGTTGCAGTATTTTCAGGCACAGACCATGCCTCACGGAATATCTGCGACACTACCGGTTTCCGGGCTGGTGGTCTTACTCGGCGCCTCTGGCTGCGGCAAATCTTCGCTGATGAAAGCGCTGGCAGGTCTGGTTCCGGCTCACGGCGAATTGCTGTTTGACGGCAGTACCGTGGCGGCTGGTCGTCGTGAAGGCTGGGTATATGTGGAGCAATCGCCGCGTATTCTTGAAGCCACGCTGAAAATGAACCTGAATCCGGCTGAGAAAACGATGACTGCGGAAGCAATGTCGCAGGCACTGGCGCAGTTTGGTCTGCAAACGCTGACCAATACTGATGAGTGGCTGGGGCAGGGCGGACGTCGTCTCTCTGGCGGTGAATCTCGCCGATTGTCTATGGCACGGGCGCAGCTAGCCGAACCTGATGTGTGGCTGGTGGACGAGCCTTTTGAAGGACTGGATGAACGTAACCAGCAACTGGTTGAAGCGGGTTTGTTGCAAGCCGCTGAGAATAATTTGGTGATTGTAGCTACTCACGTTCTGCCAGCGAAACTGGCTGACGGGGCCGTACAAATTATTGAAATGTGACAGCTAAGACTGCACACTCTGCTAATACAATAATTCAATGCCGGTATGCTGATAGCGCTTTCTGAAGCGCCCGTCATGCCGGACCTCAGGCGGGCGGAGACTCACCTTGCATTCTCATAGTCATCATCACGGTCATTCTCATGGCCATCACCATCATCACGATGTGAGTGATTCGCAACGTATCGGCTGGGCGTTCTGGCTCAACTTTGTCTTTACCATTATTGAGTTTATCGGTGGCTGGCTTACCAACTCCGTAGCCATAATGGCTGATGCCGTACATGACTTAGGTGATTCCCTTTCTATCGGACTGGCGTGGTACCTAAGTAAAGTGGGTCATAAGCAAGCTGATGACGAGTATACCTATGGCTACAAACGTTTAAGTTTGCTGGGTGCCATGATTAACGGTCTCATACTGGTGGTTGGTTCGGTTTGGGTGCTTTCTGAAGCGATTCCACGGTTGTGGGACCCAGAAATGCCGGTAACGGAAGGCATGATTGGTCTGGCTATTCTGGGAATTGCAGTAAACGGTTACGCCGCTTACAAGCTTTCGGGCGGCAGTTCTATGAACGAAAAAGTGCTTAACTGGCACTTACTGGAAGATGTGCTCGGCTGGGTAGCCGTATTGATTGTGGGCATTGTGTTGCACTTTGTTCACTGGCCAATCCTTGATCCACTGCTATCTGTACTGTTCACGCTGTTTATTCTGTTCAATGTGGTTCGATACGTTATCGACACAACTAAGTTATTTCTACAGGGCAACCCTGATGTAGAGAAAAAGCGGGAAATTCACGATGCGCTGATGTCTGTCGAGCACGTGAAAGCCCTGCATCACGTGCACTTCTGGTCGCTGGACGGCGAACAGCACGTTCTCACCGCCCATGTCGAATTACAATGCGACATTGATGCTGACACCAATCGCCGACTGAAAGCACAAATCAACGATAAGCTGGCAGATTTTGCATTAGCCCACACCACCATAGAGTTTGAAATGCCCGGTGAAGTCTGCCGCGATCATGACGACCACGACCACGACCACGACCACGACCACGACCACGACCACGACCACGACCACGACCACTAGATCGTGGAGAGCAGGGGCATTCGAAACACGCCGTGAATACATCCATGTAGGCTCGGCTGCCGCATCCCTGCGGCAGACGGTTTCGAATGCTCCCTGCTCTCCACTGAGATGGTCGTTTTCGCACTTGCACTCGAAACTCGCCGTAAAACCGTCCCTGGGCTAAGCTTTTATTGAGAATACAACCGCATCCATGCGGTTGACGGTTTCGAATGCCCCTTCAATTCAACGTGTAGAATCGAGTACATTTACTTTTCAATGCGCATGCATATGCGTATATTCGATTCTGTACTACGGATCTGGAGACGCTATATGAATACCCTGTATGATCAGAATGCACCTAAAAAAGCCACTAATCTGAGTGTTAACAGCGATTTATTGAGTAAAGCGCGAGGAATGAATATTAATCTGTCGGCAACGTTGGAACAGGCTTTAAAAGAAAAACTAGCCGCAAGCGAAGCTGAAACATGGAAAGCTGAGAATAAAATTGCGATGCAGAAATACAACGAGTTGATCGAAGAGAATGGAAACTTCAGCGACGAATTCAGAGTATTCTGATGGCGCAGTTCGACGTTTATGCCAATAGCAATCGGAATACGAAAAAGGTATATCCCTTTATTGTCGACATTCAGCATGATGCCCTGTCGCATCTGGCTACACGTCTGGTTGTGCCATTAGTCAATGCCAGTAGAAAACCGGGAATGGTAATGAGAAAGCTGACTCCGGAAATAGTCATAGATAAATCCGTTTTCATCTTCATGACTCCACAGCTTGCAGCAGTGCCTGTTGAAATGTTGCAATCGCCTCTAGGCTCCCTCAGTCACTCACGACACATGCTGGTGGATGCGATAGATTTCGCTGTCACCGGTGTATAGTTCCTAAATTTAATCTTGGCTGCAGAGTATTATTCTTCATGCAATGTGGCCTGTTCCGACAACAAATTGACCCTGCCTAACAGTTTTTTTGAGATTCCCTTCAATACACTGAATATCAGAATACTGGCATTACGTAGCTAACGTGCCTGTTCATATTAAAACAAGTGAAAAGCTGATAAACCGAGGGAATAATCATGAATCATTTCAAACCGCAACACCTTGCCAGACTGGTAAGTGGTGTGCTTGCAGGTTCGTTGCTGCTGCCGGGGCTGGCGCTGGCACAGGACGAATCTGATACCCAAAAAGAAGAAGAAACAGTCTTTGAGAAAGTAACCGTAACCGCGACCAAGCGTAGCAACGATTTACGTGAAGTGGCGGGTTCAGTCAGCGCCCTGACCGGCGATATGCTCTCCGAAATGGGCGCGGAAACCCTGGGAGATTATATTAACCGCTTGCCGGGTGTACATTTTAACGACTATCAGCCCGGCGTATCTGAAGTGGTTATCCGTGGTGTCTCAGCGTCAACCTATCACGAGCAGGGCCAGACTACAGTGGGATACTTTATTAATGATATTCCACTAAGTGAAGCGGGCTGGCCGATTGTTCTGCCAGACGTTGATACCTTCGATTTACAACGGGTTGAGGTACTGCGCGGACCTCAGGGTTCACTGTATGGTGCGGCTACCTTGGGTGGATTGGTGAACTATATCGCCAAAGAGGCGCAGACAGACGGTATTGATGCTGCGGTAGAAGCGTCCCTTGGCTCTACAAAAAATTCCGAAGACGCGAACTACTCTGTGAAAGCCATGGTGAACCTGCCCATCATCGAGGATACCCTGGCTGCACGTTTTGTTGTGCTGGACCGTTACGAAGGCGGCTATCTGGATAACGTGGGTACCGGCGTTGATGCGTCTAACAATGTGGAAGTGAAAGGATATCGTGGTTCACTGGTGTATACACCCGCGGAAGGCACAAAAATTTCACTGATGAGTATGTTCCAGGAATCGGATCTAGATGACCAGACATATGCCACTTATCCCACGTTGACCCGCGATACGGTTGTACCTGAACCGCATCATACCGAATTTACCCTGCATTCACTTCGCGTGGAGCAGGATCTGGGTTTTGCTGACTTAACCTTTCTTGGCGCACTGGCTGAAAAAGACAGCCTGATTGTTTTCGATTATTCCCTTAATGGTTACCTGCAATCGGATGTAGGTACCTGGTCAGACGGTTTTGGTCATGCAGACAGTGACCATCTTGAGCTGCGGCTTACATCTAAAGACACCGGGCCACTTAACTGGATTGTAGGTGTAACCCGCTACACCAGTGAGAAGCGCTCAAACGATGCGGTTTATCAGGCTGGCGCTGCAGACTATATCGATGCAAACCCGGATTTATTTGGTGGCTTCTCCGGGGATTTACTGGCACCTGACGATTATTTCTCTCAGTATCAGGTGGCACAGGATAACGAGGATTCGGCTATTTTCGGTGAAATCAGCTATGCATTCACACCGGATCTGGAAGTAACGCTTGGCGGACGCTACTTCGATACCTCCAGCGAAACCTATATCACAAGACCGCCAGGCGCCACGTTTGCGGGTGTCTACACCAGTGAAACGGTAACCTACGGTGGTACTTCAGCTGAAACCGGTTTTACACCGAAAGCGTCTGTGAAATATACCATTTCAGACGATCTGATGATATATGCCAGCTATTCTGAAGGTTTCCGCGTGGGTGGTACCAACCCGAATCCACCAGGGTTAACAGCTAATGCACCACAAACCTATGAGCCGGATTCCACTAAAAACTATGAAATCGGTACCCGATACGACCTCATGGATAAACGTTTGTTACTGGATGCTACCCTGTTCCGTATCAACTGGTCTGATATTCAGGTTCGTCTGTTTACGCCGGCTCCTGACTATCTGGCTTATGTAACCAATGCTGGTGAAGCACAAATTGATGGTATTGAGTTCTCAGCCGCATGGCGTCCGGTAAATATCTTTGAATTCAACACCAACGTGACTTATCTGGATGCTGCCATTTCAGAATTCCTGCCTGATACCTTTGCCGCTGGCGGTGGTTATGAAGCGGGTACTACTCTGCCGGGCGCATCGGACTGGACGGTGGCGAACAATGTGACCCTGCACCTGGACGATGTGGCTTTTGCGCCAAAACTGTCTCTGGCTCATCGCTATGTATCTGCGGCACCGGTTGCGTTCCGTTCGGTCACTCAGCGTGGCGGCTACAATATGGTTGATTTCCGTGCGGACTTCGCGCTGACAGAAACGACCAAACTGGCGTTATACGTGGATAACCTGTTTGACGAATATGCCATTCTGAACTCGCCTTTTGGTGATTATTACCCCGCGCCATTGGCCAGTGTCACCCGTCCTCGTTCTTTCGGGGCACGGATAAGCTGGTCAATGTTTTAAATAAAAATAAAATCTGACGGCAGCATGCCCGCTCGACTGAGCGGGCTTTTTTATATGTAAAAAACGTTATCGCATACAAAAAAGCCCCGGCAGTGTTGTGCTGTCGAGGCTTCAAACTGTGACGCTTCAATAAGTTAGTCAGGCATGTTCAGGCCAGCGCTGGGTCCACAGTTCAGCGGCTTCCATTTGAGTTGCTAAAGTCAGAAGTAAATCATCCTGGCCGTAATCAGCAGACAACATCGCACCAATCGGAATGCCCGACTGGCTCATGCCCATGGGCACGCTGATACTTGGCGTGCCGGTCAGGTTCTGGATGGGCGTATGGCTCATATAACCAAATAGTGCTTCCCAGAGTTCATCGAATGCACGGGTAGGCGCCAGATGACCAAGCGGCGGAGAAACGGTGGCATTAACTGGGCTCAAGACTACATCGTACTGTTGGTGGAAAGCACGAAGCACCGCTGTCTGCTCAACGATGACCTGATATGCCAGAGCAAGGTCCGTTGAACCCAGTGTGCTACGGCGTGCATGTAAACCCAGCGTCCAGGGTTCAAGCAACGTATCTATTGGTATGCTGCCACAATTTGCAGCAATGCTATCGACAATGTCGCCACCAAGATAACACCAGATAGTACCCAGAGACTTCCCAAGGGCATTCACATCGATAGGTTGCGGTACAACGTCCACCTGGTGGCCCAACGCTGCCAGTTTATTTGCTGTTTTCGTAATGGTGTTTTCGACTTCGCTGTCGGGTTCTACACTATTGAGGCCCTCCATTACCACCGCAATGCGCAGTCTGGTTACTTCAGGCTGTGTGGCAGGAAACTGAGACGGACGCACCCAGCGGGAGGCCCAGCATACATCACGCATGCTGCGGGCAATCAGGGTATCGTTACATAAGTAGTCATCAACGAAGTGATGAGGCCGGGCACGTAAGTTGTAGTCGCGGGTGGCTTTAAAACCTATGACACCGCAAGACGAGGCGGGCATTCTGATTGAACCTGCTGCATCGCTGGCATGGGCGAACGGCACCATGCCACAGGCAACGGCTGCGGCGGCACCACTACTTGAGCCAGATGTCGAATGGGCGAGGTTCCAGGGGTTGTGAACAGGTCCGCTTAGCACAGACTCACCGGACGCTAACAAACCAAACTCCGGCATAGAGGTCATGCCTACGGGCACCAGTCCTGCTACATCCAGTCGGTTGAAAAAAGGTGATTTGTTCACGCCCATGCGGTTGGCGGCAGAGCGTGAGCCACTCTGTAGCGGAAAACCGGGATATTCTGCCGATGCTTTTAGCAAATATGGCACTTCCTGCATAGCAGCACCAGTTGTTACCGGACAGGGAATGAACTCTGGTTCCGACGTGACGGCTTTTACGGCGGGATTCAGCTTTGCAATACGGGCTCTGGCCACTTCGCCGAGTGCGCCTGGAGGTAGCGCTTTGCTGGCAATTAATGCCGCCTGATCGTGTGCGTCCAGCCGGGCTATGTGCGTCACATCCGACGCGGAGAGTGTGATTAGGTCTTTTTCTGACATTTTTAAAGCTCATACAGGCAAATTAACTGGCTACATTCAATCATGGCTGTGCAACAAGAACTGTCGTTAAGGGGTCGGCTTTTATTCTGAAAGGGCCAGAGCGCTAACCGTATGATTTAAATAGGCCTGCTCTGAAAAATGTGTGGCCCGGACACGCACGTACAGGGGGGCGTTGCGTGGTAGGTTTTTCATATGTCTTATTGCGCATGAAAATCAGTATGCCTAAATCAGTTCAGTTATTTGCCAGAAAGCCGGTTGAGCCGGTATCAGACCAACCACTTAACCGGGTTATGGGGCCTGTACAACTGGTGCTTATCGGCATTGGTTGTATTGTTGGTGCCGGTGTGTACGTTATTACCGGTCCGGCAGCCGCCGAATATGCAGGGCCCGCCATTATGCTGTCATTTATTATGGCAGCCTGCGCCTGCGGTTTTACCGCCCTTTGCTATGCCGAGCTGGCTTCAATGATGCCGGTATCCGGTGCGTCTTACTCCTATGCTTATTCAGCGCTTGGTGAAGTGTTCGCCTGGGCGCTGGGCTGGATGCTGATGCTTGAATTCTGGCTGGCCGGGTCCGCGCTGGCGGTGGGCGCATCTGGTTATCTTGTCAGCCTGTTGCAGGATTTCGGGCTATATCTTCCTGCCTGGTTAACCACTGCTACGGTAGATGCGGTAAAGACCGGTAGCGATACCGCATTCAGCGTGACCGGCAATATCAATCTGCTGGCCGTGGTGATTGTGGCGGCGGTGTGTTCTGTGCTTGTACGAGGCGTACATCAGTCTGTGGTAGTTAATACCATTATGGTGATCATCAAAGTAGGTGTACTGCTATTATTTGTTGCTTTTGGTTTTAAGTATGTGGATACCAGTTTGTGGCAGCCTCTAATCCCGGAGAACGAGGGGGGCTTTCGCTATGGTATTGAAGGTGTGTTCAGGGCTGCGTCTATTCTGTTCTTTTCATACCTGGGGTTTGAGGCCGTCTCAACCGCTGCACTGGAGGCCAAAAATCCCCGCCGGGATGTGCCAATAGGTATTCTCGGCGCGCTGGTGATCAGCTGTTTGCTTTATATGGCAGTGGCCATGGTGCTCACTGGTCTGGTGCCGTTTCGTGAACTCGGCGTGGCCGATCCTATCGCCCGGGCTATTTCGGTTATCGATGAGCCGGTGTTGAATCTTGTGATTAAGATCGGTGCGCTTACTGGTTTACTCTCAGTATTAATGGTGAATACCTACGGCCATTCACGGATTTGTTTTGCGATGTCCCGGGATGGTTTGATTCCGCCTGTTTTTAGTGAAGTAAGTGCTCGCTTCAAAACCCCGCTTAAGGGTACGGTGATTGTGGCAGGGTTAGCGGCGGTGGCTGCTGCATTACTACCTATCAGTATTCTGGCTGACCTGGTCAGTATCGGTACCACTTTTGTTTTCGCCACGGTGGCCATTTGCGTTATTGCATTACGTAGTCGTCAGCCGGATATACCACGTTTGTTTAAGGTGCCTCTTGGCGGTGTAAGAGTTGGAAAAGTCTGGCTGGGCACTACCCCGGTGTGTGCGCTGATATGTTGTGCCGTGATGGTGGCACCAGTATTTATGGATATCTTTCAGCGTGCGAGCAACGGCGATGTCATTCCGCTCATCATTCTGCTGGCTTATCTGGTCGTGGGAATTGCAATTTATGTGAACTACGGTGTGAAAAAATCGCGACTGCAGCAGCGGCTAGCTCAGCTCTCTGAGAGCTGAGCGTCATTAAAGTATTTGCTTGGCGGCACGCCGAATGTTTTGTGAAAAACAGAGGAAAAAGCACTGACACTGGAGTAGCCCACATCAAGGGATACGGTGGTGATGGGCGTGCCTGCCGAAATGCGCGATAGCGCCTCTAGCAACCTCACCTGCTGTCGCCAGGTGGAAAAGCTCATTTCTGTTTCTTGTCTGAACATTCGGGTAAAGGTGCGGCGACTCATGCTGGCGTCTGACGCCCAGTCATCCAGATCTTTATTCACCGAGGGATCCTGCAGAAACTGCTGACACACTTTCAGCAGACGCTTTTCTGTAGGCATTGGAATAAGAAGCGGATCCACCGGCATGCGCTCAATTTCATCAAGGATGAGCTGCATAATACGGCCGTTACGGCTGTCGACGTCATACAGCATAGGGATAGAGCAGGCTTCCAGAATCAATTCCCTCAGAAGCCCGGATACGCCCATTACCTGACATTGCGCAGGAAACCGCTGCTGGGTAAAGGTGTCAACATATAGCGTACGCAGAGATACATCGCTCTTGCAGAATACGGTATGGCGCACCCCAGCTGGTATCCATAACGCACGCTGGGGAGGTAGCACAAAGCTGCCGGTTTCTGTTGTGATATTAAGCACGCCCTTGGATGCGTAAACAACCTGATTGCGCTGGTGACAGTGCCAGTCATCAACATAGCCGCAAGGATATTCGTCTTCCAGTGAAGCCACTGGTCTGTCAATAGACTGCAACTGAGCGCTACTTTTCATATCTGGATCTTCGTTCATCTAAATGATTATTCTTATCATATAAGATGCACAGATCGTACCGTCAGACTATTTTTTCTGCTGATTAAACCAGGTAACAGGCGCAGGCTTTTGGTTAGGCCAGACTTCACTGAGTGTATCGGCCTGATAAATCCGTCCATTCTTAATTACCTTCTCAAGCTGGCGCATGTTTGCCATGTTTTGTCGGGGGTCAGCCGACAGAATAAGCAAATCAGCATACTTACCCGGTGTGATACTACCAATCAGGTGATCCCGCCCCAGCGCTCTACTGCTGCCCATTGTAGCGGCATAGAGCACCTCTAGCGGGGAGCCATGGCCGGAAGCCAGCGCTTCCATTTCCCACAAATAGCCAAAGCCCTGAACTTCACCATGACTACCTACAGCTACTACACCGCCCGCTCGCTGAATATTTATGGCATCGTCAGCAAAGCGGGGATAAGCCTGATTGTCATGGGGTTGCCAGCTATTAGCCTGGCGAAGTTTATTATTTATTAGAGCTGGTGGAAGAAAACGGTGCACCTTTGCATTGGTGTGGGGCAAGTGCTCGGCGATAAAGTCGCTTAGCCCGGGCTTTCCACCATACAGTACTGTGAGTGTAGGGGTATATGAAGTCTGGCTGGCGGCAAATAGCCCAACGATATCGTCATGGAGCGGACTTACCGGCAGATTGTGTTCGTTTCCGGAAAAACCATCCAGTGCGTGGGTGAGATTGAGGCGTAGATCAGACGCGCCTTCGGTAGTGGGCATCATGCCCAGTTCAGCGGCGGCTTCCACCATGTACTGGCGGCGTTCACGCGGCCCCACCATGTAAGATTTAAGATTGCGTGTGCGATAATAGTCGCGATAGCGGGTGAGGACGCCGCGTGCTGCATCCAGTGAGTCAATATGGCTGTTTACAAAGATACCGGGGCCAGTTGAAAACGCTCGTGGACCAGGCATTACACCGGCATCAATCATATCCTGATAGCTGAATACATCCACGGTAAATGGTTGTACATCCAGGCCGCTGGTTACCCCATTAGCCAGGTTCGCGAGAAAATTCCACTGATTATCTGTGTCGAGAATCCCTCGCTGAATATCGAACCAGTGCGCGTGGGCGTCTACCAGTCCTGGTGTGATGTACTTTCCATTTACATCAATAATATGCGTACTTGCGGGCACATCGAGGGAGCCCACAGGACCTACTGCTGCAATCCTGTTTTGTTCAATCAGGATATCTGCCTGTTCAAGCACGTCCTGCTTTTCCATGGTTAACACCGTGGCACCACTCAACAGAATACTTCCTTCGGGGACATCCCGCGGTACGGTGACAGAAAGCGATGTAATTTTTCCTGCCGATTCGGCATCAGAGAACCCCGATGCCTGCAGTGAGGCAAAGTTTATCTGATGAAACTCACTGCCGACTGTCCAGTATAAGGTGTTGCCGTCGGACGACCAGCTTACGGAATCTGCGCCGATGCGGGTTAATTTATAGTGGGGCACAGTAGGTGTCGACAAATTCACCGTAGGGGTTTCGCCATTACTTTCAGGTATGCTGACAAGGTGTAACTGAGAGGCATTTTTGACTATTGCCCAGTCACCTTGCGGCCGAATTTTAACGCTGGTCACCGGCAATGGGTTATCAATGTATTGAGAGAAATGCTGACCGGTGATACGCAGTAGTGGCGCTTTCTGTCGGCTTGGTAGATCAACTACCTGTAAAGCAACACCGTCGTAGTAGAACAAGGTTTCGCCATCTTCCGATTGCTGCAGCGAGACTGCCCCGAAAGCCGATGTAATGGTAATAAGCTGTCGGGTGGCTAAATCGATGCGAATAATGTCCCAGGCCACGTCGTTGGCCAGTTCATTTACCCGGTTCAGGCGTTCAACGTGGCTGCTTCGAAGGGCATATATCGATTTGCCGTCAGCAGAAAAAAGCGGATGCGCGTAATAATCAGCAAACTGAGTTAATCTAACCGGCTTCCCGTCAGGCGCTTTCATCCAGATATGGCCCGCCGTGCTAGCCTTCCAGTTTACAAATGCCATGTTTTTGCCATCCGGCGACCAGGTTGGCTGGAAAGCGCCACGCCCGACAGCACTGATTTTAGCTGGTTGCCTATCATCAGACAGGTCTTTGATGTAAAGCTCACCCAAAGCCGAAAACGCCACCTGAGATGCATCCGGTGATAATGCCGGAAACTGCGCTATCCGCACTTTCACCGGACCAGTTTCATCGGCTACGGCTACCCGGGTTTGCTGACCTAGCGGTAGTGACAACGCCGCTTTGAAAGGAATGTCGGTGGCGCTGCCATTTGCAATACTGATACGGACTAATTTGCCGTTTACGCTGGTGATAAGTGATTTATCGTCTGGGGTGAAGACGAGTCTGGGAAGCAAGCTTTTATAATAGCCTCCCTCATGACCATCATGATCAATACCCGTCATCAAGGTTTTTTCACTGCCTGTTTTCAGGTTACGAAGCCGCAGTACGGTGTCTTCTCCCATGCGGGTTCCGTATACCAGCAATTCGCCATTGTGAGACAGTGCCGGGTTCATGGCTCCACCGGGAGCGCGTACCAGCGGGGTTTCTTCGCCAGTTGTCAGATCACGGCGGATCACAGACCAGTGGGGCATCAGGTGCGGCGACCAGGTATGTCCCAGTTTATGGGAGTAATAGAGATATTGGCCGTCCGGGCTGGCTACGGTGCCAAGATTATTATGACGGTCGTCGAACCCTTCATTCCCGCCGGGCTGGGCCTGAGTGATTGCATAACCTTCACCACCGTCTGTCGGGTACGCGTGAATGTGAAAAGCCAACATGGCATAGCGCATTTGCGAAACCATGACTGTATTGCCATCAGCCATCCAGGCTGGCGAACTGAAAACCATGGCATCGCTGTTATGGGAAAGTTGTTTCAGTTGACTGCCGTCAGCATTCGCAATCCAAAGGTTATTACTGCCGGAACGGTCACTGATAAAGGCAATTTTACTGCCGTCCGGTGAGAATACCGGCTGGGATTCATAGGCGATGCCAGTGAGCAGTGGCTTAGCGCTGCCGCCTGAACTGGGGAGTGTATAGATGTCGCCGAGTATATCAATCAACAGGGTTTTGCCATCGGCAGAAATATCCGGATTCATCCAGGTTGCTTCAGATACCACACTTTCGTAACGACGCTCGGTTTTCAGCGAAAGGCCTTGTGAAAAACATGGCACACTTGCCGCCGCCAGAATTGTTGAAAGCAATAAATGAGGAAGGTAGGGGGCGCACCGGCGGACTGACAGCATCATGAATTTCTCTGGTATATGGTTTGATAAACCACGATTGAAGCATGTCATTAAAGGATAAATCCAGTGTTTGGCCCGTTAAGCAAACACATTGGCCCTGACACAGGTACGTTATCTGGCGAGTTTGGCATAGTACGCCAAAATGCCGTTTTGTAAGGAACATTCGTGTACGCTCCAGCGCCCTTTTATTCATCCTCGTTTAAAGATGCCAGTCAGATTATAGAGAAAACAACAATGGGGACACTCGTTCTTGTTGGCTCCGATGGCATGTCTGGCTCACCCCTACCATTTACAGTGAGCTCTACTTCTGAGGGGCTGCGTTTATTCGGACATTTAGACAGGCAGAATCCGCTGGCAGCGGAGCTATCCAGTGCGCAGTCGGTAATGATCATCTTCTGGGGTGCTGGCAGTTATATTTCTCCCTCTTTTTACACCAGTTCGCCTCGTGTGCCGACATGGATGTTTGCAACGTGTCATGCCTATGGGGTTACTCAGGCGATAAACGATGAAAGCGAGCTGAATGACGAAATGGTAAGACTTACCCAAGAGCTTGAACCTGAAAATTCCGGCTGGAAGCTTGAACAGGTAGCATCCTATAAAAACCGACTGCTTCCGGCTATTCAGGGTTTCTGGGTGGATGTGACGAGAGTGGATAGTCAGTTGCGGCACGGACAGCACAACAGCGATGAAGATCAGTTGTCGGTAATGACAAGCCTGCAAAATGGTAATAAAGATGCTCAGGGCATGGCGAACTGGATAAAAGGCTGGAAAATACAGTAACACAGGCGTTAATACGCCTGTGTTTCACGCAGGATTAAATCAGCTTATCGATGGTAATGGGTAAATCACGCACCCGTTTTCCGGTGGCATGATAAACCGCATTGGCGACAGCTGCTGCCAGGCCGGTAATACCAATTTCACCTAAGCCTTTTGCTCCCACTTCACTGAAGTTGTAATCCGGTTTATCCAACAGGATCACGTCCAGTTCATCCGGCATGTCGGCATGCACCGGCATAAGATACTCAGCGATATTATTGTTGGTAGGGCGACCAGTGCGCTCGTCATATTCGGTATGCTCGAACATCGCCATACCAATACCCATTACCACTGCGCCCGCAACCTGGTTGGTAGCAGTTTTGTGGTTAATGATTTTGCCCACATCAATCGCGCTGACTACCCGGGAAACCCTCAGGTCAGCAATTTCCGGATCCCACTTCACTTCAACAAAGTGCACACCAAATACCCGGCTTGAGAAGCCTTCTTTCATAGCTGCATCGGAACTGCCTTCGCCTTCTGCGCTGGCCAGCTTCTGTGATTTCAGGATGTCTGTGAAAGTGGCGGTAGTGCCGCTCCCATTGCTAAGCACACCATCGGCGAAGGTCAGATCCTCTTCGTCAGCATCGGCAAACGGCGCGTTCTTCATTACCGCGTAGGATTTTAGCTCTTCAACAGCTTTGTCGCAGGCATCCTTCACTGCCGGCAAGACGCTGGCGGTAGCCCAGGAACCGCCAGACAGCGGGCCATCCACATATTCTGAATCGCCAATTTTTACTTCAACGTTTTCAACATCCACGCCGGTAGCGGCGGCGACGGCCTGAGCCATCACATTGTAGGTGCCGGTACCAATGTCCTGAATCGCACAGGATACCCGGACCTTTCCGTTGGAAAGAAAGGACACGCTGGCCTTACTGGGATTTTTCATCGCGTCCCAGGCGCAGGCCGCTACGCCCCAACCAAGAATATCTTTGCCATCGCGCATAGAGCCGGGGTCGGGAGTTCGCTTGTCCCAACCAAATTTAGCCGCGCCTTTATCGTAAGCTTCAAGAATGTTTATGTCAGACCAGGGGAGGTCTTCGGTCTGGTCCTGGTCTGTATAATTCCGTCGGCGTAATTCAAGGGGATCCATTTTCATTGCCACGGCCAGTTCGTCTATAGCTGACTCTGAAGCGAACAGGCCCGGCGCAGCGCCTGGCGCGCGCATGGAAGCCGGGCTGCCCGTGTTCATAGGAATCACACTGTTCGCCACATCCACATTGGGGCATTTGTAAAAGATGGGGGTAATCACACCGGCGCTTTCCACCCGGGTATCAATTTCTGAAGTGCTGTTCAGCGTATGATGGGAAATAGACGTAAAATTCCCGTTTTCATCTGCACTCACGCGCAGCGTTTGTTCCGTACTAGAGCGGTGACCGGTTGTGGTGAACATCTGTGCACGGGGCACCATAAAGTGAACGGGCTGCCCCAGTTCACGGGAAATAGCCGCTGTTGCGAAACAGTGTGGCCAGGTAAATAATTTACCGCCAAAACCGGAACCAAGAAATGGCGTTTTTACCACCACATTTTCCTGCACCAGGCCAAATACCCGTGCAATGGTATTGCGACTGAACGTTACGCCCTGGGTGCTTTCGTATACGACTAAACGACCATTTTCCCAGTACGCGGTGGTAGCGTGCATTTCCATGGGGTTATGGGTTTCAATTGGTGTGGTGTAGGTGGCTTCGTGGGTGTAAGCCGATTGACTAAATGCCGAAGAGGCATCTCCGCGACTCTTTCCCACAGGCTTTTGTTCCTGCACCTCTACGCCAGCAGAGCGGGCCTGACTGATTGACGACACCGGTTTGCTGTCTTCACTGTACGAAACCTTAATTTTCAGGGCAGCTTCACGGGCTTTGGCAAATGTATCTGCTACTACATACGCCACCATCTGTCCGGCGTAATACACCTTATCGTCTTCAAAAGGTAAGCGGCTTTCATCCACTTTTAAACCCTTCTGCATGTTGCTGGGTGCCTTATAAATGCGATCAGTAAAGTGATTGTGATGAAACACATCCACCACACCAGGCATTTGCTTCGCTGCGCTGGTATCAATGCCAGTTATCTGCCCTTTGGCGATGGTGCTGTACACGCCATAACCGTACAGCATGTTTTCAAGATGATGGTCGGCGGCGTACATGGCCTGACCGGTGAGCTTTTGCGGGCCATCAATACGCGGCAGCGCTGCGCCTAATACTTTTGCGTCTTTCATTTCCATCTGTCTGGCCTCCTATGCGGTGACGGTTTGCAGGCTGCGTACCACAGCACGTTTACCAAGGGGAATTTTAAAAGCGTTCTGCGATTGTGGAACTGCGCCTTTAAATGCAATTTCAGCTGCTTCTTCAAAGGCTTTATCTGAAGGGGGTTTTCCAATCAGGGATTGTTCGGCTTCAGTTGCGCGCCACGGTTTGGTTGCAACACCGCCCATAGCAAGGCGTGCCTCTTTGATGGTGCCGCCCTGTACTGACACGATGACCGCACTGGACGCCAGAGCAAACTGATACGATGCCCGATCACGCAGTTTAAGGTAGTGGGACTGATTGCCCGCGATAGGCTTATCCAGGATCACGTGGGTGATGAGTTCATCAGCGGCCTTCGTATGTTCTTCCTGGGGGGTATTACCGGGTTTGAGATGGAAATCGGTAAACGGAATTTCTCGTTCGCCTTTAGGGCCTTTTACCACAACGGTTGCACCAATGGCCGCCATGGCTACACACATATCAGACGGATGGCTGGCAATACAATGCTCGCTCGTACCGAGTACGGCATGCACTGAGCGGTTATGACCACCAATCGCTGCGCAACCGCTGCCAGGTTCTCGTTTGTTGCAGGGGGATACACCGTCGCGGAAGTAGGAGCAGCGCACTCGCTGCATCACGTTACCGCCGGTGGTGGCTTTATTACGAAGGGAAGTCGATGCGCCGGACAACAGCGCTTCAGAAAGTACAGCGTAATCATTCTGTACAACTGGATGATAGGCTAACGCAGTGTTAGACACCAGTGCGCCAATTTTTAAGCGACCATCAGCCAATTGTTCAATATCGTAAAGCGGCAGACTGTTTATATCGATCATGGTCTCTGGCTGCATTACATCCAGTTTTACCAAGTCAATAAGTGTTGAACCACCGGCGAGGAAGGCATTGGCCTCGGCACCCTTGGCAGAAACAGCCTGGGCAGCATTCTCAGCGCGTACATATGAAAATTGTCTCATATTCGCCTCCTATGCGGTTTCGCTGGCTTGCTGCATGGCAGCCAGAATATTTTTGTAGGCACCGCAGCGGCATATATTGCCACTCATCGCCTCTTTCCAGGCTTCCGGGCTGGCCGGGATGTCATCACTGTTTAGTACATAGGTAGCTGTCATCATCTGTCCGGCAGTACAGTAACCGCACTGATAAGCATCACATTCGTGAAATGCCTTTTGCACCGCACTCATCTCGTCATTGTCTGACAAGCCTTCTACCGTGGTGATGTCATCACCATCATGCATCACTGCCAGAGAGAGGCAGGAATTGATAACTTCGCCATTGATATGCACGTTGCACGCGCCACACTGGCCGTGGTCACAGCCTTTTTTGGTGCCGGTAAGAAGAAGGTCATCCCGCAGCACATCCAGTAATACGGCATTGGGAAGCACGCTAATGTTTCGTGCACGGCCATTCACATTCAGATTTATTGCCACTTTACTGGCAGCGTCAGGATCAGCCTTCGTGTCAGATTGCTGCTCGTAGGCCATGCGCTGTGAGGCACAGCCACTTGCTGCAACAGCAACGCCAGACACGCCGACGCCTTTTAGGAAATTTCTTCGTGAACGGGACGCGCTGAAGCTTTTAAACGGCTTTCGGTGGGGGCTTGCTGGCCTTGTCTTTTCACTTGCCATGAATGACTCCTGATCTGTTTGTGGTGTTAATGCCTGGTAATGTGACTCATACCGGAAGGTGGTGTGTAAAGCTGAAACCGGTGTGAAAAACCTGTCTTAATGCCTGATGGATGTGTGATGACTACGACCTTCTTTACATTCGAAGATCAGTTTCAAACATTACATTTGGCTATTAACAGACAGTTCTGTCCTATCTGCCTGACCATTTTTTCTCACAGTCTGTTTGCAGCTTGTTACCCGAAATGTTGCTCAAACTTTGTGTAGAAAGAGTGAATAAGCAGCATTGTTAAAAACCCTTTTTTACATCTACATCTTTTGTTCTATTTACAATTATTTAACCTTTAGGGGGCTCACGTGTCGGTCATATGCTCATAAATTGGCAATTGCTTATTTCTAGTGGATTTAGCTCTTCATTGGCACGATGAAAGTGGGGCATGGCGTTTGTATCCAACAAGCGTACCAAAGACGTGCTGATGTGGATGCTGTCTACCAAGATGCTGCCACCAGTAGGCGTACTGGTACCTATCTACCTGTTGTTCCGCGACTTTGATCTGCTTGATACCAAGCTGGGTCTGGTAATTGTGATGACGCTGATTAACCTGCCTATCATGATCTGGATGCTGTACACCTATTTCCGTGAAATCCCTAAAGAGGTTCTGGAAGCGGCGCGTATGGACGGTGCGACACTGGGCTCTGAAATTGTGCACGTGTTACTGCCAATCGCCTTACCGGGTATTGCATCAACCTTGCTGTTAAACGTTATTCTGTCCTGGAACGAAGCATTCTGGACACTCATTCTGACTGCGGCCAAAGCGGCGCCTCTTACCGCGTTTATCGCCAGCTATTCCAGTCCGGAAGGACTATTTTACGCCAAGCTTTCTGCGGCATCCACGCTGGCCATTGCGCCAATTCTCATCATCGGCTGGTTCAGCCAGAAGCAACTTGTCCGCGGCCTGACCTTCGGTGCGGTGAAATAAGGAATTCGTCATGGGTAAAATTACATTAAAACAAGTGACCAAAAACTTTGACGGCCACGAGGTCATCAAACCATTAGATCTGGCTATTGAGCAGGGCGATTTTGTTTTCTTCGTTGGTCCGTCTGGCTGTGGTAAATCTACCATGCTGCGTATGATTGCCGGTCTTGAAGACGTAAGCAGCGGTACTATCGAAATTAACGATCAGGATGTGACTCATCTGCCCCCGGCCAAGCGTGGCCTGGCAATGGTATTCCAGTCGTACGCACTGTATCCGCACATGAGCGTACGTAACAACATTGCTTTCCCACTGAAGCGTGCGAAAGTTGACGAATCGGTAATTAAATAGAAAGTTGAGCAGGTTGCTGAGAAACTGAACCTGAGCGCTTATCTGGATCGTCGTCCTGGTCAGCTTTCAGGTGGTCAGCGCCAGCGGGTAGCAATTGGTCGCGCCATCGTGCGTGAGCCTGCTGCCTTCCTGTTTGATGAACCCTTGTCTAACCTCGATGCGGCGCTGCGGGTTAATATGCGTCTTGAGATTTCTCAGCTCCACAAAGACCTGCAATCCACCATGATTTACGTGACCCACGATCAGGTTGAAGCTATGACAATGGCTGACAAAATCGTGGTGTTCAACGCCGGTAATATTGAACAGGTTGGCTCACCTATGGAGCTGTACCGTCATCCGGTTAACAAGTTTGTGGCAGGCTTCATCGGTTCACCAAAAATGAATTTCATTGATGTGAATGAAACGGTAAATGGCCAGACTGCGTCTGTCTGATAACGCTAACTGGTACATCTGGAGTATAAATAGTGACTACTCAATTAAATCAGGCCAATCTGGCCAGTTTACCGGCGAACGTTAAAGCGCCGTCTTACGACCGCTCAGCGCTGAGAGCGGGCATACTGCACATCGGTATCGGTAATTTCCATCGTTCTCACCAGGCTATGTACCTGCAAAAGTTGTTTGAACAGGGTAAAGATCACGACTGGGCCCTCATCGGTTGCGGTGTGAAATCTTTCGATGTGGCCATGCGTGACAAGCTGGCAGGTCAGGACTGGCTGACTACAGTGGTAGAACTGGACAAAGACGCACTGAGTGCTGAAGTCTGCGGCTCGATGATTGATTTTCTGAATATCGATGCCGATGAAGTTATCGCTGCGCTATGCAAACCTGAAATCCGTATTGTGTCTCTGACTATCACCGAGGGTGGCTATTTTATTGATGCCAAAACCGGTGGTTTTCAGCAGGACCACCCGGACATTCAGGCCGATGTGGCTGACGCCTCACCGGTATTCTGCGAGCCCTTCCGTCAGTGGGTTATCGAAGATAACTTTCCACAGGGTCGTCCGGCACTTGAAGACGTCGGCGTAGAGTTTGTGGAAGATGTGACCGCTCACGAGTTTATGAAACTGCGTATTCTGAATGGCGGCCACGCTGCATTAGCGTTTCCTTCTGCATTACTGTCACTGTTTTATGTACACGAAGGTATGCAGCATCCACTGGTGCGTGATTACGTGCGTAAACTGGTCACTAGCGAGGCGATTCCAACACTGTCACCGGTGCCAGGTACCGATTTTAACGATTACGTTGATCTTATTGAGGCCCGGTTTGCCAATCCGGAAATCGGCGACACAATCAGTCGTCTATGTACCGATTCGTCCAACCGTCTGCCTAAATTCATCCTGCCAATCACGCAGGCGAATCTTGACAGCAACGGGTCAGTAACGGGGACTGCCCTGGTGATTGCGTTGTGGTGCCGATACTGTGCATTCACGGCCGATGAGAGTAATAACACCGTACTCAATGATGAACAGGCACCACGCTTACAGAAGCTGGCGCTTGAGGCGAAAACAAATCCAGCCTCTTTCCTGGCGATGGATGACGTATTCGGTCAATTGGGTCAGAACCCGCGTTTTGCCGAGGCGTTCAGCTTCTGGCTGCAAAAACTCTGGGAAACAGGTGCCGCCGATACACTGACTGCTTATATCAACGGCGACTCAGAGTAGAGCCTTCCCGTAGATTACGGTAAAGTACTTTTCTCCGGATCTGGCCCGGATTGAACCCGGGCCAGATCAGAGTGACTTTAATGCGGTATTTACGGGAGTTTCCGGATTGCACAGCCAATATGCACCTAGCACTGACGAACGTGGTGGTATACCAGTAGAGCTGGTGATATTCGATTGCGACGGTGTGCTGATTAACAGCGAGGTGATTAGCCTTTCGGTGCTGGCCGGTTTGCTGGGCACTTACAGTATTTCAATAGACAACAGCTATTTTACCCGTCAGTTTCTCGGCCGCAGCTTTTCTCATGTCCGTGAAAAAGTCAGTCTGGATTTCGGCGTCACGCTGCCCGATACGTTTGAACAGCACTATCTTTCAACACTGATGCAGCGGTTTGACAAAGAGCTGACGCCGGTTGATGGCATCGAAGACGTTCTGTCTCAATTGAATGTGCCATTTTGCCTGGCCACATCCAGTCATAGGGAAAGAACCGACCGGGCACTAAAAGCCACCGGGCTGGCAAAGTACTTCAGCGATAACATTTATACGGCTTCACAGGTAAAACGCGGGAAGCCTGAACCGGATCTTTTTTTGTTTGCTGCCAGCGAACAGGGTTTTGCACCACAGAATTGTCTGGTGATTGAAGACAGCCTGCATGGCCTACGAGCGGATACCGCTGCTGGCATGCAGGTATGGCATTTTCAGGGCGGCGCACACATGCCCTCCGCCATTGGCGACATCAGTTTGCCCGACGGTGTCAGCAGAGTCGTCACTCACTGGTCTCAATTTTTCTCTGTGTTGCCTGAACTAAGGAATAACATACCATCATGAATTTGCCTCAAGCTAACGATTCCAGACGATTAGACGAAGCGGCCCGGGCGGGCTGGTTATATCATGTTGCCGGGAACACGCAGGACGAAATCGCTCGCAAGCTGGGAGTTTCCAGACAGTCCGTTCAGCGTATGGTGGCACTTGCTGTGTCAGCCGGACTCATCAAGGTGCGTCTTGATCATCCTATCGCTCGCTGCATGGAGCTGAGTCATCGTATCCAGGACCGTTTTGGTTTACAGGACTGCGAAGTCGTTCCCAGTGATCCTGCCGATCCGTCTTCCATCATTGGTCTCGCTCAGGCGGGAGCGGCTGAACTTGAGCGTTATCTTAAGCTTCCCGAACCGCAAACCATTGCTATGGGTACGGGTCGTGCACTGCGCGCCTGTGCCGACGAACTTGCTCCTCTCAATTGTGAGCAGCACCACATTGTTTCGCTGATTGGGAACATCATGAATGACGGCTCTGCGTCATCCTATGACGTGGTGGTTCGGGTCGCCGACAGGGTAAATGCCAAATATTATCCTATGCTGCTACCAGTGCTTTGTCCTACGGCCGAACAACGCCCAGACTGGCTGGCCCAGGATCACATTAAACCTATATTCGAACGTGCTAAAACGGCTGACGCTACCTTTGTGGGGGTGGGTAACATAGGGCCTACCTCGCCAATATTTGTCGATGGCTTTGTCAGTAAGACCGATGTGGATGATTTGCTGCACAAAGGCGGAAGCGGGGAAATGTTGAGCTGGATATTTGACAAAAATGGCAAGATGATTGATTGCGATATCAATCGCCGTGTTACCAGTGTCGAGCTTAGACCGGAGCCTGAAAAACCGGTTATTGCCATGGCTGCAGGGGCGATGAAAGTGGAAGCGATTATGGGTGCAATGAGAAGCCGCCTGATCACTAAGCTTATCACTAACGAATATACTGCAGAGCTCATCCTCAGTAGCGATTGAGTTGAATATAAGTCAGGGGGCTTATGCCCTCTGCTACCCGGCTCTTTACACCATATTTCGTAAAGGTTCATCTGCGGACCTTCAGAAATACGCTGAAAATGCTATGCTGGCACTCCGACATCACAACAAAGATAAAACATGTCAGCAGTTCCTTTTGAAACCACCTTCGATGTACGTTTTTACGAAACTGACGGGCTCGGGCACGTGGGAAATACAGTGCATGTTGGTTGGCTGGAAGCGGCGCGAGATCCGGTGTTTAAACTGTTCCTGCCAGATCTGGATTTATCCCGCTGGCCGCTCATCCTGGCCAGCTACAAAGTCGACTTTCTCCAGCAGATTTACTACGGCAAGTCCGTTACGGTGAAAACCTGGATCGGACGTCTAGGCGGTAGTTCTTTTGATGTGTATCAGGAAATCTGGCAGGACGATAAGCATTGCGCCACCGGAACCACTACGATGGTTCACTTCAATTATGAAACCCAGAAATCAGCGCCTATCCCCGACGACATTCGCGCAAAGATGGAACAGCATTTAAAGGACTGAGCATGCACCCTAAAGAAACCGACTTTATCGCCGTAATCGATGACGTACTGTCGCCTGAACAGTGTAGCAACATTGTTGCCGCTTTCGAAAAGAGCGCGAACCTTGCCCCAGGGCAAACAGGCGGTGGCATAGACACAGATAAAAAACGCAGCGTGGACGTGTCATTCTCACGAGACGACGTGTTCAAACCTCATCTGAAAGACGTGATGGCCCAGGTAGGCAACGAATTGATGAAATACATCGATGAGTATTTCTTCTCCTTGGTAGGCCCCATTGGCCTCACTGTTCGCCATCCGAAAACCGGTGAGCCGGTAAAAATGACCGGCGAAAATTACGCCGAAGTGGGCCGTCCGGCACTACCGAATCTGGTGAACTACCTGTTTCGTATTGGAGATATTAACGCCCAGCGCTACAAGGCGGGCGAAGGCGGCTATCCTTACTGGCATTCAGAGGTGTATCCACAGTTGCAGCACAACGATGCCCTGCACCGGGTGGTGCTGTTTATGTTCTATCTGAATGATGTGGAAGAAGGCGGCCAAACGGAATTCTATTATCAGCAGCGCAGCGTGAAGCCCAAAGCGGGACGTATGGTCATCGCCCCTGCAGGCTTCACTCACACCCATCGCGGCTGTATTCCTGAGAGTAACGATAAGTATATACTCACTTCGTGGATGTTGTTCAACCGCGCCGAGCACATATATACGAAATAGAGGTGGCGGCTATCGCGGGGACGGTTTCCTGTCACAAAACCTTACCCCGCTGCGCTGCCCGAGGCTCTATCGAGAGACAAAACTGTCCCCGCGAAAGCGCGGCTTAATCACAAACTATACGGGGCGATTTCTGCGCCTTTCATGCTGTAACCTACTGACGCAATGTCACCCTGCCAGCCGTCGGTGGAAATTACGCCGGTCACCCAAATTGGGCTGCTGCTGAATTCCACGGCAACGCCTTCTTCAAACGTTACGTGAATAATCTGATTGGATGCCGGTGGCGGCACATGTACGCAGGCACCAAAAAATGGCACCAGAAGGAATTCTGTAGTGAGATCGTCTGTGCCTTCCAGGGGTACCACGAAGCCCGGGACTTTTACCAGTTTACCATCGTACTTTTTCACCACTGGCGCGTTAGGTTGGGCCTGTGCCATGGTGCTTTGATGGTCTGAAACCGGTTCTGGCGGCAGTGCACTGAATCCAGGCGGCTCCAGATCTTCCCAGAACACCTCTATAGGTTCAGCGGCCTGTGCGGCGGTTGCGATAAAAGCGGAAACGAGCATGAACATGCTCATAAATTTGCGTGATAAAGCCATTCTTCACTCATCTTCGGTTTCGACAAAGCGATTATGACATAAATAAGCGCAGGTTAACGGCGACTTAGCTACCGCAACTCAGCGCTTACCGTGTTTACAGCATGGGTTTCAGGAATCGACCGGTATGAGACTGTTTCGCTTTAGCGATGTCTTCCGGTGTGCCTTCAGCGATGATCTGACCACCGCCAGAGCCGCCTTCTGGACCCAAATCAACCAGCCAGTCGGCGGTTTTGATCACGTCGAGGTTATGCTCGATAACTACCACGGTGTTGCCGTGATCCCGCAGTCTGTGCAATACGGCCAGCAGCTGTTTAATGTCGTGGAAATGCAAACCCGTTGTTGGCTCATCCAGAATGTACAGGGTTTGGCCGGTATCCCGCTTTGACAGTTCTTTCGCCAGTTTTACCCGCTGAGCTTCACCACCAGATAGTGTGGTTGCAGCCTGACCTAATCGAACGTAAGACAAGCCTACGTCGATCAGTGTTTGTAGCTTACGGGCGATGGCCGGAATCGCGTCGAAAAATTCTCGTGCTTCTTCCACCGTCATTTCCAGCACTTCGTGGATGTTCTTGGCCTTGTACTGAATTTCCAGAGTTTCGCGGTTGTAGCGTTTGCCTTTACACACATCACAGGGCACATACACGTCTGGCAGGAAGTGCATTTCTACCTTAATGACACCGTCGCCCTGACAGGCTTCACAGCGACCGCCTTTCACATTGAAGCTGAAGCGACCCACTTTGTAACCCCGGGACCGCGCTTCCTGCGTACCGGCAAACAATTCACGAATAGACGTGAAAATGCCTGCATAAGTCGCTGGATTAGAGCGGGGTGTACGGCCGATAGGACTTTGGTCGATGTCGACTACCTTGTCCATCATCTCCAACCCCTCCATGGTTTTGTAAGGGGCCGGTTCTGACGTAGTGGCTTTATTCAACTCGCGGTGCGCGATTTTGAAAAAGGTATCGTTGATAAGTGTAGACTTTCCCGACCCTGATACGCCGGTCACACAGGTCATCACGCCAACGGGAATGTTCAGTGTCACGTCTGTAAGGTTGTTGCCTGACGCGCCTGTTAACGTAAGCCATTTATCGTCTTTGGCGCTGTTGCGCTTTTTCGGTACTTCAATTTTCTCACGACCAGACAGGTATTTCCCAGTAAGTGAGTCTTCACTGTCTAAGATATCCTGCATAGTACCAGCTGCAATTACCTGACCACCGTGAACTCCGGCACCAGGGCCGATATCGACAATGTAATCGGCTTCGCGGATGGCATCTTCGTCGTGCTCAACCACCAACACGGTGTTGCCGAGATCACGCAGGTGCGTCAGCGTTTTCAGCAGGCGTTCGTTATCGCGCTGGTGCAAACCGATAGACGGCTCATCGAGCACGTACATTACACCCACCAGGCCGGCACCAATCTGACTGGCCAGACGAATACGCTGAGCTTCACCACCGGAAAGGGTATCGGCACTGCGTGACATAGAAAGGTAGTTCAAACCAACGTTTACCAGGAAGCCAAGGCGATCGAGAATTTCTTTTAAGATCTTCTCGGCAATTTGCGCTTTCTGCCCCGTCAGGTTCAGTGTTTCAAAGAAATCAAAAGCGTCGGCGATAGACATATCGGCGATTTTTGGCAGGTTAGTGCCTTCAATGAAAACATTACGCGCTTCTACCCGAAGACGGGTACCGCCACAGCTGTTACAAGGCTGCTGACTCAGGTTCTTCGACAGTTCTTCACGAACAGCGTTGGATTCGGTTTCACGGTAGCGGCGTTCCATATTCGGAATAATGCCTTCGAATGGATGCTTGCGCTCCATAACGTCGCCGCGCTCGTTAATATATTTGAAGTTCAGCGATTTACCTTTAGAGCCGAAAAGTACCACGTCTTTCGCTTCTTTCGACAATTCCGAGAACGGCGTGGTAAGGCTAAAACCGTAGGCGTCGGCAACAGCCTGCAGCATTTGGAAGTAGTAATAGCTGCGCTTGTCCCAGCCGCGGATAGCACCGCCAGACAAACTCAATTCATCGTTAGATACAATTAGCGCCGGATCGAAAAACTGACGAGTACCTAAACCGTCACAAGTGGGGCATGCACCCGCGGGATTGTTAAACGAAAACAGGCGCGGTTCCAGCTCGCTCAGGCTGTATCCACAATGCGGGCAGGCGAAATTGGCTGAGAACATAATTTCTTCAACGTCAGGATCGTCCATAAACGCCACTTTCGCGTTACCGCCTGCCAGTTCAAGGGCGGTTTCGAACGACTCTGCCAGTCGCAGTTGCAAGTCATCACGCACTTTGAAACGGTCGACCACCACTTCGATTGTATGCTTTTTGCGTAAATCCAGTTCAGGTGGATCGGATAAATCACAGACCTCACCGTCGATACGGGCACGAATAAAGCCTTGGGCTGCCAGGTTCTGTAAGGTTTTTACGTGCTCACCCTTACGTTCCTGAATCACCGGTGCCAGCAGCATCAATTTGCTTCCTTCGGGCATGGATAGCACTTTATCTACCATCTGGCTGATGGTTTGCGCATCCAGTGGCACATCGTGGTCCGGACAACGTGGTGTACCTACACGGGCAAACATCAAACGCAAATAATCGTATATCTCAGTAATCGTACCCACCGTTGAACGGGGGTTGTGAGAGGTGGATTTCTGTTCGATTGAAATTGCCGGAGATAAGCCTTCGATATGGTCAACATCAGGCTTTTCCATCATCGAGAGGAACTGACGGGCATACGCCGACAGCGATTCCACATAACGACGCTGTCCTTCAGCGTACAGGGTGTCGAAAGCTAAAGACGATTTACCTGAGCCGGAAAGGCCTGTAATAACAACCAGTTTGTCTCTGGGAAGGGTTAAATCGATGTTTTTAAGGTTGTGGGTGCGGGCACCGCGAATTTCGATTTTATCCATTGAAGCCTGAGAATTGCCAAAAGAGAAAGTATGCCACAGACGGCGCGGAATTTAATCATTAACTACGTTTAACTGTTAGTGTAGATCACTCATTCGCTAGTACTCGGAGGTGGGCGACGAGTGGTTTTGTGCTACACTTCGCCGCCATACAAGAATAAGGTCGAGAACACACTTGAACGCATTAGAAGTTCGCGCCGCATTAGCATTGGCGCTGGTTTATGTATTGCGCATGATGGGCCTGTTTATGGTCATGCCTGTGCTGGCAGTTGCTGCGATGGACTATCCTGATTATTCCCCTCTGCTGGTAGGTCTGGCAGTGGGTGGCTACGGACTTACCCAGGCGGCGTTACAAATTCCTATGGGGATGATGTCGGACCGCTGGGGTCGCAAACCGGTCATCTTGCTTGGATTGTGTGTGTTCGCTGTGGGTTCGTTCATTGCAGCATCGGCCGACAGTATGATGGTGATGATTATTGGCCGTATTCTGCAGGGCGCGGGTGCGATTGCCGGTGCCATCATGGCGCTGGCCACCGATGTGAGCCGGGAAACCCAGCGGGCAAAGGTAATGGCGGTGATCGGTATCGCGATTGGCTTCTCTTTCTACCTTGCCGTGCTCATTGGCCCGCTGATTGCCCAAAACTGGGGCCTGGCCGGAGTATTTGGCGTTACCGGTGTACTTGCCATCTGTTGTATGCCGTTGGTGAAATGGGTGGTGCCGGATGTCACCGTTAGCGCCAGTGGCGACACCCTGCCACACGTTTCTGAAATTAAATCCCTGTTTGTGTCACCGCAGCTTTGGCGTTTGAACGTTAGCGTGATGGTGCTGCACATGATGATTACGCTGCTATTCGTGCAATTACCGCTTACGCTGACGCAGTTCGATATGTCGCTGGAAAGCCATTGGACCATCTACCTGCCGGTGCTGGCGGTATCCATTATTGGCCTGATTGTGTTGATGGGGATCAGTCGTGGACAAACGCCAAAGTCGGTAGTTATCACGGCAGCAGCGCTGATGATGATGGCATTTCTGATGATGAACATGCAGGACCACCATTTATGGGTAGTCGTTACGGCAGTTGTATTGTTCTTTACCGGTTTTAATTATTTGGAAGCAAGCTTACCCGCGCTGGTCTCGACCATTGCGCCTGCTGGTCAGAAGGGCAGCGCCATGGGCATATATGCCAGTTTTCAATTCTTCGGTGCGTTTCTCGGCGGTTTATTGTCGGGCCTTGTAACCGATATCTGGACCCCGAAAACGGCCTATCTGGCCGGTGCCATCGGTGCGGCATGTTGGATTATCATTCTGTTTGGTCTTAAAGAAGTGATGAAATTACGTCGCTTATCCATGCAGGTTTCCTTCGCCAATGTTCAGCCGCAAACACTGGAAAAATCACTGCTGCAGCTAGAAGGTGTGCATGAGGTGGTGGCGTCTGAATCTGATGGCACGGTATATCTTAAAATCAGTAAAGGATTCGATACCAAAGCGGCCAGAGAATTGCTCGCCCAGTATGCCTGAGGCACTGTCGCTGTAGAATAAGTCATCCAGTTGTTGTTTTACGGTGTATAACCTCATCAACCAGTTTTACAACGCGTAAGGAGTCGTGATGGTAGATTTAAGTCGCTACAAAGGCATTATTTTCGATATGGACGGTACCCTGATTGATTCTATGGGTGCACATATGAAAGCCTGGGAAAAAACCTGTGAGCATTTTGGTTATCCCTTCGATTTAGATTACATGTACGGTTTGGGTGGCGTGCCAACCATGAAAACGGCGGAGCTGCTAAACGCGAAGTACAGCAAACAAAACGACCCGCAAGAAGTAGGGCAGTTTAAGAAGAACACCTGGTTGGCAATGGACCAAACCCCCACGCTAATTGATGATACGTTTCAAATCTTCAATGCGAATTTGGGTAACAAGAAAATCGCAGTAGGCACTGGCGCCGAGCGGTCTGGTGCTGAAACGCTATTAGGGCATCATGGATTACTGGGTAAACTTGATGCATTGGTAACATCGTCTGATGTCGTCAACGGTAAACCGGCACCGGACACCTTTCTTAAAGCTGCCGAGTCAATCGGTGTAGCGCCAGAAGATTGTGTGGTGTTTGAAGATACAAAGATTGGTTTTGAAGCGGCCTCCCGCGCCGGCATGGACTGCATCATGGTGATCAACGGTAAAGTGCAACAAGGTTGATAGTACTTTCTGTCAGCGCCAGCTGGTTCTATAATCTAAAAACTCACTCCGATTAATTACAATAAGAGCGTAACGTTCAGTGGTCATAAGCTTTCGTATTTTCGCCGTCATTTCTATGCTGTCTGCACTTGCAGGCTGTGCCATAGATGTCAGTTCTTCCAGTTTCCTGCATCAGGATAATTCACCGTCCACACTAGACACTACCGAATTAAATCAGGCGGTAACGGAAGATGAAGCGGCGATCACAATCACTACGGTGGAATTGAAAAACAGCCAGGATCTCACGTTACGGGGTGTTGCCGTTGCGTATCCGGAACCCAAGGTTAATATTGTGCTGTTTCCAGATAACGGCATGAGTATTAGTAACAATTCCGCGCTCATTCATGAGTTTGGTAAACTGCCAGCGAACATCCTGTGGGTGGATTATCAGGGCACAGGTGCCAGCGATAAACCTGGCAAAGCAAGAATGTACAATCTGAAACGTGATGCCTTGCTGGTTTATGACTACGGAAAAGAAGTGTTTCAGAATGATTTGCCAACGGTTGTGCATGGCATATCAATGGGCTCTATTCTGGCAAGTTACGTAGCGGTAAAACGGGATATCGACGGTTTAGTGCTCGACAGTGCCATTAATAAAGTGAACGATGTGGTGCAGAACATGGTGCCTGAGTGGACCAAAGTGTTTACCTTTCTGCAGGTATCTCCAGAACTGGCCATCATTGAGAATGACGACTTTATTCGGCAGTTAGATAAGCCATTATTGTTGATTGTGGGCGATAAAGATCGCACGACGCCCATTACGTTTAGTCGCCAACTGTACGAAGTCTCGCCCAGTAAGGACAAATTGATTTACGTGGTACCCGGCGGTAAACATAACAAGTCGATGACATATCCGGATGTGATAGGCCAGTATCGGTTGTTCCTGCGAGATTTATAACCATCGAATAAATATCAAAAAAGCAGCCGAAGCTGCTTTTTTTGTCACTGATTTTTCGCGTAGCGCAACATCACTTTCTGAAATTCGTCTCAGACGTTGCTGCCCAATAAGCAAAGGCGGTGAAAATACCGGTGTTAATTTTCAGTGCGTCTGTATCTACTTTATCTAAGGTGTCGTTTTCTGTGTGATGGTAATCGAAGTAATCGCTGCCATCCGGTGAGAAGTTGATGGCGGGTTGGCCCGCTTCACCTAGCGCACTCATATCCGACTGCCCCTTGGCATCGTTTTTATCCGACATACCTACACCATATGGTGCCAGGTATTCAGCAAAGCTTCGCACTTCAGACAGTGCTACTGCACCCACACCCGGGGTTAGCTCGTAAATCGCGCCATTACCGAAATCCCATTCAGCGCCAATAACGTGCTGATCCATATCGCCTTTGTGTTGTTCAACATAATCCTTTGCGCCCCAAAGACCAATTTCCTCGGCAGCAAACAGGATAACGCGAACAGTACGAGCAGGGCGCTGCGGTAATTCTGCAATATAGTGGCCGGCAGCCAGCGTAATACCCACACCAATGCCATCATCAATTGCGCCGGTACCTACATCCCAACTGTCGAGGTGCGCGCCAATGGTAACTACTTCATCCGGCTTTTCACTACCGGTAACATCGCCAATAACGTTGGCTATGGTGGCTGTTTTACCGGTAGGGCCACTGGCTGAAGTGGTGAGTGAGAAAGTGACTGGCTGTTCACGCTTCAGCATATTTTCCAGCAAATCGGCATCTGGGTTTGAAATGGCAACAGCGGGGATTTTCTTAATTCCATCGCTGTAACGCATCATGCCAGTGTGTGCGAAACGATTGGTGTCGGTTCCAACAGAACGCAGTAGAAAAGCCACCGCGCCTTTTTCAGCTGCAGTGGACGCACCGGCAACGCGAGCCCCCACTGCATCACCGTAGCCGTGACCGTCTTTGTGACGTTCCATACGGTAGCCAACATAAGCAATTTTACCGTCCAGGGAACCTGGCTTGGCAGCTTGCAGAGCTTCTAACGACGCAAACTCAACCACTTCCGCTTTCAACTCTTTGCCGTTAGTTCCCACACTACCGCCCAGCGCCAAGGCAATAACTTTGTGTGGGTAAGGGCCGGAAATGGCAGCGGTTAGATCGCCACGGGTCCATTGCGGTACCTTGCTTTCTTCTATCCAAACTTTATCGAAACCCAACGCCTTCATTTTATCCTGTGCCCACTGCACGGATTTGTCTGCGGCAGGTGTGCCTGCATAACGGGCGCCGACTTCCGTGGTGAGTGATTCGATAACGTCATAAGACAGCGAATCTTGTTTGGCATTAGACTGCAGTAAGTCGAGTATAACTTTTTGATCGTCTGTTACTGCCTGACTTTGTGAAGAAAGCATTGCTGATGCGCCGATCAGCAATGAAAGAACGGTTTTGTTTTTCATTCTTATTCCTGTTGTAAGGGTTCTTACGCGTCTATTGACTCAGGCACGCGGCATACACGGGTACCCGCGATGAAGTCGTGCACACAGCGACGGTCTTTGCGGAATACGAAAAAAATGTCTACCAATGCGGCAATGCCACCAATAAACGGTATGTTCACTATTACGGCCACCGGCAGGTATCGTCTTACCACGATATTGGTAAAAGAAGACTGGGAGCCATCGAGATTTTCGATTCGGGTATTAATGAAGTGCTTACCAACAGTTTGTCCGAAATTAATCAGAAAGTAACCATGAACAACGATGTAAGTGACTACAGAGTAGAACATCGACATCAGCAGTACTGAAAACGTAGGTTGGGCCAAGGCTTCCATCCCAACGAAAAAAAACAGAGGAATAGAAATAAGCACACTGATCACCATATCAATGATGGCGCCACCAAGGCGTTCTCCGAGTGACGCTAGTCTGTCATCGGGCTGTGCTGAATGTGTCGGTTCTTGTTCCGGTTTGAAGGCTGCATTTGCGCCTTCTGACGCGGTGCTGGCAGGTGTAGCTTCATGGCTTACAGAGCGTGTGATAGTGGTATCACTTGGCTCAGTAATGGTTTCCGCGTCTGGTGCGGCGATTACTTCTGCCTGTTTCCGGGCTATCGCGGCATCAATCTCTGCCGCCCGTTCAGGCTCTTCTTCAGCATTCAGTGCAGCGCGAAGAGCCTGCAGCTCTTCTAAGTTCAGCGCATCATATTTCCCTTGATCTGACATAGACTTCTCCGGTGTTTTTTTCCCATAATGCCAATATTGCAGACAAAAGGAAACGCATGCGGAGAACGTTCTACAGACTTTAAGAATCTAGCGTGGCGCTGCCACAGATTGGCGGGTAATGAGCGTTGGTGTGTATTTGTGGGTCTCTTCTTTACAGCTTTTCCCCATAGCAAAATCGAGTGCAAGTCGAGTAGCCAGTCCGGCCATCATTTCCACAGGGTAGTGGAGGGTGGTCAGTTTTGGGCGACAGTACTTGGCGAGTAACACATCATCGAATCCTATTACCGAAACATCCTGCGGCACGGCAATATTGTTATCTTGCAACATGGTCATCGCACCTGACGCCATCGCATCGTTGTAGGCCAGAATGCCAGTAAATTGCACATCACGACTTAATAGCTTTTGCATAGCCAGTTCGCCGCCTTCCTGATCTGGCGTGGAAAACTCAATGTGTGAATCAGGTATGTCGATACCGTGGGCGTTAGCAGCGCGGCGAATGCCATCAATACGCATTTGCGGGTCGGTAATTTGATAATTGCTTGAGACAACCGCTAACTTACTGTGACCCTGTTTGATCATATGTTCGGACATAATAAAACCACCCGCCTCGTTATCCAGCCAGACACAGCGGTTGGCTATTTCAGGAATGTAGCGGTTGATCAAAACAAAACCGGGGATCTGACAAGCAAAATCAATAAGTTCCGCATCGGATAACGCTTTGCTATGCACCACCATGGCCTCAACCCGATGCTCAAGCAAGGTTTCAATTGCCCTGCGTTCGGTCTCTTTTTCAATTGAGCCAGCGCTCAGCAGAATTTGGACTTTTTGTTGCCGGGTAACGGTTTCTATACCCTGACCAAGCGCAGCAAAAAACGGTTCAAGTAGTTCAGGAATGACTACCCCTAACGACGCGCTTCGCTTAGTAACCAGTGCGCGGGCATTGGCGTTAGGACGATATCCCATTTCCTGCATGATCGTTTTCACCCGGGCTCGGGTAGCATCGCCAACCTTCGGCCCGTTATTAATTACCCGGGAAACCGTAGCCAGTGAAACGCCCGCAGCAGATGCGATATCTTTAATTGTTGCCATTTATTGTTGTGCCTGTAGTCGGTTCTTTTTACCAAATTGCGGACAAGGCCGCCTATGTTAAGAAATTTAATCTCAAATGCACGAAAAACCGGTTTGCCTGAAATTTAAAGAGAATATAACATGATTTTATTTTTAAGGGTAAACGTATACCCTCATTGTTTCCATTGTGTTAACATTTTGCGCTATATTAAGAGATACAGTGATTTAACCCTTCTGTAAAGCACTTAGCGACCGCGACAGAAGCCCGCGATTTACCGAGCCATTTTTGAGGTGAAAGTTTGCCAGACATTTCTGTAAAACCCTTTGGGGCTGTGAACGGCTGTGATGTGAGTGTGTTCACGTTGCGCAACGATAACGGCATGACCGTATCGGTAACGAATTTCGGCGGTATTGTTACGGCAATTAATGTTGCTGATCGAAAGGGGCACTTTACTAATGTGGTGGCCGGCCTGGATTGCGCGGAAGATTATGCCAACGATGGTGCCTTCCTTGGCGCGCTGGTAGGGCCTTACGCCAACCGCATTGCGAATGGTGCATTTGTCATCGATGGGCAAAAATATCAACTTGAACAGAACGCAGGTACCAACAACCTTCACAGTGCCAGTGCGGGTATTAATAAGAAGGTTTGGCAGGCAACATCTTCTAGCGATGGCCATACTGCAACGTTAACGCTAACTGTTGTTTGCCCCGATGGAGAAGGCGGCTTTCCAGGCGATAGAGAAATCACCGCCGAGTATTCATTAGACAATACCAATACGCTAAGTCTGTTGATGAAAGCCACGTCTACCGCTACGTCACCGTTAAGCTTAACAAGCCACGGTTATTTCAATTTAGCGGGTGAAGGCAATGTGCTTGGCCATCAGGTAGTGATTAACGCTGACACTTTTACCCCATTGAACGCAGACTGCGTGCCTACTGGAGAGTTACGCAGTGTGTCCGATACGCCGTTTGATTTTCGAGCGCTGAAGGCCATGGGGGAAGACATCTCAGTAGCCGATGAACAACTGCAGCTAGGTTCGGGATACGACCATAACTTTGTACTCAATACTTTTGCTGAGCCTAACGCAGAACCTGCAGCAAAAGTGCTTGAGAGTCAGAGTGGACGAGTAATGACCTTATGGACAAATACGCCAGGTTTGCAACTTTATTCTGCAAACTGCCTGAGTATGGCTTCAGCCGGCGCGCAAACGTTTGTTGATGACGGTGCACTCTGTTTAGAGCCACAGGCTTTTCCAGATTCGCCCAATCATCCGGAATTTCCAGGCGGCTGGATTACACCGGGGGAAGAGCACGTTACCTGGATGAAGCTCAATTTTAGCGTTCAGGATTAATCTTAATATCGTTCCTGAGGGAGCGATATTTTTTAACCATTAGGTAAAACGTTTACCTTAATTGCAATAGCAGTAGGCTGGCGCAGCTAAGCCGCAGTCAATTGCCAACAAGGTATAACAGATCGCTTTCAGCGCCAGGTATGATTATTTTGCCAAAATAATCCGGCGCGCCAGCAATAAAGTGAGATAACTATGACTACACCTTTCGACCCTACTGACCATCCGCATCGCCGGTACAATCCAATGATTGGCGAATGGATTCTGGTATCGCCTCATCGCGCCAAACGGCCGTGGCAGGGGCAGAATGAGCCACCTTCAAACGAGGTGCGTCCGTCTTATGATGATAATTGTTATTTATGCCCGGGCAACATCCGTGTAAATGGTGAAGTGAATCCGAAATACACTGGCACTTTCGTGTTCGGCAATGATTTTGCTGCGCTTCAACAAGATACGCCAGACGCGTCATCAGACGATCCACTGTTCACCTTCAGTGCGGAGCAAGGCTGCAGCCGGGTAATTTGTTTCTCCCCGGATCACAGCAAAACCCTGCCAGAGCTTACCGATGAAGCACGCGTAGAAGTGGTGAAAACCTGGGTGGCACAAACCGAAGAGTTAGGTAAAGACTATACCTGGGTGCAGGTTTTCGAAAACAAAGGTGCGATGATGGGCTGTTCCAATCCGCATCCTCACGGACAAGTGTGGGCACAGCGCCATCTACCCACGTTAGCGGCAAAAAAGCAGCAGCATTTTAGCGAGTACTACACTAAGCAGGGTACCAGCATGCTGGCAGACTACGCGCGCCGCGAGGTGGAAAGCGATGAACGTGTGGTTTGCAAAAACGACGATTGGGTGGTTGTGGTACCTTATTGGGCCGCATGGCCGTTTGAAACCTTGTTACTGCCGCGCTTTGAAGCGAACTCACTGCTGTCACTGAACGATGGACAACAGCAGAGCCTAGCGCAAATCATCGGTAACATTACCACGCGCTACGATAACTTGTTTGAAACCTCGTTCCCGTATTCTATGGGCTGGCACAGTGCACCGTTCGATGGAGAGGCACATGCCGAGTGGGGTTTGCACGCACACTTTTTCCCACCGTTACTGCGCTCGGCGTCTGTGCGCAAGTTCATGGTGGGCTACGAAATGATGGCGGAAGCGCAACGAGACTTAACGCCAGAACAAGCCGCACAACGATTAAAAGCACTGTCAGAAGTACATTATAAAGAGACACAACGCCATGACTGAGAATACACACATTGCCTCCGCTTTCGAAACCGTTTTTGGCACGGCTCCTACAGTGACCATTCAGGCGCCCGGCCGGGTGAATCTGATTGGTGAACATACCGATTACAATGGCGGTTTTGTATTTCCAGCGGCGATTAACTTTGGCACCTGGATCAGCGCATCTCCCAGAGACGACCGTGTCATCGATGTTGTTGCCCTGGATTACGATGGTGAGCGCAATCGCTTCTCCCTGGATAACATCGAACATGTGAAAGAAGCCAGCTGGTCGAACTATATTCGCGGCGTGTGCAAGGTGCTGCTGGAAGTGTTTCCAGATCTGAACGGTGCGAATCTGGTGGTTACGGGCAATGTGCCTCAAGGCGCAGGATTAAGTTCGTCAGCCTCGTTTGAAGTGGCCATCGTGAAAATGTTCAAGGCCCTTTATAACATCGATGTGAACGGCATTCAGGCTGCGCTGCTGGGTCAGAAAGCGGAGAATACGTTTGTGGGCTGCTCTTGCGGCATTATGGATCAATTGATCTCAGCCATGGGCAAAAAAGGGGAGGCAATGCTACTCGATTGTCGTTCACTGGCTATTCAACATACTCCCATTCCCGACAAGTATGCGATCATGATTATTAACTCAAACGTTAAGCGTGGTCTGGTAGACAGCGAATACAATGTTCGTCGTCAGCAATGCGAAGAAGCCGTTGAGATTCTTGGCGTGCAAAGCCTGCGCGATGCGCACATAGAGCAATTAAACGCAGCGAAAAGCGACATGTCTGAGGTAGTTTTCAGGCGAGCCCGACACGTGATAACGGAAAACGCGCGTACTTTGGAGATGTTCGACGCGCTAAATGAAGAGCGTACCGCCGACGTAAGCAGACTTATGGCTGAGTCGCATAAGTCTATGCGTGATGACTTTGAAATTACCGTTAAACCTATTGATATTCTTGTGGAAATTATCGCCGATGTTATTGGAGAGCAGGGCGGAGTAAGGATGACAGGCGGTGGCTTTGGTGGTTGCGTAGTGGCATTGGTGCCAAAAAATATCGTAATCCAAGTAGAAGAAAACGTTAAGAAACATTATTATGCGCGCACCGGGTATACACAATCCATTTACATCTGCTCGGCTGAACAGGGGGCTTTCGCTTAACCTGTTACAAAAAATATTCAGATAAAAATAACATTCGTTGGGAAATAATATGAACATTGAGACGTTGGATATCACGGTATTTGTGATATATGTCATCGCGCTTATTGGGATCGCATGGTGGGTTTCTCGTGAGAAACAAGGCCATGAAAAAGATACCAATGATTACTTCCTTGCTGGCTCAAGTTTGCCCTGGTGGGCAATTGGGGCATCATTGATTGCAGCAAACATTTCCGCAGAGCAAATTATCGGAATGTCTGGCTCGGGTTACGAGATCGGACTTGCCATTGCTTCCTACGAATGGATGGCTGCAATCACGCTGTTAATCGTTGGTAAATACTTTCTGCCGATCTTCCTTAAGCACAAAATCTACACCATGCCGCAATTCCTGGAACAACGTTATGACCATCGCGTTCGCGTTGTCATGGCAGTATTCTGGTTAGCGGTCTACGTATTTGTAAACCTCACTGCAGTTCTGTGGCTTGGCGCGCTGGCAATTAATACTATTGCGGGTGTCGACATGATGTACGGCATGCTGTTCCTTGGCGTTTTCTCGCTGGCGTACTCGTTGTATGGCGGTCTGAAAGCGGTAGCGATGACAGATATCATTCAGGTTGTACTGCTGGTACTGGGCGGGTTATTCCTGTCGTACACGGCACTGAATCTGATTGGTGACGGCAACGGCATTATCCACGGCTTCAATGAACTGACTACGCGTCTGCCTGAAAAATTCGACATGATTCTGTCTGAAGACAGCCCGCACTATAAGAGCCTGCCTGGTATTTCGGTACTGATTGGTGGTATGTGGATCATGAACCTGTCTTACTGGGGCTTCAACCAGTACATCATCCAGCGTACGCTGGCAGCGAAAAGCGTACAGGAAGCGCAAAAAGGTATCGCGTTTGCTGCCTTCCTGAAACTGCTGATGCCGTTAATTGTTGTACTGCCTGGTATTGCTGCTGTATTGCTGGTACCCGATCTGAACCGTGCTGACGAAGCGTATCCATCACTGATGACGTTGATGCCAGTGGGTCTGAAAGGTCTGATTTTTGCTGCGCTGGTTGCTGCTATCGTGTCTTCACTGGCATCAATGACCAACAGTGTGTCGACCATCTTTACCATGGACTTCTACAAGCCAAGAAATCCTGATAAGTCTCAGAACCACTACGTGAAAGTGGGTCGTATTGTGAGCCTGATTTCTCTGATTATTGCTATGCTGGTAGCGAAGCCGCTGCTGGGTAACTTTGATCAAGCGTTCCAGTACATTCAGGAATTTACCGGATTCTTTACGCCGGGCATCGTAGCGCTGTTTGCGTTAGGTATGTTCTGGAAGAAAACCACGGCCAACGGCGGCTTAATCGCAGCCCTGGGCTCATTCTTCCTGAGCCTGGCAGGTCGTTCGTTCTTCCCGGATGTGCCGTTTATCGACCGTGTAGGCATTGTGTTCCTGCTGTGTGTAGCACTGGCAGTTATCGTGTCACTGGCCGAGAAGAAAGGCGACCATGAAAATGCGATTGAGCTGGGTGAAGTGAGCTTTACTACTACTTCAGGCTTCAACATTGCAGCCGTTGCCATCGCTATCGTAACCGCAGCGTTCTATATCACTTGGTGGTAAGCGAACACCGGTTACAAGTGATCTGAAAAGACCGCCTCCGGGCGGTTTTTTTATTGGCCGTTAATTTCTATTAATTCAACCGGTTAGCGCATCGATTAATGCTCTGTTAATGTAATCAGGTTATTTGATTTACATACTGTAATGTTCTCTAGTGATCTCCTTCCTAAGCCCATGCGGTAGCGACTAGTAATACCTTTTTCCACCTTGCTACTTTACGAGGTCGCTATGTCACGATTACGCCGCTTATTCATTCCTGCAATGCTTTGTACACCTGTTGTCTGTTCGTCTGTTGTCAGTGCAGAGGCGATAAGTACAGAGCAGCCATCAATGAACCTGAGCGCGTTAATCGAATCGGTAAACATCACCATGGCAGGCGCTGACGAGACAACATCGAACAACCTTCAGTACCGCAAGGTTGGAGACAGCGAATGGCTTGATGCCAATGCTTTATATTACGACCCTGTAGGCGAGCAGCTTTCCGGCGCCATTGTTCGACTCACGCCTGCTACCGCTTATGAAGTGAAATTGAGCGTGCAGGATGACGACGGCGAACACAGCATAGTTGAAACGGTGACTACCCGTGCCAACAAACCGCCCATAGATCCAGACAAAATCTATAACCTGAAAGACATTTACGACGGTGGCGTGCTGAATGTTGAAGCGCTCGGCATCGAAGGTGGCGAAGATGGCTGGGCAATGATTAAAGGGGACAAAGCCACCCCTATTATAGCCGGTGACGATGCGAAACAGGCAATTTGGCTGGGAGCCCAGAGCTACATTTACTTTGAGGATATTGTCATTGAGCAGGGCGGCGATTTGGGCTTTTTCGCTGAAGAAGCGCACCATATCTGGGTAAATGGATGTGATATTTCGAATTGGGGCCGGGAAGCCGCTGGCTACGATCGTGGTCGTGCTTATGATGACGAAGGTCGTCGTATTAATCACGATTCCGCGTTTTATTTACGCCGAACCGGGGTGGTTACCATCGAGAACTGCTACGTGCACGATCCGGTACTCAGCGCCAACCACTGGGGCTATGGCCACCCTAAGGGGTCAAATGCTTTTATTGCATTTGCCAATCACCCGAACGAAGCATTTCAAGGCCAGATCATTTTGCGCAACAACACCTTCATGGGTAGCGACAGCGTAAGGTTTAACGATGTGGTGGAAAGCAGATATAACTTGTCTGACGTGGGCGGCTTTATTCGCGACTCCGCCATTTACAATAACCGCTTTGCCTACGCTAACGATGACATCATCGAGCTCGACGGTAGTCAGCACAATGTTCTGGTGTACAACAACGAATTCTCCCATGCCTACGGGGGTATTAGTGTTGCACCGAACCGTCAGGGACCAAGCTATGTGTTCAATAATACCATTCGCAAGATGGGCGATGAACGGGGTGAAATGTGGGCATCGCTCAAAGCGGGTGGCTTAAGTTCCAATCCCGAAGGACAGGTGAATTTTTTCAATAACTATGTGATTTCCGAACGTAACGGTATCACAGCCTCGAATGTGGAAGGCGATAATAGCTTTTGGGTGAATGCAATTAACAACGTGCTACTCAGCAACAACCCCAGCGAAAACAGTGGCTTTGGCGTGTGGGACCCACAGCGCGACTACCGCAGCCGCTTTATCAATAATTATTCGTTTAATTTAGAAGATGGCGAGGTTAGGGATAATGCCGATATCTCAGAGCCTTTTTATGATGATTCACTTGTTAATCAGGATGTCGCCGTCGAGCTAAAATCACAGCCCGCACCAAAAACGTTGTCCGTACCTGAAACAGACCGCATACCTAACTTTTCCGTTGGAGGAGAACAACTTGTGGTGGGTATTACCGATGAAGACGTGGGCGCCTTTCATTATCGAAGAGCACCTGTTGCCGGTGCCATAGATTTCAATACTGCTTCGCTGCAAAGCTATGGTTCGCAGAACCAGAAGAACGCGTTTACCCCGTGGCACAATGAATTAAGCCTAGAGGGCAACACCTGGCTTTCTTTGGAAGGCGAATATCAGATAACTGAAAACACAGTTCTGGACGCAACCGTTTATGGCGAGGGCAATCCTGAGTTGGCCGGTATAGGCTTCGATAACGATGAACGTATCGCTGATGACGAACTGATTGCTTTCTTTGGCACACAGTCTTTTGGCATACCGGTATCGGGCTATGAAAGTGGCGCACGTCAGCAGCGCTTTTCTTTGCCGTTAGGGCAATTGCTAAAACACGGTGAGTACTCGAATATGGTTTTCGCCCTCGACGATGACGCACCTTCAGCACCAAAATTACCGCTGCTGTCGTTAACCAATGTGCGACTTTATGACGCGCTAAACTTTAGTCAGAACACAGTGTCAGCCTACGACGCGAAGCAAGACAGCGCAGAGACCAGCAATGCCGAAGTGAGTAACGATGGACTTTCACTTACCTTATCTGGCAATGCGTGGAAACGTGTGGAAGGCGATTTCGATGTTGAAGCCGATTCTGTATTGGTGGCTCAGGTTCGACTGTCAGGTACCATGGAGATAGCGGGATTGGGCTTTGACACCAATAATTCCCAGAATGAAAACGCCGTGTTGTCGTTTGGTGGCACTCAAGACTACGGGCTGGATGCGGAAAACGTGACAGCCACTGACGGCTGGCAGCGAATTGAGATCCCGGTGGGCGAACTGATGACTCCTGGTGCTTACCGTTACATGACTTTCATTGCCGACAACGATGCTGCGCCAGAAGCCGGGCAAGTGGAATTTCGTCACGTGAGCCTGTTTACGCCAGATTAAGCTCCTGAGCGTGAGTAACGTGCTGCAGCGTGATACCACGAACAAGTGAAAACTCGTCAAAGGTGCAGTTTCCTTACGCTTCTTCCATGCTACTCTTGCGGCTATCAGAAGGGGGCTGAAATCAGGAAAACTGAGCGCTGAGAATGGCTTAATCGCGTTGGTGAAAATTATCCCTCAGTTGCTGAAAAAAATCAGGTATACTGACCCACTATCGCAATTTATGGCGCGAAATTTTTTGGTAATCGGTCGAGCGACTTGAACCGCTCAGAGTCCGTAAAATAACGCTTTAAATGCACCAAGTTACAGAATAAGACAGAGTTTACAGGAGACATCGATGGCAACGAGAGGCGTCAACAAAGTCATTTTGGTAGGAAACCTCGGGAACGATCCTGAAGTACGTTACATGCCAAATGGAAACGCCGTGGCAAACCTGAGTCTGGCGACCAGTGAAAGCTGGAAGGATCAGCAAGGTCAGATGCAGGAGCGTACAGAGTGGCATCGGTTAACCATGTACCGTCGACTGGCAGAAATTGCTGGTGAGTACCTGAAGAAAGGCTCACAAATTTACGTGGAAGGTAAACTGCAAACCCGTAAATGGCAGGATCAACAAGGCCAGGATCGCTACACCACAGAAATCATTGTCGACCAAATGCAAATGCTGGGCGGCCGCGAAGGTGGTGGTCAGGGCGGACAAGGTGGCTACCAGCAACGTCCACAAGGTAACCAGGGCGGCCAACAAGGCGGCGGTTACGGCAACAATAATCAGGGCGGTGGATATCAACAACGTCCACAAGGCAACCAAGGTGGCGGCTTCGGCGGTAACCAGGGTGGAAACCAGCAAGGCGGCAATAAGCCCCCTATGGCTGAGCCTGACTTCGATTTTGATGATGACATTCCGTTCTAGGATTATCTGTTTCATATACAAGAAACCCGCTGCTACAGCGGGTTTTTTATACTTATAAGAAAGTGTTCCGGCACTTTTCTAGACAGATTACGACAGGTCAGATGAACGGCTCAGCGCTTCAATATTCCTCATCACCATTTGTACTGCATAAACGGCATGGTCATCGAGCTCTTTAGCCGATGGCCTGTAGTTGATGAGCAACAAGCAGCGGGTGTGCATTTCACCTCGCAGCAACGACATGAACATCGCGCCAAAACGGTCGGCTTGTTCGCTTGTCAGTGAGTTGCAGTGTGAATGGATGAAATCGGTGAACAGTGCATGGGTGGTTCTAGGCCCGATGTCGAGGAAGTTGCTTGCCAATTCAGGAAAGCGGGATGCTTCGGAAACCATTACCCGGTAAAAAGCTAGCGTATCGGGGTCAACTAAAACATCCAGATAAGCCCGGCCCATACTATATAAGCCTTTTTCCAGCGATTTGGTTTCTGGCAGAATTTCAGTAAAGACTTCTCTGAAGACTTTGCATTCTTGTTCAATTACCGCAGCAAATAAACTTTCTTTGGTACCGTAGCAATTGTAGAGGGTTGCTTTAGATACACCCGATTCCTTTTGCACCATGTCGGTAGTGGTGTTGCTGAAGCCATATGTCAGAAACAGCTTTCTGGCGGCAGCCAGCACGGCCTCTACTTTTTCCGGTCGCGGATTCCGTCCCGCACGGGTGCTCTGGTGCATAATGCTTCCTACTGATTTTCTTCGTCGGTGTAGCCGTACTCTACCGGGTGCTGCGTGTAAAACAGTCGTGCTCCGGTCGCTTTTATCGCGGCCATCAGTTCGTCTCGTTCAGATTCGGATACTACCATAGTTATTTGTACGGGTTGATCGTACGAGTCGTACATATTGGTGGCGTGAAACTCACCATGGTGGCCGAAACTGGAAATCGAACCATTCACTGTGGCTCCGGATAAATTCATTCTCTTCGCACAGGCCATTAGCCATTCGGCAACGGTGCTGTCTTCCAAAGTACGCCCTTGGGTAGTACAAAACGTGATGACAATACCTTTCATCTTCTTTCTCCAAATATGGCCGGGCTGAAAAACGCGGCAATCCATTTAAATAACTTGTACGTCTACGATGGCAGACATGCCCACCCGCAGGTACGACTGTTGTTCTGGCGTGGCATCAAACTGAATGCGCACCGGCAATCGCTGTACAATTTTGGTGAAGTTGCCAGTGGCGTTTATCGGATCAACCGGCGAATAACTGGCGCCTGAGGCCGGCGCAAAGGTCTCGATGGTGCCATGGAAAACTTCACCCGGTAGCGAGTCAAAGGTAATCGAAACCGGATCGCCCACTTTCATGTGCGCAACCTGTGTTTCCCGGAAATGGGCCTCAATAAAGAGATCATCTTTAGGCACCAACATCAGTGCACGCTCGCCAGCATGAACATAACCGCCCACACGCACATCTCGCTGTGAAACCACGCCGTCTGATGGCGCAGTGACGCGAGTATATGAGAGGTTGAGCTTGGCGTTTTCTAGACGGGCATTGGCAAGTTGTGTCGCCGCATCGGCCTCGGCCAGTTGCGCGTTAATAATGGCAATGGTGTCTTGCTCGGTGGTTAGCGATAGGCGGGCAGCATCCAGGGCGGCTTGCGCCTCGATTTGGGCGGTCTGCGCATTTTCCTGATCCTGACGGGTACCTGAACCATCTTCTGCCATATTGGTGTATCGGGTTTTGTCTGCACTTGCCACATTCAGGCGCGCTCTAGCGGCATCAACACGGCTTTTGGCAATGGAGATTTTGTTTTTCTGATTCACCAGTTCTGCTTCAAGTCGAGTGTGGGTAGCCTGGGTGCGAGCCAACTCGGCCTCGGCAGCCGTTACCGCAACTTTCTGCTCGGCATTGTCGAGCTCGAATAGCACATCGCCTTGTTTAACGGCGTGATAGTCCATGGCAGATACAGTTTCTATCTGGCCGGAAATGCGGGAAGAAACCGCAGTGAAATGCGCGCGAAGATAGGCATCGTTCGTTCGCTGATCAGAAGCATCGGCTTCATCGGTGCTTAAAATTACCCAGGCCAGACCGACAACAACAATGGCTGACGCGGCAAAAACGAGGTTTTTGGTTAGTTTCATAGTGATTAAGGCTCTTTAGATTTATTAACGGCGGTGTTCTGCATAACTGGCGCGGGTATGTATTGCAGGCACATAACCAGTGGTACCAGGATCAGAAATAAACCGGCGAAAAATACAAATATGTCGGAAGCGGCGATAACGGTCGCTTCCCGTGTAAACAGATTGGCTACGGCAGAGGTGACATCGGTGCCTGGCATCGCTCGCCAGCCCGACGCTTCATCTAACATATAAAGTTGATTGGTACGGGTACTGTCAGACATGAACTGGCCAATCAATGCCGAGCCCGCAAGGGTACCTAGCGAGCGTAAGGTATTTATAATGCCTGACAAGAAGGGCCCTTCAGACGGTACTACCACGCTGGTACTCATAAACAGCAAGCACACGATAGCCATAGGCATGCCCAGCGCATACAGGCACTCGATAAGGACAAACTCCTGCATTTTCCATTCATGCGTAATGAATGATGCCAGTCCGCTTGCGGTGGCCATCAGCAACAAACCAATAATGAAAATGACTCTTGCATCTACCCATTTCTGGTACAACAGAATGGCAATCACCGATCCTAAAATGAGTTGTGGAAGGCCCACAATCAGTCCCAGCGACGCAGTTTGCTCTACTTTCAGGTGATGAAGCTGCTGCAGAATAGATGCAGGAAAGCCCACGGCGGTGGTCATGGCGATAAGCATGAAAAAGAAAATGATAAAGCCAATACCGATGTTTCTTTTTGCCAGTAGTTGGAAGCGCACGAAGGGAGCGGGATGAAACCATTCAGAAATACCGAACAGCAGCAGCAAGCCCGAGCCAGCAAAGAAGGCAGCTTGAATTACTGGAGAGTTAAACCAATCGAGACGGCTGCCTTGTCCAATGCCGATGGCAAGACAAATCAACCCGCTCACGCCAATCACCAGTCCCATCCAGTTCGCCTGTTTAAGACGAGGCAGTGCGGGTGGCATTTTGGGGATGCCGTAATACACCAGTCCTGCTGAAAGTAGCCCAAGCGGCACCACCTCCCAGAATATCCAGCGCCAGTCGTGAAGATTCGAAATAATGGCGCCAGTTAGCCAAAGCGCCACATTTGGCGAAAAGGTGGCAGTAAGGGCGTAAAGTGCCAGCCCGTGAAGTCTGATTGGCGGCGGTAAAAAGCGCAGCGCAGACATCATCAGCAAGGGGATCAGTGCGCCAGAGAAAACGCCTTGCAACAGACGCGCCGCGTACATCGCACATGGATGATGAATGAAAGGCAGAAATATGCCAATCACTATCACACCGGCTAGCATGGCAATATGAAAACGCCGCAGTGAGAAGGTGATCGCAAACCAGCTGGCAAATGGCATGGCTGCCAATTCACCCGCGGAATATAGCGTGTCCATCCAACTGGCGATATCGTGGCTCATGTGCATCGCACCTTGCACATCAAGCAAGGCTAAGCCGACTACCCGGCTGTTCAATCCAGAAAGCATGGCGGCCAGCAAAATACCCAGTAGCCCCATGGCCAGCCTGAAGTCAAAGACGGGTCCTTGTGGTACCGCTTTACTCATTAATTGTGTCCTGCATAGCCAGATGCTCGCTCTGCTCACCAGACGGGGCTTCCAACCAACTGCGAGTGACCGCGCGTTGCAGCGCTACCACGTTCAGCTTGAATTGGGTGTCGTCCATTAAATAACGTTGTTTTGCATTCAGGCGAGCGAGATTCGCTTCCACCACTTGCAAACGACTGGCTGCGCCCTGCGACAACTGATTCAAGGCGGAATTCACCACCTGGTCCCAACTATCAAGGGCTTCGGACTGGGTTTCCCGGCGCAGTTTCGACTGCTTGTAAGCAGATAGCGCGTTGTCTACTTCATGCCAGGCACGCAACACCGTGTCCCGGTAGGAAATGGCAGCCTGTTGCTGACGTACTTCGGTGAGTTCCAGATTCTTCTGTAGTGCGCCGCCATCGAAAATAGGCAGGTGAAAAGCGGGGCCAATCATGAAATTACGAGAATTCCACGTAGCGGCCTCCGGTAAGGTAAAGGCCTGAAACCCAAAGCTGCCATCCAGGCTCACGCGGGGATAGAAGTTCGCTTCAGCGGCATCGATGGTGGATATTGCTGCACGCAGGCGGGCTTCCGCGGCCAGTATGTCTGGCCGGTGGTGCACGGCTTCAGAGGGAATGCCAATGTTAACTTGTTCAGGTACATTAATGGGGTCACTGTTGAGTTCGATGTGCAGTTCGCCCGGCACTTTGCCCGTGAGGTAGGCAAGACGATTGCGTAATGTTCGCTCTTGCTGCACCAGTGTGGGCAGAATGCTTTTACTCGAAAGTAAGGCTGCCCGTACGCTGTCTACCTCGGTTTGCGCGGCTGCGCCGTTGCGACGGCGACTTTCTGTATAAGTTAGCTCTTCAGCGAGCAAATTAACCCGCTCAGTGGCCACATCTTGCATAAACAAGGTGTTCTGCAGCTCCAGATAAGCATTCACAATTTCAGCCGATAACGAAATGCGCACCACATCGGTGGCGTACATCTGGGCGTTAATTGTTTCGCTGGCTGCTTCCTGAAGTTTTTCCTCGTACCCCCATAAATCTAATTCCCAACTGGCAGCCAAGCCAGTATTCCACAGGGAAAACCCGGAACTGGGCGCGCCCAATAAGGCTAGAGGCGAGTTCGCGCTAATAGCCTGGCGGTCGTAGCCACCGTGTAAATCCAGTTTCAGCGCATCGTTCGACTCAAGCAGGCCGAGATTTATCTGTGATGCTTTCACCCGGCTCATAGCGAGTTGCAAGTTATTGTTATAACGCAGTGCATCGTTAATCAGCGCATTAAGCTGCGCATCATTGAACATTGTCCACCATTGCTGTTTGGCACTGGCGCTGGAAAGTCCGTTGTATTGCGTTAGATCCATTTCTACGTCTGACGGAGTTGCGTCTGCCTGGCTCACTATTTCAGAGCGATGGGCACAGCCGGTTAAGGAAAGAAGCAATGTCAGGGTGAGAAGAGATGTGGAGAAGGCTTTCATACACTCCCTTAGGTATAAAATTAAAATAACGCCCAAACTGTACTGAACGGTTTAGTTTTATTCAAGAGTGAATTATTTGTCTTGCGCTAAATGGGGGATTAATTCCGTTTTGCTGCAATTAAATTGGTACAGTCAATAATAGCTTCAGCACCTTACTTCTCATCGCATAGTTTGCGAACAGTGAGGGCTGCCAGGTAGCAGACACATTTTGTAAACAATCTAATCGTTACCGTGCTTTGAACATCGCCGCATTTTGTTTAATTTAGTCTTTCCTCTCTGGCCTGATTCAGATGTTTCAGCGCCTCGGAACAGTTGCTATTACAAGGATTGATATTTGAAAACGCTAACTGCTTTTCTATTGCTGTGTGTGAGTTTCTTAAGCTGGTCACAGTCTGCACCTATGGTGGACGTATACCTTGATAAGAGCGTTACAGGAACTTGGAAGCTCACTTACGTTCTACCTGAACCCACTCATCGCCTGGCTTTTGTCAGAAATCCTGATAATTCCAGAACCACACGCTGGACTCCTGAATCCACTGAGTTTGAAATTGCTTTTCAAGACGGTAATGAGTATTTGCAGCGCGGCGACGGAAAAATGTTTAAAGAAGTCTCGGTGACGTTGACATCAGACTACAAACATCTTTCAAAAGACTATGCGCCATTTTCACCGTATTCAGATGGCGGCACACTGATATATTCCGGACGTTTATTCAGTTGTCCTCAGGACTGCAAAGGTAATGAGCGCTGGCGCTTTACACTGACTGCCCAGAAGAACGACAAGATTGTGGTAAATGGTCGTCTTTATACCGGTAAGGCTAGCTGGATTGATGAAAACGACGGAACCAATGTGTATGTCGGGCCGCAAGAACCAGTGGAAACAGGCAATGTGATTGCTATTGTCGACAAAGGCTTGCCGGAAACCTTGAAAGCCGCTTTGAATTCGGAAATTCCCCGATTGATGGACTATTTTGAGCAGCGGTTAGGCAGAATTGAGGGGGTGAAACCTACATTGTTCGCCTCTTACGCCATGGTTGACGGCCATTCGTCTCAAGGCGGCACATTGCCACATCAGATATTCATGCACTGGAATGTAAACAACCTCATTGAGCGAGAAAACGATAGCGACTTTATTAATGATACCCTGTGGTTCTTCGCTCACGAAGTTGCAAACTTTTATCAGAGCCCTGGTAGCGAGAGACTCCCTATAGAGCCTGAATCATCTTGGATCCACGAGGGGCACGCAGACTGGTTGGCAGCCAGAGCGCTAACTGAATTGTATCCCCGCAGTGAAGATTATGTTCAGCAACGGATAGCGCGGGCAGTAACTGACTGTGAGAACGGACTTTCCACGATGTCTCTGGATAAAGCGGCTACTTCTGGGCGTTTCGGGATCTATTATTCCTGCGGCCTTCTCATTCATCGCGGCATAGATCACGCACTTCTGTATGCGGAGAAAGGCGACACTTTCGCATTATGGCGGGCTTTCAGGGAAATGCCGGTGAACGAGAACCAGAGTGGCAGGTCTCGTTTCATTTCGTTAATTGCAAATGAATTACCGACTGAGTTTGTACAAACCGTGAGACAAGTTTCAGAACAGGCGCTGTCAAACCCCAAGGAAATATTAAAGCGTCTGGATACTGAAGATATAACACCTCGCGCAGACGATATTGAATAAGTCAGCTCGAACACTCCGCGTTAACCGTCAGCCTGCTGTCAGCTAAATATGTAATGGTTTGTGTCAGAATCGGCTCGTCGCACGTGAAAGCGTCTGAACGGCTGGTAAATTGGTTTACTTTCTGGCCGGTGCTATATTGGCAAAAAACAACAAGATCACATCATTATGAATCCAAAATCGCTGTTTAAAATTTCCTGTGTTGCAGCCGCAGTAGGGCTGCTCGCATCCTGTTCTCAAACACCCACGGCAACAACTAAAGCAACAACCGCCACCGTGGCAGATGATACCGCCTTTTCTGTTAATTATGAAAAGTTCACCCTCGATAACGGATTGGAAGTGGTACTTCACCAAGACCATTCCGACCCGATTACCGCCGTTGCGCTCACCTTCCACGTTGGCTCTGCCCGTGAACTGGAAGGCCGAACCGGCTTTGCCCATTTGTTCGAGCATTTGTTGTTTCTGGAGTCTGAAAACTTAGGTAAAGGCGGCTTGGATAAGATGAGCTCACGCATTGGTGGCTCTGGCGCGAACGGGTCTACCAGTCGCGACCGCACCAACTATTTCCAAACTGTGCCTAATGACGCGCTGGAAAAAATGATTTGGGCAGAAGCCGACAAGTTGGGCTACTTCATTAACACGGTAACCGATGCGGTACTGGCCAAAGAAAAGCAGGTGGTAAAAAACGAGAAGCGTCAGGGCGTAGATAACCAGCCTTATGGTCATGCCCGCTATGTGATTGGCAAAAACCTGTACCCGGAAAGTCACCCTTACAATTGGCAGGTTATTGGCTCGCTGGAAGACCTGCAGAATGCCACCTTGCAGGATGTAAAAGACTTCTACAACAAATGGTATGTGCCAAACAACGCAACGCTGGTAATTGCCGGCGATTTCGACCCGCAGCAAGCAAAAGCCTGGGTACACAAATATTTCGATGAAATTCCCCGTGGCGACGATATTAAACCACTGAAAGAACGTCCGTCTGATCTCGAAGAAACCAAAAAGCGCTTCTACGAAGATAACTTCGCCAGATTACCAGAGCTTAGAATGGTATGGCCTGGCGTAGCGAATTTTGAAGATGACGCTTATGCGCTGCAAATTCTCGGTGAACTGCTGGCTGGCAGTAAAGAATCGCCACTGCAAAAAGTGCTGGTGGATGAGAAAGAGCTGACAAGCGATGTTTACTTCTATAACAGTACTTCTGAAATTGCCGGCGAAGTGAATCTAATCACCCGCGCGTATCCTGGCACCGACCTCGATGATGTGCAGGCTGCCGTGAATGAAGCCTTTGCCCGATTTGAGAAAGACGGTTTCAGTGATGATGAGCTGAAACGCGTAAAAGCCGGACTGGAAACCGAATTCTACAACGGGTTGTCAGATGTATTGGGCAAGGCCTTCCAGCTGGCGCAGTACAATATTTTCGCCGGCGACCCGGGTTATATTAATGAAGATCTGCAAAAGTCGCTGGCAGTAACCCGCGAAGACATCATGCGGGTATATAACACCTACATTAAAGGCCAGCCGTTTGTTGCAACGAGTTTTGTGCCGAAAGGCGAACAGGAACTGGCATTAGCGGGCTCTACTCCGGCGCAGGTTGAAGAAGAAGTCATTGTGGCGAATGGTCGCGGCGAAGACTTTGAATTACCCGCAGAAACTGAATATGCCCGTACGCCATCGAGTTTCGATCGCAGTGTTGAGCCTGCCTATGGTAAGGCGCCGGTTCCGGCCATTCCTGATGTGTGGCAAACTCAATTACAAAACGGAATGGCGGTATCGGGAATTAATAATACCGAATTACCGCTGGTGGAATTCGCCCTTACCATTAAAGGCGGTCATCTGCTCGAAACGGCGGAGAAATCAGGAACTGCGAATCTGCTGGCCGAATTGCTTACCCGCGGTACGACAACGAAAACACCGGAACAACTGCAAAAAGCCATCGACATGCTGGGTGCCAGTATTCATGCTGGTGCAAGCAGTGACAGCTTCACTATTTCCGGTACAACGTTATCTCACAACTACGCAGAAACCATGGCACTGGTTACCGAATTGTTGTTGGAGCCCCGTTGGGATGTGCGTGAATTTGAACTGGCAAAACAAAGCACACTGAGCACGCTTGCGCAGCAAAAAGCCGAGCCAAACGCCATTGCCAGCATTGAGTTTATGAAGCGGCTTTACGGTGAAGACAGCATTTTGTCGATTCCCGCAACAGGCACCGAGGCGTCAGTTAACAATGTGACCATGGCAGATCTCAAAACATACTATGAGAACTACCTTACGCCGTCGGTTGCTGACTTCCTCATTGTGGGTGATGTGAAACAGCAGCAAGTCACTGAGTCGCTGACAGAACTGACTGCGAAATGGAAAGCGAAACAAGTAGCCCTGCCAGACTTTGGCACACCGGCTAAACCTGATGCCTCAAAAGTGTATTTCTATGATGTGCCAGGTGCTAAGCAATCTGTGCTGCGTTTTGGTTATCTGGCTCTGGCAGAAACCGATGCAGACTTCTACCCGGCAACAGTAATGAATTACAAACTCGGCGGTGGTGGTTTCGCGTCGCGTCTTACTCAGGCACTGCGTGAAGGCAAGGGTTACACCTATGGCATTCGTTCTGGCTTCCAGGGTTCAGATAGGGTGGGCCCGTTCCAGGTTTCCAGTGGCGTGCGCACTAACGTTACTTACGAGTCTGCTGCGTTGGTAAAGGAAATTCTTGAAGACTATCCAGCGTCGTTCACAGAAGAAGACTTGGCTAACACCAAGAGCTTTATGGAAAAAAGCACCGCGCGCCAATTTGAAACTTATGGCGCTAAACTGAATCTGTTAGAGAAGGTGACTGACTATGGCTGGGAACCAGGATACGTAAATCAGCGCCTGGAAACAGTGAAAGGCATGACAGTTGAAGAGATCAAACGTCTGGCTAACACCTATGCCGACCCTGAGCACATGATTTGGCTAGTCGTAGGCGATGCAGAAACGCAATTACCACGGCTGAATGATTTAGGCTTCGGTGAACCTGTGTTGCTGAATCCGGCAGAATAAGTCGCAAAAATAAGAAGCTCGCCAACTGGCGAGCTTTTTTAATACTGTAGAACTGAGCGCGACTATTAACGCTTAGAACGCATAATCGACAACAAACACATCATCCAGAATATCCAGTTCGCCGAGTAAATCGGTAAAGCGCTTATGGTCAGGGTGGGGCAGGTAAGCCTCTCGGGCCGCAACATCGGTGAAAGTCAGTTGGAATACGTGGGTAAACCCCTTGTTCAGACCTTCAGGGCTGTTATTCACCCCCATCTCAAAAGACAAGATCCCAGGGATTTTCTCTGGCAGTTGGCTGAAAGCCTGATTGATTCTTTCTATCTCTGACGGATCAGCGCCATCTTTATATTTAAATACCACAATATGACGAACCTGAGATTCATCGGCAGAAACAGTCGTTGTAAAAGCGGTCATGAGCAGGCACCAGCAAAGTAGTAAGTTTTTCATTGATTCTCCGGAAAACTTATCCGCATATCGCGATGTTAATAACAACCAGATAATATCGGACTTTTGCCGCTTTATGTGACAAAAATTGCCGTCAAATTGAGTCTTGTTGTTTTGCGCGGGAGGTAATTTCGGCCGGTTTTCCTGCCACCATCGACATCGCCGGTACATCTTTATTCACCACCGAGCCGGCTCCGACAATAGCGCCATCGCCAATTTTTACGCCCGGCAAGATCACCGCATTGGCACCTATCCATACTTGCTTTCCAATTTCCACCGACGCTGAAACGTCGGCAACCACACCATCTGCTTCCAAAGGAAAAGCGCTCACCACCACATTGGGGCCGAAAAAAGTGCTTTCGCCCACCGTGATCTCATCGCCAGCGAGTAACGTGAGGTTGTGGTTTGCAAATACGAACTTGCCGAAGGTTACTTTGCCTTCTCCGGCCAGATGGAACCTGCTCTCCAGCCAACATGGCCCATTGCTATTCAGCAAGGTTTTCAATGCATTACGCTTCTGCTTGGGGGGCACATCTACGTCATTTATCACGTCGATAAAGGGTTGATGCAAGGTTGTAGCGGGAAAGCTATCGCGAATGTGCCTAATATTTCCGCACCTGAATGCTATTGGGGTCAAAGTTCTTTCTCTTTGAAAACTGAATGGATAATATGCAATGCGCTTTATCTAATACTAAGCGAAATAAATAGAAATACTACACTCCCGGATTGGCGCGATCTCGCCAAGGATCTGTCAGACGATCTGGCGCTATCTTTGCACAGGTTGCAGATTAAGAAGTATGTATTTGCTAACAGGACATTTTTTTGACGCTAAAGTTAGCGCCGCAGTGGCCGTTAACTTACCAGAAATACGAGTAAAAAGTGACTGTCAGCAAACGCACTCTGGCCACGTTTATCAGAAATGGAATTTCGCCACTGGTTCCTGGCTCCCGCCGGTTACCGGTGTAAGAGAATGTTGGTTGTCAGAAAGGTTCGTCTACACTTAACAGACAAGCTAAGTGATGCAGACACCTTTTTCTGAACCGGGTTTTAACAAAAGCGAACTTATTCTATGTACATCGGTTGGACTAAATATCTGAAGCTGCGCTTTCAGCCAAAACGCTCAGACGTCACCATAGGGGTTGCTCTGTCACCAGACACGGCGACCTTTACGGCATTACGCCGCAAAGCCGATGAGTTTTACGTTATATCTGAAGTTTCGGTTCTTTATTCCCAATGGAAAGCTCAGTTATCTCAGTGGGTGACGAAGCGTAAGCTAACTGGGGCAACCTGCCACGTCGCGCTTTCTCAAAACTGGTATCAACTTTTGCAGATCGATCGGCCTAATGTGCAAGAGGACGAAGTCGCAGATTCGCTGGTGTGGCCGGTGAAAGAATTGATTAATTTCGAAAGCCCCATCGTTCTCGATTATTTCGATTTACCTGTACCGCTAGCGGGCAGTAAAAAAGTGAATGTTGTTGCCATGCCCGAGAACACCGTAGAGGACATTGTGGCTGGGTGCATAGAAGCGGGGGTGAGATTAGACAGCATTTCTGTTGAAGAACTGGCGCATTGCTCGCTGCTACCTGTGACCGACGAAGCGGTGGTCACACTAACGCAGGAAGCCGGTGAAGAAATCATTCTCAATATTGTGAAAGATGGCCATTTATATATTAGCCGTCGACTAAAAGGGTTCGAGAATCTGGCGGCATTTTCTGCCGAAGAATTGAGAATGGGTGTGCTCGACGGGCTGTGTATTCAAATTCAGCGCTCCATGGACTTCTTTGAAAGCCAGTTACGACAACCGCCAGTAAGAAAAGTGGTGTTGCACATTAACGCCGCGCAGCCAGAAATCATCGTTCAACAAATTTCTCAGGTGGTCTCGGCATCTGTCATGGTGATGGATCTAAATGCTGTAGTAAATGACCCATCAGACTCGCTGACAAATTTAAGTAGTCTGGGAATGGCACTACTGCCTTTCAGAGCAAAGCAAGTGGAAGCCAAGCAGGAAACCGCCGATGAAAAGTAATATAAACCTTTATCATCCGCGCTTTGCACCTAAGGTCGACTATCTGGCACTGCCCAGTATTACCCTAGTCTTTGTGGTTTGCGCATCTGTCATGCTGCTTATCGGTTTATCGGCACATTTTATGGCCTCCCGGGCTGAAAACGCCTACGACGCCGTTGAGACACAAAATCGCATGTTACAAAGCCAGGTAGACATGTTGCAGGCAGAGGTAAGCAACTGGAAACCTGATGAAGCCCTTACCACGGAAGTGGAAGATATCACCCGGAATTTGGAAAAGCAGGAAAGGGTGTTAGAGGAACTGCGACGCCGTTCTCCGCTTCGGTACAAAGGGTTTAGTGTGCTGTTCAACGACCTCGCAAACGAATCATCATCAGATTTATGGCTGGAATCCATTATGGTGTCTGAAGCCCGGATGGACTTTACCGGTGAAGTCTCTTCCCCTGCCGCGTTTCCTCAGTGGTTACAGCGCTTAAGCAATACCACTAGCTTCAATGGTAAGCATTTTGAAGAAGCAAAAGTTTTTCTTAAAGACGATGGCCTTAAATTTGAGTTAAGAACACTAAGAGCGGCAGAGAATGCAAGCGGGGTGGCACCATGAGCGCTCCCAGTTTAAACGAAAAATTTGCCGCTCTGTCACAGCGCGAAAAGGTGCTGACATTAATATCGGGCCTGGCACTGATTTTTATGGCCGGCTTCACATTTTTCATTGAGCCCGCGATAGACGATTATTCCAAGTACCGCACCGATTTAGCTTCAGAAGAAGTTAAGCGTCAATCGTTGAATGCCCAGCTTGAACTGTATTCAGAAGCATTGTCGTCTGATCCCAATGCCGAACTCAATGCTGAGCTCGCTCAGCTTAAAATTCAGAAGAAGCAAGTTGAAACTGTATTTGCGAACGAGTTAAACGAACTCGTCACGCCCGGACAAATGGTGTTTCTGGTTGAACAGGTATTCAATCACGCCACCAGTTTAACGCTTATTGAGATGTCTTCGCTGAATCCGGTATCGGTTTTTGCCGGCAATGAAGAAATGGCCGACGTGCCACTTTATCAACATGGCGTGTCGCTCACATTCAGCGGTCGGTATTTCGATGTGAAGCAATTTATTGAGGCGCTGGAAGAACAGACTCAACAGCTATTCTGGCGTGGTATTGATTATAAAGTCACAAGTTACCCGCTAGCTGAAGTTAACGTTGAGGTATACACCTTGAGTACAGAGAAGGCATTTATCGGTGTTTAACAGTAAATCCATGCGCATTCTTGTCAGCCTACTCGCTATAGCAACCAGCGCTGTGGCGGCATCTGGCGATCCAACACGACCAGGACGCAGCTACAAGGGCACGTATGCACAAAAACCGGCCTCTGCAAATTACAAGGTGTCTGCCATTTTTGTGAATGGCGAGCGACCTCAGGCAATCGTAAATAATCGACTGGTAAGTGAAGGCGACCGCTTCTCAGATGCGGTGGTGAAGAAAATAACCAAACAGTCAGTGGTGTTAAACCAGCAGAAAGACGGCAACTGGCAATCAATCACGCTTACAGTCGGTAAAGCGTCATCGAATAAGTTTAGTATCCGCAGCGCGGATAAGTTTTAGGGATCAGGCAATGCGTAAAGCCACAATCACCTTATTAGCCACCATGGTACTCAGTGCTTGTCAGTCGGCACCTAAAGAGTCGGCGGTCGAACGCTCATTGAAGCAGGAACTGCAAGCTCAACTGGATGCTGAGAAAGCCCGTGAGGAAAAAGCCAGTAAGTTAGACAAGCTACCAGATGCCGTTAATTCGGCACTGCTGGACAAACCGGTAGGTACGTCGATGCCCACGGCACTGCAAGGCCCTGAGAAGTACGATATCAATGCGCAAGGTGTCGATGTGCGTCAGTTCCTTTCTGGCCTGGTGTCAGAAACCCCTTACAGCGTTGCTGTGCATCCTGACGTTACGGGTTCAGTGAGCCTCGACCTAAAACAAGTCTCTCTGGATGAGACAATGGCGCTGCTTTCTGATCTCTATGGCTTTGACATTCAGCGCTCCGGCAATGTGTTCAGAATTTTGCCCGCTGGTATGCGAACAGAAACGTTTGCGGTGAATTACTTACTGATGAAGCGCGATGGTGCCACGCAAACCAGCATTATCTCGGGTGGCGTGTCGCAAAGCGCAAATGGCGGAAATAGCCAGAGTAACAACAACGGCAATTTCAGTAACTTTGCTGGCAGTAATGCTAATGGTGGCGGCAGTCAGTACAACAACATGAATGCCAATAACAATGGCACCATGATCAGTACCCGCACAGAAACCAATTTCTGGGATGATCTGCAAACCAGTCTTGAATCCATGCTGGGCCAGGATAACGGACGCGCGGTATTTGTGACGCCTCAGGCTGGCTTGGTAACAGTACGGGCATTACCGTCTGAGATCCGTGCAATTAAGCGCTTCCTGCAAGTGTCCGAAACCCACTTACAACGTCAGGTGGTACTGGAAGCACGCATTCTGGAAGTGGTATTGAGCGATGGTTATCAGCAGGGAATAAACTGGAACGAGATTGTCGCTAACGTGGGCAGTACCGATTTAACCTTCTCTTCAAGCGCCGCCGCATTGGGTAACAGCATTTCTGCCAGCTTGGGTGGGGTAACGAGTTTATCGTTCCTGAATCAGGACTTTTCCGGTGTGCTGAACCTGCTTTCTACCCAAGGTAATGTGCAGGTGCTCTCAAGCCCTCGTGTCACTGCCACCAATAACCAGAAAGCGGTGATAAAGGTGGGTGATGATGAATATTTCGTTACCGATGTTTCCAGTCAGAATACCATCACCGCAGCATCTACTTCCGTGGTACCGAATATCGAGCTAACCCCATTTTTCTCTGGTATTGCGCTGGATGTTACCCCGCAGATCGACGACAAAGGAAGCGTGCTGCTGCATGTGCATCCGTCAGTGATTGAAACCGAAGAGCAGACCAAAGTGGTCACGCTTAATGAGGAAGAAATCGTGTTGCCACTGGCGCAAAGCACCATCAGAGAATCGGATACCGTGATCCGTGCGTCATCCGGTGAAATCGTGGTCATTGGCGGTCTGATGCAAACAACACGTTCTGACAACGAAAGCAGAACGCCGCTGCTAGGTGATATTCCGGTACTGGGTAACCTGTTTAAAAACAGACGTGAGCAGGAAACCAAGAAAGAATTGATTATTCTGCTGAAGCCTACGGTGGTTGAACCGGGCACCTGGAGCAAGCAAATCGAAATGAGCCGCTCGCAAATGGCAGACTGGTTATACGTGGAATAGAACATGTATCTGAGCCACTTTGGCCTGCAAGAGCAGCCTTTCACCCTGACTCCCAATACCCAGTTTTACTTTGGGTTGCCTAGCCACAACGAGGCGATGGAGGTGTTGCGAACCGCACTTGATGCGGGGGAAGGCTTTATCAAGGTGACTGGCGAAGTGGGCTCGGGCAAAACGCTCCTGTGCCGCAAACTTCTAAACGAATTACCTGAAAATTTCCCAACGGCTTACATTCCCAACCCTATGTTGGCGCCACAGGAATTCCGTCGCGCTGTGGCGGCCGAGATTGGCGTGGTTTTGCAAGAAGGTGGTGATCAGCAGCAGTTTACCCGGCAAATCGAAGACAAGTTAATTGAGAAAGCGTCGGAAGGTCTGTCGGTGGTACTCATTGTTGATGAAGCCCAGGCAATGCCAGATGAAACCATTGAAGCATTGCGCCTGATGACCAATTTAGAAACCGAATCAAAGAAACTCCTTCAAGTGGTGCTGTTCGGGCAGCCTGAGCTCGATCAGAAACTGGCTTCGCCCCGCCTTCGCCAGCTTCGACAACGTATTACGTTCAGCTATAAGCTAAGAAAGATGGACGCCGATCAGGTAGAACAATACGTACATCACCGGCTGCAAATTGCTGGCTATAAAGGCGCGCCCGTATTCGGACACAAACAATGCAAAGCAATGGTTGCAGCGTGCCACGGCACCGCGCGACTTATTAATGTGGTGTCACATAAAGCGCTGATGCTGGCTTACGGAGAAGGTAAGCATGAAGTGTCATTGGAGCACGTAAAGTACGCCGTTAACGACACGGAAGCCACCCGTGGTGCCGTGATGAATCGATTCATGGGATGGGCGGTTGCTGCTTCCACCGTTGTTTTCCTTACGGTCTCAATGTTTGTGATGTGGCAGACAGGAGGCGGTTGGTGAGTGTAATCAACAAAATGCTGCGGGATCTAGAAGGGCAAAATGGCCAGAATCCCAACGGCAAAAATTACCAGCCTTCATCGTCAACGGGGTCGTCGTTACCGGTTTGGCGCATTGTTGTGTTGAGCATTTTGCTCATTGCGGCTTTAGTGTGGAGCTGGATGACATTTACTGACAATCCAGCACCGGTGAGCGCAGGCAAGTTTGTATCAAACCCGGTGCCGGCGTCAGTGGCCAATGCGGCTGCAGCGCCACAGCAAGCTATGAGTAACAATACAAGTGCTGCAAGTGTCGAAAGCACCGCACAAGCTGCGACTCAACCCGCCTTGAATATGAATAGTGGTATTGCTTTTAATGGTGACAGTGAGTCGCCGGTACGAAAGCTGACGCCTACAAGCGAAAATAACGAGCCGGTGCTGATCCCACAAGCGGGAAGCGAAGGTTTGGTGGCAGTGGAAAATACATCGCAATCGCAGCCACTAATTCAAACAGAACAAACAGAACAAACAGAACAAACAGAACAGACAGGTGTAGCAGCAACCCCCGATGTGCCTGCCAGTAGCGCGAGCGCCTCACAGACCAGCCAGTTTAATGATGCTCAGGATGCGCCGCTTATCGTGTTTGCCAGCAAAGATGAGAATCAACAGCGCCCGCCGGCAAATCCTACCCCTCAACCGGATGCGATTGCAGAAAAGCCAGCTACCATGAAAGTGGCCAGAGCGACGCCCAGAGAGGTGGAAGCCACGCTACGCGACGAAATTGACCGGTCGATGAAAAGCGGCGACACCCGGGAAGCGATTCGTTTACTTAATAAGCTCACGCAGCGAGAGCCCGATAACATTAGCGTACGCAAAAAACTCGCCTCTGTGTATTTCGCCGAAGGTCAGATAGAGCAGGCACAACAGCTGCTGGAACAAACCTTAGTCAAGGTGCCGGCGAACACCAGCGTCAGGCTGATGCTGGGGCGTTTGTACGTGCAGCAAAACATGCATTCTCTGGCCTGGGAAGCGATACGTGAGCCTGCACTGACCAACGATACCGACTTTTTAGGCTTTCGTGCCGGGTTTGCCCAGCAACAGCAACGCTTTGAAACCGCCCTGGCAGACTACAATACCCTGGTGGCCTTGCAGCCAGGGGATGCCCGCTGGTGGCTGGGACTTGGCGTAGCGTCAGATAAAACGAATCGAAGCCACATGGCTGTGCAGGCTTATCAAAAGGCGCTCCGGTTACAGGAACTGGATGATGATGTTGAAACCTTTATTCGCCAGCGAATAAGCGAACTCTCGGAGTAACCTATGAATCAGCCGAAAATACGCTTAGGCGATCTGTTAGTACAAAATGGCTTGATCTCAGACGAACAGCTGGTTTCGGCGCTGGGAGAACAGCGTAAAACCGGCCGTAAGCTGGGGGCTACTTTGATATCCATGGGGTTGGTGTCAGAGCAAGCTTTACTGGAGTTGTTATCGCGCCACTTAAATGTGCCGCTGATTAATTTGGAGCAGTATCAGGTAAACCCCAATGCGGTAAAACTTTTACCTGAAATACAGGCCCGCCGATATCGCGCCTTAGTGATTGAGGACAAAGGTGACCGCCTGCTGGTGGCCATGAGCGATCCTGCAGACCTTAACGCTCAGGATAATCTCTCTGAATTATTAACTAAGCCATTCGATACTGCCGTTGTTAGCGAAGCGCAGCTTTATGATGCCTACGACACGCATTATCGTAAAACCGATGAAATTGCTTCATTCGCCACCGAACTGGCTGAAGAATATCAGCAAACCGATGATTTCACGTTAAGTGCCGGGGTCGAAGAAGAGCAGGACACCGCGGTCTCACGGCTCCTGCAGTCTATTTTTGACGATGCGGTGATTGCAAAAGCATCAGATATTCATATCGAGCCTGATGAAAATAAACTGCGTATTCGTCAGCGTGTTGATGGCATGTTGCAGGAAACGGTAATTCCTCAGGGCAACATTGCAGCGGCTCTGGTGCTTCGCCTCAAACTCATGGCCGGGCTGGATATTTCGGAAAAGCGTTTGCCTCAGGATGGGCGCACTCAGGTAAAAGTGAAAGGCCATCGTATAGACGTGCGTTTATCTACCATGCCGGTTCAGGCTGGGGAATCTGTGGTTATGCGTTTGTTGGACCAGTCGGCAGGAGTGCTCACCCTCGACCAAACCGGCATGCCAACGGCTATCCTCAATCGATTTCGGGCCTTGTTGCAGCGTCCTCATGGCATGATTTTGGTTACTGGCCCCACGGGGTCAGGTAAAACCACCACGCTCTATGGTGCATTGAGTGAACTGAACCAACCGCAGCGCAAAATTATTACTGTTGAAGATCCGGTGGAATATCGTCTGCCGCGTATTAATCAGGTGCAGGTAAACGCAAAAATCGACCTGACTTTTTCCAGTGTGCTGCGCACAACCTTACGTCAAGACCCCGACATCATCATGGTGGGGGAAATGCGGGATCAGGAGACCGTTGAAATTGGTCTGCGCGGCGCTCTAACGGGGCACTTGGTGTTGTCTACCTTGCACACAAACGATGCCGTATCCAGCGCAATTCGTCTGCTAGATATGGGCGCGCCGGGATACTTGGCAGCGAGTGCCCTACGAGGCGTAATTGCTCAGCGTCTAGTTCGGCGAATTTGCGACAGTTGCGAAGAAACTTACACGCCCACTTCTCAGGAGTTGTTCTGGTTAAAACACGTCGATGAAAACATCGGTGAAGTGGTGTTCAAGCGTGGCCGTGGCTGTCAGAAATGCAGTCAAACCGGCTATAAAGGCCGAATCGGTGTGTTCGAGTTGCTGGAAATGAACGATGCAATGATGGACGCGCTAAAAATGGGGGACACCGTGGGGTTTGCCCGCCATGCCCGGGATAGCAAAGGCTACCGGCCGCTGGCCTATGCCGCACTAACCTACGCGAAAATGGGTATGACCTCGGTAGACGAAGTACTCAAACTATCAGAAATGGTGGCTGAAGCGGGAACCGATACCGAGCAGGCTGAGGATACAGGCGAGTATGGCCAAATATAGTTATACCGCTCGCGAGCGCACCGGGGAATTAACCGAAGGCGTTATTGAAGCTACCGACGAAAGCGCGGTAGCAAAACTGTTGCTTGCCCGTAACGTGGTGCCTATTCGTATTGAGTCGGCAAAGGAAGAGGCGAGCCCTGGGGCAGCGAAATCATCTGAAGTGCACTGGTATACGCCAAATGTCGCCCTTGAGGAATTGGTGATTTTCTGTCGGCAAATGTACTCGCTAACCCGGGCCGGTATTCCAATATTACGTGCCGTGAGTGGCTTAGCCGAATCCAGTAGCAGCGTGCGTATGCGCGTAGCATTGCTGGATGTGATTGCACAGCTTGAACGGGGTCGTACTTTATCATCGGCACTCCACCTTCACAGCGATATCTTTAACCAACTGTTTGTCAGTATTATCCATGTGGGTGAAAACACCGGTCAGCTCGATGCCGCCTTCTTGCAGCTCGCCGAGTACCTGGAGCGTGAGCAGGAAACACGCAAACAAATTAAGGCTGCAACCCGTTATCCCATCTTCGTTATTGTCGCTATTGTTGCGGCTTTTATCGTTCTAAACGTTTTCGTTATTCCTAAGTTCGCCACCATGTTCGCTAAATTTGGTGCAGAACTGCCAACCATGACCCGTGTGTTGTTGTCGATCTCGGATTTTATGATTCATCGCAGCTACATTCTGGTGGCTATCGTTGCGCTTATCGGGTTTGCGATTTACCGCTATATCAACACCCAAACCGGTCGTTACAAGTGGGATCGCATGAAGCTTCGATTACCCATAGTGGGTGAGATTATTCGTCGCTCCCTGCTTGCCAGATTCAGTCGCAGCTTTTCCATGATGCTGCATTCCGGGGTGCCGTTAACCAATGCGCTAAACCTTGTGGCCGATGCGGTCGATAACGCTTATGTGGGTGCTGCAATTATTGAAATGCGCCAGCGCATTGAAAAAGGGGAAAACCTCACACGGGTGAGCCGGGCAAGCGGGCTGTTTACACCCATGATCATGCAGATGATAAACGTGGGCGAAGAAACCGGTCGGGTAGATGAACTACTGGCAGAGGTGGCCGGCTTTTATGAACGGGAAGTGGACTACGATTTGAAAAGTCTCACTGCTCGCATAGAGCCTATACTTATTGTTTTTGTGGCCGGAATGGTTCTGGTGTTGGCACTGGGTATCTTCTCGCCAATGTGGGACATGATGAGTGCCATAAAGGGGGGCCGATGAGAAAAAGTATCGACACCGCCGAAGGCGAACAGCGGAAAATGTACATCGGCATTGTGTCGACCCTGGTGTTCGCCATATTGATGGCCACTTTTATCATCTATTTTTATGAGAGCGAGCCAAACCTGAAAGGGCAAATTCTGTATCAGCGGGGTGAAGCGCTTGAAGATGCGGCCATTACGTCTCACTGGCAGTGGCAAGCTGAGGGGCGTCCGCAGCGGATTATTCTGGTGCACTACAATAGTGATGGAAAAGAAACCGATCGCAGCCCAGTTGCGATGAATCTGGCGGGGTGGCCTGAAGTGAACGCCTCATCGGAAGGATGTCAGCGGGTTTGGCAGATGCTGTTGCACCAACCTATGGAAGTCGATGGCTTCAGGGTGCGCGGTGAATTTTATGATGAATCACAAGGCGAAGGGCGAGCCGACAATTCTTACTGTCGATTTAGTCTGAGTAGCGGTGATTACTTTGATTACGCTATTTTTCGCGGCGACGTGATTTATGACGATGAATAATTTGTCCGTACGCAAAAAATTTTATCATTTGGAGAATCAAACCATGGAAACGCAGCCTATCCAACGCGTCAATAAGCAGGCGGGCTTCACGCTCATTGAGCTGACAATCGTAGTTGTTTTGCTGGGGCTACTTGCTGCTGTAGCGATTCCGCGTTTTCTGGATGTCACCGAAGATGCCGAAAACGCCACCGTTGAGGGTGTTGCTGGTGGCTTTGCCACTGGCGCGGGATTGGTGCGTGCGCAATGGGAGCTCGATGCCAGACCGGAAGAAAACGGTGGCTCAAATCTAACGTTTGTCACCCTCGACGGTGTCGAGGTGGGCGTTGATAGAGATACTGGTTATCCAACCGGACAGCTTCTTAATGATGGAAGTTCGGAAGATACCAATATGACCGATGCAGATTGCCAGAGTGTGTTCAGCTTGATTATGCAGAGCGCACCTAGCATCACATCGATATGGAGTAACGTGCCAACGGAGCGATACCGTTACTACACCGCAGTCCGCACGGGGCAAGGCTCTGGTGGTAATGACTTGTGCTATTATTACTTAAGTCAAACCATTAAGAATCTTAACAGTGCGCCAGTGGATAACACTCAGGGAAATGGATTTATATACGACTCACGGATAGGTCAGGTTATTGTTTTTACTAACAACAACGATCAACTCATAACCAACTAGCCGTTGAAATAGCCGATAATACATTTAGTTTAATTTCCAAGTCAGAGGTACTGAGCATGCAACAACGTGGTTTCACATTAATAGAACTGGTCATTGTGATCGTCATTTTAGGTATTTTAGCGGTTACTGCAGCACCGCGTTTCATTGATTTACAAGGAGATGCCCGCGCATCTACCCTGCAAGGCGCAAAAGCAGCAATGACCAGCGGTATGCAATTGGTTTATGCGAAATCTGCAATTGCAGGTGAGCAAAATAACGCAAACGCTGGCGACGATACATCTCGGGTTACCATTAACGGTAACGCAGTAGAGACTGACTTTGGTTATCCAGATGCTGAGACAACCACGACCATTGGTATTCTGAATCAATGGATTGAGCTGGAAGATGCAGACTGGGATCTGACTGCTGATCAGCCTGCCGCTGGTCAGTTTGTAGTGACACCTCAGGGTGTGACCTATAACGCAACAGCAGCCAGTGCTTGCCAACTGATTTTCACCGAATCTACCGGCGCTAATGTTGCACCAGTCATCACATTGGAAACTGGCGGCTGCTAACCGGACAATTAAATGAAAGAAAATGTAGGGCGCGCTAGCCCTACTGGTAAAGTTCAGTCGGGGTTTACCTTGGTCGAGCTCATCATAATCATCGCGATTCTTGGCATTATTTCCGCAATGGCCATTACGCGTATGGATGAGGGCGCAGGGTATGACGAGTATCTGTTGCAGAAACGCCTGCATAGCGCGTTGAGGCATGTTCAGATGCAGGCGATGCATGATACCCGTGACGGCTATTGCTACCGGCTGAACTTTAACTATTCCCCCGGCACTCAAAATTTCGGTCCTCCCGTGAGTAATATGAGTGCAGCCTCGGCTTCTGATTCATGTTCATCCTCTATAGCATTTAATGCGCCTGATTATTTGCGTACCAGTGCCGGTGAAATGCAGGGCCTTGATATTACAATGAACGGTGTAGATGAAGGCGCTTCAAGACCCATGTACATCGGTTTTAATAATGCGGGTCGTCCGCTAACTGCGGGGGCATCTTGTGCTTCAGGCAATGGTTGCCGGTTTTCATTCACTGGCAAGTCCACGGTGGGTGTATGTGTTAATGGCGAAGGGCTAATTTATGAATGCTAGCCGCGGATTCACATTGCTTGAAACCGTCATTGGGCTGGCTATATTTGCCATCGTTATGGCTACCACTGTGCAAATGATTGCCGAGCAATCCAGACGCAGCATGGAGCCTATCTGGCAAAGTCGTGCTGCCGAACTGGCGCGTTCCATTCTGTCTGAAGCGCAAAACAAAAAATTCGACACCCGCTCCAGTTCTAACCCTGCCGATCCCCGCTGCAATGAAAATGGCAGTCGCTGCTCTCAAACCAATGAGTTAGGCCCCGGCGGCGGAGAGCAACGTCAGAACTGGGACGATTTTGATGATTTTCATCGACTGTATCAGGTAGGTGCGGATATTACTGATAGCCGAGGCGTTCGCTTGGTAAACCCTGATGGCTCGGCTATGTACGAAGGCTTCGCCCTATATGTGCGCGTTCACTACGATGACAATACCGACGGCATTGACGATGACGATTTAAATCAGGATGGGGTGTACGATACCGGCACCTATGTTGGCAACGTAAAGCGCATGGTGGTGTATGTGAATACCCCCGGTGGTGATTGGGTGCGGTTTTCTGCGATAAGGTGGAATATTCGATGAATGCCCGTAGACACGCCGGCTTTACCCTTATCGAAATGGTCACCGTTATTGTGATCCTCGGTATCGTGGGAATAGGGCTTAGCAGCTTTCTTGGTAATGCAATGCTGCTGTTTAGCGGCAACGTTGAACGGGACCAATTGCTCAGTGAATCCCGTTTCGCCATGACAAGAATGCAAGAGGAAATGCGTAAGGCCGTGCCCAATAGCTTCCGGGTCGCAGGTAATAGCAGTACGCATTGTGTGGAATTTGCGCCTACACTCTGGCAAATAAACTATTTTTCTATTCCTCAAGGCTCAACATCCAGTCGGCGCGTTGAGATGTTTTTCCCTCACGACCCCGACGGTAACATCTGGGTGATTGCTGCCGGCCAATACCTCACGGTAAACCCACAACAGGCCGCTGACGTTTATGATGAAGGGCGCAATCGCCGGGCACGGGTAGAGTCGTGTTCCGACGGTGGAGATGGCAACTGTGCCACCCGGGATGATCCCGACGATGTCATTCAGGTGAATGTAAATCGCGCATTTGCCAGTAGCTCTGGTGCAAGACGAGGGTATTTGCTTAACCGTACGGTAAGCTATTGTGTTTCTAACGGCAGCCTGTGGCGTAAAGAAGGAGCGCTGGAAGTGAACCAGAACTTTTCTTTATCTGGGGCCACGGTGGTTGCAGAGCATGTAACTAATCCGTTGTCGTCTAACCCTGTTACCGATTATCAATCGACCAACCCGTTTGCGGTATTTTCTGGCGTGTATCCGTCTGGCAATTTCGTGAAAATCAATCTGTATTTTAACAGTTACGACGAAGTGGTTAATCATCATGAAGAGGTTGGCAGTGTATTCACGCTTTAAATCTTCCATGAAAAAACAGCAAGGCAACATGCTGGTTATGGCCATGTTCGCCATGGTTATTTTGTCTTTACTGGGCATTAGCATGGCCACGCTACTGACATCATCAGAGCGTACTATCGTGAATGAAGTGATCGGTGAGCGGGCAGAGCAAGCGTCACGGGCGGGGTTGGAAATTCTGATTTACGCAATTCAACCTGCCAACGATTCTACCATTTATATTTGTAACGCCAGCTTCAATCTGACAAGGTTCTCCACCTTGGAGGGCATGGAAGGCTGTTCCGTTGTTGTGCGTTGTGATACCAGAGATGTGAGCTTCAGTGGCGGCCGTGATTGGCACTACGAGGCAAAATCAACAGCAACCTGCTCCGCGGGTGATTTTACCGCGGTAAAAACCAACACCCGCAGTATGACCCGCCGCTTTAACTACTAATTCGAAATAAAACGTAAATTAGCTTGAACAGAATGAGATCGCGCTGGTCAAACATCGGGTTCAGCCGTTTTTTTGCACTAAAATGTCTGAGGCTAAATTTAAGTCGACATATAAGCGGGATTTTTGCGGCATGAACAGTGATTTGCTTGCCCAAACTCTGACCCGTTGTTAAAGTGTGCGGATATATACTCAAACTACTTCTGAACCATCTTTCACGAGGTATTTTGAGTATAATCTTCATTTTGCAGTCACGCCGAAAGACATGCCCGAACAAGAGGTATGCAGGCGCAATAACAGGAACTGGCATTTCATGTTTAAAAAGCTTCGAGGCATGTTTTCCAACGATTTGTCCATCGACCTCGGAACGGCTAACACGCTCATTTACGTAAAAGATCAGGGCATTGTACTTAACGAACCGTCTGTTGTGGCAATCCGTCAAGAGCGCGCATCAGGACCAAAAAGTGTTGCCGCAGTTGGCTCTGAGGCCAAGCGCATGTTGGGTCGTACACCTGGCAATATCCGTGCAATTCGCCCAATGAAAGACGGTGTAATTGCCGACTTCTACGTAACAGAAAAGATGCTTCAGCACTTCATTAAGCAAGTGCATGACAACAATTTCTTACGCCCAAGCCCGCGTGTGCTGGTTTGTGTGCCTTGTGGTTCGACTCAGGTTGAACGCCGTGCGATCAAAGAATCTGCCCTGGGTGCAGGTGCCCGTGAGGTGTATTTGATTGACGAGCCAATGGCAGCGGCCATCGGTGCCGGCTTACCGGTATCTGAAGCGACCGGTTCAATGGTGGTCGATATCGGTGGTGGTACCACTGAAGTTGCGATTATCTCTTTGAACGGCGTGGTGTATTCCTCTTCAGTTCGCATTGGTGGTGATAAGTTTGATGAAGCGATCATTAACTATGTTCGCCGTAACTTTGGTTCTCTGATTGGTGAAGCAACCGCAGAGCGTATCAAGCACGAAATCGGTGCGGCTTACCCTGGCGATGAAGTCCGCGAGATTGAAGTACGTGGCCGTAACTTGGCTGAAGGCGTACCGCGTGGTTTTGTACTAAACTCTAATGAAATTCTTGAAGCATTGCAGGAGCCGCTAACCGGAATCGTGTCTGCGGTAATGGTTGCCCTAGAGCAGTCTCCGCCAGAGCTTGCATCAGACATTTCTGAGCGTGGTATGGTGCTTACCGGTGGTGGTGCGTTATTGAAAGATCTCGACCGACTGCTCATGGAAGAAACTGGTATTCCGGTAGTTGTAGCCGAAGACCCGCTAACCTGTGTGGCCCGCGGTGGTGGTAAAGCCTTCGACATGATTGATATTCACGGCGGCGACCTGTTCAGCTACGAATAACATCAAATAATCAGGCTACCGAAAGGTAGCCTGTGTTTTTATAGCCTTTATCTCGTTGTACGTACCCTATTTATGGATACTATTTTTACACGCGGTCCGTCACTCAATATCAGGCTGATACTGGCTCTGGTGATGTCTGTGGCGCTGATTATCGCTGACACCCGTTTCGATATGTTCCAATCTTCGCGCGTGTACATGAATTCTCTCATGAGTCCGCTTCAGTATTTGGCTAACCTGCCTTCCGTGTTGCTGAATGTGAGTGCTCAGCGCCTTACCTCCCATGAAGATCTGGTTGACGAAAATCAGCGCCTGACCAATCAGGTATTGCTGATGAGTGAGCGCATGCAGCGATTCGATGTACTGCAAGCCGAAAATGACCAGCTTCGCGCATTACTCGATACCCCTTCTAAACCCGGCATGCGAAAAAAGGTGTCAGAGCTGATGGCAGTGGAAACCAGCCCGTTCAGCCAGCAAATTGTGCTGAATAAAGGCGCGCTGGACGATGTGTATCTGTCGCAATCGGTGTTGGACGACCGCGGGATTGTTGGGCAGGTATCGGAAGTGGGTACCACGAACAGTCGTGTCATTCTGATCACCGACGTAACGCACGCGGTTCCGGTACGTTCTGTGCGTAATAATATTCGTTTTATTGCCAGTGGAACGGGCTCGCTGGATGAGTTGTTGCTTGAGCACGTGCCACACAGCGTCGATGTGGAAGTGGGCGACATGCTGGTAACATCTGGCCTGGGCCACGTGTTCCCGGAGGGATATCCGGTCGCACAGGTTTCAAAAGTCACCAGAGACGAAAGCCGACCGTTTGCTATTGTTGTGGCGAAGCCAGTGGCGCGTCTCGACAGGCTGAGATATTTGTTGTTGCTATGGCCGGAAGGGGCAGATGGTCCGCAGGAAATCGATGCAGTAACTGAAGACGAAGCATCAGTAGAGGATGCCAACTGATGCTCAAAGTTCGTCATTACTCTATTATCATCAGTATTCTGATTGCCCTGGTATTACAAATTATTCCACTACCAATTCAGGTCGATATCTATCGCCCTGACTGGGTGCTCATCGTGCTGTCTTACTGGACGATGGCATTGCCACACAGGGTGAATGTGGGTGTGGCATTTATGACCGGCATCGCCATGGATATTCTGCTGGGCACCGCACTGGGCATTCATTCCATCGCACTCAGTTTGTCGGTATATACATTAACCGCAAACTACCAGCGTTTGCGTAATTATTCGGTCTGGCAACAGGCTATCATTATCGGTGTAATCAGTGCGCTCTACCATGTTGTGTTGTTCTGGGTACAGCATCTTCTCACCGGTATTCCATTCCAGCTTAGTTATTTATGGCCAGTTGTCAGCTCTATGCTGCTGTGGCCGTGGATTTTCTGGCTCCTTCGTAAAGCACGCAGACAATTTAGCATCAATTAAGGGGCGCTTATGTCGATTTCACTCATTCTGGCATCAGCATCGCCCCGTCGTACGGCCCTTCTAGACCAAATGGGGCTTAGTCATCGCCAGTTTCCCGTAGATATCGACGAATCGCCACTTGCCGATGAATCTCCCGAGGCCATGGTAATGCGCCTTGCTGAGCAAAAAGCGGCCACCGCCTGGCAGCGTCTTTTGGTAGCGGGTGATACGGGCATGGTTGTGCTTGCCTCAGATACGCTTATCGCTTTTAACGGCAAGCCGCTTGGAAAACCTGTCGACCGTGAAGATTGCTTCTCTATGCTTCGCTCTCTTTCCGATAACGAACACGAAGTGCTTACTGCCATTAGTGTAAAAGGTGAGCAGGGAAGTAAAACCCAATGCATTTGCACCAAGGTGCAATTCGCCCCTGTATCCGACGACGATATTGCCGCATACTGGGATACCGGTGAACCTGCTGATAAAGCAGGCAGTTATGCCATTCAGGGCATTGGCGGCCAGTTTGTAAAATCTGTGAGTGGAAGTGTGAGTTCGGTAATTGGTCTGCCGTTGTATGAAACCCGTTGTTTGCTTAAAGAATTTGGAATTTCAAAGTGAGTGCAGAACTGCTGATTAACGTGACACCCTCTGAGTCCAGGGTGGCACTGATTGAGAACGGGATCCTTCAGGAGATCCACGTAGAGCGTCACACGAAGAAAGGCATCGTGGGCAATATTTATCGCGGAAAGGTAAGTCGGGTGTTACCGGGCATGCAAGCAGCGTTTGTGGATATTGGCCTGGATAAAGCTGCATTTCTTCATGCATCTGACATTGTTGCTCATAACGAGGTGGCCGATGAAGTGGCCAGCAGTCAGGTTCAGAAAAAAGATATTCGCGAGCTGGTGCGTGATGGTCAGGATATCATCGTTCAGGTGGTGAAAGATCCTATTGGTACAAAAGGTGCCAGATTAACCACCGACATCACCATTCCATCTCGCTATTTGGTTTTCATGCCCAGTGTTACCCACGTGGGCGTGAGTCAGCGAATTGAAGACGAATCTGAGCGCGAGCGATTGAAAAACCTGGTGCAGGAGTACTGTGACGACGAAGGCGGCTTCATTCTTCGCACCGCTGCAGAAGGCGTTTCTCAGGCTGAGTTATCTTCTGATGCGGCATTTTTACGCCGGTTGTGGAACAAGATAAAGCAGCGCATGGGGCGAAAGAAACAGCATATCATGTATGAAGATTTGCCTCTGGCCCGCCGCGTACTTCGTGATTTTGTTGGCACCGAGCTTGACCGCATTCGCATCGACTCTAATTTGTCGTTTCAGGAACTGAAAGACTTCACCAGCGAATATGTGCCTGAACTACAGAGCAAGCTGGAATACTACCGTGGCGAGCGCCCCATTTTCGATTTGTACGATGTAGAAAACGAAGTGCAAAGAGCGCTGGAACGTCGGGTCGATCTTAAATCGGGTGGCTATTTGATTATCGATCAAACCGAAGCCATGACCACTATCGATATTAATACCGGCGCGTTTGTTGGTCACCGTAACCTGGAAGAAACCATCTTCAATACCAATATCGAAGCGACCCTGGCTATTGCTCGCCAGCTCCGACTGCGGAATTTGGGCGGCATGATCCTGATCGACTTTATCGATATGTCGGAACCAGATCACAAAAGACGGGTCTTAAATAGTCTGGAAACGGCCACCGTAAAAGACCGGGCGAAAATCAATATTCACGGCTTTACCGCACTGGGTTTAATTGAAATGACCCGTAAGCGTACAAGGGAAAGCCTTGAACATACGTTATGTGGTGCGTGTCCGGTGTGTAAAGGGCGGGGGTCGGTGAAAACCATCGAAACCATCTGTTTTGAAATTATGCGTGAGGTGGTGAGGGTTAACCGCGCCTACGACGCCGACAAATTTGTTATTTATGCCTCGCCAAATGTAGCCGATGCGCTGCTGGGTGAGGAATCCCATGTTCTGGCTGAGCTGGAAGTGTTCGTGTCTAAGCAGATTAAAGTGCAGACAGAACCGCTGTATAATCAGGACAAATACGATGTTGTGATGATGTAAGGCGGACCGAAACCGGTGTCAAAAGCAAGAACTGTAGCAGCCTGGGCAATTAAGAAGCTTTGGCTGTTACTGGCAGTGTTACTTGTTCTCTTTGCCGTAGTGCTTAGCGTGATGCGCTACGCATTGCCTCACATCGACCATAAAAAATATATCCTCGAAGACTTCGTTAACGAAAAGTACGGTGTCGAGCTTAAAATCGGCAGTGTAAAAGCCGACTGGGAAAAGCGCGGCCCCAGTATTGTGCTTAACGACGTGGTGCTGGCCAATAACGAATCCTCTCCTGTTGAACTGGAAATCAAGCATGTGCACATGGAAATTGATTTCTGGGAAAGCCTGCGGCTACGCATGCTGTCTTCCAATGTTTTCACCCTTGATGATTTAAGCCTGGAAATCGATGCAGACAGGATGGATGGTGCAGGTGAAAGCGACTTTCCCGTTGTTGATGCATTAAAGCGTTTGTTTCTGGAGCAACTCCAACGCTTCTCACTCACCGATGGTGAGGTAGCCATTGTTAGAAATGGTGAGCGAGAAGTACTGCAACTGGAATCTTTAAGCTGGATAAACGAAGAGCAGCATCACCAGGGCACTGGCGAAGTGCGGGTGCAGGAACTTACCGCCAATTCAGCCTCGTTTATCATCGACTTAAATGGTTCGGCAGATTCGCTTGACGGTGTGATGTACGCCAAAGCGGAAGAGCTGGATATTTCGCCTTGGGTAAAAGGGTTGTTGGCAACCCGCCGCCCACTTAAAGAAAGTCGTGCAAACTTTGAAGTGTGGGCCGAGGTAAAAGAAAGTCAGTTCAGTGCTTTTTATACCGAATTTCATGAAAGTAAGCTGGCCTGGGGCGGCGATGACGATGTGGTATTTAACACTGGTATTCGCGGTGGCAGTATTCAAGCGCAACCGTACAACAATCGCTGGCATTTCCGCGTAGACCAACTGATTTTCGATTCGAACGACCAAAGTTTGGTTACCGATTTGGTGGGTACGGTATCGCCTCAGGGCGAGGTACTGGTGAATACGGTGAAACCTGCGCCGGTGAATCCCTTCTTGGTGCTGCTACCCTTGTTCACCGATGACACCGCCGATGACAACATTCGTGATTTGAAACCGGAAGGTCAGCTGGCCACGTTGCAACTGAATATCAGGCCGAAGGGAGTAGACGTTGCCGCTAAACTACTGGGTGTGAGCTGGCAGCAAGACAATAAAACACCGGGCATGTCGAGCCTGGATCTCGATATCTATTGGCATAAGAAGCAAGGCGTCGTCATGCTGTCTGCGAACGAGGCCAAACTGGATATCGACAACTTGTTGCCCGAGTCCGTCGATATCGATGCGCTGCGTGGACGCGTGTATATTTATCAGCAAGACGTTAACGAAGAAAAGCACTGGGTTGTGCAGAGTGACCGCATGATGCTTGAGTCCGCTAAGCTCACCGCAATCCCTTCATTCCGCTTCGATACGAAAAATGGCGAGTTGGCAGCGCGTTTAGATGTGCAGAAACGTCCGCTACAAGACATTCAATTGTTATTGCCCGGCCCAATCATGGGCAAAAATACCACCGCATTTCTTAATCGTGCATTTGAAGGGCCTGGCACCATTGAGGCCGCGAGCATCGTGTGGCAAGGCAAGCTTGCCGACTTTCCGTTTGAAAATAACGAGGGCGTGTTTCAGGCCAATGTGCGTATCACCGACAGCACCTTCCGGTTTTCTGACAAATGGCAGCCCCTTGAGCATCTCGATCTCACCTTACTCTTCGAAAATGAAAAACTGTTGATGTCTGGCCCGGATGCCCTGCTGGGCGACGTGAAAGTGAGCCAATTACGCGCAGAAATCCCGGCGCTAAAAAGCAATTCAAAAGTCATTATAGATGCCTTAGGCGAGGCGGATTCAAAAGCTGTTACGGCACTCATGCTAGACAGTAGCTTGTCTGAATCACTCGGCAGACTGCTAGACAAAGACGTACTGATTGATGGTGCACTGTCGGCCAGTCTGCATCTCGATATTCCATTCAGCAGTCCTGATGTGGTGGCATCCGGTACGGTGACGTTGCCAGGAAACGACGTTCACATTGCCAGTACCAAGATGGATTTTGGTGACGCAAAAGGCCAGGTGTCGTTTGTAAATGAAAGGGTGAACTTCGATAACCTAAATGCCCAGCTTCTGGGACAGCCGGTAAAGCTAACTTTTACCGGCGATAAAGCCGAACAAGATTACGTTGTCGACCTGTCAATGAACGGCGACTGGGAAGTTGCCTCGTTACTGGCAGAATTTAACCCCAAATTTAATCAATCCCTTTCTGGCAATGCCCATTGGCAAGCGGTGCTGAATTTGCGCCTGTTACCAGAAGGCTTTAATTATAAAGCGAATATCACCACGCCCTTGGTAGGACTGCACTCTTCACTACCTGCGCCGTTCGCTAAAGCCTATACCGATGAGCTGCTGTTTAATGTGGTAAGCGAAGGCAACGAGCAGGCATCCACGGTGCAGGCGAGTTTAGGTGACGATGTGCGCTTTGAAGGCGTATTGCCGTACGAGCAAATGCAGTTCTCACGAGCGCACCTGGCGCTGGGTAAAAGCGATTTTGTCGGTATGGGCATCGGCTTTAGTATTTCGGCCAATATGGACGAAGTCGATATCAATGAATGGCACAATACGGTGGATATGTTGATCAGTGGTTTCGGCGACAGTAGCCGCACTGAAACTACCGCGAAGCCGTTATTTTCCGTACCAGAGCGCATTTTCCTGAATGCCAACACGGTGAAGCTGGCAGGGCAGTGCTTGCATCAGGCACAAATCACAACCAAGCAGCAAAATAACAACTGGGTGGTAGACATCAACACCACGGAAGCGCGGGGTACGGTGAACCTGTTTGATGACTGGCTGGCACGAGGTATCGTGATTGAGGCCGACTATCTTCAGCTCGATAACTGGGAAGCAGCCAGTGAAGACGACGAGAGTGTCGCTAAAGACTGGGATGCGTCCACTCTGCCACCTATTTATTTTCACTGTAATCAGTGCTCCCTGCTGGAAAAAGATCTGGGTGAGGTAACGCTGGATGTGGCCCGGGCTGATGACGGTTTGGATATTCGCCAGTTCAGCGCAATCAGCAAGCACGGTAAATTTAACGCCAAGGGCAAATGGATTTTCACCGAAGCCTCCAATCGCTCAGCCCTGAACGGTACGTTTACCAGCGACGATGTGGGCATGATGTTGAAAAGCTGGGGTGTAGACAGCGGCATTAAAGATTCGGGTGCCGATCTGAAATTTGATTTAGGCTGGGCGAAGTCGCCTATGGATTTCTCGGCTCAAAGCCTTACCGGAAACATGGATTGGTCGTTGTCTGACGGCTATCTCAGCGACGTGAGCGACAAAGGCTCACGGATTTTCACGCTGTTTAGCCTGAACTCACTGGTGCGCAAACTCAGCCTGGATTTCCGGGATGTATTTGCCAAAGGGTTTTTCTACGATGATATGAGTGGCACGCTTTCTATCGCTGATGGTAAAGCCTATACCGACGATACCCGAATTGATGGCGGTGCCGGTGAGATTAATATTAATGGCTACACCGATTTGGTTGATAACCAACTGAATTACAACGTGGAGTTCACGCCCAATGTGACGGGAAACCTGCCTGTGCTGGTGTATTTCCTTGCAACGCCGCAAACGGCATTGGCGGCACTGGCCCTTGATCAGGTGCTCACGTCTGCTAAGGTGATTTCAAACGTGAATTATCGCGTTACCGGGAGTTTGAGCGAACCGGTGTTTGAAGAAGTCGGTCGAGATAGCAAAGAAGTCTCGTTACCGGCTAAAACCACACCGGCAACTTCTCCCGACGACCCGCTCACAGAGCAGGACATGCAACGCATTAAACTGGAGGTAGACGATGGTTAACGTAGTGGCAATTCAAATGACGTCTACGCCCCATGTAGACGAGAACCTACGGTTTGTTGAGTCACAACTAAAATCGTTGCCTGATCCGGCCAAGGTAACCAGCCTTGTGGTGCTGCCTGAATGTTTTGCCCGCTTTGGCTCTCGCGATGGTGAGCAGCTTGCTATCGCTGAATCGAAAGGCGCTGGATACATGCAAGACGAACTGAGTCGCATGGCAAAGCAGTATCAATGCTATCTGGTGGCAGGCACCATTCCACTTAAAACTGACGACGACAATAAATTCACTGCGTCTAGCTTGTTGTATTCACCGGAAGGTGAGTTAATGGCGGAATATCAGAAGATACATCTTTTCGATGTGGCCGTGAACGACAACACTGGCAGTTATCTGGAATCAAAATACACCCGCCACGGTGGAAAGGTGGTGGTGGCCGATACGCCGATAGGGCGTATCGGTATGGCAGTATGTTATGATGTGCGCTTCTCTGGTTTGTTTGCCGCTATGGGCGACATCGATATTCTGGTATTGCCCGCAGCCTTTACTCAACGTACGGGTGAAGCCCACTGGGAAGTGCTTTTACGCAGTCGCGCCATTGAAAAGCAATGTTTTGTAGTCGGAGCCGGACAAACTGGCATACACGCGAATAACCGGGAAACTTACGGCCACAGTATGATTATCTCGCCATGGGGTGAGATCATGGCAGAAAACGCCACTGATACCGGTATCGTCTGCGCTGAAATAGATATTAACGATCGGAAGAAGCTGAAGACAAACATGCCTGTCAGCCAACATAACCGATTCAGGAGCCAACTTGTTTAATAACGTAAAAAACCATTTGCTTACTGATTCAGGCCTCGACCTGTCGTCGCTGGAAAAAGCATTAGGTGAAATTTATCACTACGACAACGACTACGCCGATTTGTATTTCCAGTCCAGTCAGCATGAAAGCTGGGTGCTGGAAGACGGTATTATCAAGGATGGCAGTTATAACATTGAACGTGGTGTTGGCGTACGGGCAATCAGCGGTGAAAAAACCGGTTTTGCCTACTCAGACGACATTAACGAAAGCGCTTTGCTGGATGCCTGCCGGGCCGCGCGCACCATTGCGCCCTCTGGTGGTAAGCATCAGGTGAAGTCGTTGGAAAGCGCCAAGTACAGCAATCGTTATAAAGACGATAACCCGCTATTGGCCATGCAAGACGCCGATAAGATTTCTCTGCTGAAAGCCGTAGATGCCTATATTCGTGAGAAAGAGCCAGGCATCAATCAGGTCGTAGTGAGCTTAAGCGGCGTGTACGAAGAAATTCTGGTCGCTGCCACAGACGGCACGCTGGCGACAGATATTCGCCCGCTGGTGCGCCTGAACTGTTCCGTCCTGATGGAAAAAGGCGACCGTCGAGAACGCGGCAGTGCCGGTGCCGGTGGCCGTCATTCCTATGATTTTTTCAAATCCGACAAAGACGGCCGACCCTACTTTGAAATGCTAGCTGACGAAGCCCTGCACATGGCCCGAGTCAACATGGAAGCCGTAGCTTCGCCTGCTGGCACCATGCCGGTGGTGCTGGGTAACGGCTGGCCTGGCGTACTGCTGCATGAAGCAGTAGGCCACGGTTTAGAAGGTGATTTTAACCGCAAAGGTGCGTCGACCTTCAGTGGTCGCATCGGTGAACGTGTGGCAGCAAAAGGGGTCACAGTGGTGGACGATGGCACCATGGCTGACCGTCGTGGTTCTCTGTCGGTAGACGATGAGGGTACACCAACCCAGCACAACGTGCTGATTGAAGACGGTATCCTTAAAGGCTACATGCAGGACAAGATGAATGCCCGCCTGATGGGGGTTGCGCCAACCGGTAACGGCCGTCGTGAGTCATTTGCACATTTGCCCATGCCGCGCATGACAAACACCTACATGTTAGGTGGCCAGTACGATCCGCAGGAAATTATCGCGACCATCGACAAAGGCATTTATGCGCCTAACTTTGCTGGTGGTCAGGTGGATATCACCTCCGGTAAGTTCGTATTTTCCAGCGCGGAAGCCTATCTCATTGAGAACGGAAAAATCACCGCACCGGTAAAAGGCGCCACGCTGATTGGCAACGGCCCGGAAGTTATGCAAAAGATTTCTATGATTGGTAACGACGTAGCACTCGATCGCGGCGTAGGCGTATGCGGTAAAGACGGCCAGTCGGTACCAGTAGGGGTTGGACAGCCAACACTTAAGGTAGATGAACTCACAGTGGGTGGTACGGCGTAAGTACCTGTTCACAGATAAACAAACGGCGCGATATTGCTATCGCGCCGTTTTTGTTTGTACTGGTTTCTAGTACCGCTTTGTTACAATAGGACTTTAAAAAGCGTGCCTATTCTTCGTGAATCATTTCTTTCAGATATTGAAATAATTCGCGGAATGCTTTTGGAGGCCCGTTCTTTTCACGTTCTTTTCTAATCTGGCGGTGAAACTGGCGTAGCTTTTGGCGATCGAGCTGCGGATGCTCTTCCATTAAGCGCTGAATACCGTCATCACCATGATTGATAACGTCTTCACGGGCTTTTTCCAGCGCGTGGAAGGCCGCATTCTGCGCCTGGTGCTGGTGGGTCAATCGGGCCATGGCAGCTTCGATGTCTGACACATCACGGCTACGCATTAATTTTCCGATAAACTGAAGCTGTCGGCGGAAGCCATCTTTCTTGCGGTTGATATTCCGCGCTAGCATGACCGAATCTTCCAGCTCTTCATCCATTGGAATGGTCGCTAGGTGGGCGGCAGACAGATTCACCAAATCTTCGCCAAGCTTCTGAAGCTCTTCAGACTGGCGTTTCAGTTCAGATTTACTGACAATATCGGAGCCATCTTCAGGCTGACCATCGTCAAAATAGTTTTCTTCGTCAGAATGATGCTTGTTATCGCTCATTTGGCACTCATAAATGTTACACTGCAGTATTCGAGTATTGTGACATACAGACGGAAATAGCGAAACTCACTATGCAAATAGAAAAGCAAATTGCGGAAATCCAGGGCGTTGTCGACGACGTGCTGAAGATGGCTCTGAGTAAAGGCGCCACGCAGGCCGAGGCCAGTATGTCGAAAGTGCAGGGCATTTCTGTGTCGTCCCGCATGGGCGATGTGGAGAATGTTGAATTTAACAATGACGGTGGACTGGGTATCAGTGTTTACGTGGGTAAGCACAAAGGTAGCGCCTCAACCGCTGACCTGAGTAAAGAAGCCCTGGCGCTGACAGTAGAAAAAGCGGTAGATATTGCCCGTTACACCAGCGAAGACCCGTGCACCGGCTTGGCTGATGAAGACTTAATCGCCACGGAGTTTCCCGATCTCGACCTCTATCATCCCATCGAGTTGGACCCGCAAAAAGGTATCGAGCTTGCCATTGAGGCCGAAAAGGCCGCGCTTGAGTACGATGAGCGCATTACCAATTCTGATGGAGCTTCTTACAACGCTAATCTGGGTATGCGGGTTTATGGTAATACCCATGGAATCAACGCTGGCTACCCGAGCAGCCGCTATAGCCTAAGCTGTATGATGATTGGAGCACAAGATGGCGACATGCAGCGCGATTACGCGTACACAGTGAACCGTCAGGCCCATTTACTGAAATCTGCAGCAGAGGTTGGTCGTGAGGCTGCCGAAGCCACTGTAGCCCGTCTGGGTGCGCGTAAGCTGCCTACGGGTAAAGTGCCTGTGATGCTGCACCGTGATGTCGCCAGCTCTTTGTTTGGTCACTACGTGAGTGCTATCAGCGGTGGTAGCCTGTATCGTCGTTCATCGTTCCTGCTCGACAAACTGGGTGAGCAGGTGTTTCCTGAATGGCTGAACATTGAAGAAAAGCCGTTCCTGAAAGGCGGTCTGGCAAGCTCCAGCTTCGACTCTGAAGGTGTAGCCACTAGAGACATGACCATTGTGGAAAACGGTTTATTGTCGCACTACCTGTACACCACTTATTCTGCTCGCAAGCTGGGCGTGAAGTCTAACGGCCATGCTGGTGGTATTCATAACTGGATAATTGGTACAACCGGTCAGTCCGATGCCGAAATGCTTAAAAAAATGGGCACAGGATTATTGGTGACCGAGCTAATGGGGCAGGGTGTAAACACCGTAACCGGCGACTACTCCCGTGGTGCAGCAGGTTTCTGGGTAGAAAACGGGATTATCCAGTACCCGGTAGCCGAAGTGACCATTGCCGGTAACTTGAAAGACATGTTCATGAACATTGCTGCCATCGGCGCTGAGCGCGAGTTACGCGGCGGTGTACAAACCGGTTCTGTATTGATTGGTGAAATGCGGGTGGCGGGTAGTTAAGCCCACATTCGTAAATTTCGGGCATAAAAAAACGCAGCATTAAGCTGCGTTTTTTGTTTGTGGTTATCAGTAAATAAGCAGCGTGCTTATTGGTCTACTGAACCACAGAAACGGTAACCTTCACCGTGGATGGTTACGATCAATTCTTCTTCACTTGGCTCTGACTCGAAGTGCTTACGAATACGACGAATGGTAACGTCTACCGTACGGTCATTCGGGCGCAGTTCACGGCCAGTCATTTCCATGATCAGTTGTTCACGGGTAAGAATTTTGCCTGGGTTGCTCAGGAACAGGTGCAGTGCACGGAACTCAGAGCGTGGCAAACGGAATTCTGTACCGCTTGGCGAGATCAGTGAGCGGCTATCGCCATCCAGAGTCCAACCATTGAAGCTAACGCGGCTTGGTAAGTCGTCGTCTTCAGCAGAGTTAGTGGTACGTGCAAGCAGGTTACGAGCTCGAATCGTTAACTCTCGTGGGTTAAATGGCTTCGTCAGGTAGTCATCGGCACCGATTTCCAGACCTAAAATACGGTCTACATCGTTGTCACGACCAGTCAGGAAGATAAGGCCGACGTTTTTGCGGTCGCGAACTTCACGCGCCAGGATTAGACCATTCTTACCTGGCAGGTTAATGTCCATAATAACCAGATTGATAGAGTGGTTTTCAAAAAAGTCATGCATTTGATCGCCATTTTCGGCCTCAAACACATTGTAGCCTTCAGCTTCAAATAAGCTTTTCAGCGTGGTACGGGTTACCACTTCATCTTCAACAATTAAAATATTTGGCGTATGCATGGTGTTTTACACTCTTCTACAATCGATTAAGCTGCTTCTTCTGACAAATTCTAATATCCGATAGCCTGTTTTAAAAGTACTTATCGAACAACTTGTCTACGGTATAAGTTTTCGTACAAAAATTACAAGGGCTTATTCACCTTTTAACGGTAATTTTCCACTTTCAGAGCTTTCGACAGGGAAAATGATAAGAAATTCCACGCCGTTGCCTTCTTCACTGGTAATTGTGATGGTGCCGTTTAATGCCTGAGTCACCAGGTTATACACCAGATGCATACCCAGACCGGAACCACCTTGCCCTCGTTTTGTTGTAACAAACGGGTCAAAGATACGTTTGCGGATGTCGTTGGAGATCCCTTTTCCGTTATCTTTGTAAATTAGTTTCATTTTTGTCGGCGTCATCATTTCTGCAATGATGTTTATTTCGCCGTGATCCATGTCTTCAAAACCATGAATAACTGAATTCATGATTAGATTGATCAGGATTTGGTTGATTGGCCCTGCTTTGGTTTCAATAACCAGTGTAGGATCGCAATCTACCCGGATATCATGCTCGACCTGCTTTAGCCGGGGCCGCAGAGATAAAAGTATCTCATTGACCAGTTGGGAAAAGCAAAAAATACGGTCATTTTCTGATGATTGATCTACAGCAACCTGTTTAAAACTGGAAATAAGCTCGGCTGCGCGATTCAGGTTACGGTAAATAATATTCAGATTTTCCTGACTTTCGGTCAGAAACCGAGCCATTGTACTGGCTTTTAACGTTTTACACTCGAATTCTTTTTGAATTATTGCTAATCGGTCCAACATCATGGTTGATGCAGTTACGCCAAGGCCAATTGGCGTGTTAACTTCGTGGGCCACCCCGGCAACCATATCGCCCAACGATGCCATCTTTTCATTTTGTACAATTTGGCGTTGAAACTGGTGTAATTTTTCCAGCGTCTGAATAAGTTCGCGGTTTGCCTCTTTAAGGGCCAGAGTACGCTGGCTTACCATGTCTTCCAGGCTCGCATTAAGCTTACGATGTTGCTCTTCTGCCATCCGTTGTTTTTGTACATATTCCTGCACCCGGCTCAGCATCACGTTAATCGATACAGAAAGGTCTGCAATTTCCCGAATATTGGTGGGTTCGGCCCGGGCGCTGTAATCTCGTTGACGAGATGTGTTGCTGAGAAAGTCACCAAGTCGTTCTATAGGCTGGGTGATCAGCTTCTGCATGCGCAGTGAAACTATCAAACACAACGCCAGAATCACGATAATAACGGCCACCGTGGTAAAAATGGCTTGTTCAATTTCTCGGTTCAAGCGCTGAGTGGAAAATTTGATATAGACGTAGCCAGCCGTTCTGCCTTGTTGATTCTCAATCGCCCGGGTAATTTCGATGGCATCTGCAGTCATCACGGGCTCGAAATATTGGCCGATGGAAGTTTGCTTAGGCGTAGCTGGAAAGTCACCTTCGCGGGTATAACTGGCAAGCGGATTAAGATCGCCAGCTTCATCTTGTTCATAAATCCTAAGGTTAATCAGATCGGGCGATGCGGCGAGCTTGCTAAGATGACCATCAAGTTGTTCTTCTTCGTGGTCACTCAAACCGCTTATTATCATATCGCCATAAATAGCGCCAAGCAGATCGGCGAAAATCACCACGTCGTTGCGCAAGGTTTCGCGGTAATGCTTTATTTGGTTATAACTGGTGAGTCCGGCAGACACGATGAGTGACAAGGTGGCAATGGCCATCACAACCCAGAGAAAAAGGCTTCTTATCGATAGCTGCACGGTTGGCTGTGACATTTGTTATGAATGATTATAATTTGCGCACTCTTACGCTAAATATGGCTGAAAGAGGCGTAAAAATAAAGCGGGATGATTATTTATCTTTTTCTAATGGCTCATTGAGGCATAAAGAGCGCGATAGGCTTCCGCGGCGGTTTCCCAAGTGAAACGGGTATTCATACCGCGAATTTGCATCTCACGGAACTTCACGGGGTGCTCATAATAGAATAATAAAGCGCGACGGATACAGCTTAGCAGTGCCGCTGGACTCGGCGCATTAAACACAAAACCCGTGGCGTTGTCTTTGTCTTGATTGGTGTCGACTACTGTATCTTTTAAGCCGCCCACTGCACGTACAATAGGCAGTGTGCCATAAGCCAGACTGTACATCTGATTCAGTCCACATGGCTCGAATTGAGAAGGCATCAGGAAAAAGTCTGCGCCAGCTTCAACCAGGTGCGCATGATGAACACTAAAGCCATTGATGAAAGCAAACTGGGAAGCATGGTTTTGGGCAAACTCATCCAAATCCATACACACCTTCGGATCGCCGGTGCCTACAATAACGAGCTGCACATTGTGGTGCATGAGCTCTTGAAGAATAGGCACTAAGTAGCCGAATCCTTTTTGGTCTGTCAGGCGGCACACCATGCCGAGCAGGGGCACGTCTGCATTGAGCGGCAGATGACTGATTTCCTGTAGCGCCAGCTTACACATTTTCTTATCGTGTAAGGTGTCGGCTGAATAATTTTTGGGAAGGTATTCGTCGTCTTGCGGATTCCACTGGCCATAATCACATCCGTTTAGAATGCCGCTTAAATCTTGCTGGCGGGTAACTAACCGTTCGTGTAGCCCGTGCGAACCTAAATCGGTAAGCAGTTCCTCGGCGTAATTCGGGCTCACCGTAGTAATTTTAGTGGCGAACTCGATACCCGACTGCAGCATGTTGATATAGCCTCCATGCACTTGTGAGGCAATAGCAGGGTGATGGCGTAAGTAAGGAATATCGTCTAACTTGGTTACGCCCTGAAAAGCCGCATTGTGAATAGTGAATACGGTTTTAGTGGTGTTGAAAAAACCAGAATGATCATTGTGAAGTAGGAATGGCAGCATTGCCGTGTGCCAGTCGTGGCAATGAATGACATCGGGCTGAACGCTGAGTGCTTGCAAAGCATTGAGTGCCGCACCGCAAAAGAAACTGAAGCGTTCTGAATTATCGGCGTAAGCTTCATAAGTGCTGGTGTACAGGCCTTCACGGTCGAAGTATTCAGGGTAATCTATAAAATAAACGTCAATGTCATTCCAGGACAACTGCTTAATGTTGTAGTGGTAAACCTTGCCTTCTGTGAACAGCGTTTGCTGGGCGCAGGCGTCAGCAAGTTTGTACTGCTCAGCAATGGCTTTGTAATACGGCATCACAATGCTGACCTGTTCACCGGCTTTCTTAAGCGCCAGTGGCAATGCCTTTCCAACGTCGGCGAGACCGCCTGTTTTAACTAAATCTTCTACTTCCGAAATGGCGAAAACAATATTCACGGCAAGTCTCCAAACAACCCAAAGCCACGGTGCGTTTCGTACACATGCTATGTAAGTATGACACCGGTTACATTCAACTAAACGTTATCACACAGAATTAAATCTGCCTAACCTGTTGTGCTCATGTACAGGGAAAAGCGGGTGTCTTGCGCCACGGTGTGCGTTTGAGGAAACACATCGCCTAGCAAGCCAGGGTAGGGCAAAAATCGATTTGCTACCATTTGCAGAGTGCCACCAGAGGCAAGACGCTGCTTACTGTCTTCAATAAATCTGCGGGTAATGGTGTAGTCGGTTTTTACGCCCGTGTGGAAAGGCGGATTAGTAACTATGTGCGAAAAGTTACGCTCGATGCCATGCAGGCCGTTTGCGGCCAACAGACACGCAGACTGCTGGTTGGCGTTTAAGGTACGCGCGGCGCAATAGATGGCCAGGGCGCTCACATCCAGCAGTTGCATATCGAGGTGAGGGAAGCGCTTAAGTAAATAAGCCCCAATAACGCCCGCACCGCACGCGAAATCCAGTACCCTGCCACGTAAACGGTCAGAGCCTTTTTTCAGCAACATGCGGGTACCTTCATCGAGCTCGCCATGGCTGAATACACCCGGTGACGACACCACTTCCCAGGTAAGGTCGTCTACTTCGTATTCTGATTCGGTGAGCCAGTCTGCCGGAGAAAAAGCCGGGCCTGTAGTTTCCGGCATTACCGAAACCAAGCTGCAATGGCGGGCAGAGTCGATTTTTTGGTTAGGGCCAATTTTGTCGGTGAGTTTAGCAACGCTTTTTATGCCGCCTTTGTTTTCACCTACGATATGAATTCTGCCACCTTCAGATAACGCGCTATGGGCCATTGCCAGCAGCATTTGTGTGTGCGGCTTCGACTTGGGCATAAATATCAGAATATCTGAAAACGTCTTTTCGGCAGGAATAAACGGTGAGAACCAGTGCATATGACCACTGGCTTTTTGTTCAATACAAAACCCATGTTCCCGTTGGCTTACATCGCGACTGTCGAATTCGCAGGATGGGATCACCCGCACGCTTTCTGCAAAAATATCGAAATACTGATGCAAAAAGGTGGCTGGTTTGTTGTCGAGTAAATCAGCGAAATAGGCATCGCTGGGATTAATGAATAACCAGTTTCCAGTATCAAAAAGCTCAAGGTTCCGTTCTAATAACTGGCTTTGCGGGCTCAACATGTGGTTCTAGGTTCCGTTAGTTTTATTTATTGTTTTGTATTAATTTGCGCGCTGGTAAATCAGGTCCCAAACACCGTGACCCAGCTTCTGACCACGTACTTCAAATTTCGTGATAGGACGATAGTCCGGGCGCGGCACGTAATCGCCGTCGTTGGCGGTATTTTCATATCCTGGGGCCGCATTCATGACTTCAGCCATATGCTCAGCGTACTGTTCCCAGTCGGTTGCCATGTGAAATTTACCGCCAATAGCAAGCTTTTCACGTACCATCTGAACAAATTCAGGCTGCACTATACGACGTTTATGATGACGTTTTTTGTGCCATGGATCAGGAAAGTAGAGTTGAACCCGGGCAAGACTGCCGTCGGGAATCATTTTCTTGAAAACTTCTACCGCGTCGTACTCCATGACACGTAAGTTTGTCAGGCCGCGTTCTCCAGCCTCAGACAAACAAGCGCCCACGCCAGGGCGATGAACTTCAATACCAATAAAGTTGGTGTTTTGGTCGTTCTCCGCCATTTCTACCAGAGATTTGCCCATTCCGAAACCAATTTCCAACACAACCGGGTTGTCGTTGCCAAACAATTCAGTAAAAGAGAGTAAGTTTGACTGAAAATCTACCCCCATGGTTGGCCAGAAGGATTCAAGCGCTTTCGCCTGACCGTTCGTTAATCTGCCTTCCCGTTTTACGAAGCTGCGAACTTTGCTGACGTAAACACCAGCCGCTTCTGCTTCTTCCTGATTTTTGTATTGACCCATGCTACGCCCATTTCTTTAGCTGTTGAAACCGGGCGGCATTATGCCCACTGCCCGGCTGATTGCAATAATCTCTGCTGTATTTTACTGCAAATCCGTGAGAAGTGGGGTGCGTTAGCCGCAAATCGCCTGAATTGATTGCGCCAGCGTGTCTGGTTGCTCTAAAAGGCACATATGTCCTGCACCTTTTACTGTGATCAGATGACAAGATGGGATTTCATCCGCGGCCTGTTGTAATGAAGAAAACGGCACCACCTCGTCATCTTCGGCGGCAATGATGTTCACCGGGAAAGTACAGGTTTTTAATTTGTCGATAATGGCTGGTCTGGGAGTAGTTGCATTAGTATGGGCAAGTAATGTGGCCGCGCCCAAATCTGTGCCCATCTCCCGTACTACACCAGCGATGTCTGGGTTGTTCTGGTGAGAAGGATGCACAAAGCGTGAAACATAAGCGGCTTTATCTGGCTGAAAACTGCCTTTTTTCAGCATAGTTACCAATTGGCCGCGGCGCTTTTCTTCTTCAGCGGTAAGGCCATAGGGTGATGCGCCAATCATAGTGAGCGACGCCACCTTAGATTGATTCTGCAAAGCCCAGGTTGCAGCCATATAACCGCCCATCGAGAAACCCACTAAATTGACTTGTTCGTTGTCGATCACCCGGTCTGATGTTAGTGCCAGCATGTCTTCTTTTGAGCTCGCCCACTGTAGCGGCACGTAACGGCGCTGATAAATAGAGAGTTGCCGCCATACTGGCAGCCACACGCGCTCGTCACAAAGAGTACCGGGAAGAAACAACGTAGGCTTTGACACAAAAGCTCCTGACTGGGTTTGGTATTTACTTGTGCATGTTATCATACACCGCATCAAGACCGACCGATTTTAGTATTCGATGACAAAGCCATTTTCCCGCCTCGTGCTCGATTGGTTCGATAAGCACGGCCGCAAGACATTGCCCTGGCAGCAGGATATTTCTGCTTACCGGGTGTGGGTGTCTGAAATTATGTTGCAGCAAACTCAGGTGACCACAGTAATTCCGTACTTTGAGCGCTTTATGGCGCGATTTCCTACCGTGGTAGATTTAGCTCAAGCGCCACAGGATGACGTGCTACATTTATGGACCGGCCTTGGTTATTACGCCCGAGCCCGAAACCTGCATAAAGCCGCACAGCAAATCGCCAGTGAATACGGCGGTGAATTCCCGCAAACGTTAGAAGAAGTCATGGCACTACCCGGCATCGGCCGTTCTACTGCAGGGGCGATTCTCTCTATTGCGTGCGGTCAGAACCATCCTATTCTCGATGGCAATGTAAAGCGTGTACTGGCACGCTACTATGCCGTAGAGGGCTGGCCAGGACAAAAAGCAGTAGAAAATCAGCTATGGGAATATGCCACAGCCAATACGCCGGATGAGCGCTGTAATCACTACACGCAGGTGATGATGGATTTAGGCGCTATGGTTTGCACCCGTTCGAAGCCTCGTTGTGATGAGTGCCCACTGCAATCAGGTTGTCTGGCCTATGCGCAGGGAAGACAAGCCGAATTCCCCGGAAAGAAACCAAAGAAAACGTTGCCGGTTCGCACTACGACTATGCTGGCCGTGTTCTATAACGGCAGCGTATTAATGGAACAGCGCCCACCAACCGGATTGTGGGGGGGACTGTTTGGATTTCTGGAAACACAGCTTCCTGTGGAAGATGCTATTAAAGCACTGCCTTTTGAAATATCAGACCATAAAGCGCTGGAAGGCTTTCGTCATACCTTCAGTCATTTTCACCTGGATATTCAGCCTTATCTGTTGTTTGTTAATGCTCCTGGCGGCTTGCAAGTAAATGAAAGTAATCAGCGCTGGTTCAATATTAATGAATCATTGGGAGTAGGTACCGCAGCACCAACGCAAAAAATTATCTCGCAGATAACACAAATCCTTTAGACTATGCCCATTATTGCCTGTGCATAGTGAATGGCGCAGGCATCGCAGCGCTCAGACCCGATTTAAGGAGACACCATGAGCAGACAAGTATTTTGCCAGCACTTCAACAAAGAAGCCGACGGCCTGGATTTTCAGCTTTACCCCGGCGAACTGGGCAAGCGCATCTTCGACAATATCTCCAAAGAGGCATTTTCTGAGTGGCAGAAGAAGCAAACCATGCTGATCAACGAGAAAAAGCTCAATATGATGGAACCAACCGACAGAAAATTTCTCGAAGAGCAGATGGAAGCATTTTTATTTGAAGGTAAAGAACCTTCCATTGAAGGCTACGTGCCCCCGAAAAAGTAATCTAAACCGGATGAAAAACGCGCGGGTTGCTGTTTTTTTCTCGGAATTGCGCAACTAATGCGCAGTTGAAAAAAATATGAAGAAAAACGGTTGACTTGAAGCACGGAAATCCGTTTAATACGCACCCACAGCAGGACAGGCTTCAAAAAGCCACCCGCTAAACAGTTTCAGCCTCGATAGCTCAGTTGGTAGAGCAGCGGATTGAAAATCCGCGTGTCCCTGGTTCGATCCCGGGTCGAGGCACCATTATTCAGAAAGCCCTTGCAGAAATGCGAGGGCTTTTTTGTTGTGCTGATTCGAGCCCAGCAGTCAGGTTCGATGTAGTGCTCCTTCCTAATTGCTTATCTGTTTAAGCGCAATTCGCTCAGCCTGCCAATAACTACGTTAACGTCAAGCTCACCACTATTTCATCCTCTCCCCCACTAGGGTATTGTTTTTACAAACAAGGAGATCCTGAAATGAACAAATTTTTGAAAACAGGTGTGTGTCTGGCGGTGTTAGGTTTTAGTAGTGCCAAGGCACTAGCTGAGCCGGTGGCGGTTGAATCTGCAATTCAGGATGACCTCCCTCAGCTAATGGAACTGTACAAGCATCTCCACGCGAATCCTGAGCTCAGCGGATATGAAGTGGAAACCGCTAAACTGCTGGCAGACAAAGCGCGCAAGCTTGGCCTTGAGGTCACTGAAAAAGTGGGCGGCACCGGTGTTGTGGCAGTGATGGAAAATGGCCCTGGCCCAGTGGTACTTATTCGCGCTGATATGGATGGCTTGCCCGTGGTAGAGCAAACCGGGTTACCTTTCGCTTCTACGGTTACAGCAACGACCGATGACGGCGTGGAATCCGGCGTAATGCATGCTTGCGCTCACGATACCCACATGTCTGGCTGGATGGGCACCGCTCAGCAACTGGTGAAGTTCAAAGATCAGTGGTCTGGCACGGTGGTAATGATTCTGCAGCCCGCCGAAGAGCGGGGCAAGGGTGCACGGGATATGCTGGCTGATGGCCTTTTTGAGCGCTTCCCCAAACCTGACTACGCGTTTGCCTTCCATAACTCAGCTGCCATTCCGGCAGGCGTTATTGGTTACACCCCTGGTTTTACCTTTGCTAATGTGGATAGCGTAGATATCAATATTAAAGGCATTGGCGGCCACGGTGCGTATCCTCAGGCAACCAAAGATCCAGTAGTACTGGGCAGTCGCATTGTTACTTCACTGCAAACATTGGTAAGCCGTGAGCTGGATCCACTGGATTCTGCTGTGGTAACTGTGGGCAGCTTTATCGCTGGTTCCAAGCACAACATCATTTCTGACAAAGCCACGCTGCTGTTAACAGTAAGAAGCTACTCTGATGAAACTCGTCAGAAGTTGCTGGATGGCATCGCCCGTATCGCCAAAGGTGAGGGAATTGCCGCTGGTTTGTCTGATGATATGCTGCCGGAGGTGGTGGTGAAAGACGAATACACCCCAGCGGCCTATAACAACCCTGAATTTGCTGTTGAAATGACGGATTACTTCAAGGCCGAGATGGGCGATGAAATGGTTACCGAGGTGCCGCCAACCATGGCTGGTGAGGATTTCGGTCGTTACTACCGGGCAGATAAATCCATTAAGAGTTTGCTGTTCTGGGTAGGCGGTGTGCCAGAAGAACGCTGGGAAGCTGCGCAGAGTGGTGAGCAGAAGCTGCCGTCATTACACAGCCCGTTCTGGGCACCAGATGCTGAAAAGGTGATTAGTAGCGCCACCGAAGCGCTGACACTGGCTACGATGAAGGTGTTGGCGAAGCCTGAGTAAATTGAATGAATTTAGGAGTTGGCGGAGACCTGGTGCTTCAGTTACCTGCGGGCTCCCCACTTTTTAAGCCACTAAAAGACATACCGCAATTAATGTAAAAGCGTAGAAAGTCGCAAAAATCCATTCCCGCCGTGATTCACGTTTCATATCTACTTTGTGTTCGTTCCAACTTTTCATTACGCCCTCCGTCTGCTGCCTGTTTACCTGAAGACTAGTTCAGTGGTCGGATTAAAGCGAAAAAATATTTGCAGGTAAAATTACATTAACTACTCACAGTCCTGGTCTAGTGGCGAAAACAGACCATAAGCCCAGTTAAATTTGGTGAATGGATTAAATAGCCTGTCTAACGAAAATGACTTCTTGGCAGTTCGCAGAACAGAGGATTGTTATGAATGCGAAAACCAGCGTTACTAATATTTTGATAATATTTTTCTTTCTAACCGTTGCCGGGGTTTTGCTGGTGGCTTCAGGCTACGCGCTTGCAAAACATCAACGCTTAGCATCTGCGAGTGTTGCCGGTCTTGCTGTTATAGTATGTTTGGTTGCAACACAACGTATTGAATCCTTGAAGCTGAATAAAGAATTCTTCAAAAGGTTTATCCAGCTTATCGCTTTCCTCATTGTGTTCTTCAGTATTATTTCAACATTTACGGCGAATTAGTTAATGCCGTATTTCTCCAAATTGCGAAATCAATTCAGACAGAGCGGTGCACTGTTTATGGATACGCTCAACAGCCTGATCAATTTGCGGTATCTGTTTCCCTTCAGCCATTAACTTAATCAAATCAGCCTCAAGAGACACAACATTCAGGTCGTTTCTCATTTGATGAAGTTTTTTACGTATAGACTGTGCCTTCTGATTTGCAGATTCAGTGGGCGAATTAAAAGAGGTGTATTTCATGGCCGCTGACGGAGCAGCAAGACTGAATAAAGGCTCTTGTTTCTGATACAACACTGCATTGTTCTTACCTTTCGATTTCGCTTCATACAAAGCCGAATCTGAAGCGGAATAAAGTGCGTCCAGGGTTTGCGCGTGTTGGGGGAAACAAGCAATACCAATGCTGGCAGAGATTTTCACTGGTATTTTATTTATTGAATAAGGGGCCGAAATCACTTCAAGCAATTTATCTGCTATCCGGGTAATTTCGTCTTCAGACTCCAATGCTTCACATAGCAGAAAGAATTCGTCTCCTCCGCCTCTGGCCACATTGTCAGTAACCCGTACAGCACCTTCAATCCGTTGGGCACATTGTTGTAACAGCGAGTCTCCAGTGGGATGACCATGGGTGTCATTTACGCCTTTAAAGCCATCCAGGTCTAAACTGAACAGAGCCAAGTGAGGCTCTGCTCCACTGCCGCTCTGGGCCAGTTTAACGCTCGCTGCCGCATTAAAACCCCGTCGGTTTAACAGCCCGGTAAGGGGGTCGGTATTTGCCTCCTGTTTAAGCGAGTTAATACGCTGGTTGCGCTGAACAGCAAAGCGGAGAACTCTGTCGATGGCATCAGGGCGGAACTCCCCTTTTCTGATGAAGTCCTGTGCACCCATTCTCATGATGTCTGAGGCCAGGCGTGAGCTTGACTCACCAGTATAAATAACGACTGCCAGTTCAGGATATAGTTTGCACAGGCTAGCCGGCGCCTGCTCACCCTCTGCATCTGGCAAACCCAAATCAACCAGCGCAATGTCAAACGCAGTAGCTCCGGCGTTAAGGTGACTGAGTGCCTCTTTAACGGTACTAACATGCATAATCTGATAATTGTGGTCAATTTCTTTTAATGCCCTAATTAAAGAATCAGCCGTAGGTTTCTGATCTTCTATTAGTAATAAGCGCAAAATACGCCTCCGTCTGGCCAATTACAGGCTGTGATACATACCTGATGTTTAACAGGGAAATAAGAACGCCACATAAGCCGTTTAAGCATAGCGTCGATATTAATGAAAGTTAATTTATAGCAACTTGCATGCAAATAAAGCGGAAATTTACAAAAAAATATTAAATTCAATGGTTTGCTACGCTTTCGTGAAAAAGTGAGACTGGTAAATGCAGAATGAGCTTATGCAATCAGGTAAAATATATACATTTTTGAGTAAGATATTTATCCCACAGCCGGGAAGCAAGCTGAGCTATCATCCCAGATCATTACATCCACCAGACAACCTGAACCAATCCATCCTCCTTCCAGTAGTAAACAGAAAGTTAAAACAATACCAACAGCACGCAACTTATCTGTCACTGACAAGGACTTTTCATGAAAGGCAAAGCGAATAGCTCTACCATTCTCCTTCCTGTATTTCTTCCGGCTGTAGCCATTATTTTATTGTTGGTGATGGGTACCATCAGTAACCCCGATATGGCAGGGGAGGCATTTGATGCCACGCTCGCCTGGATCACCAAAACCTTTGGCTGGTTCTACATGCTGTCTGTGGCCATTTTTCTGGTATTCATTGTTGCTGTGGCGTCATCGAGTTGGGGCAATATTAAGTTGGGCCCTGACCACGCCGAGCCCCAGTACAGTTTTCCCGAGTGGTTTGCCATGTTGTTTTCTGCTGGCTACGGTGTGGCGTTGCTTTACTTTGGTGTTGCGGAACCGGTTTTGCACTATTCCTCACCGCCCGCAGGTGCGGCTGAAACAGTAGACGCTGCCAAGCAGGCCATGCAGATTGCATTCTTTCATTGGGGTTTCCATATCTGGGCGATTTATGGGCTGGTGGGCCTGGTGCTAGCTTACTTTGCCTTTCGTCACGGCTTACCGCTTTCCATTCGTTCTGCGCTATATCCGCTTATCGGTGACAAAATTTACGGCCCGATTGGGCATGCTGTCGACGTGTTCGCGATTCTGGGCACACTGTTCGGTATTGCTACTACGCTTGGCTTATCGGTCACGCAGATAAACGCGGGCTTGCATTATCTTTCTGACGATATTCCCATCGACATCATGGTGCAGGTGGGCACTATTGCTATTGTCACTGTTGCGGCGACGGTTTCGGTAATTGCGGGTATGGATAAGGGCGTAAAGCGCTTATCTATTTTGAATATGATCCTCGCTGTTGCATTGATGACCACGGTGTTTATCTTCGGTGAAACGGTACATATTCTTGAAGCGTTTCTACAGAACACGGGCAGCTATCTAAGCGGCATTGTAGAGCGCACATTCAACATTCAGGCGTATAGTCGAAGCGATTGGATTGGTAACTGGACGCTGTTTATCTTTGGCTGGACCATTGCTTGGGCGCCTTTCGTCGGCATGTTCATCGCTAAAATCAGCCGCGGCAGAACCATCCGTCAGTTTGTCTTCGGAGTGATGCTGGTGCCTACCATGTTCACCTTTCTTTGGTTCTCCGTATTTGGCGATACCGCGCTGAACGCCATCATGAACGAAGGCGTGAATACATTGATCACCGATGTACAGGATAACGAGGCCATAGCGCTATTTAAGCTTTACGATTTACTGCCGGGCTCGTCGATTATGTCAGGCCTTACGGTGCTGCTTATCATCACATTCTTCGTGACATCTTCAGATTCTGGTTCGCTGGTCATCGATTCCCTGGCTTCAGGTGGTAAAGAAGAAAGCCCGGTATGGCAGCGTATTTTTTGGGCGTTTCTGGAAGGAACGGTTGCCGCAGTGCTGTTGCTGGCAGGCGGGCTGAGTGCGTTGCAAACCATGACAATAACCAGTGCATTGCCGTTCGCAGTAATCATGCTAATGGCTGCTGCCGGGTTGTGGCGTGCGCTTATCATCGAAGGTTATCGCAACAACAGCCTGCAGGCGAACACGCTGAACCGCAATCGTGGGCGCTCTACAAACCTCAAAGGGCGCCTGGCGGCCATGGTGGATTACCCGACCCGCAAAGAGGTGCACGAGTTTATTGAAACGACCGTGATTGAAGCCATGAATGAAATGCAGACTGAGCTTAAACACAAAGAGTGGGATGCAAACGTGGAATTCGATAACGAAATGGGCCGCGCACTCTTTACCGTTGAGCGCCACGAGCACATGGACTTTATTTACGACATCCGCATGACCGAGCATCTGGTTCCAGGATTCAGCTATGCTGAACTGCGTCACGAAGACGATGAATCAGAAAAGTACTTCCGCGCAGAGGTATTCCTGCGTCGGGGTGGCCAGGCTTACGACATTTACGGATATGACAAACAAAGTATTGCGAAGGATATTTTGGATCAGTTCGAGAATTATCTTCACTTCCTCGATACCAGCCCTGGTGAGTTGCCTTGGGAGATGGACGCACATGACGAAATGTTGAATAAACCAGAAAGTTAAATCACCTCCTCGTCACCTGTTATTGGTGTTTATAAGGCGCTTCATCTCCGGAGCGCCTTCGCCTCAAACCATACACTCACGCCGACAACCGCAGCAGACACCGCTTTCATCAGAAACCTGCCCTTTACGCACCCGTAACAGTGCTAGACTGCGTTCACGCTGCGCATGCGTGCATTGGCGGCGAACCAACTCTGAACGATTACCCGGAGATAACTATGACAATAAAGGTAAAGTTGCCAGCATTTTTGCTGGCGCTGGCGATACTGTTTTCCGCTTTTAGTGCCACGGCGGCGACGGAAGACAAACGGGCGGAATATATTCGCTCACATTATGCAAAGTATGAGTACAACGTGCCCATGCGCGATGGCAAAACCCTGTTTACCTCAGTGTATGTGCCCAACGACCAATCGAAGAAATATCCCATGCTGATGCAGCGCACGCCTTATCGTGTTGCGCCATACGGCACCGACAAATATAAAACCCGCTTAGGCCCCAGTGAGAAGTTTGAGCAGGAAGGTTTTATCTTTGTATTTCAGGATGTGCGCGGTAAGCAAATGTCCGAGGGTGAGTTCGTGAACATGCGTCCTCAGGATGCTTACAAGCGCGGCAAGAAAGCTGTGGATGATGCGACCGACGCCTACGACACCATCGACTGGCTGGTAAAGAATATCCCTAACAACAACGGCAAAGTAGGCCAGTGGGGCATTTCTTACCCCGGCTACTACACCTCTGTGTCTGCAATTAACAGCCACAAAGCATTGAAAGCGATTTCTCCACAAGCCCCGATTGCTGACTGGTTCTTCGATGATTTCCACCGTAACGGTGCGTTTTCCACACCCATGGCATTTATCTTCTTTGATTCATTCGATAAGCCTCGAGACGGCGTGTTTCCGTGGTCTGAAGAACGCCGCGATTTGCCTACACAAGACGGCTACCAGTTTTATCATGAGTTAGGTTCACTGAAGAATGTGAATGAGAAATACTTCCACCATGAACGTCCGTTCTGGGATGAGCTAACGCAGCACCCGAACTACGATGATTACTGGAAAGCCCGTGATGTACTGCAGCATCTTGATAATGTGAAACCTGCCGTGCTGGTTGTGGGTGGCTGGTACGACACCGAAGATCTGTATGGTCCTCTGGCGACTTACAAAACCATGTCTGACAACAACAATAAAGACAATGTACAACTGGTCATGGGCCCCTGGTATCACGGTCAGTGGATTCGTGACAAAGGCGAAAACCTGGGACTGGCACAGTTCGGTTTTGAAACCAGCATCTACTTCCAAGACAACATCTTGCTGCCATTCTTTAATCAACATTTAAAAGACGACAGCAAAGTGGCCTACAAGCCGCAAACCACCATGTTCGAAACCGGTGCAAACCGTTGGCGTACCTTTGAAACCTGGCCGCCAAAGCAAGTGAGCGAGAAAACCTGGTACCTAACGGCAGATGAATCAATTTCTGATAAGCCGTCTGCCGACAAACAAGGCTTTGACGAATACCTCAGCGACCCGAATAAACCGGTTCCACATTCTGCAAGTATCAGCCGCGGTTGGGATCGCCCGTACATGGCGGAAGATCAGCGTTTTGCTGCACGCCGTCCTGACGTACTGATTTACAACTCCGAGCCCATGGAATCGGACATGACCATTGCCGGTCCAGTAGATGTATCGCTGTGGGTATCTACCACCGAATCTGCGGCAGACTTCGTGGTGAAAATTGTTGATGTGTTCCCGGGTGTTGATGAAAACACCAATAAGGTCGACCGCGAGACCGACAACCGCCATGAACTGGTACGTTGGGGCATTATCCGTGGCCGTTTTCGTAACAGTTTCAGTGAGCCTGAGGCATTTACGCCAAACTCGCCTACTGAAGTGAAGTTCCAACTGTACGATGTACTGCACGACTTCAAACGCGGCCACAAACTGCAAATTCAAGTACAAAGCAGCATGTTCCCGTTCATGGACATGAACCCGCAGAAGTATGTAGAAAATATCTTTGAAGCCGATGACAGTGATTTTGTGAAAGCCTTCCACCGCGTGTATCGCACGGAAGACATGCCAAGCAATATCTCGTTTACCGTGTTGGAGAAGTAACATCTTGTTCGGTTAGCGCCTGTCCACGGTGCTAACCGTCATGATCTAAATGCTGCCTAAAATAATATAAATGAGACGTTATATTTTTAGGCAGTACCCCATGCAAGTAAGAGCTTTCAAGGCGGAAGGTTTCGCTCAGCTTTCATACCTTATTTCTGAAGGAACGAAGGCAATTGTTGTCGACCCTCATTTGGATATCGGCACATACCTGAACGCTGCTGAAGGCCTTGGGGTGAAGATATGCTTTGTGTTGGAAACGCACAGAAGCCTTGATTTTGTCTCTGGCGGCCAAGCGCTCGCCGAGCTTCTAGATATTCCTGTTTATCACGGCGTTCGCAGAGATTGCATCAATAACTACACAACAGCCGTAGAGGATGGTGACGTACTTCACGCAGGTAAGCTGAAAGTGACTGTACTTGAAACACCAGGCCATACCAAAGACAGCGTGTGTTATCAGGTTGCCAATACCCGTATTTGCGATAAGACCGAAGTCATATTTACCGGTGATACTCTTTTCGTAAATAGTGCCGGTCGAAACGATATTTACCCTGACGAAAAAGCCTACATTTCCCCAGCACTCTTTCAAAGCTTAAATAAACTTATGCACCTTCCTGATCACGTAGTCGTTTACCCCGCTTATGGCGCAGGCTCGGTGTGTGGTGGCGAACTGATGGAGCGGGAGTTTTCTACAATGGGTTATGAAAAGCAGTGTAATCCTCGTTTGCAACTCGGCATTCACGACAACTTTGACAGAAGTGCAATTAACGGCTAACTAAATAAAAAACGGAGACCAGGCGGCCTCCGTAAAACGCTGCAGGCTTAGCTCAAAGCCCATCGCAACGGGTTCGAATAGTGCGCTTACTTCGCAATTCCCGGCATACCATTAAAACCAGGAAGCGCCTTGATGCGTGCTATCCACTTATTAATCGCAGGATAGTCGGCAAGTGAAACGCCACCTTCTGGAGCCAGTGCGACGTAAGGCATAACCGCACAGTCGGCAATGGTCGGGCGAGCCAGTGCCAGCCAGTCGTTGTGCTGCAGGTGGTCTTCCAGCAGTGCCAAGATCCTTTCAGAATTCGCAATAGTGGTAGGTTTGTGAAGTTCGTAGCCAAATTTATCCACTAAGCGTGCTGCATTAGGGCCATGCTGAATTTCATTCGATGCGGTAGACAACCATTGCTGCACTTCTGCCATTTCTACTGCATTAGAAGGCAGCCAGCTTTCCAGCTCATGGAAGCGTGCCAGGTAAACAAGAATTGCCTGCGCGTCACGTAATACCACATCGTTATGCTCGAACACCGGCAGTTCGCCGAAGGGGTTCAGCGCCAGCATTTTTTCAGATTTGTGCTCGCCGCCGAGAAAATCAACGGGAATAATGTCGAGGTCGATGTTAGCCAACGCGGCGAACAGTCTTACTTTAAAGCAGTTACCAGATAATTCTAAATCGTAGAGTTTCATCATTTTCTCCCCCAGGCGGGTGTCTTTTTAACAAGTTTCAAACAGATTAATCGGTCCGCTTTTCGCAAAAAATATGCAATAGTTGATTTCTGTAAACCGTTTTTCGCACTAATTGGAAATTCGACAAGAGGAATTGCACGTTGGACAAACTAAAAGCCATGCGGGTGTTTGTTGAAATTGCTGACGCCAATAGTCTCACCGGGGCGGCGAAAGTGCTCAGCATGTCGCTGACTTCTGTAGTGCGGAGTTTAGCCGGGCTTGAAGAGAACCTTGGGGTACGCTTGTTCAATCGAAATACCCGCAAAATTGTGATTACAGACGAAGGGCGTGAATATTACCAACGGTGCCGCACCATTCTCAGCGAAATTGAAGATGCTGAATCCATGCTGTCAGAGCGACAGGCTGAGCCCCTTGGACGTGTTTCTGTTACCGCACCGGTCACGTTTGGCAAGCGCCATGTGGCACCCAAAATAAATGCATATCTGGGGAAGTATCCGAAAATGACGGTGGATCTGATTTTTGTCGATCGCACCGTGGATATGTTGTCTGAAGGGATTGATATTGCGGTGCGCATTGGTCGCATAGGTAATCACGACTTAGTGGCCCGGCAGTTAGGTAAAATGCGACACGTATTATGCGCTAGCCCCGATTTTCTGGCGTCCAGAGTGATGATTCGCTCCCTTGAGGACATCCGCAACCAGCCTTCTATTCAACTAAGCGCACTGGATCACAGCGACGAATGGTCTTTTGAGACTAATGGAGAAGCGGTTAAAATGCCATTGCAGAGCCGACTTTCAACCAATCAGGTAGATGTTGCCTTGAATGCCTGTATTAACGGTGTCGGGCTTTGTCGTTTTTTGCACTATCAAGTCATAGATGCCGTTAAACGCGGTGAACTTTGTATCTTGTTGGAAGACTATGAGCCCCGTCCGTTGCCAGTACATCTGCTGTATGCGCCAGTAAAGCTACAGACTAAGAGATTGCGCTCGATGACAGAGTGGCTAACCCGTTCGCTTCAGCGGGATCTGGAGCTTGTCAGTACCTCTTAAGCGGCAAGTGCTGTTTTCTCTTTTGCGTCTATTGAAAAATTGGGGGCATAGTAAAAGCCGCCCATCGTTGTTTAACGTTAGGCGGCTGTAGTCTCAGTAAAAGTGGAAAGCTTATGCTTGCGCTTTGTATCTTTCAGCCATGGCATTCGCGGCAATCATTGCTTGATAAACATCGTCTTCCGAGACTTCCATGGTCATGTTGCCCATGGTATCGCCTTCGGCACAGGCAATTTTAGCCACTGTGCGCCATTCTTCCTCAACGAAGTTTTTCAGCCCCATGTCGGCCAGTGTCAGCGGTAGACGGGCGGTTTTAATGATGCGGATCACTTCATCAATTTCCGCTTTGGGCGCGTTTTCTAGCACCAGCTGCGTTAACAAACCAAACACCACTTTCTCGCCGTGCTGCACTTTGTGTAAATCAGGCACTGCAGACATACCATTGTTCACCGCGTGCGCTGCTGCCAAACCACCCGCTTCGGCACCCACACCGCTAAGATAAATAGTCGCTTCTACAATCTGCTGGAGTGCTGGTGTCACAATCTTATTGTCGATGGCATCCATTGCCGCATCAATGTTTTCGCGCAGCATGGTGTAACAAAGTTCTGCCAGACCAAGACCAGTGCGAGATGGCTTTTTCAAAACCAGGTTCACCCCGTCTGAGGCATAACAGGTGCGGGCTTCGAAGTAAGTGGCAAGGGCATCACCCACACCGGCAGAGAAGAATCGAGCCGGGGCTGCACTTAGAATATTCATATCCGCAATAACCGCATCTGGGTTCTGTGGCAGGAACAAATATTCGTCGAATTCGCCATCTTCTTTGTACAGTACTGCCAGCGCAGTACAAGGGGCATCAGTAGAGGCAATAGTGGGATAAAGCACAACGGGTAATTTCAGGTGATAAGCTGTGGCCTTGGCGGAATCCAGCGTTTTCCCGCCACCTATTCCCACGATTACGTTGGCATGATTTTCCTCAGAAAGCGCCGCTAAGCGTTGTACTTCCTGCTTGGTACATTCGTAATTAAATTTTTCAACATGAGATTTAATGCTGTTTTCATTCAGGCCGGGAACGGCTTCTTCTTTTACGCGATTAAGAATGAATTCATCACTGATAATGAAAGCATTATCACCGAAGTCGCTCACATATTCACTGAGCTGACCAAGAAGGCCTTTACCGATATAGAATTTTTTAGGTGAGGTGACAGTGCGAGGTGTAACGGACATAAGTCCTCCTGATGGATTTGTAAGAAGCGTCTCCCTGAAAGGGGAGGTAGGGTACAAATAACCAAATAAGGTCACCTGTACCATTTTCCATCATAAGGTGCGGTGAGTTGCCGGTATTTGACGAAGAACAAATAATCAGCAGCTTTAGGGCCGCATTTCAAGGTAGGAGCGCGAGATAAGCTGGTTATAAACCCCCTCAATATTCAGTCCTACCCATTCATCGTACATTTTCAAATCTGACCAGGCAGAAAGGGCATCTGTTTTTTGAATCTCAGAGAGGCTTTTCCCAGCAATAATTCCGTCGAGTACGGTTTGGTGAAGGGTAACCAGATATTCGTGATAGTTTTCCACGTCTTCGTAGTTGCCTGTATCTGCATGCCCACCAACGAATTGATCGAAGGGTTCACGCAAAATGGTTTCGGTTGACGTGATCATGCCTTCAATATCGTAACCCATCAGGTTTTTATAAGGCAGGCGACCGAGCGTTATCCAATCCACCACCATCAGTAAGTTGTCTGGCTGCACTCGCACCGCAACATTGCCGTAGCCATTATTGGGACCAAGGTATTCTAGGTTGATCTGTTTCTCCCCTGCATACAGGGTAAAACTGTCACTGAATACGTTTGAAGGAATTGCGGTTTCAGCCTGGGTTCGCACCAGATTAGCCCTCGCGTCCTCGTGACTAATGAAGACCGTTTGGCCATTATCAAAAACGTCACCTCCATAACTGTGATCAGGATGGCTATGGCTGTAAATGACGTATTTCACCGGTTTGTTAAAGCGTGTTATCACCGTGTTTTTAAGCCACTGCGCTGCATCATGATTGAGAGGATCAACCAGAACAACGCCATCAGCCGTGTTCAAAACCAATGCGCGGTAATTGCCAGCGACATAGCGATACACATTGTTACCTAAGTCTTCAAGCCTATATTCCTCGGTTTGCGCAAAAACAGAAAGCGAAGTAACGGCACAGCATACTGCAATGGAATATTTCATGGTGGTCCCTGTTGGTAAATGAAAAGCGTCAGAATTCTTATGGTCCACACGACGTAAAGATCAAAACATGCTACCGCTTCTTATTTTCTTTTAAACACTCACTGCAATTCCTCGTTAATACGGTCTTAATGTTATGGCTTTGCATAACTTTGTATGGGCAGGCATCCCTGCTTGCCAGCTGTGAGCTCAAAAACAACGGTTATGTGAATTTTTCTAATTAAAACAGCTTTTTATGCAGAATCATATGCTGCTGTCGCAAATGTCGTATTAAATTCTAATGTCGCTAAATGGTCAAAAGTATAATTTCGGAATTACACATTCAGATCATACTTTGTTTCGATGCATTATCAGAGTGAAGTGCGGGCAGTATTCAAAGTGGAGAGCACACAATGAAAGCACGGGTTTTAGTGGTAGACGACTCCGTCTCTATTCGGCAAATGGTAGAGATGACATTACGTTCGGCTGATTTCGACGTGACATTGGCCGAAGATGGACAGCATGCCCTCGAGGTCTGCTCAAACAAAGCCTTCGATTTTGTGTTAACCGATCAGAATATGCCACGCATGGACGGCCTAAGTCTTATTCGCGCGTTGCGGACTAATCAAACCTACCAGCGCACGCCCATAGTGATGTTAACTACCGAGTCTAGTGATGACATGAAGCAGCAGGGGCGGGCAGCCGGTGCGACAGGTTGGATGGTTAAGCCCTTTGACCCCAATAAATTGATTGCGGTTTTAGGCAAGCTAATGAGCCGTTAACGGCATGTACTACGCATCTTTTTTATACCTAAATTTTACCGGAAATCAGGTGCTTTTTTATTTGCTAGGCATCTTTCCTCTAGCATTCATAACGTATGTGCAGCTGCCCGAACACAGAGATCGCGGCAAATTTTATTGTTATCGCGACAACAAAAATAATCCATAAAAATCAAGCGAGTCAGCTGTTTGTGATGAATCCGGCGAAGTAGGTATAAATAAACTTACCATTAAGGGTCACTTTGAAAGTCGCATTTTTTTGATTCCTCGACTAAATACTATTGAGGCACAAAAATTAAACAACGTCGTGTCAGTACCTAATCAGTAAAAGTTGAGCCCAGTGGTCCCGCGAGCTTAATCACCAGTTCGCACTGGCTATGATCCCCAAGATCCAGCCCTACGACCACTCATGGCTTGGGCTGAAGTGTGAATGAGTGATTTTTAACTAACGTTAGCAAGCGCGGAAGAGGAGCTGAATGTATGAGCGAAGCCGCCGTACAACAAACCGATATGGCAGGTGACGACCGTGAGTTTCTGAGTTTTGTCCTGGGCGACGAGCACTACGCCCTCGATATCACAACGGTTAAAGAAATTCGCGGTTACGAGCAGGTAACAAAAATCGCCAATGCCCCTGACTTCATAAAAGGGGTCATGAACCTGCGGGGCGATATTGTTCCAGTGGTAGACCTGCGGATTAAGTTCAACGTTGGTGAAGCTACTTACAACGAATTCACCATAGTAATCATGCTGAATGTCGATGAGCGAATTGTTGGCATCGTGGTGGATGGCGTTTCCGACGTTATCCGCCTGTCAGATGAAGAAATGTTGCCACCCCCGGAATTTGGTGTGGCATTTGATAGTCGCTATTTACATGGTTTGGCGGATGTGGACGAAACCATGGTCATTCTTGTCAATATTGAAAGCTTAATTAACAGTAATGAACTCGGTCTGGTTGAAATTGGTCAGGCTGGCGTAGGAGAGTAATCGATGGGTGTTTTTAAATGGTTGAGTGGTGAAGATAATGCGGTCATCGGGTCGCTGGAAAGCATGCAGACGCTGGACGCATCGACATCCAGCCTACTGATCCTAGACAGCCAGATGAATATTGTTGTGGCCAACAGAGCGTCGAAATCGCTGTTAGCGAACATTGAAGGTGATATACGCGCCAAAAACGGGGGCTTCTCTGCAGCAATGGTGGTGGGCAGCAATATTACTGCATTAGGCATACAGGCTTCTGCTATCCAACAGGCGGCAAATGCATCTCCGGAAGGTGGAGTTACTGCATTGTCACTGCCTTCTCGAAGCGTGAAACTAAAAGTGACGCCGTTGAAAAATATTCGCGGCGAAGCAACGGCATACAGTGTCGAGCTTATTGATAACGAAGCTGACCAGTTAACTAAAGCGCTGACAGACTCACTTAATCGCGTTCAGGCTGTGATTCAGTTCGAGCCCGACGGCACCATCATTACTGCAAATGAAAACTTCTGCGGTGCGGTAGGCTATGAGCTCGAGGAGATTCAAGGTCAGCATCACCGTATGTTCTGTTTACCCGCCTATGTCTCTTCTGCTGAGTACAAAGACTTCTGGCGCAATTTGGCTAAAGGGCAAGTGTTCGCCGGTGAATTCTGTCGTATTCGAAAAGACGGGTCGGAGATCTGGATCAACGCATCTTATAATCCCGTTTACGACGAACACGGCAAAGTGATTCGCGTCGTGAAGTTTGCTACAGACGTTACTGATGAAAAAATAAAGAATGCCTACTTGGGCGGGCAAATCGAAGCGATTAATCGTGCACAGGCGGTAATCGAATTCAACCTTGATGGCACCATAATTAATGCGAATGATAACTTCTGCGGGGCTATGGGCTATAAATTGGACGAGATTCAGGGCAAGCATCACAGCATGTTCGTTGATGCCGAATATCGCAAAAGTGCAGAGTACCAATCTTTCTGGGACCAGTTGAAGAAAGGCATTTATTTTTCTGACGAATTCCGACGCATCAATAAAGCGGGCGATGATGTCTGGATTCAGGCGTCTTATAACCCGATCCTTGACCAGAACGGCGAACCCTACCGGGTGGTGAAATATGCTGTTGATATTACCGCTAGAGTTGAGGCAGTGCAGGCTATTCGTGCCACTATGAGAAAGCTGGTGGTGGGTGACTTAGACACGCCACCGCTACACCTTGATGGTGACTTTGCCGAATTGGGTAACTCTATTAACCAGTTTGTTAGCGATATAAAGGCCATTATCAGCCGCATCAGCGATGTCATGTCTGCTATGTCGGCGGGTGATCTTACCCAACGTATCACTGAAAACTACGAAGGCGAATTTGCGGTACTGGGAGATGCCATCAACTCCTTCTCGGAAGAGATTTCTGGCACCATTCGTTCCATTAACGATGCCGTGGACACCATCAATACCGCCTCTTCTGAAATTGCCACGGGTAACGCTGACCTCTCAAGTCGTACTGAGCAGCAGGCTTCGAGTCTAGAAGAAACGGCGTCGGCCATGGAAGAGCTCACTGGCACGGTGCGCCTGAATGCCGAAAACGCAGAGCAGGCCAATATGCTGGCATCTCAGGCATCGAAAGTTGCCAACGAGGGCGGCGACTTGATTCGTCAGGTGGTTACCACCATGGGCGAAATTAATGCGTCTGCGCAGGAAATTTCCGACATCATTGGTGTTATTGATGGTATCGCTTTCCAAACCAACATCCTGGCACTGAATGCCGCGGTTGAAGCCGCAAGAGCCGGTGAGCAAGGTCGCGGGTTTGCCGTGGTTGCTTCCGAAGTACGTACCCTGGCTCAGCGTTCAGCCGAAGCCGCGAAGGAAATTAAAGAGCTGATTTCCGATTCGGTATCGAAAGTGAACGGCGGTAACCAACTGGTGAACAAGTCTGGCGATACCATGGCAGAAGTGGTCACCGCGATTCAGCGGGTTAACGACATCATGTCCGAAATTTCCGCAGCTTCTTCTGAGCAAGCAACCAGCATCGAAGAAGTGGGTAAAGCAGTGAATAGCATGGATGAGATGACACAGCAAAACGCGGCTCTGGTTGAAGAGGCGGCAGCAGCGGCTGATAGCCTGCAACAGCAAGCCATTGGTCTGTCTGAGCGCGTGGCGATGTTTAAGCTGGATGGCGGTAGCATGCTTGCGCCACCACCTAAGCCTTCATCTAACGTTACCAGTAAACCCGCAATGCGCGTGGCAGCGAACACCGGGCGAGCGCTCAAGCCGAGTACACCTAGCGAAAACGAGTGGGAGTCGTTCTAAATGGCAACAGCATCCGCGGAGAAGACCGACAGAGAGTACGCATATAGTCAGGACGACTTCGAACGGGTGCGCGCCACCGTGTTTAAAATTGCTGGGATCAGGCTAGCAGACTCGAAAGAAACCATGGTGTATAGCCGACTTTCCCGACGCCTTAGGGCGTTGGGAATTAAAAGCTTCCGAGATTATCTGGAGAAAGTAGAAAGAGACGATATTGAGCAGCAAGAGTTTGTGAACGCGCTCACTACCAACCTCACATCGTTTTTTCGTGAGGTGCATCACTTTGTTGCGCTGGAGAAGTTTCTCCGCACACATAAAAATGTGACCGCTATTTGGTGTGCAGCAAGCAGCACCGGTGAAGAGCCTTATTCTATTGCGATGACAGTGGCACAAGTGTTCGGTACGTATCGCACCGGCATTAAAATTTATGCATCGGATATCGACTCTAAGGTGCTGGCGACGGCAAAAAATGGCGTTTACAAATACTCGTCTATTGAAAAAATGGACAAGAGTTTGCAGAAGCAGTTTTTCTATCGTGGCAAAGGGCCTAAGTCCGGTATGGTGAGAGTGGTTGATGAAGTGCGGGAAATGGTCGAGTTTCGTCAGATTAACTTGCTTCACGATGACTATGGCTTCAAAGAGAAAATGGACGTAATTTTCTGCCGTAATGTAATGATTTATTTCGATAAACCTACGCAGTATAAAGTGTTAAACAACCTTGTGGGCAATATGAAGCAAGACAGTTTGTATATTGCAGGCCACTCTGAACACTTTCAGGAGGCCACCCACTTGCTGAAACCGGTTGGCAAAACCATTTATGCACCCGTTCGGTAGACGTAACCGAACGTGCCTGACCACGATTTTAGCCGTCCACCCTCTTATTACGACTCTCGCTTCGGACGAGATGCAGTAAAGATTTTGCCCGGGCAATACTACGTTACCAATGCAGATAAACTCATTGTTACCGTGTTGGGCTCTTGCGTGGCGGTATGTCTATACGACCCCATCACCGAAGTAGGAGGCATGAATCATTTCATGCTTCCTAGCAACAATACGGTTAGCGCTGCATCGTTTGAAGCGAACCGCTACGGCGTGCACGCAATGGAAGTGCTGCTGAACGATTGCCTACGATTGGGCGCTGAAAAGAAACGTCTGGTGGCAAAGGTATTTGGTGGCGCACGCGTGCTACCAGGTTATGTGAGCAACGATATTGGGGCAACCAATGCGGCATTTGGGCTTGAGTTTCTGCAAACAGAAAATATACCGGTACTCGCGCACGACTTATTGAAAAACTACGCCCGCAAGGTGTATTTCACGCCGTCAGATGGCTCTGTTATTATGAAACGCATATACGATATGCACAACAACACCATTTACGAGCGCGAAGCGGAATTGTCTGTGAAAGTAAATGCGGATACAAGCAAAACAGGAAGCGTCGATCTTTTCGATAACTAAGAGGCGTGTTCCTTCACGCACTTAGTTTCTATTCAATGCAACGTCACGCCTTAGGTTGATATACCTAGCTTACTGACAAACTCGCCCATCCGCTTAATGCCCAGTTCCAGTTCTTGTTCGGCAGCGGCAAATGATAAACGCACATAATCATCTCCGGTGGCCTGACCGAAGTCGTTACCCGGCGTGAGGGCAACATGATGCTCTTCGAGCAATCGCTCGCAGAAATCCATGGCAGTTAGCCCCGTAGGCGTTACGTTGATGTACACATAGAAGGCGCCATCGGGTTCCACATCCACCGACAGCCCGATTCCTACCAGACCTTCTAACACCAACTGGCGGCGATGCAGCAAAATATCACGACGACGTTCACATACATTCAGGGTTTCGGGCGTGAAACAGGCAAGAGCTGCATGTTGCGCTGGTGTAGACGGACAAATGTAGAGGTTCTGCGCTAAACGTTCCATTACCGGTACCATTTCATCTGGCACGACGCACCAGCCAAGACGCCAGCCTGTCATGCCAAAGTATTTGGAGAAACTGTTTATCACAATGGCGTCGGGATCAAATGCCAGCGCCGTTTGCCCATCATCATGATGGCTGAGGTTTAAATAGATTTCATCAACGATGCGCCAGCTACCATTTGCTTTGGCGAATTCGCAGATGGCTTGTAAATCGGCTTGAGAAACAGACGTACCGGTTGGATTAGAAGGAGAGGCCAACATGACGCCTTTAGTGGTACTCTGCCAGTTTGCTTTCACGCTCTGCGGCGTAAGTTGAAAGCGGTCTTCTGCACCCGCTGCAATACTTTGAAGCTGGCCACCGAAAGCGCGGATGAACTGACGATTACAGGGATACGCTGGGTCGGCGAGCATCACTTCATCACCTTCATTAATCAGCGCCGCGCAAACTAATAGCAGGGCGGCAGATGCTCCTGCGGTTACCACCACATTATTGAGCTTCACTGCTACCCCATGACGGGTTTGATAAAACCCCGCGATGGCTTCACGTAGTGCTGGCAATCCTAGCGCCGATGTATAGGGCAGTTCGGCCCTTTCCATTACCGCTTGCATTGCAGCAACCACAGGTTGCGGTGCGCCAAAGTCTGGCTCACCGATATTGAGTCTGACAACATGAACACCCTGAGCTTCCAGCGCAGAGGCTTTTTCTGAAAATGCCATTGCATAAAATGGCGTGATGGCATTGGCGCGGTCTGAAAATTTCAACGTTTTTGCGTTCCCGTTACATGTTCTCCGATACATAGGGGCGACATCATAACAGCGCATTAAGGAAGGTGCAGCCCCGGATAATACCGTCTGTGTTATTACCGGTATTACAGGGGGCTGCTAAGGGACAGTGCTACAACTGATTATTTGTAGAGAATTTGATTAACCAGGTTTTCCAGGCCTTCCTGCTTGCCTGAAACGGGTTTTGGATCCAGCGCATTGTTGCGGGCATAGTTAGCAACGTCTTCCAGTGACATTGTGCCGTTAAGCACCTGATGACCAAAGTCTTGATTCCAGTCGGCGTAGCGTTTTTCTACCGCGCTGGATAAAGCTTCAGACTCGAGCAGCGCAGCTGCTTTTTTCAAGCCTAAGGCGCAGGTATCCATACCACCAATATGACCAAGGAATAAGTCTTCTGCGTCGATGCTCTGACGACGTAATTTGGTGTCAAAGTTAAGACCGCCGCTGGTAAAACCGCCATTTTTCAGGATCTCGTAACAGATGAGTGTCATCTCTTCTACCGAGTTAGGGAATTGGTCGGTGTCCCATCCCAGTTGCGGGTCGCCGCGGTTGGCATCAATAGAGCCGAACACACCTAACGCAAACGCGGTAGCGATTTCGTGATGGAAAGAATGGCCCGATAAGGTTGCATGGTTAGCTTCGATATTAACGGCAAATTCTTTTTCCAAACCAAATTCAGTCAGGAAGCCGTGTACGGTGGCCGTATCATAATCGTATTGATGTTTAGTGGGTTCCTGCGGCTTTGGCTCAATCAGCAGCAGGCCATCAAAGCCAATTTTGTGCTTGTGCTCTACCACCATGTTCATGAAGCGACCGAGTTGTTGGCGCTCTTTTTTCAGGTCGGTATTCAGTAAGGTTTCATAGCCTTCACGACCACCCCACAATACGTAGTTTTGACCCCCCAGTTGTTTGGTTGCATTCATCGCATGGAACACCTGAGTGGCAGCACGAGCGAACACGGCGGGATCGGGGTTGGTTGCTGCACCCGACATATAGCGAGGATGGCTGAACACATTTGCCGTGCCCCAAAGCAGCTTCATGCCTGTTTCTTCCTGCTTGTGGGCGAGCACTTCGGTCATCGCCGAAAAGTTGTTGATATAGTCGTTTACCGAATTTCCTTCAGGGGCCACGTCTACATCGTGAAAGCAGTAGTAGGGCGCGCCGAGTTTTTCCAAAAACGAAAATGCGGCATCCGCTTTGGCTTTCGCTTGTGTCATTGGGTCGCCGCCAGCTAACCACGGACGATTAAATGTGCCTGCACCGAATACATCGGCACCGTCCCAACAGAAGTTGTGCCAATAACAGGCCGCGAAGCGTAAGTGGTCTTCCATGGTTTTACCCATGATCACTTCTTCAGGGTTATAGTGTTTAAAAGCCAGTGGATTGGTCGATTCCGGACCTTCGTATTTAATCGCCGGAATGGCGTCGAAATAATTGCTCATGGTTATTTTCCCCGTCGAAGGAATGAGTCGTCCAGGAAATATTCCTGCACGGATAAATTGCGCTGTTAAACGTTACCAGACAGTCTGGTGTATCTCTTCGTTTGCAACAATTATGTTAATTAGTGAAAGTTTTGTGTTTTTTCGGGGCCGAGTAAAAAGGCTCAATAGCATAGTAAAGTTCACGAAACTGCTGACGCTTCAACAAATACGCATTGTGAATGGCGTCGTTGGGCGAATAGCTGGCTTCGATAGCAGGCTGAAAACAAATGTCCGAAGCTGCGATATCTGGATTAACTGCCAATTGTGCCAGGCGAGCAGCGCCAAGCGCCGGGCCCACATCGCCACCCTGGCGATAAGAGAGTTTACGGCCACTCACATCGCTGAGAAGTTGTCGCCAGAACGCACTTTTCGCACCACCACCAATTAGGCTGATATCTGACACAGTAGCACCGCTTTCATCCACCGCATCCATGCCATCAGCAAGGGCCATCGACACCCCTTCCATCACTGCTCGTGCCATGTGGGCGCGGGTTGTGGATGCTGATACACCGAAGAAAGACGCCTTGGCATAAGGATTATTGTGAGGAGTACGCTCGCCGGTGAGATAAGGTAAAAACAACGGGATGGCAGCATCATCAAATGCTACGTTGTGCTCGACATCGTCAATCATTTCGCCCACGTTTTGATAGCCGCTTTGCGAGGCGTACCATTGCAGGCAACTCGCCGCACTCAACATTACCGACATCAGATGCCAGCGGTTGGGGAGGGCGTGACAAAAGCTGTGCACCGCTTGCGCTGTGTTAGTACGAAAATCTTCTGTTACTGCAAAGTACACACCTGACGTGCCTAGCGACAACATGGCTTGCCCGGGCTCAACAATACCGCAGCCGATGGCACCCGCCGCGTTATCGCCACCGCCACCAGCCACGGCAACTGCGTTCATGCCCCAGCGTTCTGCCAGCTCGGTGTTCAGATAACCCGTTACCTCGTTACCTTCGAACAGTGAAGGCATGTGAGATTCATCCAGACCACAGGCGCTAAGCAGGGTGTCGTCCCAGCAGCGGCTTTCAGTGTCCAGCCAGATTGTCCCGGCTGCATCAGACATATCGCTGGCGAATTCGCCGGTAAGTTTGTAACGCAGGTAATCTTTTGGAAGCAGGATTTTTTTCACTTTCGCAAACACGTCTGGTTCGTGATTTTTCACCCATAGAAGTTTGGGCGCAGTAAAACCTGCCATGACAATGTTGCCGCTACGCTGACGGGCATCTTTTACCGTAGATTCAATTTCACGACATTCGGCGTCGCAGCGGCCGTCGTTCCACAATATAGCTGGTCGAAGTATTTCGCCGTTTTCATCAAGCAGCGTAGCACCATGCATTTGGCCACTCAGGCCAATGGCTTTCACCTCTGCGAGTGATTGCTTATCTGCTAATTCATCCAGACAGGCGCAGGTGGCATTCCACCAGTCCTGCGGATTTTGTTCTGACCAAAGGGGCTTTGGCATCGACACGTCCAGTGCCGCATGAGAGGTTGCTACCACCGCGCCCTGTTCGTTGGTTAACACCACCTTAACGCCGGAGGTGCCTAAATCTATGCCCAGATACATGTTTCGTTCACTTCTTAAAATCGCTGATACCGCTATGTTGATTATCAAATGCAGTTAGGGCAATTATGAAATTTTGTAATCTTTTTGTTAATTGATGTTGACTGGTTTAGGATGCTGAAAAACAATAATCATAATCGCCTTTATGGAATTTGCTTTTATCAGGACAGAATCATGTTTGAGAAGTCGCACAGTATTACGTTGCTGTTCAATGCCAGTAAGGTTTACGACCGCCAAATCATTGAAGGAATAGGGAAATATCTGCAGACCTCCAGAGCCGACTGGGATCTGTATCTCGAAGAAGACTTCATGACTCGCTTAGAGCACCTCGATGAGTGGAGCGGCGACGGGATTATTGCTGATTTTGATAACCCAGCGATTGAGCGTGCACTGACCAAAGCCAAAGTGCCAGTGGTGGCGGTGGGCGGATCGTACCAGAATAAATCTGACTATCCTGAAGTGCCTTACGTGGCCACCGATAACTACGCGTTGGTAGAGGCCGCGTTTGAACATCTTAAGCAAAAGGGGATTGAACGTTTCGCCTTTTACGGTGCACCCGTCAATCCGCAGCATCGCTGGGCGCAGGAACGTGAACGCGCCATGCTTGAGCTTACACGTAAGGAAGGTTACGAATGCTATCTCTATCGTGGTCATGCCGTTCGTCCTGAAACCTGGCAGTATTCACTTAAACGCCTTACCGATTGGTTACGAAGTTTGCCTGCGCCAACGGGCATCGTTGCAGTAACTGATGCACGCGCTCGTCATCTTCTGCAAGCCTGTGATCATCTGGGCTTACTTATTCCTGAACGCTTTTCCGTTATTGGCATCGATGACGACGAACTTGCCCGTTATCTTAGTCGGGTCAGTTTAACTTCCGTTAAGCAGGGGTGTTTCGACATGGGCTTTCAGGCTGCCAGAATGTTGCACCGCCAGTTGCAGGGCATGCCGGTGACAAAAGCGCCGGTGCTGGTGCCACCTGAACGAGTAGCAGAGCGGCAGTCAACGGATTACAAAGCCATTAAAGATCCGCTGGTAATGCAGGCGATGCATTTTATACAACATAATGCTTGTCGCGGGATTAAAGTGGATCAGGTGCTCGATCACGTTGGTATCTCCCGCTCTAATCTTGAAGGGCGCTTTCGTGATGAACGCGGGCACAGCATTCACACCGAAATTCATAACGAAAAACTCAACCGTGCCTGCAAAATGCTAAAAGAAACCGAAGAACCCGCTACCGAAATCGCGGAATTGTGCGGCTATCCTTCTATTCAATACATGTACGCTATTTTTCGAAAGCATTTTAATCAAACACCGGTGGAGTACCGACAGGCAAACCGGCCGCAAAGCCTGGAAGATGTGCCGGACAAAACACTGCCAAGATTCGCGGCACTCTGAACCTATTACAACCCTAACCCACGGAGAATAACAACAGCATGGATACAGTGATGACATCAAGTAGTAGCGAGCGAACAACCAATGGGGCGTTTATATTGTTTATCAGTATTGTTGCCACCATCGGCGGTTTCCTGTTTGGATTCGACAGTGGGGTGATCAATGGCACCGTCGACGGATTACAGGTTGCCTTCCAGTCTGAAAGTGTGGGTACCGGTTTTAACGTATCGAGCATGCTGCTGGGTTGCGCCGTGGGGGCTTTTTTTGCTGGGCGACTGGCAGACAAATTTGGCCGACGTAGTTTGCTACTGGTCGCAGCTGTACTGTTCATCATAAGTGCTTGGGGGTCTGGTATTTCTACTTCTGGCGGGGAATTCGTGGTGTACCGCATTCTCGGCGGTTTGGCGGTTGGTGCCGCATCGGTGATGGCGCCTGCTTACATCGCAGAAGTGTCTCCGGCTAAGTATCGTGGCATGCTCACTTCAATACAGCAAATAGCCATAATTAGCGGGTTATTTGCCGCGTTTCTTAGTAACTACATTCTTGCTGACGTTGCAGCCGGTTCAACCCAGCCGCTGTGGTTAGATTATGCCGCCTGGCGCTGGATGTTTTGGATGGAATTGTGCCCGGCGTTTTTGTTTCTGACAATGTTGCTTTTCATTCCTGAAAGTCCGCGATTCTTAGTGGTAAAAGGGCGAACAGAAAAAGCCAGAGAAGTGCTTACTCGACTTTATGGAGTCGAAGGGCAGCTAAAACTCAAAGAAATCCAGGATACGCTGGCCTCTGATCACCAACCAAAACTGAGTGACCTGAAGCAGCCCGACACCGGCAAGGTTCGACCCATTGTATGGATTGGGCTGGGGCTCGCCACGTTACAGCAATTGGTGGGTATTAATGTGGTGTTCTATTACGGCGCCGTGCTTTGGCAAGCGGTCGGTTTTTCTGAAAGCGATGCACTGTTGATTAACGTTATCAGTGGCGCTATTAGCATTGCAGCTTGTTTGGTAACCCTTGCGATTATCGACAAAGTTGGCCGCAAACCACTACTCATGTGGGGTTCTGTCGGCATGACTATTACCCTTGCCGCACTGGTTGTTGCCTTTGGCAATGCCGATCAGGGCGCTGATGGTCGCTTGATCATGGGCGACTGGGGGCCGGTGGCGCTGGTGGCAGCCAATCTCTATGTCTTCTGTTTTAACTTTTCCTGGGGCCCGGTGATGTGGGTGATGCTCGGCGAGATGTTCCCGAATCAAATCCGCGGCTCAGGGCTGGCAGTGAGCGGACTAATCCAGTGGCTGACAAACTTTGCTATCACCTGGACATTCCCAATGATGTTAGCTGGTGTGGGTCTCGCTGGTGCCTATGGTTTCTATGCCGTGTGTGCATTCGTTTCTGTGCTGTTTGTGGTGCGATACATTTATGAGACTCGCGGCCGGGAACTGGAGAGTATGCAGGGTTGAGCGAACACTTCTTCTCCAATAAAAAAGACGGTAGTATGGTGGAATCTTTCCCGCCAACTACCGTTTTTCTTTTTTAAGGCCCCCCTTATGTCACAGCCTGTTCGACTCTTAAGTTTTTCTATTGCGTTTGCTTGTGTGCTTTTAGCACTCAACTTTGGCCTGCGCTCTTCCATGGGCTTTTTTATGGAGCCGGTGTCTTCAGAATTTGGCTATGGCAGAGAAGTGTTCGCGTTTGCATTGGCTTTGCAGAACTTGTGTTGGGGGCTGTTTCAACCGCTGGCAGGGGCGATGGCAGATCGCTACGGTACGGTGCGTACTATTATCGTTGGCGCAATCTTCTACGCTGTAGGCCTGGCGGTTACTGCGTTAACTGACAATTCAGGTGGTCTTAATGTTGGTGCGGGCCTGCTTATGGGCATGGGCATCGCCGGTTCTGGCTTAGGCGTTGTGTTACCGGCGATGGCGCGCATGGTGTCTGCAGAAAAACGCTCATTCGCTTTAGGGCTGGGCAGTGCAGCGGGTTCAGCTGGCCAATTACTGGTGGTACCTGCCGCGCAGGCGTTCATTGCCAGTTTTGGCTGGAGCAATGCATTACTCCTGATGGCGGGATGTGCGTTATTGATGGCATTGATGTCCGGTTCATTAAAAGGCAGTAGCGGACAAAGTAGTGCTACCAACAGCGCTCAGCCAAAACAAACCGTCTCGGAAGCATTAAAAGAAGCCTGTAGCTATCCACATTACTGGCTGATTGTGGTGGGATTTTATGTTTGCGGTTTTCAGCTCGCCTTTATTACCGTTCATATGCCAGCATTCCTTTCAGACAGAGGGTTCGATGCAAACGTAGCGGTGGTGAGTTTAGCGCTGATAGGTCTATTCAATATTTTTGGCTGTTTGCTTTCCGGTTCCTGGGCGGGGAAATATTCAAAGAAAAACCTACTCACATTAATTTATGCCCTAAGAGCGGTGGCTATTGCTGCATTCATGTTTTTCCCGATGACGCCCACTTCCGTTTATGTTTTCTCCGTAGTCACGGGCTTGCTGTGGTTGGCAACGGTACCTCCCACTTCAGGGCTGGTGGCGCAATTGTTTGGCTTGCCGCACATGGGCTTGCTGTATGGCATTGTCTTTTTAAGCCATCAGTTGGGGTCGTTTAGCGGCGTGTGGCTTGGCGGCTATCTGTACGATCAAACGGGTTCTTACGACATGGTGTGGTGGAGTGCTTGTGTTATTGCTGCCGTCACGGCGGTTATTCATGTCTTTATCGACGAGCGCCCAGTAGCACGACTTCGTGCTGCAATAGCTTAAAAAATAATAGCTATTCCGACAGGCTCAGATGAATCTGGCCATGTCGGGATGGGCCACTTCAATCCATTGTTTCAGACAAGGCTCTTCAATAAAACTGAAATCGGCGAAATCGAATCCGGGGGCAACTGAACAACCTACCAGTGTGTACTCCCCCGTGGTTTCCGCAGCCTGAAAATTCCCCGCAGGAACAATCGCGGCGTAACCGTGGGCAGCATCACCTAAGCGCTGCTCTCTCAGTTGTTGCTGATGTATTTGATACAGTCGCAGTGGCGCACCTTCGTAGAAATTCCACACTTCATCATGCAGTACTCGGTGAAAACGACTGATCTGACCCGCCAATAACAGGAAGTAAATGTGTGTCATTGCTGGGCGAGCTTGCCCGTGAGAAGGCGAGTTGACTTGTTTGGAAGATTCAAAGATCTGGCGAAAATAGCCACCTTCTGGATGAGGTTCCATCTGCAACTGTTCAATGAGTGGATGTTGTCGCGATTTAGCCAGTGTCATAACCATTGATTTTTATATCCCTGGGTTAAGTGCCCTCTTCTTAATAGCTTACCGCGCTATTTAAACAAAATTATCATGATAGTTAACCAAATCGCAACAATTCACTTGTTAAGTCAGGTGAACTTTTTTTCGACGACAGTTCGTATGAATGGAAAATTATTCCAAGGGATTTCAGAGCGGCGTTGTATTTTGTTCTGGCCCATAAACTAATGTGCGATAGGTGAAAACGTGAAATATCAGAAGTTTACTACTGTTAACGTTGGTGAAAATGCATATAAGGCAATCAGCTTCGATTCCATTGGCAAGCAGTTTGACCTCGACCGTTTGCCATTTTGTATCAAGATCCTGCTAGAAAACTTAATCCGCCATGAAGATAAGGAATTTGTCAGCAGCGACGACATTGAAAAAGTGGCAAAGTGGGATACCAGCGACGATTCTCAACATGAAATTTCGTTTGTACCAGCCCGGGTTATCCTCCAGGACTTCACGGGTGTACCTGCTATTGTCGACCTTGCTGCCATGCGTGATGCGGTGAACGACCTTGGCGGCGATGCGCAGGCCATCAACCCGCTGAACCCGGTAGAGTTGGTCATCGATCACTCGGTTATGGTGGATTATTTTGCTGCAGACGATGCGTTTGAGAAAAACGTAGACGTAGAAGTGCAGCGAAATCGCGAGCGCTATCAGTTCTTGAAATGGGGACAATCATCGTTTGATAACTTTAAAGTGGTGCCGCCAGGCCGAGGCATTGTTCACCAAGTGAACCTTGAATACCTTGCCCGCTGTGCATTCACCAAGCAAGAGGGTGACGACACTTTGGTTTACCCTGACACGCTGGTGGGTACCGACTCTCACACCACAATGATTAATGGCCTTGGCGTACTAGGCTGGGGTGTGGGCGGTATTGAAGCCGAAGCCGCCATGCTTGGGCAGCCTGTCACCATGCTTCGCCCTGATGTGGTGGGCTTTCGTTTAACCGGCAAACTGAATCCAGGTGTTACCGCAACCGATATGGTACTTACCATCACGGAACAACTGCGTAACCACGGCGTAGTGGGTAAGTTTGTAGAATTTTATGGTCCGGGTATCAAATATCTAACCACCGCCGATCGCGCGACTATCGCCAACATGGCTCCCGAGTATGGTGCGACTTGCGGTATTTTCCCCATCGACCAGGTTGCTTTAGATTATCTTAAACTGACAGGCCGCCCTGACGCACAAATTGAGTTAGTGGAAAGCTATGCGAAGAGCGCAGGTATTTGGCACGATGACCACAGTAAAGATGCTATCTATCACGAAAATATGGAGATAGATCTGTCAGAAGTTGTACCGTCTATTGCAGGTCCTAAGCGTCCGCAAGACCGCATTCCGCTGGATAACGCCGCAGCTGCGTTCACCGATTGGTATAAGCAACAAATCGACGTGAAAGTGGTTGAAGAGGAAGCTAAGTTTGTCGCTGAAGGCGGCGATATGGCTGAAATCGATGAAGAGCAAGATTCGTTCGTAGAGTTCGACGGAGAGAAATTCAATCTGGAAAGCGGAGCGGTAGTGATTGCCGCTATTACAAGCTGTACGAACACGTCAAACCCGTCCGTTCTCATTGGGGCTGGTCTGGTGGCGCAAAAAGCCGTTGAATTAGGCCTAACTCGCAAGCCGTGGGTGAAAACATCCCTTGCGCCGGGTTCTCAAGTGGTAACGCAATACCTTGAGGATGCAGGTTTAATGGACCCGCTGGAAAAACTCGGCTTTAACCTGGTGGGCTATGGCTGTACAACCTGTATTGGTAACTCAGGCCCGCTACCGGAAGAGATTTCTCGTGGCATTAACGATGCGAAGCTCACAGTGACTTCAGTGTTATCGGGTAACCGTAACTTTGAAGGGCGTATACACCCCGACGTAGCCGCAAACTACCTGGCATCGCCACCACTCGTGGTCGCTTATGCGCTGGCGGGTAATATGCGTATTGATATTACCAAAGAGCCACTGGGCAAAAGCAAAGACGGTAAACCTGTTTATCTAAAAGATATCTGGCCCTCTGAGGAAGAGATCCAGTCGAAGATTAATGAGTATGTATCGGGTGACCTGTTTAAACAGAAATATGCTGATGTGTTTAAAGGGAATGAAATCTGGAACAAGCTCGATGTATCGTCGACTTCGGTTTACGACTGGCCGGATTCAAGCTACATCAAACATCCGCCTTTCTTTGCCGAAATGGGCGGTGAACCGGCGGCGTTAAGTGCTATTGAAAGTGCTCGGTGTCTGGTTAAAGTGGGCGACTCTATTACAACCGACCACATTTCACCGGCAGGTGCCATTGCACCAGACAGTCCCGCAGGCAAATATCTTCTGGAGCAGGGCGTCGAGCCAGAAGATTTTAACTCACTGGGTTCTCGTCGAGGTAATCACGAGGTCATGATGCGTGGTACTTTCGCCAACGTACGCTTGAAAAATCAATTAGCACCTGGGACTACCGGCAGTGCGACCACTCACTTCCCAAGTGGCGAGTCGATGTCTATTTTTGATGCCGCAATGCGTTATCAACAGGAAGGTGTTCCGGCGGTGGTCATTGGTGGTAAAGAATACGGTACCGGTTCAAGCCGCGACTGGGCTGCAAAGGGGCCGTCGTTGCTCGGCGTGAAAGCTGTAATGGTTGAGAGCTACGAGCGAATTCACCGTTCTAACCTGATTGGTATGGGTATTCTGCCGCTACAGTTTAAACCCGGCGACAGTGCAACCTCGCTAGCGTTACGCGGTGACGAAACGTATTCGATTGCAGCGGTAAGCCGCGATCAGAAAGAAGTGGAAGTTACGGTTACTGATGACTCGGGTGAAAGCCGTTCATTTATGATGGATATTCGCATCGATACCGCGAATGAATTCACCTACTTCGAGCATGGCGGTATTCTGCACTACGTCATCCGTGAATACCTGAAAAAAGGCGCTCAGTAAATTATTGCTTGAGTAGCAACAGAAAATCCCGCACTTCGATGCGGGATTTTTTTGCTCATTTCCACGAGGAATTCGTGTTCGTGGATCAGATGTAGCGACGACGCTCAGCTAAGATCCCAAGCACGATAAACGCAGAAACAAAACCAATACCCTGCAAATACCAGGGTAAGTACTTGACCAAATATAACAAGAACGGTGCCCCATGAATGGTAAGCAACCCGTACCCGAAGGCACAAAGCAGCACAAATAATGTGGTGCGAATAAGGAAATGATAGGGGGCCAGCATGCGTTTAATATGTTTGTTAATCACATCGCCATACACCACCAATATCGTGGCCATTAACATAATGCTAAGTTGCGTAAAGTAGGGCGAAAGCCACTGACTGAACTGACCCAAGGTTTGTGTCATACGTACTTCCTGATGCTCGTTTTTATTGATTTGCATGGGGCGCAGCGTCTTTGCACTGCCATTAGCGCACAAAAATGCCCGCTATTGCGGGCATTCAATATCAAGTAGTGTAGCACTGGCGAGCATTAGCCAGCGTATCTGATTTTCAACGTGGGTATTTGAAAGCTATCAGGCGCCAAGTAGCGCTGATACTGCTTTGTAACCTTGTTGAATGGTCTTCAGCTTGTCTTGCGTTTGGTCACGTTCAACAAAACGGTGCTCGACACCCGCCTGGGCTGATGCAGCAAAAATACGGGCAAAATCGATAGTGCCGGTACCAACATCGGCAAACTGACCTTCAGCATCTTTGTCTTTTACATGCCACAGTTTGAAACGACCTGGATATTTGGCGAAATAAGCCAGTGGATCTTTACCGGCTTTGCTCATCCAGAACAGATCCATTTCCATCGCCATTTTGTCGGCATCCACTTCGTTAAGCAGAACGTCGTAAGGTTCAACGCCGTCAGTCACATGGAATTCAAAATCATGGTTGTGATAAGCCAGTTTCAGACCGTGTTTATTACAGGCTTCGCCCCACACATTGCACTGTTCAGCAAGCTTCTTATAAACATCAATGGTGGTACCGCGTTGTTCTTCAGTCAGGTAAGGAATAACCACATATTTGTGACCGACTTCCATGGCGGTGTCGATAACTTTATTGATACCGTCGTTACGGAAGGTATCTAAAGGAATGTGCGCAGACGGTGCTGACAAGCCCTCACCATCAATGATTTTACGAATTTCTTTGGTGCTGTGATTAAAGTAACCGGCAAATTCCAATTCTTTATAGCCCACAGCTGAAACCAGTTTAAGAACGGCTGGAACACTCACTGCCATCATGTCGCGCAGTGTATAAAGCTGTAAGCCAACTCGGATTTCGGGTTTAGCCTGTGCAAATGCAAAACCTGGTGCCATGGCAAGGCCAAGACCCGCAGCTCCCAGTTTGACGAATTGGCGGCGATCCAGTTTTGAATGCGTAACCTGAGCGGCTAAACGGCTTACCGCTTTATTTGTGCCTGACATGTTTCTCTCCTTCGTCATAATGACGTTTATAATGAAAGCTGAAAATAGCTTTAGTGCAACTTTTTAGGTTTCCTGACCGTTGTAAACTTGCCCGAAATCTTCACCGCTAAACCCTTTTTGACTTACGCCGGTGCTTTCCCGGTACTGCCCCGCAAGATCAGCTCAAAGGGCATAATGACTTTGGGCGTGGTAGTTAGTTTGCCTTCTAAAAGGTCTACCAGCAAGTTCACCGCAGTGCGACCAAATGCTTCCGCCGGTTGAGCAATGGTTGTAAGCGGCGGATCGCAGTACGCTGCAAAATCGATGTTATCGAAACCTGCAACAGAAATGTCATCAGGAACTTTTAATCCTGCTTTTTTAAAACCCTGAACCGCACCCATGGCGGTTTCGTCGTTTTCACAAAACACGGCGGTGGGACGACTATCGAGCGCGAGCATTCTGCCCGCTGCTTCGAAACCTGCCTGCAGTGTGAAGTCTCCGGCAAATAACAGAGATTCATCATATTCGATGCCCGCTGCTTGCAGGGCATCTCGGTAACCCGTTAACCGATCTTGCGTCAGTGGACTCTGTGCTGGCCCTTTAAAAATAGCGATACGTTTATGACCTAACGACAATAGGTGTTCTGTCATGGCCTTTGCCGCTGCGCGGTTATCCAGTGTAACGGTGGGAAACTTAACAGTATTCATCACCTCACAGGCGTTAACCATCGGGAGCATTGCATTATTGCTGTTATTGTCTTCGGTAAAAGGATTGTGCGCTCGCAGCTGAATGAGTCCGTCGGCCTGAGAAGTCTGTACCAGTTTGGCATAGCTGGCTTCGATTTCAGGATTACCTAATGTGTTCCCTAACAAGAGCGAATAGCCAAGTTCCGCTGCCGCTTCCTGCATACCGCTTATAACCCGGGCAAAAAATACGGTCGCAACGGTAGGAACCAGTACTACCAAATTATGGGTTTTCCCGGAGCGGAATTTCACCGCCATTAAGTTAGGTTTATAGCCCACCTCACTCACAGCAGACATCACTTTAGCCCGCGTTTTCGGTGAAACACGTTCCGGTTGTTGCAGGGCGCGCGATACAGTCGCTACAGAAACCCCAGCTAAATCAGCGACATCACGAATGTTTGACATGTTTTACTTATTAACTCTCAACACAAACAGAGACTAGGCACTTGGCCATCACAAAAACTTAATAATATGTAACGGGTTACATTAAGACTGTGAAGAATTACTCAAATGTAACAAGAAATCCAGTGTAAAATCCAAAAATGAAACAAAAAAACAACAATTGTTCTGGTAAATCAGAATAATTGTCCGTAATGTCTACTACCTTAGACTAAAAGCCGTTGACAGCCTCTAATGTAATCCGTTACATTTTTACAGTAATTACAACTTTGTAACATTAGAACTGCAGATTTGGGAGAAACCATGGCGAAATTAGAACGTGTTCGCGCGGGAATGGTCGGTGGCGGCGAAGGCGCATTTATCGGGGCGGTTCACCGTCACGCAATGGGTCTGGACGGCCAATATGACCTGATTTGTGGCGCTTTTAGTCGCGACGAAGGTAACAATCAGCGCACCGGAGATAGTCTGGGGCTGGATTCAAATCGCGTTTATGCCTCCTGGCAGGAAATGCTCGATAAAGAAAATGCACTTCCTGCGGATGAGCGCATGGAAGTGGTTATCGTGGTGACGCCAAACCACCTTCACGTTCCGGTAACCATTGCTGCATTGAAAGCGGGCTATCACGTGTTCTGTGAAAAACCTGCTGGCCTGAATCTGGAAGAAACGAAAGAACTGGCAAAAGTCGTAAACGACTCTGACAAGCTTTACGGTCTTGCGCACACCTATCTTGGTTATCCTATGGTGTGGCAGGCAAAAGCCATGATTGAAGATGGCAAGCTAGGCAACATCCGCAAAATTCTGGTGGAATATCCGCAAGGCTGGTTGAGCGGCGAAGACGACCCATCAAACAAGCAGGCTTCCTGGCGTACCGACCCGGCGCTGTCTGGTGGTGCGGGTTGTATGGGTGACATTGGTACCCACGCTTTTGGTCTGGCTGAATTTATCAGTGGTCACACAGTAACGGAACTGTGTGCAGACATGAATATTATTGTACCGAATCGTCGTCTCGACGATGACGGTGCCGCGTTTTTCCGCACAGCTGAAGGTGCTAAAGGTGTGCTAATCGCAAGCCAAATCTGCGCTGGCGAAGAGAACGCACTGAAAATCAAAGTTTACGGTGACAAAGGTGGTCTGGAATGGCACCAAATGGAACCGAACTCAGTTATCTACCGTCCGCTGGGCGATGTGTACTCTGTGTATCGCGCAGGTTCCGGTCAGCCAGGCCTGTATCCTGAAGCGTCTGATCGCTGCCGCACACCATCTGGTCACCCTGAAGGTTATCTTGAAGCGTTTGCCAACCTGTATCGCTATTTCGCCATTGCATTGCGCGAAGGCAAAAGTGGTAAAGCCGATGGCGTACCAGGCCTGAAATCAGGTCTACGCGGTATGGCGTTCATCGAAGCCATGGTGGCATCTGGTGCTAGCGATGTGAAATGGCACGCTATCCCGGACACCGAGTAATCGAAACAGAAACGAATTTAGGAGACAACCATGGCAGCAATTAAAGGGCCTGCAATTTTTCTGGCACAGTTTGCCGGTGATGAAGCCCCATTCGATACACTGGAAGGCATGGCAAAGTGGGCCGCGTCTTTAGGCTATAAAGGGATTCAGGTTCCCACTGACCCAAAACTGTTTGATCTGGAAATCGCCGCAGAAAGTCAGGAATACTGCGACGACGTTAAAGCAAAATGTGCGGCAGCCGGAGTGGAAATTACCGAACTGTCTACTCACTTGCAGGGGCAGCTGGTTGCTGTTCACCCGGCGTATGACGAACTGTTCGACAACTTTGCGCCTGAGCACCTGCACGGTAAGCCAAAAGAGCGTACCGAATGGGCAATCAATCAACTGATGCTGGCGGCAAAAGCCAGTAAGCGTCTGGGCCTGACCGCACACGTTACCTTCTCTGGTGCGCTGATGTGGCACCTGGTTTATCCATGGCCACAGCGTCCGGCTGGCCTGGTAGATGAAGGCTTTAAAGAGCTGGCATCACGCTGGAAGCCGATTCTGGATGCCTTTGAGGAAGCCGGTGTTGACCTGTGCTACGAAATCCATCCGGGTGAAGACCTGCACGACGGCGCGACCTTCGAGCGTTTCCTTGAAGAAGTTGATAATCATCCTCGCGCCAACATCCTGTTCGATCCTAGCCACTTTGTGCTGCAACAACTGGATTACCTGGACTTTATCGATCGTTATCACGACCGTATCAAAATGTTCCATGTTAAAGATGCTGAGTTTAATCCAAATGGTCGCAGCGGTGTGTACGGCGGCTACCAAGGCTGGGTTGACCGTCCGGGACGTTTCCGTTCACTCGGCGATGGTCAGGTAGATTTTAAAGGAATCTTTACTAAGCTCACTCAATACGGCTTTGAAGGTTGGGCTGTACTGGAATGGGAATGCTGCCTGAAAGATTCTGCACAAGGTGCTGCTGAAGGCGCACCATTCATTGCATCACACATCATTGAGCCAACCAAAGTGGCATTTGATGACTTTGCTGGTGCTGGTAGCAGTACAGAAAGAAACCGCCGGATCCTGGGTCTGGATAAATAATAACAACAAGGCTGGGGCGGCAGCGCCCCGAAGAGTAGTAAGAGGATATAACAATGATAATGACCCGCCTGAGCATTATGATGTTTCTCCAGTTTTTTATCTGGGGTGGCTGGTTTGTAACCTTAGGTACTTTCATGGGGACGTCGCTAGGTGCCACCGGTAGTGAAATCGGTATGGCGTTTTCGACTCAGTCATGGGGCGCAATCATCGCACCATTTATTGTGGGTTTGATTGCCGACCGCTTTTTTAATGCAGAGCGTATTCTGGGCGTGCTTCACCTTATTGGTGCCGCACTGATGTACATGATGTACACCTCCACAGACTTTGCTTCATTCTATCCTTACGTACTAGGCTATATGATTGCCTACATGCCAACTCTGGCGCTGGTTAACTCTGTGTCGTTTGGCCAGATGACCGACCCGTCGAAAGAGTTTGGTAAAGTACGTGTTTGGGGCACCATTGGCTGGATCCTTGCTGGCCTGGTAATCAGTTATGTATTCTCCTGGGATTCACAATCAGCTATCTCAGAAGGCGCACTGCGGAACACCTTTGCACTTTCTGCCATTGGCTCATTAATTCTAGGTATTTTCAGTTTCACCTTACCTGCAACACCACCTAAAGCAAAAGGCGCGGCTTCAGCAAGCATTGGCGAGATGCTGGGTCTAGATGCCCTTACGCTACTGAAGAGTCGCAGTTTCCTGGTGTTCTTCCTGTCATCGGTACTGATTTGTATTCCACTGGCGTTTTACTACCAGAATGCGAACCCGTTCTTAGCTGGTATCGGCGTAGAAAACCCTACCGGTAAAATGGCCTTGGGTCAGGTGTCTGAAGCCTTATTTATTCTTGCGTTACCTGTATTCCTGAATCGCTTCGGCATCAAAGCCACGTTACTGCTAGGCATGCTGGCTTGGGTACTGCGCTACGTAATGTTCGCTTACGGCGATGCTGATGGCGGTATGTTCCTGCTGCTGATTGGTATTGCACTGCACGGTATCTGCTACGACTTCTTCTTTGTGTCTGGTCAGATTTACACCGACGCAAAAGCGGGTGAAAACATTAAGAGTGCGGCGCAGGGTCTAATCACGCTGGCTACCTATGGTGTCGGTATGCTGATTGGTTTCTGGGTTGCCGGCCAAATTACAGACGCGTACACCACCGAAGCGGGCGCGGATTGGGCAAATATCTGGCTATTCCCTGCAGGCTTTGCAGCGGTAGTGCTGATACTGTTCTTCATCCTCTTCAAAGAAGAGAAAAAGGTTACCACCGATGCGTAATGGGCGCAGATCGGTGCTTAAAGGGCTGGCGCTGTCGGGGGTTGGGCTGACAGCGGCCAGTGCTTTATCTATGCAGGCCCGTGCACACGGGAATGCTGAACATGGAACGTTGAAAGGGAATATCAAGCACGCCGTGGCGCGCTGGACTTTCCCGGACTTTTCTTTAGATGAGCTTTGTGTAGCGATTAAAGATATGGGATTTGCTGCCATCGATTTGGTTGGTCCAGACGAATGGCACATTCTTAAAAAGCATGGTGTTGATTGCTCCATGTGTAATGGCGCAGAGCTCAATCTTGAAGACGGTTGGTGTGACGATCGTTTTCATGAGGCACTTATCGAGCGGTATATTCCGCATATCGAAAAAGTCGCTAAAGCCGGTTATACCAACCTGATTTGTTTCAGTGGAAACAAACGGGGCATGGATAACGAAACCGGACTCAAAAATGCCGTAAAAGGTTTATCTCAAATTCTGCCTCATGCTGAGAAGCATGGGGTAGTTCTGCAAATGGAACTGTTCAACAGTAAAGTCAATCATCCTGATTACATGGCCGACAATTCAGCCTGGGGTATCGAGTTGTGCCGTCGCCTGGAATCGCCTAATTTCAAACTGCTTTACGACATTTACCATATGCAAATCAGCGAGGGTGACATCATTCGCACCATTCGTGACAACCATCAGTATTTCGGGCACTACCACACTGCTGGCGTGCCGGGGCGTCACGAGATTGATGACTCTCAGGAACTGTATTATCCGGCTATTGCAAAAGCGATCCGTGATTTACCGTTCGACGGGTATCTGGCCCAGGAATTTGTTCCAACTCCAGATAACAAGGCAGGCAAACTGAATTCGCTGAACCAGGCGATCCGTATTTGTGATGTCTGAACAATAAATGCTTTTGCCGGACGTGTTTAAGGGGACAATACATGGCAAGTAATACTTATGATGCGATCGTTGTCGGATCAGGGATCAGTGGCGGCTGGGCTGCCAAAGAACTGACCGAGAAAGGTCTGAAAGTTTTAATGCTTGAGCGTGGTCAAAATATCGAACATGTAAAAGACTACATCAACGCACACAAAGAAAGCTGGGATTATCCTCACCGTGGGCTGGCCACGCAGGACATGAAAGAAATCTATCCTGCACTTTCCCGCGATTATCCGCTGAACGAAATGACGCTCGGTATGTGGGCCAACGAGCAAGAATCGCCTTACATCGAGAAAGAGCGTTTTGACTGGTATCGCGCCTATCAAATGGGTGGACGTTCACTGTTATGGGGTCGTCAGAGCTATCGTCTGAACCCAGAAGATTTCATGGCTAACGGTAAGGAAGGTATTGCTGTTGACTGGCCCATTCGTTACGAAGACCTGTCGCCGTGGTATGACTATGTTGAAAAATATGCCGGTATCAGTGGTACTCGCGAAGGTTTGAGCGTGCTGCCTGACGGCCACTTCATGCCACCGATTCCGTTGAATGCGGTTGAAAAAGATGTTGCTGCCCGCGTGAAGAAAGCGTTTGGTGGCTCACGTCACTTCATTCACTCTCGTTCTGCCAACATTACCCAGGGTATCAACGATATCCGTGTGGGTTGTCAGTTCCGTAACAAGTGCTGGTTAGGCTGTCCATTTGGCGGCTATTTCTCTACTCAGTCTTCTACGCTGCCAGCAGCAATGGCAACCGGTAACCTGACTGTGCGTCCTTTCTCTATCGTAAAAGAAATCAAATACGATAAAGATAAGAAGCGCGCTACTGGTGTTGAAATCATTGATGCGGAAACTAACGAGACCTACGAGTTCAACAGTAAAATCGTATTCGTTAACGCTTCTGCCTTTAACTCTGCATGGCTGCTGATGAACTCAGCGACCGACGTATGGGAAGGCGGTCTGGGCAGCAGTTCGGGCGAGCTGGGTCACAACGTCATGGACCACCACTTCCGCGTAGGTGCAAGCGCCAGTGTTGAAGGGTATGAAGACAGCTATTACTTCGGCCGTCGTCCAGCGGGCTTCTATGTGCCGCGTTTCCGTAACTGGGATGGCGACAAGCGTGATTACGTGCGTGGTTTCGGTTATCAGGGTTCTGCGAGCCGTGCAGGCTGGCGTAAAGACATCGCTGAACTGGGTCTGGGTTCCAACCTGAAAGACGCGATTTCTGAGCCGGGTGACTGGACTATTGGTATGACAGCGTTCGGTGAAATGCTGCCGCATCACGACAACCGTATCTTCCTTGATAAGAACAAGAAAGATAAATGGGGTCTGCCGGTACTGACCATGGACGTTAAAATTCGTGAGAACGAATACAAAATGCGTAAAGACATGCAACAGGATGCGGTTGAGATGTTTGAAGCGGCGGGCCTTAAGAACGTTCAAGGCTACGACGTGGACTACGCACCAGGTATGGGTATTCACGAAATGGGTACTGCACGTATGGGTCGCGATCCGAAGAGTTCAGTACTTAACAAGCACAACCAGGTTTGGGATGCACCAAACGTATTTGTGACCGATGGTGCAGCAATGACTTCAGCATCGTGTGTTAACCCGTCTCTGACCTACATGGCAATGACTGCCCGTGCAGCAGACTTTGCAGTAGACGAACTGAAAAAAGGAAACCTGTAGCCATGAACCGTCGTGATTTATTAAAATTCATCACTGCTGCCACAGGTGTTGCATTTGTCGGTGGCAAAGCGCTGGCTTACGAAAATCTGCCAGTGGTGCCGCTGTCTGACACCGGTTTCAGCAAAGAAGACGTTGCCTTCTTCAACGAATTAGGCGAAGTCATCATTCCCCGTACCGACACGCCGGGAGCTAAAGACGCCGACGTAGGTAGCTGTATGGCGGTACTGGTAGCAGACTGCTATCACCCCACCATGCAAAAAACCTTTAAAGACGGTCTGGTAACGCTGAAGAAACGCGCTGAAAAAGAGTACGGCAAAGATTTCCTGCTGCTGTCTGCCGAGCAGAAAATGGAATTGTTGTCTGCCCTCGATGAAGAAGCCAAAGCTTACAATGCTAAGAAAGGCATTTATAGTGATGTGGCCATGAGCAATCCGAATGCCGGTGCGCCATGGGATGAAGAGCTGGTTGCTCCTCACTACTTCTCGCTGATCAAGCAATTGGTATTGTTCTCATTCTTCACGTCTCAGGTTGGCGCAACCAAAGTGCTACGTTACGTTGCTATTCCAACCAAATACGAAGATATCCCTTATAAGAAAGGTGACAGAGCCTGGGCTACCTAAGGTAGTCCGCGTTTCTTCTCTTTTAAAAATAATAAGGACACAAAAAATGACGAACAGAAAAAATGCCATCGTAATGGGGCTGGCTGCATCCTTCGCGGCTTTCGGTGTGTCAGCGAAAGAGCTGACTCCTGAGCAACAGGCGGCAAAGTCTGAAGTGTGGGAGCCGGTTCCGGCTATGGTTGAAAGCGCGCCAGGTAAAGCGCCTTCAGATGCAGTGGTACTGTTTGATGGTACTGACTTGTCTGCTTTTGAATCGCTAAAAGGCGGTGCAGCGAAGTGGACGGTAGAAGACGGCACGTTAACCGTAAAACCCGGTGCGGGTGATATTGTTTCTAAGCAGTCTTTCTGTAGCGTGCAACTGCATGCCGAATGGAAAACACCGACTGACGTTGAAGGGCTGGAAAGTCAGCAGCGTAACAACTCAGGTATTTTCCTGCAGCAGCGTTACGAAGTGCAGGTATTAGACTCTTACAACAATAAAACCTACCCCAATGGACAGGCTGGCAGTATTTACAAGCAATCTATTCCGTTGGTTAACCCGGTAAATCCGCCGGGTGAGTGGCAGACTTACGACATTATCTTTAATGCACCGGAGTTTGATGGCGACAAGTTGGTAGAACCGGGTTATCTCACTGTGCTGATTAACGGCGTACTGGTTCAGAACCACACCGAAATTCTGGGTAAAACCGAATGGATTGGTGGGCCTTCTTATGAAGCTCACGGTTGTGCGCCTATTCAACTGCAAGATCACAGTAACCCTGTTAGCTTCCGCAATATCTGGGTACGTGAAATCGGCGATAACACGCTAACCGATTTCCGCTAAGTCCAGCGCTTTCAAGCATTCACTAAGCCGCGAATTATTCTCGCGGCTTTTTTGTATGCGTCGCTGCCTGCACCTGTCAAAGCGTTTAAAACCAACCCTGATCGAAAAAGTGAATAAAGTGATGGGCAGATAAATGGCTTGTTAATAAAAGGAAAGTGAGTTTTTTCGGCCCGTATATTAACTTTTCATTTATGCCAGTCGGCGATAAAACCGTTCCTGATTACCAAATTATGCTATTCAAGCGGGCACAAATCTGAGTGCCCCAGCCTGCGTGTTTCAAGCATTCTTCCCCCTTCGTATATCAGGAGTCCCTATGCGATTTTCAAAAAGAGCAATTATCGGTTGCTCGTTAGTGGCAGTGGTTGCTGCTTCATTCATCTATTCATCGGTAAAAGATGATTCTGGCAGAGACATCAAGGCCGACACAAAAGTGGATGTGCTGCTCATCGGTGGCGGCATCATGAGTGCTACGCTCGGTACTTATTTACAAGAGCTTCAACCCGATTGGTCGATGATGATGGCTGAACGCCTCGATGGCCCAGCAGAAGAAAGTTCGAACGGATGGAACAATGCCGGTACCGGCCATTCTGCGCTGATGGAGTTAAACTACACGCCACAAAGAGAAGATGGTTCTGTAAATGTGGAAAAAGCCATTAAGGTAAACGAGGCGTTTCAGATCAGCCGTCAGTTCTGGGCGTATCAGGTTGAAAATGGCGTAATGAATGACCCGCAGTCGTTTATTCGCAGCGTTGACCACATGAGCTTCGTGTGGGGCGATACCAACGTAAACTTCTTGCGCGCACGTTATGCGGAACTGCAAAAGAACAGCCTGTTCCAAAGCATGGACTACAGTGAAGATCATGCGCAGATTGCAAAATGGGCACCGCTGCTAATTGAAGGCCGTGATCCGAGTGAGACCATTGCCGCCACCCGTTCAGGGATCGGCACCGACGTGAACTACGGTGAAATTACCCGTCAGCTGGTAAACGGGTTGAAAAAGCACGATAACTTCGATTTACGTCTACGTTCAGAAGTCCGTGGAATGAGCCAGAACGAAGACGGTTCGTGGCATGTACTGGTTGCCGATTTGGCAAACAATAAAGAGTACACCGTTGATGCAGGATTCGTGTTTATTGGTGCCGGTGGTGCCTCACTGCCGCTGTTGCAGGCATCGGGCATTCCTGAAGCCAAAAACTACGGTGGTTTTCCTGTGGGTGGTCAGTTCTTGTATACCGATAATCCTGATGTGGTGGCGAATCACAAAGTGAAAGCCTATGGTCAGGCAGAAGTGGGCGCGCCGCCGATGTCTGTTCCGCATATCGACGCCCGCCGTATCGACGGAAAAGAAATCGTACTGTTTGGGCCTTTCGCCACGTTTTCGACGAAATTCCTCAAGAACGGTTCTCTGTGGGATCTGTTAGATTCAACGACAACCTCTAATATCATTCCTATGATTGAGGTGGGCCTGGATAACTTCAGCCTGGTGCAATATCTGATTAGCCAGGTCATGCTGGACGATGAAGACAGAATGGCAGAGCTGCGTAAGTACTATCCGGAAGCAAAAGCGGAAGACTGGAAATTGATCACTGCGGGCCAGCGCGTGCAGATCATCAAAAAAGATCCAGAGAAAGGCGGTAAGCTGCAGTTTGGTACAGAAGTGGTGGTGTCTGACGACCAAACGTTAACCGCATTGCTGGGCGCATCGCCAGGTGCCTCTACTGCCGCGCCAATTATGCTTAATCTGATGGAACGGGCGTTTCCGGAAAAAGTGAATGGTGAATGGTTGCCACAACTAAAAGCGATTATTCCCTCATACGGTACTAAGCTTAACGGCAACGTGAGCGCGACAATGGACGAGCTAAATCACACCAGTGAGGCCTTACAATTGAGAAAGCCTGAGGCCGCTCAAGGTAACGCGCCGATGCCAGATGCATCTGTGCCAGTGGCCGAAAAATCTGATGTCGCGGATATCGAACTGTAAGCCGAGCTGCTGCAACGGTGGCGTCTGGTCCAGGCGCCATTATCATCTTGTTGAGGTGTGCTGAAAGCATGAATTAGGCCGAAGTTCGCTGCAGGCTTGAAATTGCTTGTCTGCTGAACAATTGATCTATATAATGCGCCGCCTTACAGCCATCAAACCTAACTTAGTTCCTTGTCTCCATACAGTCGGGCTGTACTGTCGAGGCTACAACCGTAAGGAGCGTGTAATGCGTCATTACGAAATCGTATTTATGGTTCACCCTGATCAGAGTGAACAAGTACCTGGTATGATCGAGCGTTATACCACTATCCTGAAGCAAGAAGGTGGTCAAATCCATCGTCTGGAAGACTGGGGCCGTCGTCAACTGGCTTACCCAATCGAAAAGCTTCACAAAGCACACTACGTTCTGATCAACGCAGAAGCAACTGCTGAAGCTGTTGATGAGCTGGAAAATGCTTTCCGCTTTAACGATGTGATCCTGCGTAACCTGGTTATGCGCACGAAAAACGCTGTAACTGAAGCTTCTCCTATGATGAAGGAAGAGCGTCGTGAGCGTCGTGACGATTCTGCTCCACGCGGTGAACGCGCGGAAAAGAAAACTGAAACCACTGAAGATAACGCGTAAGGAGATCAATCATGGCTCGTTTTTTCAGACGTCGTAAGTTCTGCCGTTTTTCTGCAGAAGGTGTTGAGCAAATCGATTATAAAGATATTGCTACACTGAAAAACTACATCACTGAGAGCGGTAAAATCGTTCCTAGCCGTATCACTGGTACCAGTGCAAAGTATCAGCGTCAGCTGTCTACTGCTATTAAGCGCGCGCGTTTCTTAGCTCTGCTGCCGTACACAGATTCACACAACAAGTAAGCGAAGGGGTAACTTAGATGGAAATCATCTTATTAGACAAAATCGCTAACCTGGGTGGTCTGGGCGATACTGTAAACGTTAAAGCTGGTTTTGCTCGTAACTTCCTGTTTCCACAGGGCAAAGCAGTACCTGCAACTAAAGCAAACGTTGAAAAGTTCGAAGCACGTCGTGCTGAGTACGAAGCAAAAGTTGCTGAAGAGCTGTCTGCTGCACAAGCACGCGCTGACAAAGTTGCTGAGCTGGGCGAAGTAACTATCGCTGCTCCTGCTGGTGACGAAGGCAAACTGTTTGGTTCTGTTGGTACTCGCGACATCGCTGAAGCAATCACTGCTGCTGGCGTTGAAGTAGCGAAAGCAGAAGTTAAACTGCCTACCGGTACTCTGCGTGAAACTGGCGAATACGACATCGACCTGCAACTGCATTCAGAAGTGACTACTTCTGTTAAAGTTGTAATCGTTGCTGAAGCTTAATAGCTAACCAGTTAAACCGATTGAAAAAGCCGCGCTGAGCAATCAGCGCGGCTTTTTTTATGCCTATTGCTCTCTCTAACTACTGAACACTCCGCCACGTAAAGACAATTTACACCGGCCTTTACATCCCTTTAATCATCTCGTCGTATTTGTCGTTTAACATACCGTCTTGCGTCTAAATCCAAGCTTTTACGCAAAGTGTACCAAAAGGACAAGAATGTGAACCCGGCTATAGCCAACCGACTTTCTTCAGCGAGAAGAATTCTTTACATGAGTCATATGGCCATCGGCGATTATCTTTATCAGCGAACTTATCTTCAAATGCTGTCTAAGCAGTATCCCAACGCAGAGATTGATCTATGGATAGATGATTTTCGCACGAAAGGGAAAGACTGGCAGAAAGGACGCTCAGATTTTCTTTCCAATTGGATGAAGGATGAGACGTTTATAAACCGTCTTTACCCTCAGGCCACCAGTATTGTTCACCGCAAGGAAATGTTGGAGGAAGCAAAAACACGAGGCTACGATGCAGTCTTGTTTATTGCCAATCTGCGTAGTGACCGCTTCGCCAATGCGGCGAAAGAGATTGCTGGCAAATCAGGGTATTGTGCTGGTGTTGTAAATCAAAAGTCGTTGGATTGGCTACAACCCTGGAAATTTGCGGGCCTTGATGCTTGTTATCGTAATAACAAACGGGATGGGCAAAAGCCAATCCTGGCCAAATACGGTGATAATTTTGCTCAACTAGCGGGGTTACACAGTGCACCGGCTATTGCCTCTTTAACTGTTGAAGCATATGCAAAAAACCAAGCTAGCGATGTGCTACAGCGCTGGCACAACAAGTTTGGCACCCAGCGGATGATGCTGGTCAATACTATCTCCACCACGGCAAAGCGCGACTATCCCTGGGAGAAAATGGAAGTGGTAATTCAGCGGCTGCATGGGCAATATCCTGACTATTTGTTTGTACTGAATGCACCTCCCCATCTCATTGAAGATTTTACGAGCAAAGCCGAAGCAATCGTAAGCCACCATCAAATTCCCGCAGTGGCGTTCACCGCAATGGCTGGTGTGCAGTCACTTGCGGCCATGATACATCAGGCTAATTGTGTTCTTACCGTTGAGACTGCCATTATGCATTTTGCTGAGGCGTTATCAGTACCGCAATGTGTGCTTATGCGCAACGCGTCAGCCCACTGGTGTCCAAAGTCAGCGAGATACCGTTTGTTTTCCGATACGATTGTGGCCGATCTTAGTGTCGATAAAGTAGCTGATGAGGCATTGTCGCTTCTGTCAGATATCAGAGAAATCAAAAAACGGCGTGTTACGTTGTTGAGGACGCAGAAACAGGCTTATAAAGCACGCTCCATCTGAATATCTGCGCGGGCGTAAGGAGATGGCTTGGCATCAGTCAGTTCCTCAAACCCGAGTCTGCGGTAAAGGCGGATAGCGGTTTCAAGGCGGCGATTACTTTCCAGATAGAGTCGCTTGGCCCCCAGTTCCTTTGCCCTGGCAATCGCTGCCTGACCCAATTGCCAACCCAGACCTTTACCCTGTTCACTGTCGGCAACCGCCATTTTTGCCAGTTCATAGCAGTTGTCGCCCATATTGATTAGCGCCACGGTGCCACAAATACGCCCGGCGTCATCCTGCAGCAATAAAATGTCGCCGCCTTTATCAATGATGTAGCCTTCCGGGTCTCCCAGGGAGGCATAGTCAGACGCTTCCATCTCGAAGTAGCGTTCAATCCAGAGCCGGTTTAGTTCGAAGAACGCGTCGCGGTGCTCACTGGAAAAGTGTATAACCCGGATACCCCCGCTGTTCAGGGCTTTCACCATGTCGAGCAGAGAGGAGGTATTCAGCAGGGTCTCTACAGCATTCAGCTGTGTAAGAAACCCGGGCGCTACCTGATTCAGCGCTGCATCAAGGGCATTGCCTATATCCGCGATTTGCTGTTCCAGTGCAGGCTGTATCGCCAGCCCTTCGGCAGTAAGTGTGAGTAATTGTACCCGTTTGTCGTCGGGGGACGGGCGCGTCTCTATCAATCCGGCGGTTTTCAGTTGTGTCACCGTTTTGCTGATAAACGGATGAGATTGCCCGGTCATCGTGGCAATACTGCCAACGCTTTGAGGCGACGCTTTCATCAGGCTGTAAATAACCGGAAACCAGCTTGGTTCCATCGGCACATGGTAGTTCTGGTAAACCTGCTGTGACTGCATTACCAGTTTTTCTGCCAGTCGGCGAAACCGGCTGCCCAATGCAGCTGCCCCTGCCTGGATCAGGATATCGTTCATCGTCATCACTCATTAATGTAACTAGTTACGGATATTATTTTATCCGATGAGAATTAGCAACAATGCATTTAGTCAGTGCTGACGATTGTGGAGTATATGCTGGTAAAGCTGACCGTATTTTTTTGCCATGATGTCTGGGGTAAACCGGGTCTGCAGATGGTGGTATGCCGCATTCCCTAACGCTCGCGCGCGTTGCGGATTATTCAACATATCAAGGATAGCTGCAGACAGCCTGTTAACGTCGCCGACAGGAACCAGCAATCCGGTCTGGTTGTGGTTAATAATTTCAGGAATTCCGCCCACCGGGCAGCTTATCATCGCGCACCTGCAGGCTGCGCCCTGCAACAGGATCACACCAAGGCCTTCGGCATGGGCCGGATGCACCATAACGTCAATAGCCGGAAGAATGCGGGCAACATCGTCGCTGAATCCACAGAGCCTGACTTTTTCGCGGAGCCCCTGTGCGTCAATTAACTGCTGATACGCATCGCGCTGTTTACCTTTGCCAAAAAGCAGACAAATTACGTCACCACGTTGCCGGACAACGCGTCCCATGGCGGCTATCAGTTCTGCCTGACCTTTGCGGGGAATGAGCTGGGCGAAATTAGCAATGACCTTGCTGCCAGGCGGTATGACGTAGTGCGCTTCCAGCCATTTTCGGGTGTTGGTATGAGTGTAATCACTGAGCTCAACGGCTGAATGAATTACTTCTACCCGATTTTCCCGACAATGCTGACTGACTACCCTGCGTACGCCCTCGGAAATACTGACGACCGTGTGGTAATAGCGATATTTCAACTTAGCCAGCCACGATTCAGGGTTGTCGACCCGGCGGGTGCACACGGCGGGTATCTGACTGTAGCGTGCGACCAGTCCGCCCCAGACATCGGCACCCCGCCGGCTATGCACATGCACGATGTCTGGCCGGTACTGCCTGGTGCTGCGATTCAGCAGGAACGGAAAACGGATATCCACGTCACCGGCACAGGGAAGCGGCACCACGGTACAGTTGGGCAGCGATAATGCTGAGATTGCGCTACCCTCTGTGCAGACCAGAATATTGGCATAATGTGCCGGGTCGAGGGCGCGGATCAGGTATTCAACCTGCTTGGCACCGCCGTACAGCTGGCGCCCTAGCTCAATGTGCATAATACGCAGTGTCATATCTGCTGCTCCAGCCAGGCACCGACTTCTGCCGCAGAGATATTGCTCATACAGGTAAAGGCGCCATCACAGGTGGGTCTGCGTTTGCATGGGGCGCAGGAAAGGGCTTGGTAAATTACCCTGGCGCGGGAATTCTGCGTGTGCAGATACGGGCAGGTTGAGCCAAACAATGCGAGCACTGCACGCTCGTGAGCAATGGCCAGATGCGTGAGGCCCGTATCGACACCTACCACAGCGGTCGCGGCAGCTATCAGCGCGCCACTTGATTCAAGGCTCAGTAAACCAGCCACCACTACAACGTTATCTGCACCTGCTGCTAGTGCAACGGCATGGTCCCGATCAGCGGGCCCACCGGCTATCACCAGCGGGATCGCTGAACGGGCGCCAAAATCCCTGATAAGCTGTTGCCAGTGGCTGTCAGGCCAGTGCTTTTGCGGTCGGGTGGTGAACGGACACAGCACGATAAACGGATTGCCGCCGTTGATAAATGTGCCACACACCGCGTTAAGTGCGGCGTGCGCCGCTGGCGAAGCAGGCAGATGCATGGTGTAGGTTGATGCGCCCAGATAACGGCCCAGGGCTTTGTATTCAGAGCAGATGTCGTTACTTACCGGCTTATCAATACATTCCGTAAGCAGCCGCTCACTATGCTCTTTGCTTCTGAATCCAATTCGCCGCGGAGCGCCTGACAGCCAGCAAAGAAAGGCACTTTTGAGCAGCCCCTGAGCGTCTATGGCAAGGCTGAAATTTTGCATTCTGAGCGTGCGGCGAAATGCGCGAATTGTCCGGAACAGGGTCAGCCACTTACGTTCTTTTGCCAGTGCCGTCCATTCAGCCTTCGGCCAGGGGATAACGGCATCAATATCCGGATGCGCGGCGATAAATTTGCAGTAAGGCGCTTCGACCAGCCAGGTAATACTGACGTCACCTGAAGATGTTTTTATGTTGGCCGGTAATCCCGAGGCCATTACAATATCGCCAATCGCGCTTAACTTTACAAAAAGCACCTTTGGCCGGATTGGGGCGTCTGACATAAAATAGGCGCACAAACAGAGATCAGGCTTCGCAGTTAAGCAAATAAAAGCGACACTTTAATGACGACAGGAAGTAAATGATGACAGCCCCGCGCGATAATTACCGACCAACCCTGGGCCAGAATGCGTTTCGCTGGTTTTATTCGTTGGTATTGGCGCTTATTGTTCCCTTTGCGTTTATCAACCTGATGATTCGAGGCCGCAAGCGCAACAAAGAGTATAATCATCGCCGATTCGAGCGATTTGGTTTTGTGCGTCGCCCGGCAAAAACCGGTGGGTATCTTTTCCACTGCGTGTCGGTGGGAGAAGTAGTCGCCGCATCGGTGTTGATTAAAAAAATAATGCGCGATGAGCCAGAAACATCAATAACCATCACCACAACCACGCCAACAGGCTCTGCACGGGTACGCGATATTTTCGGTGATGCGGTACATCATTTTTATCTGCCTTACGATCTTCACATGGCCATGTCTGGTATGCTTCGCCGGGTTAAACCCAAGATGGTATTGATTACCGAAGTGGAATTATGGCCCAACTTTATTCATTGTTGTTGGCGGCGCCACATTCCAGTCGTGGTTGTGAATGCCCGCATGACGGACCGCTCAGCAAAGCGCTATAAAAAACTCAGCATACTCTTCGCTCCCATGCTGCATAAAATCAGTCATGTTTGTGCTCAGGGCCAACGGGATTATGATAACTACCTGTTCCTTGGCTTAGACAAGCAAAAGCTGACGCTTACCAACAACATCAAATTTGATCAGGCCGTGTCTGCCGGTAGCGCGTTGTCAGATTTCCATGGCGTCAGTCGCGATTCCCGCACTGTACTCATTGGTGGCAGTACCCACGATACTGAGGAACTCGCGCTGATCCGCACCTACCAGCAATTGAAAAGCGAATACCCGCCGTTGTTGTTGATCCTGGTACCCAGGCATCCAGAGCGCTTTAATGTGGTGAAAAAATTGCTGACGGAAGAAAAAATGCAGGCCGTCTTTTCCTCTGAAGGCGGGCAAGTGACACCGGGAACCGATGTGCTATTGGTGGATGAAATGGGCAAACTAAACGCTGCTTATCAGGTTGCCAGCATCGCTTTTGTGGGGGGAAGTCTGGCGGACAGAGGCGGACACAATGCCCTGGAACCCGCAGCAGTAAAGTTACCCGTCATCATGGGGCCAAATACCTATAACAACCCCGTAATTTGTCAGTACCTGCAGGACAACGGCGCGTTGTTTGTCGTTAATGACGCAACGGCACTGGCAATTTGTTGCCAATCATTGCTGACAGACCCTGCCAAAGCGAAACAGTCGGGTGAGGCGGGCTACGCTGTGTTAAGGGCTAATCAAGGCGCTGTAGAAAAAACCATCGAAGTCATTCGTTCCCTGTGACCAGCATTAGTGCGAATAAGAGTTTTATGGGCACCAATTTGGTGCGGTTGAATTTTTGATTGCTTGATTATTCATCAAATTTTTAACTACGTTTATGTTTCTTTAGGCTTTTTTACATTTGGCACTGTGTTTGCTTTTATATGGCCGACGACGCTAATCAAGCAAAAAATAAACAACAACGCATCCAATAATAATAATAGAGGGGAGCACTTGATTACTCGTTTTTCCAGGGAGAGGCACCCTGCCGAAAGGTAGGGTGCTGTTCTGGCCTCAGATCTCAGACAGGTTCACTGTCAGGTACAATAAGACTTATCAATTTCCAGTTCGCTTTAGGTTCTAGCGCTTTCCCGGAAAGGAAGGTATGGGTACGACCATTCTCATCAAATGCAACCAAGGGTACCGCTCTGTCACCATACTGCTTAGTGTAATCGGCAAAGCTAAACTCTTCACTCAAGCGGGTTGTCTTAACTTTGGCACCGCGAGTGACCGCCGTTGCCAAATAGCCATAGGTTACACCCTCGTCAAACAATGCCATTTTCTTCGCATACTGAGTACTGACCTGATGGCTAGGTCTTGCCGTTTGCTCATTGTTGGTAAGTCCCCAAACCTTATCTTTACCCATGGTGTACTCAAAGTGATAGGCAATCATTGGATTAAGTTGTTTGTAGGGCGACATGATCAGTACCGTGCCGAAGAGGTTGAGTTCGAGGCTTCTGGCAGCATGGTCAGACATCGGGTTACCGAAATAAGCAGGGATATCCATCATGCGGGTTTCCCGAATGGCATCCCAGTTCGTGTCTGCTATGCAAACCGGTAAGTTGTGGCTCTGCAATTCCTTTGCTAGAAGCCGGCTGAATTTGCTACCACCAAAAATGAGAAAACCATTAGGGGCTGGCGAACGCACTTTTAGAAACGTCGCTACATATTTAGAAGACAAGCTCTGCACCACCACGGTGGCAATTATTACTACGAAAACCATTGGAACAATAACGCCTGCGCCCTCGTAACCTATTTCTTCCAACTGCAGAGAAAACAGTGCTGATACCGCAGCTGCAACGATACCACGGGGGGCTATCCAGCTAATCAGTGCCAATTCACGCCAGTTGAGTCCGGTTCCTAATGATGAAGCGAGCACTGAAAGCGGTCGCGCGACAAACATAATGGCTATCAACACCACAAATACCCCAGAACCCACTTCTATAACGGCGTTTAGGTCGAGTCGTGATGCGAGAATGATAAATAATCCGGAGATAAGCAACACGCTAAGTGTTTCCTTAAATTCCAGAATGTCCTCAACATCCACATCTTTCATATTAGCCAGCACCATACCCGCAATAGTCACTGCCAGCAGGCCTGACTCGTGGGCAAGCGCGTTTGAAATGGCGAAAATACCAAGGATAAGGGTGAGTACAGCAGTATTTTGCAGATAATGTGGAATGAGTTCTTTTCTTAGTGAAATGCCAAGCAGATAACCACCGGCAAGACCAAAAATGGTGCCCAGTCCTACCGTCTTACCAAAGGCGATGAGGGTGTGCATTAGCGCGGTGTCTTGTGACGCCACGATATACTCGTAAACCAGAACCGCTAGTAAGGCCCCGATGGGATCTATAACAATGCCTTCCCAGCGAAGAATGTTGGCGATATTACTTTTGGGCCTTACTGTCCGAATCATCGGAACAATAACCGTTGGACCCGTTACAGTGACTATGGCCCCAAAAAGTGCTGAAAGCTGCCATGAAAGATCCAGGCTAAAATGCGCGGCGAGTGCAGCGATTACCCAGGTAACCAAAACACCTACGCTACACAGGTTTCTTACCATGTTGCCATGACCGGCGATATCGCTGAACTTGAGCGTTAATGCGCCCTCGAACAGGATAATTGCTACAGACAGTGAGACCACTGGAAATAACAGATCGCCAAACAGAGCATCGGCATCGAGTAGGTGAAATGTGGGACCGACGATAATGCCGACAATGAGTAGCGGCAAGATAGCCGGTAACCGAATTTTATAGGCCAGGAACTGGCAGCAAATCGACAGCAGTCCGACGGTGACGAGGCTCAGTAAAGGGTCTGACACGTTATTTTCCTTTTTACCTTAAGTTTTCCGCCATTAAACAAATTTGGCATCTTATTGTTATATGGCTTGTTTATACTGCTTGCAGGATGAACCGGATTTACTTTCAAAAGGTTGCATAACGTCGTTACCTGCGTGCATAGTACTGAAGTTTGTTCTTATCATATTGTTTTAATTATCTATAGCTAATATAGCTTAGGCCCTTCTGTCAAAGAGAGTAATTGTGAATCGTATTTTTTTGTTATTGAGCCCTTTGTTCCTGATGACGGGTTGCTCCGTGTCAGCAGATACCCAGCGAGGGGTTGAGGTACTGTCCAGTTATTCTTTGGATAATGCACTAAAAGAAACCTCAGGTCTGTTCTGTATAGACGGAGGCGCGTTCTCAATTAACGATTCTGGCAATAAGCCGGAACTGTTCACCATAAACGAATTGGGTAAAATTACCGGAAAAGTAGAGCTGGATATCACTAACCAAGATTGGGAAACCATCACGGGAAATGAAGATTATTTGTATATCGGTGATATTGGCAATAACGCCGGTAAACGAAAAAACCTCAAGATATACAGAATAGATCGCAAAGACAGTTCGAAAACAGAAAAATTGCGCTTCACCTATACCGGTAATAAGCCTGCAGACAATGTGCCTTACGCCCACGATTACGACGGTGAAGCAATGACTATGCGTGACGGTAAACTGCAGATTTTCTCAAAGAGCTGGGCGACGGAGACCGCGCATGTGTATAACGTGCAGGACATCAAAGCCAAACAAGCGCTTTCGCCAATCGCAAACGTCGAAGGGTTACCTGGTGTTGTTACTGGCGTAGACTGGAGCGAAGAGAAGCAGGAATATGCGCTGGTTGGGTATCGCAGTAACGCACTGGGCATGTTTAAGCCGTTTATCGCCACGATAAGCAATGAGTATCAAGTTACTGGCGTTTATATGCTGTCGCAATTTGCGCAAGTAGAAGGCGTTTGCCATGCGCCAAATGGCAATATCTGGATCACACAAGAAAGTTCTCCATATACTTCTGCAAAAATCGCAGTACTGAAAATCAACTAATTGTTTTAAAAATCAACAGATGCCGATTATAAGGGTATAGTTTTAGACTAATTGATAATCTAATTTTATACCCAAAGTCTCTCACCTTTTCTTATACTCAGTTCATCGATTGCAGCGATGAGCTGCGTTAACTAACAATGAGAAGGGAGCTGGCAATGTCGAAGTTTATTGCATCTTTAGCAATTTGTGCTTCGCTGAGCACATTTCAGGTTCATGCTGGCTCTTTGTTCAGTGAGAAAACGGAGGCTTGGCTGAAAAAGCACCTCGAAGTCTCGAAGCAATTTGCCGTTTCACTTACCAAGAACAAAATCAAATTTAATGGCTGTCAGCAGAAAGACTACAAACTCAGTATGTCTTTACAGCTCTCAGACAATACAAGCGTTGAAACCCTGGCCCTTTACGGCAGAGGGGTATTAGAGTTTGGTGTTTTCAATCAACGGGTAACATCCCGTTCTTACGAAGTGATCTCGTGGTGGCATAATGAAGATTTTCGTTACGGCATCGCAACGGGCTTACGTCCAGCCCACGACCTTGATTTACCCATGAGCGGATCATTGGCGTTACCAGATAGTCGCACGCTATCCGTTTATCTCGAAACCGATGGCTTCAAAGAAGATCATGTTTTGTCTTTTGCTATGCGACGTGAGACGTGGTTAGGCAATACTTCGGATTTGACGCTTAACTGGGATAAAAGTTACGACAATCAACTGCAACTGGGTTACCGAATTAGTTTCTGACATCGACTGAGAGGCCGGTTTCACTAAAAAGGGGGCGATGATTTCATCGCCCCCTTTCTTATATGCAAGTGGTTACTTACTTATCTTCTGGAACCGGGAAGCCGCGGTCTCGCATCAGTGCGTCCACTTCCGCGTCGCGACCTCGGAACTTGCGATACGCCTCTGCTGGGTCCATTGCGTTACGTACAGAGAACAGGTATTTAACCAGCTTCGCAGACACTTCCTTATCGTAGAAGCCGCCCGGCGCTTCACGGAAAGCTTCAGCGGCATCGGAAGACAATACATCGGCCCACATATAGCCGTAGTAACCTGATGAATATCCTTCACCAGAGAATACGTGACCAAACTGGGTGCTGCGGTGACGCATCACGATTTCTTCTGGCATATTCAGTTTAGCTAACTGTTCGCGCTCGAAAGCATCGGGATCAATTTTGTCAGGATCTGTGGTGTGATACAGCAAATCCATAATGGCTGATGCCATGTACTCAGTGGTGCCGAAGCCTGAGTTAAACGTGGCGGCATTTTTAATTTTCTGCACCAGTTCTGCAGGGATAGGCTCGCCGGTTTTATAGTGAACCAGATAGTTGTTGATCACTTCGTCAGTGGTAAGCCAACGTTCCAGCAATTGAGATTGGAACTCGGTGTAATCACGAACGCCAGAGTGTGACGTTGGATACTTTACATCTGCCGACAGGAAGTGCAGTGCGTGACCAAACTCATGGAAATACGTGTTGGCGTCATCCCAGGAAATCAGCGTTGGCTCGCCTTCCGGCCCTTTCACGAAGTTTGAGTTGTTAGATGCCAATACGGTTGTTTCGCCATCGTAGGTGGTGTAACTACGATATGTGGTTGCCCAGGCGCCAGAGCGCTTACCCTGACGAGCAAACGGGTCGAGGTACCATAAACCAATCAACTTACCGCTGTCTTTGTCTTTCACTTCCCACACTTTCACGTCAGGGTGGAAAACGGGCACTTTTCCTTCTGGTACTGGTGTAAAGTCGAAGTTGAACAAACGACCGGCTACGTAGAACATCGCTTCGCGTAACTTATCTAACTGCAGATATTGTTTTACTTCATTGGAATCGAGATCGTATTTTGCCTGACGGACTTTCTCAGCATAGAAGCGATAATCCCACGGTGCGATAGTGATATCTGCGCCTTCTTCATCGGCAATGGCTTGCATGTCTGCCACTTCTTCATCGACGCGAGCAATGGCTGCAGGCCATACCTTCATCATCAGATCCATGGCATTTTCAGGTGTCTTAGCCATGCGATCTTCTAAGCGCCACTGGGCATAATTGTCGTAGCCAAGCAGTTCTACACGCTCATCACGCAACGTCAGAATTTGCTTGATAACGTCGTTGTTATCAAACTCATCACCATTGTCACCACGGTTGTAGTAGGTATTCCACACTTTCTCACGCAGTTCGCGATTGGTACTGTAGGTGAGGAACGGGTCCATGGATGAACGTGTGTTAGTGATTGCATACTCACCTTCATGGCCACGTTCTTTAGCCGCTGTAGCGGCACCCTTAATAAAAGAATCAGGTAATCCACCTAATTGATCTTCGGTGATGTAAGTGACATAGCTTTCTTCATCATGCAGCACGTTGCTGGAAAACTTGTTGTAGAGACCGGCTAACTCTTTGCTGATTTCAGCATAGCGCGCTTTGCCTTCGGCATCTAAAGTTGCACCGTTGCGAGCGAAACCGTTATAGACATTGCTAACTACACGCTTTTCCTCTTCGCCCATGCTTTGCAGCTCTTCGCTTTCATAAACGGCTTTTACTCGCTCGAACAAGGCTTCGTTCTGGGTAATTTTTGTCGAATAGGCCGACAGTTCCGGAGACATCTCCGTGCGCACGGCGCGGAACTCTGGGCTCGATTTATTTGAACTGAAAATGCCGTAATATTTAAACACGCGGCTAAGTGCACTGCCTGCGCGTTCCATGGCCACGATAGTATTCTCGAATGTGGGCGGCTCTGGATTATTAGCAATCGCTTCAATTTCGGCGAGGTTCAACTCCATCCCTTTGCGCAGGGCAGGTTTCACATCTTCAACCTTCATTTTGTCGAACTGTGGTACACCGCCGTATGGGCCGGGGAATTCTTGAAGTAGCACATTGCTAAATTCACTAGCTTGTTGGGTTTGTGTTGTTTGCGGTGCAGCAGCGGTAGTCGCTGACTCATTGGCAGCCTGATCAGAACAGGCGGTAAGGGACAGGGCAACGGCCAGGGCCGTTAGTGAGGTTTTAAAGTTTCCCATGGTTCATTCCATCGTCGTTATTATCAGCATTCCAGTCTACTGGAATGCTGATAACATCGCTATATGGCGACGACGGGCACTACCTGAGGCGAGTTACTTTACCTTTACGCAAAAGCGTCTTAAGCAAAAACAACCGTCTTATTGCGATGAATGATCACCCGGTCTTCCAGGTGATTACGCACGCCGTGGGCGAGGGCATTTACTTCGCAGTCCTTACCTTTGCGCACCATATCGGCCGCACTGTCGCTATGGCTGATGCGTTTCACGCTTTGTTCGATGATTGGCCCCTCGTCGAGATCTTTGGTGACGTAGTGGCAAGTTGCACCAATCAGCTTTACACCGCGATCGTAAGCCTGCTGATACGGACGGGCACCAGCAAAAGAAGGCAGGAAGCTATGGTGGATGTTAATGGCTTTGCCCTGCAGTTTTTGGCACAAGGTATCGGGTAAAATCTGCATAAAGCGAGCGAGCACGGTTAAATCAATATTGTAAGATTCAAGCAAGGTTTCGATTTGAGAGAACGCTTGTTCTTTACCTAACGATTTGAAATCCACCCAGTGGAAAGGCACTTTGTACCAGTCAGCAAACTGTTTCATTTGCGGGTGATTGCCAATAATTACCGGAATATCACAGTGAAGTTCACCGGTATGCCAGCGGTGAAGCAAATCCACCAGGCAATGTGACTCAAGGCTAGCTAGCAATGCCATGCGTTGCTTGGCGCGCGAATCCGTAAGTTTCCAGTTCATCTGAAATTCGTTTGCTAGCGGGGTGAAAGCTTCGATGAAGCTGTCGTAGTTTAAGCGGAGAGAATCTGCACCAATCTCGTGACGCATGAAAAAACGACCGGTTTGCAAATCGGTATGATGGCTGGCTTCTACAATGGTACCGCCATGATCGGCTAAGAACTGGGAAACCCGGGCAACCAGGCCAACCTGATCGGGGCAATCGATAACTAAACGAAACGTATGCTGCATGATGATTATAACTCTGAAAAATATGCCTCATGTTTTACCATGCGGTGCGCATCTGTAAAGCCGAAATTAATATATCTCATAGCAGTCCCCGGCGAAGCCGCTCGCGAACAGAAATATTCGGCTCCAATGACCAGGAATGTCGGATGGGATACCGCACCCCAGAAGGCGTTGAAACAGACTCAAAAAAGTGAAAATCCTGACAGTGCAATTTAAGTGACGGCGGGAGTAAAGGAGCAGGTACCTCGGTGTTGGCTTTTCTCACTAAAGTTACATGTGGACGATATTCTCGACTTTCTACCGGAATGCCGCTGGCCCGGGCTGCTTTACGGATTTCCTTTGCCAACTTCATCAGCGGCTTTTCGGGCGAAGAGGGCGCGGCAAAGAGAATTTTCGGGCCGTCCCAATAGCCGGTGGTATCCAATTTAACATCAAAAGGCTCAGCAGTGAGCTCGTCCAGAATGGAAAGTAATTCGTCATGCTGGCGGGGAGTGATGTCACCAAGAAATGCCAGCGTGATGTGATAGTTTTCTGGCGGCACCGCAACCGGCGGACTTTTCTGATTAGGCAGTAATCCTTCAGGCCGCTTGGCAGACAAAGACGGCAGGGCTTTCTCACGCCATTCTGCCAGGGCAAGTTTGTTGTTAGCGGACAAGTCCAGTCCGATGAAGCTGCGCATAGAATTATTTCCGCCTTGAGTGTTGAGCCGGGCTGGCCGTTCAGAGGTAACTGGCGGCGATTATACCAGACTAGCACAAACTGGTTGTCCGCACTTTAATATGTTATTGATAGGTTAATGGTTTTAGCAGGGATCAATTTAAAAAAGGACTCTAGGCGTATGGCACTGACCCGCAAAATTCTGAAAGCCACCGGACTTCTCGTTTTATTCTTGGTTATCGTTTACGGATTGCTACGAGCGGCTGCCTGGATGCATTCTCCCTCTTCGCAACTTCCCGGGGAATACGTGTCGGTTGATGGTAAGCAGGTACGATATGTCTGCAAGGGGAAAGGGGCTCCGTTGATTTTTCTCGAAAGTGGCTTTGGTTCAGGCTCAGATGAAACCTGGAAATCACTGTCTGAACAGCTATCAAAAACGAATCGGGTTTGTTACTACGATCGTTTGGGTTACGGCGGGAGTGATGACATTGACCCCGATTTCTCTACCGATGATAAATCGATGGTGCAGCAAGCCGTTCTGACCCATGTTGCCGCTGACCAGCCTGTCATTATTGTCGGGCATTCCTACGGGGGTATTCTGGCCCGCCGTACGCTGCATCGTGCTTTGAATGAAACCGGCGACGCGGAAAATCTGAACATTGTCGGACTGATTCTGGTGGATTCCGCCCATGAGAACCAGCATGAAGTTCTGCGTGGAAAGCTTGACCCGATCCCTGCTGAAGTAGAGCAAAAAGCTTACTGGACAGCCTGGTTAGGGTTGAATGATATTCTGGCTATGTTCAGGTCCGGAAGTGAGGAATTTGATACGAACGCATATTATGTCAGTCTTCGCTGGGCTCATGTACTCTCAACTTATGTCAGAGAGAAGGGGAACTACACGCCGCTGGAAGAGTTCGGGTATGATTTTGGTGATTTGCCTGTGATTGTACTTTCCCATGACGATAAGGCCTATGAAGGTAACCCGCGTTTCGATGGTGTAGGCCCGTTGTGGACAAGCTTGCAGGAAGAACTGGCAGCGCTTTCTGACAACAGTGAATTGCGTGTGGTTGAGGGCGCGACCCATGACATTCCCGCAGATGCACCATCAGCCGTTATCCAGGCGGTGGAAGATATGCTGATTAAGGTAGCGCCAGAGTAATCGTAAGAGAAGTGATGTAGCACACTGCGATGTCATCCCATTCGCCCCGTGCAAATTCGTGGCAGGCAGGTAAAATGCGGCATACGCTAACCAGACCAAAGCCTTATGACCGCCGCCAGACCCAATTTACCTGCCAGTATCCTGATCCCTGAACTCCTCGATGCGGTTTCATCCGGCAACGTGATTGTCGGCGCGCCGCCCGGAGCCGGTAAATCTACTGTACTACCACTGGCATTGCTGAACGCTGTAGGCGGGCGGATTATTATGCTTCAGCCCCGACGTGTGGTGGTGCGTAATCTGGCGGGATATCTGGCTTCCCAACTGGGTGAGAAAGTTGGCGAAACAGTGGGTTACCGCATTCGCGGTGAGAACAAAACCAGCAACGCCACCAGACTTGAAATAGTTACCGAGGGCGTACTCTCCCGGCTCATTCAGAACAATCCCGAACTTACTGGCGTTTCTCTGATCATCTTCGATGAATTCCATGAGCGAAGCCTGCATAGCGACTTTGGTCTGGCGCTGACGCTGGAAGTGCAGGAAGGTCTGCGTGATGACTTAGGTATCATCGTGATGTCGGCAACCCTCGATGTGGACGAACTGAAAACACTGTTGCCTGACGCCACGGTGCTCAAATCGGAAGGCCGACAATTTGAGGTGGAAGAGGTCTACCTTGGACAGCCTGCTGCACATCAAATGCATGAAGCCGTGGCTCGCGCGGTGAAAAACAGCGTAGATTTGGATGATGGCGACATTCTGGTATTTTTGCCGGGCACCGGCGCTATCAGACGGGTTACGAATTTGCTTCATGATCGAAATGTCTCTTCTCATTGTGTGATTCATCAGCTGTACGGTGCGCTCACTAAAGATCGGCAGATAGCAGCGATTCAACCGGACGAAAATGGTAGAAGAAAAGTTATTCTTGCAACCAATGTCGCTGAGACCAGCTTGACCATTGAGGGCATTCGTGTGGTGGTTGATAGTGGCCTTGAAAATGTAGCGACCTTCCATCAATCCAGTGGTTTTACTCAACTGACCACCCAATTAATTTCTCAGGCATCAGCGACTCAGAGAAAAGGACGAGCAGGACGACTCGGGCCGGGTAAGGTATATCGATTATGGAGCAAAGAACAGCAAGATCGACTGGCTGGCTTTCCCGTACCGCAAATTCAGCGTGAAGATATCACATCGCTGTATCTCGACGCGCTGGCATGGGGCACAAAGCCTGAAGACATGGCCTTGCTTACCAAGCCTTCAAAAGCGCAGTGCAATGGTGCGACCCAGCGATTGCAAGCCCTTGATGCACTTGATGATAGCGGTAGCCTCACGGGAACCGGGCGACAGATTGCAGATGTGCCCGCGCAACCCGCTATCGCAGCAATGCTAATGAAAGCCGAGCTGCTGGCTTCGCAATTTAATGATCTGTTTATAGAAGGCACCATCAAAGAGGCGGCATGTTGGATAGCAGCGGTTGCTGAAGAGAATATTGTGCAGTCGTCAGGTATTCACCTTTCAACATGGCTTCAGCACGCAGACGCTTCCACAGTCGAACGCATGAAAAGTCAGGCCCGACGGTACGCAAAACTGATAGCGACGACGTTAAAACATTCGCCCGATAAACTGCCCGCCAGAGCGCTAAGTCTATGTCTCGCGGTTGCTTTTCCATTTCGGGTGGCTTATCGCCGCAAGGGTAACGAGTATAAGCTTGCCAGTGGCCGCGGTGCCAAGTTACCAGACAATGTTATTGAGAAGTCGGATTGGCTGGTGGTGTTAGATGGTCAGGTGCTGGGAAGTGATGTCATTATTCGCGCTGCAGAACCGATAACCGAAGCGGATTTGCGAACACTATTTCCGCAGCATTTTAGCGCTCGGGAAACAATGATCTTCAATGCTCAGAAGAAGCAGATGGAGGCGCGAACCACTGAAGGTTTTTATAACATTACGTTGAGTAGCGAACCCGCTACTTCGGTAAGTGAAACCGTCGTGGCTACGGCATGGTATCAGCTTCTTGAAGCGACGCTCTTGAATGACTGGCCGATGTCTGAAAAAGACCGGACATGGTGGAACAGATATCAACTAGCTTGTAAGTACTCACTACGGCAGCCGCAGGCGTTTGATGGCGACGCAAATTGGCTGCCCGCAGACACGCCTTTATCTTTACTGCAAGCTGATGAGCTTAAAAAGCGACTTGGGAAACTCCGTCGCTGGGAGCAGCTTGAAAGTCTTAGCTGGGCAAACCTCTGCCACCAGGCATTGCCTTGGGGACAGCAGCATGCAATGGATACTTTCCTGCCAGTGAGTATTACGGTACCTGCTGGCGAGAATCGAAAGTTGGTTTATCGGTCTGATGGCGAAGTGATGCTTGCAGTAAAGTTGCAGGAAATGTTCGGGCAAACTGAGCCTGTAACGGTAGCTGACGGAAACAGAACCGTGACGATTGAGTTATTGTCGCCGGCCGGACGACCCATTCAAACCACCTCCGATCTTAAAGCGTTTTGGCAGGGCAGTTACTTCGATGTGCAGAAAGAAATGAAAGGTCGCTACCCTAAACACCGATGGCCTGACGATCCGATGAGTGAAAAACCTGGGCGTTCGATTAAACCGAGAAACAAGTAGCCCGACCGTCGCTCATAAAAAAGTTATTTCCCGTGCTGTCTACTGCTATTTAGTGGTAATTTTCATGACTCAACCCCTTGTTTTTGAAAAAGATAATGAGGGTAATTCCATCATAAATGCCCTGGATAGAAATTAAGCGACTGATATTTAAGTAAATATTAGGCGACATAGTTATTTATAAATTTTATTAGACAAAAGTCGCATAAAAAGTCTTTCTGAACCCGTTGTAAAAGTATGAATAAGCGTGTTTATATAGGCATTGTTGTACATATTTACGTCAACAATAAGAGGGAGACGAAATGAGTAAAGTTGCACTAGTCACAGGCGGTACCCGAGGAATTGGTGAAGCGATTTGCACAGCATTAAAAGATGCTGGTTATACTGTTGTGGCAAATTATGGTGGTAACGATGAAGCAGCCAAAGCGTTTACTGAGCGCACCGGCATTCCTTCATTTAAATTTGATGTCTCGAATTTTGAAAAAACCAAAGAAGCAATTGAGCAAATTGCGACTGATTATGGCCCTGTTGAAATTCTTGTAAATAACGCCGGCATCACCCGGGATGGCACCATGCATCGCATGGATTTCGAACAATGGAATGCTGTTATTCAAACGAACCTTGCTTCCTGTTTTAATACTTGTCGTGCAGTTATCGATTCTATGCGCGAGAAAGGTTTTGGTCGCATTGTGAATATCGGTTCAATTAATGGTCAGGCTGGTCAGTATGGTCAGGTTAACTATGCCGCTGCGAAATCAGGTATTCATGGTTTTACCAAAGCACTTGCTCAGGAAGGTGCGGCTAAAGGGGTTACCGTGAATGCGATTGCACCGGGTTACGTTGATACTGAAATGGTTCGCGCTGTACCAGAAGAAGTATTGAAAAAGATTATTGCTAAGATCCCGGTCGGGCGTCTTGGTACACCAGAAGACATCGCGCGTAGCGTATTGTTTTTAATTGGCGATGAAGCGGGTTTTATTACCGGTTCAACTTTGTCCGTAAACGGTGGTCAACATATGTACTAAGCCTCTCGGCACAGTACGATACTTCAGAGAGCGAATGCTCGCTCTCTGAAAGATTCAAATTAGCTTTGCTTTTCTTGCTTCGGCGTTTCGCTGAAAACCCCTATCGCTTCCATCACATCTAAGCCCGGAAATCCGTCGGCAACCAAGTTTTTCGACAATTGGTATTCCCGAATGCCTGAGCGGGTCGCAGGTCCGATAATGCCGTCAGGCTTGCCCACATCATAGCCCAATTCATTGAGCGCAGTTTGCAGCTTAATGATATCGTTGCGTTCGTAGGCGGGGAGTTCAGGTAGCGGCTTGATGAGTCCGGCTTCACCGGCAATTTGATCGGCAAGCTTCCCTACTGAAATAGCGTAAAACTCAGAATTATTCCACCGCATGATGATGCGGAAGTTGTGGTAGGCAATAAAAGCAGGGCCATTGTGACCTGCCGGCACCACAACGTATCCTTTCTCGTCGCTGCTACCCAGTGACTCGCCATTGGCTTTGGTAATGCCCATCTGATCCCAGTTGGTGATTGCCTGGCGGTTTTTATAACCGGTATCACGGTAGTCGAAATTTTCTGGTAAGTTAACTTCCCGGCCCCAACGGAAGCCCGGCTGCCAGCCTAACTGCGATAAGAAATTCGCTGCAGATGCCAAGGCGTCTTCCTCACTATCCCAGAGATTGATCTGTCCATCACCATCACCGTCGATAGCATAGTTCATGTAGGCTGATGGCATAAATTGCGTGTGGCCCATGGCGCCAGCCCAGGAACCGACCATTTGTGTTTGGTCGAGAGATTCCCGCTCAAGTAGCTTCACTGCAGTAATTAATTCTTTAGTGAAATAAGTACTACGACGCTCATCACACGCTAATGTTGCCAGCGAGTTTAATACGTTCATTTTGCCTTTGTAGGAGCCGAAGTTAGTTTCAAGACCCCAAAATGCAACAAGGTAGTGCGCCGGTACGCCGTACTTCTGACTCAGTTTACGAAGGAGTTCGCGATGCTTCGCGTACATCTCACGGCCTTTGCCAATCCGCCACTCGGTTACGCGCTTACCGTAATAACCCGGAAACGTTTGAACAAATTCTGGTTGGCTGCGATCGAGTGTAATCACTCTGGGCTGATATTGAATATTGGCAAACACTTTACTGGCAGTTTCGCCACTAACGCCCTGCGCAACGGCCTGTTGAGACAGTTCCGTTTTACACTGTTCAAAATCGGTGTTGGCGTAAACAGAAGAAGACGCTGCCAGTAATGACAGAACAGATAAACCAAGTTTACGCGGGATCCATTTAGACATGACAAATTACCCTTTTTGTTTAGGCGTTCATGCTACCTTAACTGTCCCTATTAGGGCGAGAGAAACATAGGGGAAAATACGAAACGCGCCTGATTGGAGATCAGGCGCGTAGAGATGGTAGTGCGTTAACCACAGAGTGATTAAGCGTATTTGTGGATGAAATCAGTGATGATAGGGCGCACACTTTGACGGAATTTAGATCCGCTGAAAATACCGTAATGACCCGCGCCCGGTTGAACATGATGCTTACGCATGCCTTTAGGGATATTCTTGCAAATATCCTGCGCAGCTTCCGTTTGGCCAAGACCGCAAATATCATCATCGGCACCTTCTACGGTAAGTAGTGCCGTATTTGTGATTGTTTCGAAATCAACCGGTTCACCCTGATAGGTAATAGCGCCGCGGGCAATTTCATTGTTCTTGAAAACGCGCTCGATGGTTTCGAGATAGAACTCAGCCGGCATATCTAAAACGGCCATGTATTCATCATAGAATGCGCGGAAGCGGTCAGCATCTTCCTCTTCGCCAAATACCAGGTTCTGGAAGAAATTCTGATATTTCTTCATGTGTGACTTCTGGTTCATACTAATGAAGCCACCGAGCTGCATAAAGCCAGGGTAGACCTGTCGACCTTCACCAGGATAGCCATAAGGCACTTTCATAATGGCAACGTTACGAAACCAGTTCATCGAGTGTTCCTGAGCGAACTCGTTTACCCTAGTTGGATTTTTGGAGCAATCTAACGGGCCGGCCATGAGTGTTAGTGACTTAGGCACACATTCATTTTTCTGCCCAGCCATAACGGCTGTTGCAATTAGCGCTTGCACGGTTGGCTGACAGATCGCCATCAAGTGCGTGCCAGGGCCAAGGAATTCGAGCATTTCGATAAGATAACCCACATAGCAGTCGAAACTGAAAGGGCCATCTTCAAGAGGTACTTCACGGGCATCAGCCCAGTCGGTCACGTAAATTTCGTGATCAGGTAATAATGCTTCAACGGTACCTTTCAATAACGTAGCAAAATGGCCTGATAACGGCGCAACCAATAATACTTTATGATCGTCGTGCACACCGGCTCGATGAAAGTGAATGAGGTCGCAAAATGGCTTACTAAATACGACCTCTTCTTTCACTTTATGCCGTTTATCGTCGATTTTTATCTCGTCGATATTAAACCCCAGCTTTTCGTAGCGTTGTGTCAGCCGCATAGCAGTTTCCAGCGAAGCGCGGGTGATGCGGCCGGGCAAGGTATGACCATAGAGATTGGAAGGATGGCTCGCAATATCGTTAAGCAGACTGAAACCCTCGTGCATAATATATGCGCCGCGTGTCAGATAATCATATGCCTGATAATTCATTACGTCTCTCCTCAAAAACTGGCTGGGGCTAAGACCTTTAGGGGAAAAAAAGGTTCACACAATGTGGAGGGGAACAAGAGCGACGAGAACGTCGCTCTGTCGGGTTTTTTACGCTTTAGCGGCGCTTTGGAACTTAGATGTCATTTCGTCACTTAAACCTTTAAACATTTCGCCAGCTTTTTGCTGTGCTTCTGAAATGATAGCGTAAGAGCTTTTAGCTGTGTCAGTCACTGTTTCCTGAACAGTTTCTACATAAGCTTTGTTCATTTCAGCCAGTGCAGACATGTCTTTCTGTTGTGCTGCTTTCTCAAAATAAGACATGTTCTCTGATAACAGAGAGCTATACATGGCGTTTTGCTTCTCAGCCAGATCCTGCATAGTGCTCATGTTTAATGTAGCAAGGTCAGTCATAGGCTTCATTGCGCTTTTCATTTGCTCGTTCATTTGCTCAAACATTACTCTTCTCCAGTTTCTGGGTTGTTTTAACTTGTAGATTTACTTGCCGCAGGCTTTTTCGCAGCCGTACGACGGGTTCGGGTAGCAGGCTTTTTAGCCGGTGCTGCTTTGGTTTCAGTCGCAGCCTGCTTAGTTTCTTCAGCTGCAGCCTTTGTGGTTTCTGCGGCTTTCTCAACCGTTTTCTCCGTTGCCTCTGCGACCTTTTCGACGGCCTTTTCCGCTTCTTTCGTTACGGTTTCTGCTGCTTTCGCAGGTTTGGCGGCCGCTTTCGGTGTCGCTTTAGCAGCTGGCTTCGGCGTAGCTTTCTTCACTGCTTTTTTCGTTTCAGTGGTTGCCTTAGTCGCCGTCTCTTTTGCTGCATCCGCCGCAGAAGATAAGCTAGAAGCCATCACTTCTGTTACTTCTTCACGCATGGCGTTGAGCGTAGAGTAGGTATCTTTCGATGCGCTGGTCATGCGCTCACGAACTGATTCTGCCAGCTCTGAATTCGCATTCATCACACCTTTCAACTCCGTTTGCTTAGATACCGCTTCGATATAGTGCATACCGTCGCTCAGTAACCCTGTAAACAGTGTTGTCTGATGCTGAGACAGACTTTCCAATGTTTTTGTATTCACAGCAAACAGCGTATGTACCGGCTTAGTGGTACTTTTCAGCTGCTCTGAAAACTTGCCAAACATATTCTTCTCCTGACCAGTTGATGGTTTCCATCTGCTGCGTTGCAGCAATCTTTGGTTAGATATTAAGCAATCGAAATCAGGAGATCAACTAAAATGTTGCGGTGCAGCAAGAATAGTTAGACGAATAAATAATAAGCAAATAGCTTTTTATGCTGCTTTGCAGCAAAGTGGCGTTAAGGAGGGAGACAAACTTACTTTTGCGACTTTTTCCACGCTTCCATATTTTGTTCAACCATTTTATTGAACATACCAAAAGGCGTGTTATCCATCATATTCTTCATCACACCCTGAACCTGATCATGCTGCTCAATAAAGGCCACTAACGACTGTTCTAAATACTGACGAAGAAAATATTGCATGTCAGTGTCGTAATAGCGAATAAGTTGCTTAAGCAGGGTATTTGTCAGCAGAGACTGATTTTCGTTGGCTTCAGATTCACTGATGATCTGCAGGAGTAATGACTTGGTGATGTCATCTTCGGTTTTGGAGTCAATGACCTTAAATTCCTGCCGTTCATTAATCAGTGTTTTAATGTAATCAAGGTTTACATACTGACTCTGTGACGTATCGTACAGTCGGCGGTTAGGATATTTTTTAATGATGATCATGACGTTACCTCTTCGGTTCAATACGCAGAGTAGCGCATTAGACGCTCCACCGGCAACTTAAAAGGTGTGAAAAAAAGCGACACTGTTGCACAACAATTACCGGTGAAAATATATGCGTTTTTCTTAATTGCATGATATTGCAGGGTTTTGTCGGGGTGGCATGGTTATCGCTGTAGTGATGATGAGAGCCGTTTTACGCTGAGTCTTAAAGTTAGACGGCAATTCGAATCCAAATTGGAGATCAATATGAATAAATTCGTCAAATCATTAGCGCTTGGCCTGGCAGTAGCATGTTCTGTTAACTTCGCTTCACAGGCTGCCGAAGATACCAAAGAGACGGGTCTATCCAGCGCACCTACTATGCAAACTGAAAATTTTGATGACGCAACTCTGGAAAAATTTACTGTTGCGATGAATGCAGTTAGCGATGTAGCAGATAAATACCAGTCTGAAATCAGCGGCGATGAAACGCCTGAAAAAATGCAGCAAATTCAGCAAGCAGCGCAAACTGAAATGGTAAGTGAAATTGAGAAAACAGGTCTGGAAGTGCAGACTTACACCACAATTGCACAATTAGTACAAACGGATGAAAAACTGCGTTCACGTGTACTAGACATCGCTAAAGAGAAAAACAGCGAGTCATAATTTACCGCAAACCGAATAGACAAAAGCACTGGGGCCGGAAGGCCCCTTTTTTTGTGCCTGTAGACAGCGAGGGAGCGGCGTTCTCGGTGGAGGAGGGAAGCGAATTCTAAACACGGCGTGAACCCATCCATGGGGCCTCGACTGCCGCATCCCTGCGGCAGACGGTTTAGAATTCGCTCCACCTCCTCCACCTGCACTTGCTCCCTCCTGGATCTCCAAACAGCTCGCCGAAAGCGCCGTGTTTAGATTTTACAATAGCCCCACCCCGAGAGCGCTGCTCCACACCTCAGCCGAGTTGTTTTTTCACGTACGAGCCGGGCGCGGCTTCGATGACCGGGTATTTTTCGTGTTCACCGGGTTGGGGGGCGTTTACTTTGGTTTTGCGGTGGCTAATAAGCCATTCGTGCCAGTTCGGCCACCATGAACCTTCGTGCTTCACCGCACCGTCGAACCATTCACTGGCACTTTCAGGCAGATTTTCGTTCGTCCAGTGTGGGTATTTGCCGGTTTCTGGCGGATTAATAACGCCAGCCAGGTGGCCTGAACCTGCCAGTACGAAACGGGTATCGCCTTTCACTAACTGCGTACCTTTGTATGCGCCTTGCCACAGTACGATATGGTCGGCCAGAGTCGTCAGGAAGTAGACCGGTACATCAATGTTGCCAAGATCAATTGGAATGCCATCCACTTCCACCGCGCCCGGATCTTTCAGTTTGTTTTCCCAATAGGTGGTACGAATGTACTGCTTGAAGCAAGACGCGGTAATGTTGGTCGCATCACTGTTCCAGAACAAAATGTCGAAAGCCGCTGGGTCTTTGCCTTTAAGGTAGTTATTAATGAAATACGACCAAAACAGGTTGTTCTCACGCAACAGGCTGAAGCTCAAACCCAGAATGCGGCCATCGTAAATACCCTTAATGTCTGCATTTTGCTCCATAATGGGCAAAGCGTCTTCAGTGAGGTAGTTGCCAACTTCACCGGGCTCGCTAAAGTCCAGTAGCGTGGTGAGCAGGGTGAGTGACTCGATCCGGGTATCTTTTTTCGCTCGCAGGTAAGACGTAGCTGCACTTAATAGTGTGCCACCAACACAAAAGCCCACCATGTTCACTTTTTTCTTACCCGTAATGTCGCAAACCACATCCAGTGCTTCTATAGGGCCTTGTTTCATGTAGTCAAAGAAGTCTTTGTCTGCCAGTGATGCATCCGGGTTTACCCAGGAAATCATGAACACTGAGAAGCCAGAATCCAGTAACCCTTTTACCGCAGACTTGCGCTCTTCAAGGTCAAGAATGTAGTACTTATTAATAAACGGCGGTACAAATAGCACTGGCGTTGAATAGGTTTTCTCCACCTTAGGTTTGTAATGAATCAGCTGCATGAGCTCATTCTGGTAAATCACCTGGCCTTCCGTTGTAGCCAGGTTCACACCCACTTCAAAAGCATCCATATCGGTTTGGGTAATTTTGAAGGCTTCCAGCGGACTCTTTTCCAAATCACGCATGAAGTTCTCGATACCCTTCACCATGTTCTGGCCTTTGGTTTTAAGAATTTCTTCGCAGACTTCCGGGTTAGACAGCAGATAGTTGGTAGGAGACACCGAGTTAATATACTGGCGAGTATAGAACTTCACTTGTTCTTCTGATTTTGGATCTTTGAACTGCATGGATGAAATCATTCCCTGCAACATTTTAGAGTTAATCAGATAAGCCTGTTTCATGTAACTGAAGATAGGATTGTCTTGCCAGTCGGTGTGGGAAAAGCGGCGGTCGCTTTTTTCTTCCTGCATGACAGGATGGGAATTTTCGCCCAGCATCGCTTTTGTGGCTTGTTGCCACAATTCAGTTTGCTGACGCATAAAATCCATTTGAGTTTGAATGAGTTTGGCTGAATCAACTTCTACCGCGTCGCCTGAAAGCAATGTGCCCAGCTTCTCCGGATCGAACATAGCGGACGTCTCCTCGCTGCTATTTTTCTTGGTAAGAATATTGTGAACCATTGCATTAAACTGCTGCGCATACTGATTCAGTGTGTCCAGAATATCGTCTTTGTCCTGCTCGTGCACAAGACACCTCCATGCTTACTTTTTGCTGGTTCCTGCAGTGGCCATGCTCTCCAGCATTTTCTGATAATAGGTAAAGGCCTGCTGACTGCCATCCAGGTATGGCTTCAGCATTGACAACATTAGCTCCTGATTGCCGCTTTTGATTTGCTCTGTGAGTTGTGAGATGGTGGCTTCATGGATTTTGCTCATGTCCGGCCAGCCCATTAATTCGCGGGCTTCCTGTGGGGACAGGTCAACATCGATAGAAATTTTCATATTTCGCTCCTTTCTGGCTCATCCAGCCATCCGGATTGATGGTTCTGACGTAAAGGTTTTATCACAACAGAACGACAATGATTTTTACGGTAACATGCGGCTGGCAATTCCGCTGCGAAAACCGCAAAATCCCTTGTGACATTTTCTATATTGGCATGATAAGTGGCTAAAAAACAGACGAAAGTAACGAAACCGAAGAAAATTGGTAGTAAGCCCCGTCGGCGCTGGCCCGGGCTGCTTTTTAAATTATGCCTGGTTGGCTTTGCCGTGTTACTTGGCTACATGGTGTATCTCGACGCACAGATAAAACACACTTTCACCGGTAATAAGTGGGAAGTGCCTGCACAAATTTTTGCTCGCCCGCTGGTGCTGTCTGAAGAACAGGAAATCACTCCGAAAGAAGTCCTCGATGAGCTGAAATTACTCGGCTATCGCAGCGTAAACTCGCCTGATAGTAGCGGTGAATATCGCTATACCCGAAACAAGTTAGTGATGCAGCGCCGGGCGTTCAGTTTCCCCGACGGTGATGAGCCGCTAAGACAAATCACTATTAGCTGGAGCGGTAATCGCATTGGTTCAATTAACGACGACAGTGCCGGGCAGTCGCTGAACCGTATTCGCCTGGAGCCCTGGCTGGTCACTCGTATGGTGAGCAGCAGCCGTGAAGATCGCATGCTGGTAAAACTGGATGAAGTGCCAGCATTACTGCCCAAAGCGTTAATACTCACTGAAGACAAAGATTTTTATTCACACCATGGCGTGGCACCGCTTTCGATTTTACGGGCGTTGATAGCGAACATTCGCGCAGGCCGCACAGTGCAGGGCGGCAGTACGCTCACGCAGCAGTTAGTGAAAAATCTCTATCTTACCCGGGAAAAAGCCATTACCCGCAAAATCAAAGAAGCGCTGATGGCATTGATCATTGATGCCCGCTACAGCAAAGATGAGATCTTGCAGGCGTACCTTAACGAGGTATTTCTGGGGCAGAATGGAGACATGGCGGTGCATGGTTTTGGCCTCGCCAGTTACTTCTATTTTGACCGTCCGGCAAACGAGCTGAGTACCCCTGAAATCGCCACGCTGGTGGCAATGATCAAAGGGCCCTCTTATTACAATCCTCGACGCTACGAAGAGCGAGTATTGGAGCGTCGTAATCTGGTATTACGCATACTGTTTGAAGCCAATGAGCTCGACCGGGCTGCCTATGAACGCGCGGTGAATTCACCTATCGGCTTGGCTTCAGGTGCGAGTTTGGCAAGTGGTAAGCATCCTGCCTTTATGGACAAGGTTCGTCGGGAGTTAACGGAAATTCTGGCCGATCCTTCGCTACGGGACTCTGGCGTTAAAGTATTTACTACGCTAGATATTTACGCGCAGCGCCGGGCAGAGAAGGCCGTTGCCAGTACCTTAAACGGTTTACAGTCAGACCGTAAGGCACAGTTGCAGGGTGCTATGGTGGTAACTGATATTGCCAGTGGCGAAATTCGCGCTATTGTTGGCAGTCGAGAAACCGGATTTAAAGGGTTTAACCGTGCGCTGGATGCCAAGCGTCAGGTGGGATCGTTGATCAAGCCTGCGGTATATCTCACTGCGCTGGAAGATCCTGTTTCGTTTAATCTGGCAACACCGCTTCAGGATGAACCCATCACGCTGGAAAATGAAAGCGGAAAAACCTGGTCACCCAAAAACGCAGACAAGAAATTCCGCGGGCAGGTACCGCTGGTGGAAGGTTTGTCTGAATCACTCAACGTACCCACGGTTAACCTGGGTATGCAGGTAGGGCTAGAAAACGTAGCAGATACCATTCATCGTTTGGGCGTGGAAAGCACATTCCGCGAAGTACCAGCAATGACGTTAGGTGCTATGTCTTTATCACCGTTGGAAACTAACCAGATGTACCAGACCATTTCTAATAATGGCCGGTATATTCCGCTTCATACTGTTACGTCGGTGGTGTCTGCAAACAACCGCTTGGTTTGGCGACATGCAGAGTATTATTCGCAGCGAGTAGACGAGGCGGCCACTTATCTGCTGAATTATGCGCTTTATAAAGTGACCACGGAAGGCACGGCGAAGCGGGTAGGGCAAACGTTCCCCAATATCAATATGGCCGGTAAAACGGGGACTACCGACGATTATCGTGATAGCTGGTTTACCGGCTTCGACCGCAACAATGTGGCCACAGTTTGGGTCGGCAACGATGACAACCAACCGGTTCTACTTACCGGTGCGGGCGGTGCGCTGCCAGTGTTTGTGAACTACCAGAAATCACAGTCTCCTAAATCGTTATCCCGTCGATTCCCGCAAGGGTTGGGGATTGCACATTTCGACAGCAAAACCGGCGCTGTTACCATTGCTGGTTGTCCGGACTCTATGAGTGTGCCAGCGATTTTGGATGTGCTGCCACCACCAAGTCAGGATTGTTATGGTCAGCCAGTAAGGCAAGAACAACAATCGGGTAAGAAAAAGAGTTGGTGGGAGCGGTTATTTGGTGGTTAAGCTAGCAATGGGTAAAGGCCATTACTCTTCCATAACTGTAAAGACGTAAAGACGCGGGCATAAAAAAGCCCTGCGGCCAGGATATATCGATTAATTAAAACTCGTACGCGATATATCAGCTGACCCAGGGAAAGGCCCTACGGGAGCGTTGGGATTAGTGAAAGCGGGCTGCGAGGCTTTGCAGTCCGCTGAAAAGTACGGCACTGGCCAGGTATGCAACAACGGGCCCAAGCGCAAGAAGTAATAAACCACCGGAAGTTATCATCGTTACTCTCCATTAACTAAGATTAGAAACTGCGCGCTGGCTGACTTCCCGGCAGTTGATTGTTTAGTCGTATTTGCGTAAGTGATAGTTGAATAGCGATAGTTGTGCCATATCGCTTAAAATTCCACTTGTATTGATTTTAAAGGAATTTTTATTTCGAAGAGGGCGCAAATAAATAATTTTGAAAGGAAAGAAACCAAAATTTGGTGAAAATAAAAAAGCAAAAGTGGTGAAAATCACCACTTTTGTTATTTGAAAATTGATGTTTGCCCGTAAGCACCACTAGGTTTAGTCGTGAGATTTACCGCGGGTAAAAATTGATACCACGCCCACAATCAACGAGCCCGCAATCAAACCTGCTACACCATCGATGAGCAACGGAATGATAAAGCCAAGCTGCTCAAAGCCATGACTCATACTTTCTGCAACATGATGCAGGAAAGGGATATTGTGAGTGAGTATACCGCCACCTACCAGAAACATGGCGATGGTTCCCACAAACGCGAGTACTTTCATTAAAATTGGAGCCGAAACCAAAAGCGCGCGCCCGGTAATACGTTGAAAACCATTGTAACCGCCAGTGAGAGACCTTCTGAGCAGGTACAGGCCAACATCGTCCATTTTCACGATACCGGCGACAATGCCATAAACGCCAGCCGTAATACCCACGCTAAGCGCACACAAAACACCTAATTGGGTGACTAAATCGGCACCTTGTACACTGCCGAGTGCGATTACAATGATTTCAGCAGAAAGAATAAAATCGGTACGAATTGCCCCTTTAATTTTATCCTTTTCCATTGCCACAAGGTCGACATCTTCCTGCGCCAGCTTGGCGATTCTCGCTTCCCGTTCGGCCTCGTCCTGCTTATGGAACAAGCTATGAATGACTTTTTCTGCTCCTTCAAAACACAGGTACAAGCCCCCAATAACCAGCAAAATGGTGATAAGTACAGGTATAAATACACTGATCAACATGGCTGCGGGAACCAGGAACACTTTGTTTAGCAATGAGCCTTTCGCGACCGCCCACACCACAGGCAGTTCTCGTTCAGCGCGCACGCCCTGAACCTGGTTCGCATTAAGGGCTAAATCATCACCGAGTACGCCGGCTGTTTTTTGAGCGGCGACCTTAGACATGGCTGAAATGTCATCGAGCAGGGTGGCGATATCGTCAATAAGAGCAAGTAAGTTGGCGGCTGCCATGGATATTTCCTATAAAAATTTCAGCGGGTAGATTAACCACAGTTATGGTTGTGCGCAATATGTGGGCTAGCGGTTCTCATCGTCTTTTACACCTTTGTTCAGGTGTTTATCGATAAACTTATCGAAGCCGTTGCTTCTATTGGAACAAGCGACACGCCCGCCGGTAAAGGTGGCGATAGTGGCAAGCACATTCGTTGTTGTATCGGAACAATTTACGTTAACCGTAGGTGGAG